>NZ_JBAVIG010000022.1:0-49145 GCF_049686655.1 Methanoregula sp.
GTGTAGGTGAGGTACGGGAAGAGCAGCCGTTCCATGAAACACCGCATCTCCCCGGTCACGTTGCCGAAATAGATCGGTGAGCCGAGGATGAGAGCGTCCACTGCTTCTATCTTTTCAAGGACGGGCGTTAGTTCATCCAGCATGGCACACTTCCCGTAACTCTTCCCGCCTTTCAGTTTGCAGGCAAAGCAACTGGTGCATCCCTTGAAATCCAGATCATAGAGATTGATGAGTTCTGTCTCGGCTCCCTCAGAGGCAGCGCCGTCAAGGGCGTGCCGGAGCAGGGTTGCCGTATTCCATTTCTTTCGCGGGCTTCCGTTGATTGCAATAACGTTCATTCTCGTGTTCTCCTGTTTTCTCCGTGCAGGCTTACTGCCACGTCACCTCAAGGGGTTTCCGTCGTGGGATTCCGTAGACCTTGTACTGGGGGTAACCAAACATCATCGCGTACGCGGATTTCCGTCCTGCAGGGATATCAAGTTCCTTCTGCAGCGGTTCATAGGACGTAGAGGCCATGGCGAGAAATCCTGCCCAGCAGGTGCCGATGCCAAACGCCGGTGCCGCGACATCGAAATGCGTGAGGGCGATGATGGCATCAACGGATGCAACCGGGTTGCCCTCCGGTATAGTAGCGAAGAGCAGATGCGGGGCGCCCCGGCAGACAACGTCGTGTCCCTCTTCCCACGCTTTGAGCAGCCCCGGCACATAGCCGCTCATCGGGTGATTGGAATCTGCAAGGGTCTTCATCCACCCGATAGTCAGCCCTGCGATCTTTCTGACTTTTTCCGGGTCATGAACAACGATCCACTGCACCGGCTGGCCGTTGCCTCCTGATGCCGCGTACCGGGCGATGTCAAGCACCTGCCCAATCTTCTCCCTTGGCACGGGATCTTTCGTGAAGTGCCGCACGGACCGGCGCTTCTTCAGGTAGTAAGCCATATCATCGGCAGCAATGGTGCCGGCACTGCCCGGCAGGGGCACTTTCTCATCGGGCCTGACGTTAAGAAGGAGTGCCTGAGACGGGCAGGAGATTTCGCAATGGCCGCACTGGATACACATGCCGGCTTTTGCTTCCTGCACTCCGGGAAGGGTGTTCTCATCCGCCGGATCAACGATGGACATCGGGCAGACGACAGAGCAGATCCCGCACCGGGTGCAGAGATCCTGGTCAACAAGTATCGTGGTCATGATGGTTTTCCAATGGTGTATTCTGGTCCGTTTTCAGTGTTTTTTCATTTTTTTAACGGAACCGTCCTGTTTTTTCATCAGCTCCAGCAGCCATGCCATGCTCTTACCGGTATCCCGTGCCCAGGCCATGCCCTCGTCATCATTCATCACATCACCGATATTTCTCCCGACCCCGATGGGTGGCAGGCCCGGAACCACCATCCCGCTGATCAGCAGGAAATGGAGGAGCGAGTCGAGCGTATGCATGGCCCCGGCACGCCGGACCGCGATGGCTGCGGATCCTACCTTGCGCCGGAACAGACCCCCGTTTGCCATTGAGACGAAACCGGCCCGGTCGACCAATGCCTTCATCTCGGCCGTAATATCCGTGAAATAGACCGGGGAGCCAAGGATGATCCCGTCAGCCTCCGCCATCTTCCCGATACAATCGTTCACGATATCGTCATCGATAATACACCGCTTGTCCCGGTTCTCGAAGCATTTCATGCACGCGGTGCACCCGCGGATCTTCTTTCCGCCGACCTGAACGAGTTCCGTGGTGATACCTTCCTTTTCGAGTTCCTGCAGCACCTGACCGATCAGGATCCTGGTGTTCCCTTCCGGCCGCGGGCTGCCGTTAAATGCAACAACCTTCGTCATTTCATCACACCATTATCAGATTCTTCCCGGCACTCCACGCATCTCCGGCGTACTTCCCGAGTTTCCAGTACCGGTTGTCCGGCATGGTCAGGAAGAGCGGATCGATCTCCGGGAAGTCGGGCTTTCCTTCCGTGATCACCCTGCCATCCGCATATGCTCCTGCAATCTCGCCGATGAAGAGCGTGTTGGTCGGCAGCGGGACGGTCTGGACAAGCCGACACTCCAAGGTGACCGGGCAGTCTTTGATCATCGGGGCTGTTTTCAGCGAACCGTAGAACACGTCGAAGACCCGTGACTTGTCGGTCTTCTCACCAGATACCATCCCGCAGTAATCGGTCTTCTCCAGGAGGGATGAAGACGGGATATTCACCGAGAAAGTCTTTGTCTCTGCAATACCCTTCGGGGTATAGTGATGGTTCCCGATCCCGCAGAGGATCATCGGCGGGTTCGCGTTCGCCCGTGCGCACCAGCCCACGGTCATGAAGTTGTCCTTCCCCGCAACCTGTGTTCCCACGAGGATCACCGGCATCGGGATGAAAAAATTCGGTCCGATCTGTTTCTTTTCCATGTTTTCCTCACTCCTCCCGACATGCAGAAGATCCTGACAGGAAGCCATAAGCAGGAGGCATACATACTATTCTTCTGTAAGGGCGCACTGAACCATTAAGATAAAATCTGCCTTAAGTGAATATATAAGAAATACAGTTAATAAAGTAACAAGCTTTCATTGAGGTAACCATGACCTATACCAAGAACGGTAAGACCTATCACTGCCCGGTCGAGGCGGCACTGGATGTGATAGGCGGCAAATGGAAGCCACTTATCCTCTGGGCTCTCGGAGACAACGTGATGCGCTTTGGCGAACTGCAGAGGGGGCTGCCTGGAGTCAACGCCAAGATGCTGACAAAACAGCTCCGCGAGCTCGAGAATGACGGGGTTATTACCCGGACCGTCTATCCCGAAGTGCCGCCCAGGGTGGAATATTCGATTACAGAGTTTGGCAGAACCCTCATCCCAATCCTGCAGGCTCTTTGTACCTGGGGAGCACACTATCTCGGGATCGAGGAGGGCGTAAATATAGATGGTTCTTCATACCAGTGCCCTGCAAAAGGCCGGAAAAAGAACTGATAACCTTCGGGAATCGGGATTATTCACCTGTCGAAGAATTACGCAGTCGTTTTTTATCGCGCCTGGCATTCATCGGGATCCTACCTTTTATTCTCCTGTACTTCCCACGATTAAGAGAACATGACACGCTACGGGTTTATCGGCACGGGTTCCATGGGCAGCATGCTGATCAGGCACTTCATCCGGACAGGTGTTGCCGCACCGCAGGATATCTCAGCGTGCAGTAAGACGGGGGCATCCGCACGGGCCCTTGCCACCGATACAGGCATTACCGTAAAAGATTCGGACTGTGATGTGGCACGGGATGCTGAGGTACTGTTTATATGTGTCAGGCCCCTCGATGTCCATGGGGTGCTTGCAGGGATCCATGACGTGCTTTCAAAGAACACCCTTCTTATCTCGATCGCCAGCTGCGTGACACTTGCTGACCTTGCCGCATGGTCGGTGCCGGGCGCACGGTGCGCCAGGATCATCCCCAGCGTAACAGCGGAAGAGCACTCGGGAATCTCGCTTGTGGCATGGGGCAGCTGGGTTACACCGGAAGACAAGGAACTCATCTTCTCGCTCTTCTCGGCAATCGGGACGCCCGTGGAGATCGAGGAGAAGCATATCGAAGTGTACTCGGATCTCACCAGCTGTGCACCAGCACTGTTTGCTGCCATGATGCAGGAATATGCCGCCGCCGCAGTGCGGAAGGAGGGCGTCCCTCCGGCCCTTGCGGAGTACCTTGTCCGGCATACCCTGATCGGAACCGCGTGGCTCCTTACCTCAAAAGATACAGGTTTCGAGACGATTATCAGCCGTGTAGCGACCCGGGGCGGCATCACCGAAGAGGGCGTGAAGATACTGCGCAGCAGGCTGCCGGTAGTATACGATGAGCTACTCGATGCGACGCTTGAAAAGCACGAGATCATCAAGCAGACCATCGCCATTCAGAATAAAGAAAACTGACCTGCAGAGGAGACCTGAACGCAGCAGGATGCAGCTTCCCCCCCCGCATGCGGCATCCCTTTATCCCCCTCAGGTCCCCATCTTTTTTCATGGACCCGGTCATCGCACACATCCGGCAGGAACTTGAAGCTCTGGCAGATCCGGAGATCCAAAGAACCTCAAAGCGGTTTTTCAAAGAGGATATCGCATGCTACGGCGTGAAAACTCCGACAGTCATGAGAATAGCGAAAAAGTACTGGAAAGAGATCGGGATACGGGACAAGCAGGAGATCTTCGTGCTCTGCGAGGAACTCTACCGGTCAGGGCACATCGAGGAATCCTTCATTGTCTCGAACTGGACCTATGCCCTCTCCGGACAATATGAGCGGGAAGACCTCGCGGTGTTCCGGCGCTGGATCGAGACCTACATCACCAACTGGGCATCGTGCGACGGGTTCTGCAACCATACGATGGGCGACTTCATCGAACAATATCCGGAATACGTAGACGAACTGAAACGCTGGACGCAGTCGGAGAACCGGTGGATGCGCCGTGCAGCAGCAGTCTCGCTCATCGTCCCGGCCAAACACGGGAAGTTCCTCTCCGAGGCCATGGACATTGCGGACCTGCTGCTGATAGACGGGGACGATATGGTACAGAAAGGCTATGGCTGGCTGCTGAAGGAAGTGAGCCGGAAGCACACGCAGGAGATCTTCACCTATGTTATGAAAAACAAGAGAGTGATGCCCCGGACTGCGCTACGGTACGCCATTGAACTGATGCCCGGGAATCTGAAGGCCGAGGCGATGGTGAAAGACTGGTAGTCCCGGTTTTTCATACCGGAAACGCTTGTATTCCTCCCATTTTTCATACCTGCGAAAAAACCCGCATTTATCGCCAGATTTAACACCACCGGGCTGCAATTTTTCCCCATGGAAAACACTGCGCTGGCGCTGCTGGTATGCTCCTTCCTCCTGGTTCTCGGGATATCACTGGCAGGATGCACCGGCACTCCGGGAGCCAACGGGGAGATAATCCCACCATTACCCACCCAGTCATCTGTCGTTATATCCCCCGCACCGGGAAACACTACGGGTGTAAGTGAGGCAGACAACCAGTTCTCATACGATCTCTACCAACAGCTGGCAAACAGGCCGGGCGCTTCCGGGGGAAATATCTTCTTCTCCCCGTATTCCATCTCGTCCGCCCTGGCTATTACCTATGAGGGCGCCCGCGGGACAACTGCCGATGAGATCAGGTCGGTCTTCCATTTCCCTGCCGATGACACGATCCGGAGGCAGGGATTTGCTTCCATCAACGGAGTAATTAACAGCAGGGATTCCGGTTACAGCCTGGATACAGCAAATGCTCTCTGGGCGGAAAAGACGTTTGCGTTCCTTCCGGAATACACCGGCATTGCCGGACAATGGTATTCAGCCAATGTCACCAACCTCGACTTTACCGGTCAGCCGGACAACTCCCGCCTCGCGATCAACAGCTGGGTCGGGGAGAAGACGAACAATAAGATACAGGATCTCCTGCCACCGGGTTCTGTCACTTCCCTGACCCGGCTCGTGATCACGAATGCGGTGTACTTTAAAGGTACATGGGTGAGGCAGTTCGATGCGAACATGACGCAGGATGCCGGGTTCCGGGTGTCTTCCGATACTACAACCACCGTCAAAATGATGCAGAGAACGGATGATGATGCCAGATACCCTTATACCGAGAACGGGGATGTGCAGATGCTGGAGATGCCGTATGCCCACAGCAGCGGGGCAGGCCTGTCCATGATCGTCCTCCTTCCCAAGGGAGATACCCTGAGTGCCGCTGACCAGTATCTCAGCCCGGAAAATCTCTCTGTCCTAGAGCAGTCTGCTTCGACCCAGCGGGTTAAGGTATTCTTCCCGAAATTCCAGCTTGGGACCCAGTACTCGCTCCCTGCAGTCCTCGGAGCGATGGGGATGCCGACCGCGTTTACCAGTTCGGCGGACTTCTCCGGAATGGACGGAAGACAGGATCTCCTGATCAATGACGTGGTCCACAAAGCGTATGTGGATGTGAACGAGGACGGTACGGAAGCAGCGGCAGCAACTGGTGTTGTCATGAATATGGCGGCAGTCCGGGGGGAGGGCCCGGTCCCGGTATTCCGGGCAGATCACCCGTTCGTCTTCCTGATCCGGGATAACAATACCGGCACGGTCCTCTTTATGGGAAGGGTTACAAACCCTTCCTGAATGTGCTGCAGAACCTGAGCGCGGGTGGTACCTCACGGGCGCACCCTGTTTCCGGTCCTTCTTTTTCTCAATTAGGGTTCTCTGGTGTTTCTCAACGGAAATCTAATAAGAGGCCCTGCAGTTCTGACTAGCTCTTTAAAGCCGTTCTTTCATAAGGAGAATAAGGTCATTGAGATCCCTGCACCGGTTGAGTTCTTCAGTGCTGATGAAGACCGCCAGTCCGGTTCCTTCCTGGACAAGCACAACAGGAAAGGTAGTCTTGTGGTTCCCGAACTCCGAAGAGAATGCATTCCTGTCCAAAAACCGCGACGGAACCCCCAGATCCTTGATGAAACGCTTCCACTCTTTCTTCATCCCAACCGGGCTGTGGGTAATCGCGCAGAGCGGGCAGATGTCTGTCCGGGAGCCAACTGCCGTACCGGCGGAATAGTCCCTGAGGGCCTGCAGCACCCCGCTGTCTGTGTTATAGACAAAAAGAAGGGTTTTCAAACCAGGCATATACGATCCCTCTCTTTTTCACGTTTTATAACTTGGGATAACGACAGGATTTGTCAACATAACACTACCGCGGGTTCCCCTGTGATTCCAGCCGGGAAAATTCTTCGGACATCCACTTCCCGGAGGGCCAGTGCATACTACCGCAATCCTTATCGATACCTGATCCTGACTACTATCCGGACGTGGCAGCTATGATGAAGACACTCTCCCAAAACGAAGCGTTTGCCCGCTCTGCACCGATGGTATACACGGTGGTCACGAGCATGGATGAACAGGGAAAGCCCAATGCCCTCGGTGTCTCATGGGTGATACGGACCTCTTTTGAGCCGTTCCTTATGCTCATTTCCATCGACCACAGCCGGTACTCCCATGCCGGGATTCAGAAGAACCGGGAGTTCGTCATCAACTATCCTGGTCCCGACCAGAAGAAAGGGGCATGGATCTGTGGCACAACGACTGGCCGGAACAGCGACAAGATAAAAACGTCCGGCCTCTCATTCATCAAATCCGAAAAAGTCAGGCCGCCGACTATTGACGGGGCTGCAGTTGCGTTCGAGTGCCAAGTGATCAGCGAGTTCGAGACCGGTGATCACACGGTCTTTATCGGGAAAATCGTCGCGACACGGGGGAACCCGGAAGATGAGCGACACCTCTATGTGACGGCACAATTCCAGCTCTATCCTCTCGACAATACGCTTGATGAATCGGAACCGTAACGCTTTCCTTCCGGATACCGGGACAGGTTCCCTCGCCCGAGGAGCCCTTTCCAAAACGAAAGGTTGCCTGATATCAACTGCAGCCTGTCCAGCCGCAGTTCTTGCAGATCCCCTTGTTGCAGCCTTCGCCAAAGTCCAGAGGCTCGTTGCATTCCGGGCAGGCGTGCTTTCCCACCTCGCGTAAGTCCCAGTCCCTCAGGGTCGTGATGCTCTGGTTCTTTGCCGAGAGCTCGATGCAGCGCCCCACAACATCGGCACAAGAATGGCCTTCCGATGACGGGTTCTTGATGGCGGATATACAGTTGACCTTGGCAAACTGCTTGACGAATTTCTGATAAGGAACTCCATTCTGGAGCCCGGTACTGATTGCACGGCCGAGCGCGCTGCTGTTTGCGTCGCAGCCCCCGCTCCCGACAGTCCTGATAAAGATCTCCATTGGTTTTCCTTCATGGAGGTTCACAGTCACGTAGAGCCGGCAGCACCCGGACTGGCAGAGATAGGTCCTGCCGGACAGTTCCCGGGGCCGGTCTATCGAGAGGGAAGGGATCTTCTCCGGCGCATTCCTGCCGGCAACCGGCACAGCTTCAGGGAAGGGCGCCGGCCTGGGAGCGGTCTCCTTGAGGGAGAGTACCACATCTTCCCTGCTGCCGGTCCGGTAGATGGTGATACCCTTGAGTTTCAAGGACCAGGCCATGAGGAGGGCTTCTGCACAGTCGTCCTTGGTCGCTGAAGACGGCATGTTGATGGTCTTGCTGATGGAGGCATGGACATGTTTCTGGAACGCGGCCTGCATCAGGATATGGTCCTTCCAGCTGATGTCCAGTGCTGTCTTGAAAAGCGATCGGAATTCCTGCGGGAGCCAGTGCAGGTCCTGCACCGTCCCGGTCTCGTGGACATGGGCCAGGACCTCATCACATTTCTTCTGCAGCTCTGCACCGGTGAGCCCGTGGCCGGAAAGAGTGCTCTTCAGCCGGTCCCGGAAGACCGGGTTTACGATCACAAAGGTCTTGCCCACGGTATTCTTCCGGGTGTAAGCAAACGAGAAGATCGGTTCGATCCCGCTCGAGCACCCGGCGAGGAGGGAGATTGTGCCCGTGGGGGCAATTGTGGTCATGGCCGCGTTCCTGACCGGGAATTCCTTCCAGATGCTTCCCTGCCATGCCGGGAACGGGCCCATCTTTTCGGCACGCCGGCGCGATTCGTCGACAGCAGTCTCGGTTACGACCTGCATGATCTGCTCGCACCAGGCCCGGCCTACGGCCGAGTCATAGGCAAGGCCAGCCATCAGGAGGGCATCGTGGACGCCCATGAGCCCAAGGCCGATCTTCCGGGTCCTCCGTGTTGCATCGCCGATCTGCGGGATGGGGAAAACATTCCGCTCGATGACGAAATCGAGGAACCGGGTGGCCATGCGTGCAGTCTCCCGGAGTTTGTTCTCGTCAAGAACACCATTGTTCACGCAGGCTGCGAGGTTGATGCTGCCGAGCACGCAGCTCTCGTACGGGAGCAGCGGCTGCTCCCCGCAGGGATTGGTGGTGTCGATCTCGCCGAGCTGCGGAGTCGGGTTCCGTCGGTTGATCTCATCAAAGAACAGGATGCCCGGCTCGCCGTTCTTCCAGATCCCATCAACGATCCCGGTCCAGATCTGGCCAACCGTAACCGTTTCCCCGGTGTGCGGATGGGTGATCCAGACGGTCTCAAACTGCTTGCGGGAGACGAGGTCCATGAACTTGTCATTGACCATAACGGAAATGTTGAAGTTGGAGAACTCGCCTTCCTTGGTCTTTGCATTGATGAAGGGGAGGATGTCAGGGTGCCAGACATCGAGGATCCCCATGTTCGCCCCTCGACGGCGGCCTCCCTGCTTGATCACCTCGGTCGCGGCATTGAAAACCCGCATGAATGATACGGGGCCTGATGCCACCCCGTCGGTCGACTGGACAGGTGAGCCCTCCGGCCGGAGGTGCGAAAAATTATACCCGGTTCCCCCGCCGGTCTTGTGGATGATTGCACCTTGTTTCATGGCATCGAAGATACCATCGATCGAATCAGTGACCGGTAGCGTGAAGCAGGCGGAGAGCTGGCCGAGTTCGGTGCCGGCGTTCATCAGGGTCGGGGAATTGGGCAGGAAGCGCAGTGACTGCATGGCCTCAAAAAAGCGTTCTTCTTCCACTTTGTCATCAGCAAGGGCTGATGCAACACGGTGACAGATATCCTCAAACGACCGTTCCCCTTTCCGGAGGTAGCGTGCGGAGAGAATGCTGTCGACAATAGGTGATGCACTCATGAGTATCCCGGATTGTTCCTTTGGCTGTATATGAATTTCCACAGCAGAGTGGTATATCTTATTCCCATTTTTTTAAAATGTAGGCTGGGGTCCTGCCCGCCGGTTGAATCTTCTCTTTTGAGTGGTATCCTTAAGTTAAAAACCGTTTCCAATCGGGCATTTCAGCTTAAGAAAGTTGTGCCCGGGGCAAATGATACAGGTGTTCTTTCCCTGCATTTCGAACCGGTCGAAATCCGGTTCCTGAAAAATGTGAAAATTATTTTTTCTGCCGGGTGATCCCGAGTTTTTGCAGGAACCGTTCGTGAAGCCGGGTATCATCACCCAGTTCCGGGTGAAACGAGAACGCCACGTGCTTTCCGTGCTCGAGGGCAACAATTCCCTGATCGACACGGGCAAGGACCCTGACACCCGTTCCGACTGAGGTGACAACAGGTGCCCTGATGAAGACTGCATGGAAGGGATCCCCCTGCAGGCCTTCAACCGCAAGATCGGCTTCAAACGATTCCCGTTGCCTGCCAAACGCATTCCGGTCAACTGCCATCTCGATGAGCCCGAGCGGGTGGATCCGTGGATCGTCAACTGTATTTGCCAATAGTACCATGCCTGCGCAGGTAGCAAAGATGCCACCATTGAAGCTACGGATCGGCTCGTAGAGCCCGTTCTTGTCAATGAGGCGGGAGATGGTCGTGGACTCCCCGCCGGGAATGGCAAAGGCGTGGCAGTCTGTGAGATCTGCCGGGCTCCGGACCTCAAAGACCTCGGATGACGACCCGTGGCCCATCCGTTCAAGGGCCAGCAGGAACGCATCGATATGTTCGCTCACGTTCCCCTGGAGTGCCAGAACGCCGATCTTAGCGTCCACGGGTCTGGAGCACCTCGTCGTCCCTGAGCTTGTGGATATCGAGCCCGGGCATTGCGTCGCCAAGGCCGTTGCTGACTTTCGCGATCACGTTTGGATCATCGAAGTGGTTGACCGCTTCCACGATTGCTTTCGCCATCCGTTCGGGGCTCGAGGACTTGAAGATCCCTGATCCCACGAAGACACCGTCAGCACCCAGCTGCATCATCATAGCTGCATCCGAGGGGGTGGCGATGCCACCGGCCGAGAAGTTCACGACCGGCAGCCGGCCGCGCTCAGCACATTCAAAGACGAGGTCCGCAGTGGCTTCGATCTCGCGGGCATAATCTGCCATCTCCTGCTTGTCGAGGCCCCGCAGCATCCGGATCTCGCCCATGATTGTGCGCATGTGCCGGACTGCTTCGACTACATTGCCAGTGCCGGCCTCACCTTTGGTCCGGATCATTGCCGCGCCTTCATTGATCCTGCGGAGCGCTTCGCCGAGATCGCGGGCACCGCAGACAAAGGGGACCTTGAACTGTTTCTTATCGATATGGTATTGCTCGTCCGCGGGGGTCAGGACTTCACTCTCATCGATCATGTCTACGCCGAGGACTTCCAGCACCTGGGCTTCTACAAAGTGACCGATCCGGACCTTGCCCATGACCGGGATGGAGACCGCCTCGATGATCTCGATAACCTTCTCAGGGTCGGCCATGCGGGCAACACCGCCCGCTTTCCTGATATCGGAAGGCACGCGCTCAAGCGACATGACTGCGACTGCCCCGGCTTCCTCGGCGATTTTCGCCTGTTCGGCATTCACTACATCCATAATGACGCCCCCCTTCTGCATGGATGCAAAGCCGCGCTTGAGAAGCTCAGTGCCAAATCTCAGTTCTTCCAGTTTCATATGCCAATATTATTGATCGTCGCTCCCAATAAAAAGAGTACGCAACAGGCAATTATTGCATACATCAGGGTGACCGCCCGGGTCGCCCTGATAATGTCGGAACCCCCTTCGTCGAGTGTCCGGGTGCCGTCACCAATGGTATACACTCCCGGCTTTTCAAACCGGATGCCTGTCCCGCCTGCCATCGCAGCCATCACGATCCCGCCATTGAACCCGGGGCGCTTGAGACTGTCGCGGCACATCACCTGCCATGCATGGGAAGCTGTCCCCCGGCCGGCAAACCAGATGAGTAGCAGGAGAACGGTGATCCGGGCCGGGATATAATTGAGAATATCATCTGTGCGTGCGGGCCACCACCCGATCCGCTCGCGCTCATCGTGGTACCCGAGCATCGCATCCATAGTGTTGATTGCCCGGCAGGCCGCTGCGCCAGCGAGACCAAAGAGGGAGAACCAGAAAAGCGGCGAGATGATGCTGTCCGTGAGGTTTTCGGTCATGGACTCGTAGCCTGCCGAGAGGATCTGATCCCGGTCAAGCTCCGCTGTATTCCGGGACACAAGCAACCGGACTTTCTCCCTGCCGGTTTCAACGTCCTCATTCAGGGCAGATACTACGGCAAGGGTGTGCTCTTCGAGCGAGCGCCAGGCAAAACAGCATTTGAGCAGGAATGGCGCCACTAATAGGTAGAGAAAACACGGTGCCAGTGCAGTGAAAAGAATGAACGGCAGGGTAAACAGGAAGACGGTGAGTACCCATAACAGGACACCTGCAATCCGCTGGAATCTGACGGGATAGTATGCCGGTTTTCCCCAGAGCCCGATAAAGGATCCAAGGAGGGCAACCGGGTGATACCGGGAGTGGGGGTCACCGATCAACCGGTCCACGACAAGCGCACAACAGAGAACGACTGCTACGAGCGTTACTGCTGGCGGTACCATGTGTAAAGAGCCCCGATGATAAGTGTGATAAATGAGGCAATATTGAGGAATTCAATTCTTGTATAGAGCCAGGTGCAGTACATGATGAGTGCAATACCCATCATGATCATCAGGAGATGGGGCCGGCCTCGGGCAACAGGCTGGAGGGGGAATTCTTCCGGAGCCACCGGCCGAAGGACCGGTGGTTGAATGACCGTTACCTGCAGCTGGGACTTCATCCCACCATACCCTGAAATGATCTCCAGATCAAAGAGGCCTTCCTGACTCTCTTTCCTGATAGGGAGGGTGAGCACCGATTCATCTACCACATACATGTTCTCATGGAAAAAATCGGAGTACATGCTGGCGTTTGAGGTGGTGATGGTAATATGGATTGGCGCTCCCCGGTTTAGAAAACGCATCCGCAGGCTGCCCCCGATCTCCGCGATGATCTTCTCCCGGGGCAGATCAATGGAGTTTATTCCGCTACGGTTGAGGTACACTTCGTAGGTGCCTTCATTTTCCCCTTTACCGGCAGACACCAGCATCATGACAGGTAACGGGAGATCCATCCTTTGCCTCTTATGATTTATGGGTGGGTGGCAGGAGATTGGGGATGCCCTCGTGAATGGGATAATCCACCCTGCAGGCAGCACAGTTCAGACTGCCTTCAAGGATCTCCTTATCGTTTTCTGAGTCTATATGAAGCACAAGATCTCCTTTGCACACCGGGCAGCAGAGGATATCCATGAGTGAGCGCTTCATACCAGTTCATCCCTCAAATCGATGATCTGGGTCACTTCGGGGCCGGTGGAGATGAGCGTGACCGGGCTTCCGATGTCTTCCTCGGCCTGTCTGATAAAGTCCTTTGCCTTTTTGGTCAGTTTTGCATACTCAGTTGCACCAAAGCAGGCTTTATCGACGTTATCTATTCCGGTGATTGCAGCCTGCGTGCACCCGTTGATCATGGCGGAATACTGTGCCATCTCCCCATCCCACCCGCCAACACGGCGCTGGCGATGGGTGACGGTTCCGAACTCCTGGATACCCATTGCATCCGATGTAGCGATTGGCATTTCCGTGCTGAACGGCCCTTCACCGACCCGTGTCGGGTAGGCTTTGAAGACCACGATGACGTCGTCGATTTTGGTTGGCCCGACACCGTTATCTGCAGCAATCTGCGACGCTGAGGTGTCCTTGCTTGTCACAAAGGGATAGGTCCCATAGTACAACGAGATGCCAAAGCCCTGGGTGCCCTCGAGCAGGACCGTTTCCTTCTTTTTGAGGGCATCATCGATAGCTTGAGGGACGTCAAGCAGATATTCCGCAAGTTCCGGGATGTCCTTTGCCTGCGGGGAGAGTCTCATTACGCGATCGGAATTCGCCGGCCCGCAACCGGAACCGGTGCTGCCGATTTTTTTTGCGAGGTGGGCGCTCCCCTTGTCACGGGCTATATGATCTTCAGTGATGATACCGCAGCGCTTGTCGACAAAGACCCGGCCTCTGACGCCCAGCATCTCGACTTCCTGCTTCAGGACCCTCGGGTCGACCAGAACACCGCTCCCAATGCAGAGTTTTGCGTCCTTGTATACAAAACCGGACGGGACCATACGGACACCATATTTGTGATCCCCGACCTGGACAGTGTGTCCGGCATTCGGACCCACACCGCCGCGGGAGATGATTACGGGTTTGTCCTTATAGGCAATATGGGCAACAACCTTGCCTTTTCCCTCATCCCCAAAAAATCCACCAACGATGATTGTACAGCTCATTGAAGTATCATGTAGTATTGGTCGAGTTCCACAATAAACTATCCCCCGCCCGCCGCAGCAGGAAGGGAAACGGAAAACAGGTTGTTGATTGTGATGTATCGGATCAGAGGGTATTGAGGAATGCTTCCATCCTGAGTAATGCTTCGTTAAGTTCTTTCCGGGACACTGCATAGGCGCACCGCAGGTGTCCTTCGCCACCGGACCCGAAGACGCTGCCCGGTACCACGGCTACCCGCTGCTCCTTGAGGAGACGCTCGGCAAATTCCACATCGGAAAGACCAGTCTTTTCCACGGAGGGGAAGGCATAGAATGCACCTTCGGGCACATGGCATGGGAGACCGATCCGGTTGAGCCCTGCCACAAACATGTTTCGCCTGAGGCGATACTCGTTGACCATGCTGTTTTTTTCCTCCTCAGCGGATCGCAGCGCCTCGACGGCACCGACCTGGCCCATTACCGGTGCACAGAGCATTACGTACTGGTGAATCTTCAGGGCGGCATCGCAGAGCTCCCTCGGGGCGCAGAGATAGCCGATCCGCCAGCCGGTCATTGCATAAGCCTTCGAAAAGCCGTTGAGCGTGATCGTCCGCTCCCGGAGAGCGCCGACCGTTGCGGCAGCACAGTGCCGGGTCTCGTACGTGAGTTCGGCATAGACTTCGTCACTGATGAGCAGGAGATCGTGATCTATGATCAGGTCTGCAACTGCTTTCAAGTCGCTCTCGGTCATGACGGCTCCCGTAGGATTGTTCGGGAAGTTGATGATCAGCGCCTTTGATTTTTTTGTGATCTGTTCTGCCAGGGTGTCGGGGTTCAGTTTGAAGTGGTCTTTTTCCACGCACCGGACCGGGACGGGTTTACCCCCTGCAAGAGTGACACACGGGCCATACGAGACATATCCCGGCTGGGCAACCAGGACTTCATCACCGGGATCAACGATGGCCCTGATGGCAATGTCCAAGGCTTCCGATACGCCGCTGGTGATAATGATCTCGTGATCGCTGCTGTAGTTCAGATTGTAATGCTGAGCAAGGTAGCGGGAGAGTGCATCACGCAGTGTCTGGAGCCCTTTATTTGAAGTGTAGGAGGTTACGCCCTGCTCGATCGCGTAGATACTCGATTCACAGATATTCCAGGGAGTGCGGAAATCCGGTTCGCCGACGCCAAGGGAGATCACATCCTCCATGGTGAGCACAAGATCGAAAAACTTCCGGATTCCTGAAGGCGGAATCTCCTGTGCACGTACTGAGGTGAAGTTGCGCATGGTGACACCTTACGGGCAATAGGGGAGGCGTTCCGTTTCTGGCTGCTCAAAAAATGCGTTGCCGTTTTCCTTGTATGACTTCATGATGATGTGTGTCGCGGTCTCGCGGATCCGGTCCATCGGCGCTACGTGTTCCGAGACAAAACGCGACACTTCCTGCATGTTTTTGCCGGTGACAGTTAGCTGGAGATCGTAGGTACCAGTGATGAGGCGCAGGCTCCTGACCTGCCTGAAACGTGAAAGCCGCTCGGCAATCCGATCGTATCCGAAATCGCGTTCGGGGCTGACCTTGAGTTCGATGATAGCCGAGACCTCACCGTTTCCGGCCCGCTCCCAGTTGATGACCGTTGAATAACGTTTGATCACCTGGGCGACTTCGAGTGCCCGGATACGGTCTTCAACCTCGGCTTTCCCAAGGTTCGTCATCATTGCGATCTCTTCTGCTGACAGCCTGCTGTTCTCCTCAAGAATACGGAGGAGGTCGAGGTCCTTTTCATCCATCCTGTATCACCTGAACCAGGTCTTCATCCACTTTGCTTCCATCTGGGACACGTCAAGGTCTTTGAGTTCGTTCAGACGCGGGTCCTTGAGCACCACTTCACGGATCTTTCCCGTGTTTGCATCGAACCACATCTCTTTCGTCCTGCCGTACCGCCCGCGGCTCACCACCCGCGTATTGATCACACCAAGCATGTTCAGCTCCGAGATCAGGTCAGTGATACGGCGATGGGTCAGCACATCGAGCTGGACTGACGGGGCGATATCCTGATATATACGTGAGACTTCCCCGCTCGTAAAGATATTCTGGCCTAGCTGCTCCAGGATAAGCATCGAATAGAGAATCAGCTTGCTCTGCGTAGGAAGGGTCGCAATGCATTCTATCATGCTGTCGGTCTCGATCTTTGCCTGAGCTTGCTTGACGTGTTCTTCACTGACTTGAGATGAGTCGTCGCGATCGGCAAGTTCCCCGGATATCCTGAACAGGTCCAGTGCCCGCCGGGCGTCCCCGTGTTCCTGGGCCGCCAGGGCGGCGCACAGGGGAATGACGCCTTCTGCGATTGCACCCTGTACGAACGCACCGTCTGCGCGCTGTGCAAGGATATCGACCAGCTGGGGAGCATTGTACGGCGGGAACACAATTTCTTCTTCCGAAAGAGATGACAGGACCCGCGGATCGAGAAAATCCTTGAAACTCAGATCATTGGATATCCCGATGATGCTGACTTTTGAATTTTTGAGATCGGTATTGATACGCGTGAGATTGTAAAGCGTATCGTCACCACTCTTTTTGACCAGCTTATCGATCTCATCCAGTACGATGACGAGCACGCCACCGCCGGCTTCCAGCTGGTTTTTCAGCTCAGCATACACCTGATCAGTTGGCCACCCGGTCATCGGGATGTGAGTTCGCGTTTTATCGCTGGAGACTTCATCAACAACATCAAGGCACTTTGCAATCTGGGCAAGTACCCGGTACTGGGTATCAATGACTTCGCAGTTCAGGTGGACAATCCTGCAGATGGTTCCCATATTGCTGCTGGCTTTTTCCAGCTCCGAACCAACATAGCGGACGCATGCGGTTTTACCTGTGCCGGTCTTACCATAAATGAGGATATTTGAGGGGGTTTCGTTCCTGAGAGAGGGGGCGAGAATAGAGGCCACTTCATCAATCTGAGGTTTACGATGGGGCAGGATCTGGGGGCGATAAGAATGCCTCAGAACTTCCCTGTCCCTGAATATCCGGTTATTGATAAGGTATTTTTTGAATAGTCCTGTTGATGGATCTTCTGTATCGGGCATAGTTACACTGTGGAGCTGAGAATTAGTGCGACGAGACTAAAAAACGATCGGTCCATTCGGATTATAAACCCCATTGTTTCGTGTGGAAATACCATTTTAATTGGTTTAAAATTGAAAATACCGATAAATTATACTATTTTTGCAGGGACATTTTTTATTTGCCCCGTTTTTTCATAGATGGTTATTTCTGGACTGATTATCATAAATTTTGTTTATTGACTGAACAAAGTTTTTACTGTGACGAAGGCCCCGACCCCTTTGTTTCGTGTGGAACTGGTACAAGGATACCCTTGTTCTATTTTTTTTTATTTTCAGGAAAGCCATTTATAAATTTATTTTCAATAGTATATATAACAATCGAAATAGCGTTTGGTTTGCAAAAAGTTTTGAGAATAAACAAACCCACATGGGGCTGGGTTCGGATAGAAGAAAAAGATCGGGGAGAAAATACTTCCACACGAAATAAAGGGCCCCCCGCCATACTCGTCACAGTTGCTTTTATCACAATTGTTCCTGAAATTTGTTCCTGAAATAATTGAAGGATTCTTACCGATAAGCCAAGGAACTCTCTAAATATATCACGGATGACATGTTTATTATGAGTCACGCTCATGAACGAACAATTGGAATTACTGCTGCCATCATAACAGTATCCAGTACACGGGTAAAAGAGAATGATCTCAGCGGAAAAGCAATAGCAGAAATTCTTAAAGAAAATACCATTCCCGTAACTTACTATACAATCGTTCCTGACAATTTGGAAAGGATAAGAAATGAATTATTCATAGCAACAAAAAATGCAAATTGCATCATATTCAATGGCGGAACCGGCCTTACACACGATGATTGCACAATCGAAGCAATCTTTCCCCTTCTTGAAAAGAAGCTTGATGGCTTCGGCGAATTATTCCGGATGAAAAGTTTCGGACAGGTAGGACTCTCTTCGATGTTGTCCCGTGCAATTGCCGGAATCTCCTATGGGACCGCTGTTTTCTGTATTCCTGGATCAACACCTGCCGTAACTCTCGCAACAAAAGAGCTGATCGTGCCGGCGATCGCCCACATCCTGTCTCATGCAAATCTCCCAAAACCGTAAACAGAAAAAGCTTGAAATTCAGACAGAATCTTTTAAAATTGATCTTCTGAATTTTTTTGCCGTGTCGAAATCATTAATTTTTGTGCTCTGTAGAAAACCTCATAATCGCTGACGCTCTTTTGGGCTTTGCCCCCGCCGCTATTGCATCCCCCAGTTGCGATGACGATGTATTACCTGCCATTTGACTCGGGGCATCGTCTCTTCGAAAAAAATGATTTCTACAGAGCAATTTTTTGTAATATACGCACATGAGGACTTCGGCATGTTGAATCCCGGAGCGATGAATCATTCAAAGAACTAGCAGGGGTCTTCGAAGAGTCCTGATCCTTCACCAATTCGTTCTCGTAATTGCGACGACCGATTCCCCGCAGCGAACCAATCACTATTCAGAGCTCGATACCGTGAACGAGTGACGCAAAACCCGGGGAGGTACCAATCGTTGTTTCAGCAAGGACGGACGTGAGTGGGCTTGCCCTCAAAGGCCGAGTGGGTTTCCGGGAGCTACGAAGCAGAGAAGCCATCAGCCATCGAAGCGGTTTTGCCCACAGTTTGCCCACAGGCTATCGATCCGGGACATACGTCCACCCTGCTACAGAATCTGAGTGGATCATGAGATTATCCCACACTCAAATGTACCCGTGCGACCCCACCCGACCCTCTCCGGTTCCGTGCCAGTTTTGGCCGGATTTACGGTGATGACTGGAGTTTACAGTGGTTGGTATTGATGGGGGGGGGTCGCATGGGTACATTTGATAATTGCCGCCCGGACTTCCTGCGGCTCCTGGCGCTCCCATGGAATGAACACTCTGCCGTAAATCTGCCATAATTGAGTGGTTGTATCCCGGGATCCAGTACTTCTCTAAATTATCCCATCCTTTATAAGACAAAACCGCCCTGCCCTCATACATACGGTCTCGCCCCTCAATCCGGGGCCGAAACGGGCGTATTTTCCCCTCAGGGTCCGGTGGTGAACACAAAAATAGAACCCTGTTGTCCACCACGGAAATTATCCCCGCGATTTGTGGCGAAAACTCAAAAACCGGTCAAATTGCGGGGCGCTATATTTTCCCTTTAGCGGTGTTCTGTAAGGGGTGTTTTTTTGGTCGGACTTTGTATCGTCTGGTACCCGATCAGGCACCCGGAGGCCATTATGGACCAGAATCCGGATTGGGGTGTGCAGGAAAATTTGGCGTTATTGATCCATTCTGAAATTAGTGAAGTACTGGGGTCATTGGGTCAGGTTTTGCTGGTTAAATGTACCCAAGTGACCCCCACCTGCCACCAGATTTTATGGTACGAGCGTGGCACACTCATAAACGCAAAAAATTATGTGATCTCAAAAGAACAACTGGATCTCTCTCAAGAGCATTTTTTAAAATAGCAATAATACCGGCTATTTAACGAAGTACCTGCTGAAGTGCAACCCGTTCCAGGACCAGATCTGTGATAGTTGTACCGGTATCAATGGATCCCAACTCCAGGGATGTTATGTCGAACAGATCGATAAGATGCTCCTTTTTCTTCTGATCGATGGTTTCAAAGATCTCCGGGTCGGCGTACTCAAGCAGGGCAGAGAGCGCAATCCATACGTTATCATTCCCGCCGGGTTCACAACAGATATAGAGATTGTTTTCCCCATCATGAATGCCGAATTTCAAAGCTACGTTACATTGGCGTGAGCCGGCCGCGTACAGGAGCACCTCCATCTCAAACGTGTTGGCAATGGCGCCCCCCCCCTCCCAGGAACGCCGGGCAAAACGCACCGCGGATTCGACATGTCGTCTGCCTGCCATCATGTCAGCATTGAAGCAAATGATCCGGGTGCCACGTTCCCTTCCAATACACTGGAGACGTGCCAAAAAAGCCTGCTTGTCCCCAATCAGGCACCGGGCGGCTCTGATATCTGTGGGTTGGGTGTGTCCCTTCATGTAATCACCTGAACCGGGAGAGTGTTGACTGCCCCGAAATATTATCTTCACTTGATGGCACGGCAGGAGATTTTCCGGAACGCCCCAGCTGGGTAAATATCTGTTCAGCGATCCCCTTTCCGATAATCCTTGTCACGGTTTCAATTCCTGCCGATAGAACTGATTCCGGAGATGTGATGCTGTTGTTGAAGAGACGTCTTGCACGGACCCGCCCGATACCCCGGAGTTTAACCAAGGGCAGAAGTTCGCGACGGATCCCGTTCTTCATGCAGATTTCGAACTCGCGGATAGCCTGGTTGAAACCGGGGGCAAACATCCGGGAAAGCTCCTGGCTCGCGTGCAGCAGCCAGTTTATACTCTCCACCATGCCATAGATATCACCCGGCCCTACCGAGTAGCGCTCGCAGATCTTTGCATCGGGCATTTCATCGGTCCAGTCGCTAAGGAGCATTGCTGTTTTGAGTGCCCGGTAAAACAGCTCCAGCTCCTCCCCTTCCTCGTCCGGTATCGCAAGCCAGAGATCGTGCTCGTTAGTTTCGAGCATACGGTCCAGTGCAGGCCGGTCCGTGTTCCGGACATAGAGCTTGGGCATATCCGGTGTGCTGCAGATCAGATGAAGAAGGCCTATATCTGTGTACTCTGTGCGTTTGCGAAGGTTGGAAACGATCAGGGCGGCACTCCTCGGATCGATGTACAATCGTGAAACCAGGGTTCCGAATTCCGTTGATCCGAGATGTTCGCCGATTTCAAGGATCATTTCGGAGGCGACCAGGAATTTGAGCGCAGCATCCACGGATTTCTGCATCAGGCGTCCCTGTCGGTGCTCATGAACATAGAAGCTCCTGTCCATGAAGCTGGTGAGTTCCCCCCGGGTTCTGGCGAATCCCGAGGCTATGAGAGAGAGTACGTGGGTATAAAGGGCATGCGGCTCGGCAATTCTGGAGTGGATCTCCTCGGCCGCGGCCTCGATATAGCACTCGAACAGCTCTTCTATCTGCCCCTCGTCTTTCGCGATAAGTACCGCCTCCCCGTACGGGTCCAGCCGTGGCCTTCCGGCCCTCCCCGCCATCTGGTGGTACTCGCTTGCCGGGATCGGCTGCATCCCCTCCCCGGCGGTGAAGCGGAGATAATCCCGGATAATCACCCGGCGGGCCGGGAGGTTAAGCCCGGCAGCGAGCGTCGGGGTGGAAGAGATACATTTGATCAGCCCTTTCCGGAATCCCTCCTCCACCACGCCCCGCTCCTGGCGGCTCAGACCGGCATGGTGAAAAGCCGCACCGCAGGATACGCATAATGCAAGGTTTTTCCCCATCTCTGTATCGGCCATGCCGCCGAGCTGTGCCGCATACTCTTTGAGAAGTGGATCATCATCCTTGATTGCACCGGCAGCCCGTTTTGCAAAGGCCTCAGCATTGCGGCGCGATGAAACAAAGACAAGGCACTGTCCGCCCTCTGCGATGGTATCGAGACAAAGGTTGAGGTCGTCGTAGTTTTTCGATACCTGTTTTACCTTGCGTTCCCCTTCCCGGAAATGGATTGTGTCAGAACAGAATACACCTTGGCGGAGATCGACCGGTCGCCAGGTACTGGTAACCAGTGCTGCCTCCAGCCAACCGGCAAGGGTGCCGGGATTACCGATGGTTGCTGAGAGCCCTATCACCTGCATGGAGGGGTTGCGGTACCGCATCTTCGCGATCACCATCTCGAGTGTCGGTCCGCGATTCAGGGAATCGATCAGGTGCACTTCATCGATTACAAGCAGAGTGATATCCGAAATCCAGCTGGCACCGTTGCGCAGCAGGGAATCCACTTTCTCGCTCGTGGCAACGATGATATCGTTCCTGCCCAGCATATCATCCCGCCGGTCAAAATCTCCGGTAGCAATTCCTACGCGTACACCCTTGTTGCTGAACTCATCGAATTTCTCACTGGCCAATGCTTTCAGCGGCACAATATAGAGGCATTTACCCTTATTTGCGATGTGGCGGTGCATCACCATTTCGGCAACAAGAGTCTTGCCGCTCGCTGTAGGGATCGAAACAAGGAGGTTTTTCCCGGAAAAAATCCCTTTATCTACGCATTCGGCCTGTGGCGGATAGAGTTCCCGGATACCTGCCGCAAGGTACCGCTCTTTAAGATTATCCGGAATCGGCAGGTTCTCAATCTGCATTGTGCACCGCTTTTGCGAACCCCTTTAATTCCACTGAAATGCGCTGTTAATCATGTCCGTTTGTGTAATACTAACCTATAAAACGACATATTTTCCACAGGAAATGTAGCAAAACACATATATTCTGGTTTGGGATTTTATCCACAGAGGCTACTCAGTAGTAATAACTGATCAGATCCTGCTTTGACTCTTTCTTTTTCCGGTCAAGGAAGGCGAAGACGTTCTCGTGGGGGACCCCCTCGATCAGCATATCGACTGCAGCGCGGGCGGTCTTGAGCTGCTCAGGGTATCCGATCAAGGCGACGGTTTTACCGAACACGGATATTTCAACATCGGTCATATCCTCGATCTGTTCTCGTGCACGACCATCCTTGCCTATGATTCTTCCCCTGAGCCGGTCAAGTTGTTTGGGACTGTCTGCCATACCGCCAAGATCGATCACTTCGAGGAGAAGATCTTCATCCTCGATCATCTCAAATGCCCGCTCCGGGGAAAACCCGCGGTTGATTGCATTGATGATCTCTACAGCCCTCAGGAGTGGAACGGTATTCTCATCTGTTGCTTCGACTTTGACCGTTCCCTCCTTGCTGTCAATGGATATCGTGGTGTGCGTCTTCGTTTCAAGCTCTTTTTTTGTAGCGCCGCTTTTCCCTATCAGGACACCAACGCGTGTTCCGGAAATTTTTACTTCCTGCATCATCGCTTGTTTCACCTCTGGTTAGATATCCGCAAATCCCCTGCGGAATTACCTGGTACCTCTCATCATGGGATGCTCAGGTATCATGGTTTTGCTGTATTCAGGCCAGTTACGGCATTGAAAATTTCGACATCGCTCTGCACATCGCAACGGTTGCTGAAAAACCGGTTGATGTTCCTGATGTCCCTCATGAGAAACGGGAGGGCGCGGGGGTGATCGCGAGTGACTGACTGGCCCATATCTATGAGATATGGTTGGTCGCCGTACAATATATTGAACTCGCTCAGATCGGCATGAACAAGGTCAGCCTTGTTGTAGAGAATATCGATATCGCTGAGGATCCGGGCATATACACTGGCAGGGTCGTCCATCTCGGCATTTCGTAGCTGGGGGAATGGGATCTCTCCCACCCCCATGAACGTCATAATAAGAATATTACGGTTCCATACAAGGGGCTCCGGCACAGCAATACCCGCCTCCCGTGCACGCACAAGGTTTGAGAACTCTTTCTTGGTCCAGGCAAAGATGAGCTCCTTCTTTGCCTTCTTCACATGGGAAAACCGGCGGTCTCCCACAATATAGGAACTCATCGTGGTGAAATTCGCTGTCCGGATCCGGTAGATCTTTATGGCTACGGCAACATCGTCACGCTCACCGTAAAAGACGTTCGCCTCTTTGCCGGTGCTTATTGATCCCCCTATGACCGAGAGCCATTTCTTATGCACGAGTTTATAGAGAGAAAGAAGAGTGATATCGTCGAAAACATCCTCCTTTACCTTGAGCTGGTCGGCATCCCGGATCCGTACACCCATCTCTTCGAGGCGCTGATCGAACCGATCCAGTTGTTTGTCAATATTGGTTTCTTTTCTCAAGGTAATCTTCACCGGCAAGTACAGGATATATTGCGTTTCAATGGATATACTCACGGACTGGTGCAAGGATCTCAGCAAGGGACTCCCCGCACGCCTTCTTGAGATCGAGCGGGTGAATCTCTGCCTTGCCGTATGCGGTTTCCAGTTCCGCGTAATTTATAAACTCCCGGTCCCCGCCGAATTTTTCCGGGCGGCGGATGATGAGCCCGGGAAGCCGGGGGAAGATGTGGTGCTGGAAGATCTGGAGGATTGGGTTCTCCGTAATTTCCGGCGGGCAGAATGCTTTCTGGCATTTCTTCTTGATATCTTCTTCGGTGTCTGCAACCGAGATGTAATTTCCCTGGGACGAGGACATCTTCTTGCCGTCAAGCCCGTTCAGGATGGGCGTGTGGATACAGACGGGCACTTTGTACCCGAAATTGATAAGGTGTTCACGTGCCAGCATGTGGATCTTGCGCTGGTCGATACCGCCGACAGCTGCATCCACACCAAGCATAGCGATGTCGGCCATCTGCATGATCGGGTATACCATCTGGGAGACCGTCGGGTGATCCATCTGGCGTCCCACCTCATCCATGCTCCGGGTTGCCCGGTTCAGGGTGATCTGTTGGGAAAGCTGGAGCACGAGCAGCTCGTACTCCCGGTTGAGCTGGAGATCGGATCCAAGCACGTACCGGACGTTCTTCAGCCCAAGCCCCTCAAAACAGCGACGGTTATATTCCGCGAGTTCGTGTACCTTTTCCATTGTTCCTTTGCGGTTGAGGAAGGCATGGAGATCAGCAAGCAGCACCGTGACTTCAAAACCCGCAGCCTGGAGGTCCACGAGCTTGTTGATCGTCACCAGGTGGCCGAGGTGGATCTCCCCGCTGGGCTCATACCCGGCATAAACCTTTTTTTGCGGCTGTGCAAGAAGCGCCCGTAGGTCATCTTCTGTAATGACTTCGACGGTGTTCCGGCAAACCTGCTCGTACGCATCCATTGAAAATAATAGGTGATAATGGGTGTTAATGGTTATTCTGGATTGTTTTGAAATTCAGTGCGGCGTTGGTTGTTGCAATGGATCTGTCCCCGTCTTTTTCTGCATTCATCATCGCCCGGATCGCATCAACATTCTCCACAACCACGTCGGCTTCCTGGTGGATTGCCTGGAAGAAACAGAGTTCGTTCTCCTTTGCATAGATGGAATCCTCGAAAATGCAGTTCTCGTAGAGATCGGAACGTGGCCTCCCGAGATCCATGGCGAATTCCTTGAGCTCGGCGGTGCTCCTGATCCCGGCGGTCTTCTTGATCAGGCCAAGGCGGGGGTGATTGTTGATGAGCCCGATGACCCCGTCGCGGTTCACAGCCTTCTTTGTCGTGATCCTGATTGCGTGCATATGCATCATCGTTGTCGGGACGATCATTGCCATTGTTGTAATCGAGATATGAGGCAATACACTCAGTACGTCGGGGCCGTGGTGGCTGGGAACGCTTACCGGATCAAGGACTATGGCGTCAATGGGGCCTTTCTTGATCTCGCCCGGATCGGATCCCCGTCGCACCATGACTGCGTGGACATGGGCAACCCCGAATTCCCTGTCGATCTCGTTGATAATGCGGCATAACCCTGTAGTATTGCAGGACACGACCCGGACGAACTTCCTGCCGATCGCATCCTTGTAGTTGCATGATGAGTTGAAGGAAAATCCGGCCAGTTCATGTTCTTCCCCGCCCTGCCAGATAGCCTTGACGCCAATTTTTTCATAGAGCGGTTTATTCGTTGCGCCGACATCACCCGGTGTTGCATCCACGATAACATCGGCAGCCCGGCACATTTCCTCTACGGATCCCGCAACTTCAAGGCCTGCTTTTTCGAAAGCAGCTTTTTTGGAGATATCCGCGATATACAATGGATATCCCCGCTGTTTTGCCACAAAAGCTTCCGCGTTCGGGCGTGTCTTCGATACCCCGATTACTTTCATGTCCTTCTGGGCAACAACTGCATCGGCCACGCGCTTGCCGATGGTACCATATCCGTTGATGGCAACCTTGATCATACAATCGTACATTGCGTCTGGACAGAAAAAACTATGTGGAATTTCAGGAAAAGTCCGGATGATCTGCAGACTCTTCAGAACTGTAGTTTTCGGTGTTTTTAACATATATTTAAATGGTCCCGGAAAAGAACAACAATTATATGAAGTTACCCTCCCTGGACATGTCCGATACACCGGTGCGGTGGTGGCAGATTTCCATTATAGGTATTATCATTTTTTTATCGGGTGTTGATGCCTTTTTCTGGACACCCATGTTTCTTGACATGTTCATTCCACTCTTTGGCATCCTTGCCCTCGCAGTCGGTGTGATCATGATCGTGTTCTCCATATCGGTAAAACAGGATCTCGTATACCAGTTCCCTATATTCTTCGCAGGTATCCTGTCCCTCATTGTTGCTTCGATTGCTATCATGATACCGGGACTTATCCAGACCTCGCTCATCATCATCATGGCCTTTATCGCGATCATCAACAGCGTGCTCCTGATCATTGTGGGGTGCTCGCTCTCGGATGTGTGGAAAACACGTCTCGTGATCGTCCTTTTCGGTATGCTCACCCTCTTCCTGAGCATACTGATGGCGTTATTCCCTGCACTCTCCACCATAGCCCTTGTGAAGATCTGGGGTGTGTATGCGTGGGTTATCGGAGTCCTTTGTATCGTCGCGGGAGCCTCGATGAAATGGATGATACACTCACCTGCAGACGGACAAAATACCATTGTCCTTCCCTGATAAAATCTGGAAAATTTTTATCGGTTTTTAGATAAGAGAAAATCTCGTAACACTGCTGTCTGAAAAGCGGTGGATTTACAGGAACAGATTTTGTATCTTTACAACTTCCGTGCTGTCTTTTGCCCCTGCATAAAGTCTGAGTGGTTCTTCGTTTACTTCGAGAAACCGGATACCCCAGTTGACTTTTGAGAGCAGTTCTGCAGCCCGCTCTTTCTCGCCAACAATGAAGAGTGCAGCAGCAAGCGCCTCGACTGAGGATAATTTACAGGGTTTGCCGAAGTTGACGGGGTTTGCCGCCACGAGGAAGGGGAGTGCCCTCCGGATCCGCCAGGAACGTACAGCACCGGTATCCAGCACTACCCATGAGCAGTCCAGCACGGTAATGGATTTGACAAACCTGTCCGCCGGGGAGAGAGCCTGTTCGGCTGTAGGATCGAGTAGTAAAGTATTGCGCGGAATCTGGGAAATCCTGGAAAAGATCTTCAGAAATCCGGCCTTCTCCAGCTTCTTGACCGTACACTTACGGGGATCACAGCTGTTATCCCGGTAGGAGTACAGGGGGATCATTGATCATCTGTGCGTGCACACACTGTAATAATGTACGTGCTCTGCAGTCCCTGCATACTCAACCCGGTGCTCCGGGCGGACGGGATTACAAGACCTTCTGATCTTGAGGCCTTCGAGCGCGTGAAAACCCGGTGCAATGCATTCGGTATTGAAATAATCCCGCTGCCATGTCCTGAGACTCTCTATTTGGGACCAGACAGGATCCCGGGAACATTTCTCGAACGGCTGGATACCCCGGCATTTTACCGGCTTATGGATGAACTGGAGGAACAGGTCCGGGAAATCATTGTCAAGCGCGGCCCACCACTCTGTATTATCGGTGTCAATTCCTCACCAACGTGCGGTGTCACCAGTACCTGGTATGGAAACAGGGACGATGAACCCCCCAGACGAAACGGGCGGGGGGTTTTCCTCTCCCGCTTTCCTTATATTCCTGCGATCGATACGCTCGTCTTTGCTCGATACCGGGTATATCTTGCCGCACCTCTCTTCTCGGATGCCGAACGATCCTACAACCTGCAGGTAGCTGATCTGCTGAGGAAAAACCTGTTCGAAGTCTACTTGCCACAGGAAACTGGCGATGATTGCAATACGCGGAAAAAAGAAGAGCAGGGGAGGTTATTTTCGGCTAATAAAAATGCCCTTGAGGATGCGGATATTGTTGTTGCAGTCATTGACGGTGCCGATGCCGATTCGGGTACCGCATGGGAGATGGGGTATGCCTTTGCACAGGGAAAACGGGTGATTGCACTCCGGACCGATTTCCGTCATGTGGGCATCAACGAACAGGTGAATCTCATGTTAGAACAATCGGCAGCTGTAGTTGACAGCTGGGAAGCACTTCTTGTGGCTATTCAGTCTCCTATGAAAATGCGTGATCCATGAAACGCCGGAATTCGCTCCTTTTTTAAAATAGCCGAAGAATCTTAAGAAAAAATGCCCTGCAATAACTATATGAGAATATTTGCGAAATAGTACATGGTCATTATGGTGAAAAAACGCGAGGATCGGGAAAACAGAAAACGATTAACCGGAGAGGATACCTGTGATCTGGACAATGGGTTCGTCTCCCCGCGCCTCATGTTTCAGGACTTCACGGTTGAAAATATAAAAAATATCATACGTAACAGCAGGTATGTTCAACTGCTTTCATGCCTGACCCTTATCGGTTTTTTCCTTCGCTTTTATCATCTTGGCTTCAATTCCCTCTGGCTCGATGAAGCCTCAACCTATACATTTGCCTCCATGACGCTGCCCGGTATCTGGCAGGCAACAACCAGCGGGGAATTCAATCCCCCCTTATTCTACTGGATGGAACACCTGATGCTTGCTCTGGGCAATAATGAAGTGATCCTCAGGTTTATCCCGGCTCTGCTTGGTGGCCTTACCGTACCCCTTGTCTATAGCGCAGGAAAAGAGTTTGTTGATCGGAATGTTGGTATTATTGCAGCCGCAGCCTGTGCATTCTCGCCATTTCTTATCTACTACTCCCAGGAAGCACGGGCATACTCGGTCATGCTCTTTTTCGTCATCTTTGCGATGGTCTTCTTCCTTCGGGCACTCAAAACCGACGATACAAAGGACTGGGTTCTGTTCGGTGTCCTTTCAGCCCTGGCCTTCTGGTCACATTTTTATGCACTTGTCATCATCGGGGCACTGGTTCTCTATGCACTTGCAGTGAAACTCACATCATTGAGGAAGGATATCGGATCAATCAAACCGATGATAATTGCAGGGGCCGTGTTCGTAGTTGTCTGTCTCCCTCTTATCCTTGTAACGATACAACTCTTCGCCAAGAGGACTGCCTCTGCCCCAACGTTTGGTATTCAGGGTCTTGGTATCATCAGTGAGACTTTCCAGCAGATCTCCGGCTTTTCCGATCTTGCCATGATACTGTTTCTGATATTGTTTATCGTTGGAATTTGCCAGGCATTTCTGATCGATAAGAACAAGGGGCTGTTTCTCGTATCGCTTACGGTACTGACATTTGTGATCAGTTATTTCCTCTCCTACAAGATCCCGATGGAGCCCCGGTATCTCATCTTCCTTACACCTGTCTTTTTTATCGGGATTGCACTCTGCTACAAACCCCTCTGGAATTTGTTCAGGAACCCCGCTGTCATATACGGGCTGATGGTGCTGGTCGTGATTGTTGGTGCACCCGTCCTAGTGAATATGTATTCCGGCTATACCAAGGATGACTGGAGAGGTTTTGCAGGTCAGGTTCAGCAAGCGACAAATCCCGGGGATTTCGTCGTATTAATCCCGGGATACATTTCCCAGCCATTCAATTATTATTATTCCAATACATCGGATCGGACATTCGAATACGGGGCATATACCGCAGCAGATCTTGATGCGATCGCTGCCCAAAAGACCAACAATACGATTTATTACATCATCACCGGCGACATCATGTCTGCAGACCCGAAAGGTGATGCAATTGCATGGCTGAACAATAATACAAAGCCCTACGCACCGGAATCGTCTATCGCGCTGAGAGTATCAGCCTGAATTAACGGGATTAAAAATGTACGACCTGACGGTGATTATTCCTACTTTCAAGGAAGAGGCGAATATCCGGAATATTGTCACGGAAGTGGATGCCGTTCTCAAACACACCGGGATCGAAGCCGAGATCCTTGTTGTGGATGATAATTCTCCGGATACTACCATCGCGATTGTCAACGACCTGAAAGCGTCGATGCCGAATGTGAACCTCCTTGTCAGGACCACTGACCACGGGCTCTCGCAATCCGTAGCTGACGGATTTCTCCATGCATCCTCGGATATTTTTGTTGTTATCGACGCTGATTTTTCCCATCCACCGGCTCTCATCCCGAAAATGTACAAAGAAATCCGGGCCGGCAACGATGTTGTCATCGGCAGCAGGTACATGGATGGCGGGGGGATAAGGAAATGGCCCCTCAAGCGGCGGGTCATCTCCCTTGGGGCAACATTTCTGGGGCGGCTTCTCTTTCCCGATATTACCGATCCGGTGAGCGGGTTTTTTGCCATCAGGAAACAGGTAGTGGCGCAGGCACATCTGAAACCCCGGGGATACAAGATCCTCCTGGAAGTGCTGGGGAAAGGTATCTGGGAGCACGATAAGGAGATACCGTTCGAGTTCAGTGATCGGGAGATCGGCTCAAGCAAGCTGAAAATCAAAACTATCATTGAGTACGCACAGCAGGTTGTGGATATTACCCTGTACTCATTTACCCATCGCCAGAGCGCTGCGTGGCGGGAATGGAAACGAGTATTTAAGTTCGGGATTGTCGGGATATCCGGAATTATTATCAATCAGGGGGTGCTCATATCCCTCAAGGAATATGCAGGTTTTTCTATCCCCGTTGCAAGTGTTTTTGCCATCGAGCTGGCAATATTGAATAATTTTATCTGGAATGATCTGTGGACCTTTAAGGAATGTGACAAGACACAGAAATTATCATGCACATGGCACCGGCTTCTTTTGTTTGAGGTGGTCTCAGCAGGGGGGGCGATAATTAATTTTGCACTACTTAACATTCTCACGTTCAGTATGGCTATCGATTACCGGATTGCAAATATTATCGGAATTCTGCTGGGGTTCGGATGGAATTTTGTTGTCAACAGGCGTATTACCTGGATACGAAAGTGACGACCCGGATGTTACTCTGAGGAGAAGACGGGGAATATTCTGGAATGATTATTTAACATTAAGGCTATGATCACATGAAAACGGAGACGGGACATGAGTAAGAAAGACAAGATCGCGAATGAACCGGTAACGAGGAAGGGGAAACGGGGAAACAAGCCCTTCAGGTTCCTGGGAATACAATTTGACGCCCCGGATGGGGATACAATAAAACGCCACATCGCCCTCCTAATCCTTGCCACGATTGTGATGAAGTTCGTGGTGGTGATTATTACTGCGACCATTTTCCACTCATTTATCGATTTATTCGATATCGAGGGGTACTTGAGTAGTGCCACTCCCCTGCTCCAGGGACAGTTACCCTATATTAATTACCCATTTGCATACCCGATCCTGACATTCATCCCGATTCTTCTTGCGTTTATTCCGGCGGTGCTGACTTGGAACAGCATGGCATTTGTGCTCTCATTCCAGGCCCTCATGATCGTGTGCGATATCCTCATTGTCCTCTCTGTCTATTTCATCGGGCTGAAGATCTATAATGCAACAACAGCCTTCTATGGGGGGCTCATCTATGCAACTGCATTTTCAACTGCATATTTTGTTGTCACGAAGTCAGACGCGTTCCCGACATGTCTCCTCATGCTTGCGATTCTGTTCACCATATATGGTGTGAGCTCCCGTGGTTACGTGGGCGCGTCAGCCGGTTTTTTTGCAAAGATATTTCCGGCAATTGCCCTGCCATTCATGGTACTGTACAATGCAAAAACCACCTCTCTTAAAGAGGAGCTGATCTCTGCCGGAAAGATCTTCCTTATTTTCTGCCTGGTCCTGCTGGTGCCCCTGGCCATCATCAGTCCCGCGACTCTGAGTACCTATCTGTTTGCAACGGGAGGCTCTGTCGGTGTTTACGTGAATACCGCCACTTATACCCTCTACGCCTATGTCTCCGAAGTGTTCCATCTGGGAATCTCCGTTGGTTTGGTATCTGATGTGATGTATGTCCTGATGGGGGCAATCCTTCTGTTGCTCGTCTATATCGCTTTTGCTGAGCGGGAAAAGAATGAAAAAACATTCCTGAAACTGGTATTGTGCGCCATATTCTGTCTGGTTTTTTTCACAAAATTCCACAGCCCCCAGTATATTATCTGGTTCACCCCGCTTCTCGCGCTCCTGGTTGCTGATGATCTTGTCAAGATCGGATTGTTTTACCTAAGCCAGGTTTTTGCCTATATCGAGTTTCCGCTGATATTTAAAATCTCCTATACCAACACGCAATATGTGAACCCGGCCGGATCATCAGGGTGGTACCTTACATTATTATTCTTCACGTTGGAGTACATCGTTCTCATAACGTTAATGTACTTAACGCTTCGACCTCAGGGAGGGATAATTACGAAACTGAAGGAATATTATAGAGTACCGCCCAAGAAACATGAGTAATCAAAGACCTTCCCGAACTGACAAGGTGCTGAATATATGAAAATTGCTGTTGCGGCTGGAACACGACCGGAATTTATTCAGGTAGAGCCGATCATCCGCGAACTAAAGAGGCGGGACATCGCGACGATCTTCATCCATTCCGGCCAGCACTATGACTATGAAATGGACAGAATCTTTTTTGACGAGATGCATATGCCAACCCCCACCCATTATCTTGGGATCGGCTCAAAACTTCCCGGTGAGCAGATCGGAGAGATGATCACAAAATCAGAATGCATCCTCCGCTCCGAGAAACCCGACATGCTCCTCGTTACCGGAGACACGAATACCGCCCTTGGTGTTGCCCTCGCGGCGAACAAAGCGAAGATAAAGGTCGGCCATTTCGAAGCCGGGATGAGAAGTTTTGACCGGACGATGCCTGAGGAGATCAACCGGATCATCATCGATAACATCTCTGACGCCCTGTTCTCACCTACGCAGCGGGGTGTTGACAATCTGCATAAAAACGGGATCTGTGATAATGTGTTCCTTGCCGGGGATGTAATGCTTGATTCAATTGTCCGTTATCGCCATCTGATAAAACCGCGCTCTCGCACCCTGTCAGAACTTGCAATCGGGAAAAAACCCTATCTTCTCCTGACCTTGCACCGCGAGGCAAATACTGACGATCCAACCCGGTTAAAAAATATTCTTGATGCAGTATCCGCCCTTCCGTTTCCGGTGATATTCCCGGTTCACCCCCGCACAAAACAGCGGATCCGGGATTTTTCCCTGACCCTTCCGGAAAATGTTCATCCAATCCCGCCTCAGGGATATTTTGAATTCCTGCGTTTGATTGCTCATGCTGAAAAGCTCCTGACGGATTCGGGCGGTGCCCAAAAACAGGCTTTCTTCCTCTCAATACCCTGCATCACCCTCAGGCCGAATACTGAATGGATGGAGACCATTGAGAATGGGTGGAACATCCTCGTTGATGACAACCGGGACAAGATTATCGGGGCGGCTACAAATCAGGATCCGAGGAATCCACCAAATCTCTCGTTATTCGGGAACGGTGGGAGTTCAGAACGGATAATTGATGCAGCGCTCTCCCTGCTGTGACGAATAACAAAAATAGTTTCAAAGGAGAAAAATTACGTTACTGACAATCCTTCTTTGATGTACCAGCGCACGTATTTTGCAATTCCCTTTCTGATATCTGTTTTTGGCGTAAACCCGAGCGTCTTTTTGGCAAGTGAAATATCTGCCGAAAACCGCATAACTTCACCGGGTCGTTTCGGGAGGTGTATCGGGGCCATATCCTTGAGATCCCTGCCGGTTTCCTTTGCAACTGTATCGATTATAATCTGTGCCAGATCATTGATACTTGTCTCTTTACCGGTTCCGAAGTTGATGGCAGTGCCGAACATGTCCAGTTCCTGCCACTTATCGATAATCAGCGAATAAGCGGCAATGAGGTCATCAATGTAGTGGAAATCTTTTGTCTGCACGCCATTACCGTAGATAGTCGGGGGACAATTATTCACCACCTGTGAAACAAATTTTGGAATGACTGCCGAATATCCTTTCATCCTCTGGTTCGGCCCGTATGTGTTGAACTGCCGGAGGATGATAATGGGAAGGTTGTACACGTGGTGATAAGATGAGCAAAGTCGATCCGCTGCCGCTTTCCCTGCTGCATAGGGCGATTGGGGGTTGAATGGATGGCTTTCGTCCATGGGCATGTACTGGCCGGTACCGTACACCTCAGACGAGGATGCATAGAGCATCAGCTTGAGGGGATCCTTTCTTGCCATCCCTCTCCGGACGGCTTCGAGCACGTTCTGGGTACCTCGGGTGTGAACTTCGAAGCTTGGTACCGGGTTGTCAATTGATTCCTCCCAGTGGACCTGAGCTGCGAGATGGAAAACCATATCGACATTATTCACAAGCCGATCGACAAGATCGAAGTCCATGACCGAGCCTTTAACAAAATAAAAATTAGGGGAATGGTTGTAGCAGGCCCGGATATTATCAGTTGTACTTCTGGACAGATCATCAAGAACAATGACCCGGTGTCCATTTTTGAGGAGGAATTCGGTTAAATTACTACCGATAAATCCTGCCCCTCCTGTGATTAAAACTGTTTCTTTGTGCATGATGTGATCTTTTCCTGTTTATAACTGCCGCTGGATAACAATTCATTCGTATTTAGGGGAGGAAAGGGATATAAATATTGTGAAAACGGGAAAATATCCGAAATTATTTCTTTTAAAATTGAAATCGCCCTCTTCACTTTTAAGAGAAAGATCCTCCTGTAAAATGAGAGTTGTGTTTACTGCCATTTCTGCCGGAGATACTTTGCCTTGAGAATTTTAAAGAGAATTCGCAGATTGTTGAAAATTTCTTTTCTCACGTTCAGTTTGGATTCACCATACTCGCGTGTATAGACCCGTACCCCCACTTCATATACATTTTTTCTATTGAGGATGAGTTTTGCAATAATCTCGGCACAGATCTCAAAATTATTGCTCTCCAGAATAAGCTCATCCAGTGCCTCTTTCCTGTAGAGACGGAAAATGGCGCTCACGCAGGTGAGGTCGTCCTGCAGGAGCACCCGGTAAAGGAAATTAACGGATTTACTGATAAAGAGCCGGAACGGGGAGGAGATCTCTTTTGCAAGGTCTTTTCCCCGGTAGGGGGATGCCGAAATACAGTCTGCCCCGGTCTCCCTGTATGCCGCCAATAGTTTCTCGATATCTTCCGGACGGTACGTGAGATCGGAATCCATCATGATCACCAGGTCTCCTTTACTATGTGCGAGACCTGTTCTCACTGCCACCCCCATTCCCTTATTCGCGCCGTGGGGGACAACCACCACGTTTTTTTGTATCTCCTTGAGCTTGTTTAGCTCAGCGAGGGTAGTATCCCTGCTTCCGTCGTCCACGAGAATATATTCGCAGGTCTCACCGTACCGTTCGATGATCGGTCCCGCAACAGGAAAGAGTCTTTCGGGGTAGAGGCGGGCGTTTTCAGCTTCATTGAAGAGGGGTATGATAATGGATATCATTCAGGTCCTCCACTGCACTGGTCTTCAGCAAATTTTGCAAAGATGAATCCATAGATCAGGACCAAATACATCGAGATCAGCCGGTCGGTGAGGACGATAGCTATAGCGTCTGCTGAGGCAACCCCGAGCAGGGTGAGAAGGTAACCAAGAGATGCCTCCATAACACCTACACCGAGTGGAATCTGGGAGGCAAGACCTGCTATGATGGAGAGACAGAAAAAAATCGTGAGGAGGATGGGGTTCAGCGTATACCCAAATGCCATTGTAACTATCCAGAAGCGCACAAATTCCGAACCGAGCGAAAAAACCGTGATGATAAACACGGCGACGATGTCCCGGAACGGGAGTTTTTGAATCTTGAAATCTGCAGGGATCTTCTTGAGAACCGGGATCTTCGAAGAGTACTTTTCTATGAGCGTGAGGAAGAAATCTGCCTTGTAGTAGAAGAAAAAGAGGAGGATGAGAAGTACCGCCGTTACTTCTAGTACGATAACAGTAATTCCCCTGAGATCGATAAACACCATCGCGAAAGCTGCAAGGAAGAGGATCATCAGTTCGAAGAACCGTTCGTAGAAAATCATGGAAACCCCGGTGAAGAAGCGCATGGCATATCGCCTCTGCATGTAGTAGGCTTTATAGAGGTCCCCGATCTTTCCCGGAGTGATATTGGCATAAAACAGACTTGCGATGCTGACGATTGAGGAATCGTGCCAGCTTATTGCGGTATTATACTTCTCGCTGAGGAATTTCCAGCGGTAAACCCTGAGTGCAAGGGTACCTATCGACACTCCGAATGCAAGCAGGAGGAGAGGAATATTGACCGATAAAAGCATCCGGTAATTCTCGATGATGTCCGAGCGGTAGATTACATATGCTAGGATCAATAATCCGATAAGGAGGAGTCCCGTCTGCAAAATCCGCCGGTTATTTTTTATGGTTTCCATAGATTCATCCGGTTCATGTGAAGAACAACTTACTATGATTTGCCTCCTGTTATTATATCTGGATCGCTAATCCGGCTCCGGTGCATGAGGAGGATAAATCCTCATAAGGCTACGGGATAAATGGATACTATTATGTCCAATCTCACCGTCGCAGTTCTTGCCCCCCCCGATTATGCAAAGGATCTTGGGAAGAAGGGCACAACGAGCGATATTACTTTCTACAACCTGAAAAAGGGCGAAGCTACAGTCACGTTTATCGAACCGACCCGGTACCCGGAAAAATTATCCTCGTTGTTTTATGCAGTCTCCCTTGCCGATCGCATTCTCCTCGTTGTGGACGAGATTAATGCCTCATTTGGGGAGTGCGTGCTGATGCTCCAGAGCGCGAACAAGAGTTCCGGCTACCTGATTCTCAAGAATTACATATCGCCGGATCAGATCGCTCCGCTCATAAAAGGAACAGTCCTCGAACATTACGAAGTTATTGAAGAGGATATGGTCGGCCTGCGGGAAAAACTGCTGGACGCAGCACAGAAGGCGACTGCGCACCAGAAAACAAAAGAAAGTGGAGGCAACGGGACAATCCCGATCGATCACCACTTCAATGTAAAGGGTGTCGGTGTTGTAGTTCTCGGGTGCGTGACGCATGGGCTAATCAGGAAGCATGATATGCTCAAGGTACTCCCGACAACAAAAACCGCCCAGGTCCGCTCAATCCAGAAGCATGATGATGACGCCGAGACCGCAGTGACCGGTGACCGGGTTGGTCTGGCCTTAAAAAATATCGAATCCGAGGACCTTGACCGGGGCTACGTCCTCACCAACGATCCCACTCTCCGGTTTTCCGAGACCATCACCGGGAAAGCGCAACTGGTGAAGTACTGGCCTGCCCCCCTGAAAGAAGGCATGGTGCTCTATGCCGGCCACTGGATGCAGTTCCTTCCCACACGCCTTGAAAAAGCGGTTGTAGAAGGCGACTGGAGAATGCCGGGCATCACCCTCTCTCTTGAGAAGGCGCTTGTCTACCCCCCCAATGCACGGGTCGTACTACACTATCTCGAAGGCGGCAAGCTCCGGGTTGTTGGCTCTCTAATCCTTGAATAATCTTCTTTTTCCGGCGCCGTGAAAGGCTTGTCTCTGGTTCCCAATCACCTTATCACTGGGGACGATCATGAATGTACTGAGTACAATGCTGGAAGATATTATTGGATGGGTTGTCTTGGGCGTTATCGTCCTTGTAGTCATCGTTCTCGTGCTCTGGGCCGTAGGAATCTACAACCGGTTTGTCAGCCTTCGGAATTCCTCGGAAGCCACCCTCGGGCAGATCCGTGTGGCCATGAAGAAGCGGCTGGACATGATCGAGCAGCTTCTTGGTGCCGTGAAAAGCTATGCGAAGTTCGAACAGGATACCCTCACAAAGGTCACCGCCATGCGGGCCGCTGTTGCTACTGCCGGACCCGGTGACCTGAACAAGGTCGAGGCCGAGTCCCGTTCCATCTTCGGCCGCCTGCTTGCGGTTGCAGAAAACTATCCCGACCTCAAGACCTCAGGCACTGTAACAAGTCTTATGGACTCCGTAAAGGGCCTTGAGGAGGAAATCGCCCGCCAGCGCTATACCTACAACAACATCAGCCAGGAATACAACACTATGATCGACACAATCCCCTCGAATTTTATAGGGAAGATCATGGGACTTATCAAGCTGCAGTACCTGCAATTCGAGGAAGCGATCGAGAACGCTCCCAAAATAGAGTTCTGAGCAGGTCATTGCCGTGGGAGAGACACGACAGCTTGCCAGTATTGTTGTGGCCGGCCTGGTCATCGGCCTCATCGGCCTCATCATCGTTAACGCAGCGCCGGCCCTGTTTGAGGGGAATCTGGTGGTGGAATCTTACGATGCCACGCTCCAGAGCAACGGAACCCTGACAGAGCACTATACCTACGATGTGCACACCGGAGGGGTGTATCGCATGCTGTACCGGAGCTGGGATGCCCCGCTGGTCTTTTCACCTCCCTCGTCTTCTGCAGTCCAGTTCGTGTCGGCAGCGGCCCCTGAGGGTGTTACCTGGTATGCAAAAGGCAGTGATGGTACCGTAAATGTTGCTGGAGATGCACAGGCCGCTTCCCGGAAGGCAGCAATCGACGAGCTCGCCAACACCAACGAAGTAGGCATCTTCAATCCGGATTATTATACTGATGGTATCTATACCGCCGGATATACCTACCTCCTCTACCCCCCGATCGAGTACGATGGCACCACCACCCACCTCAACCTGAAATTTGCCGGGGATACGCATATTCCCTACCATAGTGTCCATATCAGCCTCCCTGCAGATAATGTGCAGCAAATCTACGTCTATCCCCCCAGCCTGCAAACCCAAAAAACCGGTGACACCTACGTGATTACCGGAAGTGTGGCTGAGAATGAGATCCTTTCAGTGGAGATGCTGGGTACGAACAATGCATTTGCCGGTATGCCCGCGTTCCGGACAGAGTCTCCTGATCTCCAGGGACAGACAGGTTCCGCGAACTTCTGGTACAATGCACCCTATTACGTAGCATATTCCCTGAATGGGATTGCGATGGTTGCCGTCATCCTCATCCCGCTTCTCCTCATCCTGATCTATTACCGCTACGGGCGGGAGAAAAAATTCACGGTCCCGGCATACCTGAGTACCATCCCCTCTACGGCGCTCAGGCCCTGGCAGGTAAACCTGCTTTTCAAGGGCGATGCGCTGGATTTCGACGAGGACGGCTACTATGCGACCCTGCTCGATCTCCACCGGCGCAAGAACATCACGATCACGGAAAAAGTTGACGGTAAAGGCGTAGAGATCCGGGTGCTGTCATCTGCAAACCTCGATCCCTACGAACAGAGGATCCTTACGTTCATCGACCAGGTAGCGGATAAGAGCGTGATGGACACAGAGAAGATTGCTGCCATTGCAAAGCGGGCGCAGTCAGACAGCAGTGCAGAAGAGACAGCTCTGCGGTACCAGCGTAACCTTACTGATGTGACCAGCAGGGTGGACACAAGCCTCTCCAACCAGTATATAGTGGATGGCCGGGACCACATTACCCCGCTGGGAATGGTTGCGGGCGTTGTGCTCGGCGTCACAGTGATCCTTGCCGTTGTATATTCAATGCAGTCGTACATCCTTATCCCGGCAGCAGTTCTGTGGGCTGCAGTCCTCGTCCAGACGGGGATCGCTTTTGCCGCTCCGTCCACGTTGTTCGGCCACTGGAAGGACGACCGGTATAAAGAAAAGCTTGAATGGGATGCATTCACCCGTTTCCTCTCAGACATGGCCATGATCCAGAAGTATGCACCCGCCGATCTTTCAATGTGGGGTGACTGGCTCACCTACGGAACTGCTCTCGGTGTCGGAGCGAACGTAGAGAAGGCGATGAAAGAGCTCAATATCCGTATGGCCGACACCGGTGTTCCGGTTGGGGCCATAGCGATGAGTGCCGCGTTTATCCCGCTGATTGCCTTCTCGCCACCGAGCCACGGTGGCTCCGGCGGCGGGGGATTTGGCGGCGGCGGTGGCTTTGGAGGCGGAGGCGGGTTTGGTGGCGGTGGAGCCGGGGGCAGATAAACCGTGGTGCCCGTCACTCACCCCCTCATTTTCGCTGCCATTGTGATTGTATCGATAAATCTCTGCGGATGACGGAGATCACGCGTCACCTAGTCATAGAAGATATAAAGCCGCACAAACCATATGAATACCAGAACAGGAATCTGATCTTATGCAATATACGGAAGGTCAGCTCGGCAGGGTCTTTGTCGTGAGGATCGATGACGGGGAAGACATGCTCGTGTCCCTTCGCCAGTTCGTCCAGGACAAGGGTGTCCGTGCCGGCTCGATCGTTTTCCTCGGTGCTCTGATGGAAGGGCGGATGGTTACCGGCCCTGAAGAACCGGTCATTCCCCCGGTCCCGCATTTTGTAATGTTCGAGGGGGGGTGGGAGGTCTTCGGCGTGGGCACGATATATCCCGGCGAGGGAGGTCCGCATATCCATTATCATGCTTCAGTGGGACGGGCAGGTCACGCCCTGACCGGCTGCCTAAGGGAGAAGGCCGTAACCTATCTCATTGTTGAGGCTGTGATTTACGAATTCACTGGTCTTTCCGCTAGGAAAGAGTACGATGAAAAGACACAGCTCCACCTTCCTGTACTTAGTCACGAAAACACTTCCGGAACAGCGGAACAGGAGCCGGTAAATGAAGAACCCCGCCCGGGCCCCCGTGAGGAAAAGAAAGACGAGAAGAGTGAACTGCCAGGCGGTCTTGCGGAGATAATCCGGGATCTGACCCGGCGCCCCCCGACATAATCCGGCTCGCAACCGGAAAGAGTTCTTAAATCCTCCCGTTTTATGATTTCCCAGCCACCGTTTCTCCCAATTTCGCGCGAAGAGGGACAGAAGCTGGGTATTGAACAGTTCGATATTATACTCATCAGCGGGGATGCCTATGTCGATCACCCCTCATTTGGCACAGCCCTGATCGGCCGTGTCCTTTGGGATGCCGGGTTCACGGTCGGGATTATCGCCCAGCCGGACTGGAAAAGCAGTGCGGATTTTACCCGGCTCGGCTCGCCCCGGCTCTTCTTTGGCATATCGTCGGGCAATGTCGACTCGATGGTGAACAACTTCACCCCGAACCTGAAGAGGCGAAGCGATGACGTGTATTCACCGGGCGGTATCCCGAAACGCCCGGACCGGGCCGTGATCGTTTACGCGAACCGGGTCCGGGAACTCTTCCCGGGTATACCTGTCATTCTTGGTGGCATCGAGGCCAGCCTCCGTCGGTTTGCCCATTACGATTACTGGCAGGACCGGGTCAGGCAGGCAATCCTTGCTGATGCCCCTGCCGACCTCCTCGTTTTCGGCATGGCCGAGCGGCAGATGGTGGAGATCGCCTGCCGTACCAGTGCGGGCGAGCCCATAACATCCCTGCGTAATATCCGCGGGACCGCGTTTACGATGGAGCTTGCGGAATGGCGGAGCCGCAGGTCCCATGGTATAGTCGAGATTCCCGGGTTTTCCGAAGTGTCTCAGGACAAGGCTGCTTACGCAAGGGCATTTGCACTACACTATGCCGAGCAGGATCCGGTCCGGGGAAAATCCGTGGTGCAACCGCATCCAAAAACGGTTATCATCCAGAATCCCCCGGCTATACCGCTGACAACTCTGGAACTGGATCATATCTACGATATACCTTTTTCCCGTGAGGCCCACCCGTCCTACCGTCAGCACGTGCCTGCCCTTGAGCCGGTCAGGTTCTCGGTGGCCAGCCACCGCGGCTGTTTTGGAAGCTGCTCGTTCTGTGCCCTTACCCACCATCAGGGCCGGATCATCCAGGGCCGGAGCATCGCATCTCTTGTCCGTGAGGTCACCCGGATGACGAGTATGCAGGGATTCAAGGGTATCGTGCAGGATGTGGGAGGTCCGACTGCCAACATGTACGGGCTCTCGTGCACTCTCTGGGAGAAGACCGGCGCCTGCAGGGACAAGAACTGTAGCCCGGCCTGCCGGACATTGCAGACGAGCCACCGTGCCCAGTGCGAACTTCTCGCCGCCCTCCGTGCCATCCCCGGCGTCAGGAAGGTATTCATTGGATCCGGTATCCGGTACGATCTTATTGTGGCCGACCCTTCGGATTACCTTGGGACCATCTGCGATCACCATGTCTCCGGTCACCTCAAGGTGGCTCCCGAGCACATTTCAGAGAACGTCACCCGGCTCATGAACAAGCCCGGGCAGGAAGTTTTCGACCGGTTCCGCAAGGAGTTCGCAATGTTGCAGAAAGACAAACAGAAGAAACAATATATCCTCCCCTATTTCATGTCCGGGCACCCGGGCTGCACGATCTCTGACATGATCCTGCTTGCAGAATATATCCGTGACAACCAGCTCTATACCGAACAGGTGCAGGATTTCACGCCCACTCCCATGAGCTTCTCGACCTGTATGTATTACACCGGACTCAACCCGTTCACCATGGAACCGGTTCATGTTCCAAAAGGACAGGAAAAGAGGATTCAGAGGGCCCTGCTGCAGTACCGGGATCCCCGGAACCGCAGGCTTGTTATCGAAGGGCTGGAGATCGCCGGCCGGCGAGATCTGATCGGAACCGGGGGACAGTGCCTGGTGGGGGGGGATTTCGGCCATCCGCAAAAGTCATTCCGGAAACACCAGGGATCGAAAAAATAAGGGTTGCATTCCCGGCAATCCTTATGGTTTACTTATACCGGCCATTAAGTAAAAAACAGAAAAAGGCTCTCACTTCCGGCCATATTCGTCATCGAACCGGACAATATCATCTTCCTCCAGGTACTCCCCAAGTTGAACCTCAATCACTTCGAGCGGGATCAGACCAGGGTTTTTCAGCCTGTGCATCATCCCGCTGTGAACGAATGTGCTCTCCCCTTTCCTCAGGAGCCGGGTCTCACCATCCAGTTCCACCTCAGCGGTTCCCCTGACCACCACCCAGTGCTCGCTCCGGTGGTGGTGGAGCTGGAGTGAAAGCCGCTCCCCTGGCTTTACGGTCACCCGCTTGATCTTATAGATCGGCGTATCCTCAAGGACTGTATAGGAGCCCCAGGGGCGGTGGACCTGCCGGTGGAACTTGGTCACGGGATCATTGCCGGCATTATACCGGTTCACCAGGTGTTTGACCTGCTCGGTCTCTTTGTTGTCGCAGATCAGGAGGGCGTCCACTGTATCTACCACGATGAGATCGTTTACACCGATGAGACCAACATGTTTGCCCGGGGCGTGCACGTAATTGTTCCGGGATGAAAGGTATTCGGCGTGCCCGACATTCCCTTCCCGGTCGTGGGTTTCTGTATCATAGAGCGCCCGAAACGTCCCGAGGTCGTTCCATTCCACATCCAGCGGGACCACGGCCACTTTTTTCGAGTGCTCCAGCAGGCCATAGTCAATTGAGATCGCTTCAAGACACGGGTAATCCGGATCGCTGCCATCCGAGAGTGCAGCATATAATGCCGGCTGGTATTTTTTCAGTTCAGCAAAGAAACAGTCCGTGGAGAGGAGAAAGATCCCGCTGTTCCAGAGATATCCCCTGCGGAGATACTCTTGTGCAGTCTTCTCGTCCGGCTTCTCTTTGAATTCCTCGACGGCATATCCGATCGGAAGTTTCCTGCCCGGCCGGATATAGCCGTACCCTGTATGAGGGGACGTTGGTTTTACGCCAAAAGTTACGAGATATTTTTTTGCAATGGGCTCCGCCGCACGGATCTGGTCGAGGGCATCGTCGCCGAGGATGTGATCGCTTGGGAACACGACAGTCGTTGCATGGCTGTCAATCTTCCTGGTACGCTGCAATGCCCATCCGATTGCAGGCAGGGTATTTTTTCCTTCCGGCTCTACGAGGAGATGGGATTCGTCGATGATATATCCAAGTTCATCGGCCTGGTTGCGTACAAGATACTTGTGGATATCGTTTGTCACAACAAAGATATCATCCGGCCCGGAGAGATGGACCGCCCTCTCATATGTCTTCTGGAACAGGGAGAGTCCGTCAAGCTGGATAAACTGCTTGGGATAATACTCACGCGAGAGCGGCCAGAGCCGTGTCCCGACACCGCCTGCAAGGATGATCGATTTCATGGAACGCCTAGGAGCCCGGCCCGGAATGACATGCACCGGTAATGCGGGTTTCGTCACATAAATCTCATGGGACTGAACATTTATAAGATTCGATCTTCTGCATTCTCACGTGGATTGATCTGTTCCACATACTCCTTTTGGGAAATGTAATCCTGTCGCAGTAGTACCGGTCTTGTCGAAGAATTTCCGGAGCCATAATTCCGCACAGATGATGCGCCAGATCTCCGGCGAATAAGCAGACTTCCTGTCAAGGAATGCCAGGTAATTCCGTACTACTGCCACCGCATCCCAGTATGGCCGGCCATGGAATGAATCCGATGAGAGGATGTTGAGCACGAACGGGCGCAGGTCTTCCCGCATCCAGACTTCTTCAGGAGTAACAAAGCCCATCTTGTCCATTCGGCACCGGATGGTTTCGGGTACTATCCCTTTGATCGCTCTGCGGAGTACGGTTTTGGTGATACCAGATCTGATCTTCTGGTTGAGTGGAAGGGATGCAACATATTCTACGAAACGGTAATCGAGGAACGGGACCCTTGATTCGATTGAGAATGCCATCGAGTTCCGGTCCTCGTAATGGAGGAGGGCAGGAAGGTTTGTGCACGTAAGTTCGCGGTACAAAACATTATCCAGATTCCCATTGTACCGGGGGATTTTTTCAGCTGTGCATTTCAGGAGGTTCCTGCGCGTTTTCCGTTCCATAAGTTGTCGGAATGCTGAACGGAAGAACTCCCGGTGGTGCCGGAGGCTGCCGGTGATCTCGGTAATTGCGGTTCCCCAGCGGAATGACCGGAGGAGCATACCGGTATAACTCCCCTGATATGCGAGGTACCCGGCAAGGAGTTCATCCGCCCCCTGCCCGTCCAGCACGACTTTTACATGTTCTTTTGCCAGGCGCATCACGCAGTACTGTGCATAAATCGAGAGCGAACCGAATGGTTCGTCCTGCATATAGACCAGCTGGTCGATATCGTCCCAGAGCTGGTGAGGGGTGGGCTCCACCCGGTAGGCATCGACACCGGTTGCGGTGACGATCTCGTTGATGTACCGGCTCTCGTCGAAGCGGTTGTCGGAAAATACCGCAGAGAAGGTTTTCTGCCGGGCACCGGCACTGGCCGGTGCCTCATCGCGGATGAGGGTGTTGATGAGTACGGTGAGGGTCGAGGAATCGATGCCTCCCGAGAGGCAGGTCCCGATAGCGACATCACTCCGGAGGTGGAGCCGGGTCGCGTCCCGGAGGATTGCGAGGAGCCGGGAGGAGGCCACTTCATCCGGTATCGTGGACCGTATCGCCGGGTTGACGTTCACGTCCCAGTACCGGAACGGCTCCGGGCCGGCGGCAGTCACGACCATCGCATGGGCGGGTTCGAGTTGGGAGATTTCCTTGAACATTGTCCGCCCGGAGTGATCAAGCACGCCCCACGCAAGATATGTGCCGAGCGTTCCGTCATCGGGGCATTTCCCTACGTCAGGATGGGCGAGGAGTGCCTTGATCTCGGACGCGAACAGGAACGAGCTGCCGGTCCGGGTGTAATAGAACGGCTTGATACCGAGCCGGTCCCTGGCGCAGAAGAGCCTTTTCTGCTTCCCGTCCCAGATGGCAAAGGCCCACATGCCGTTGAACCGCTCCAGGCAGGCGGTGCCCCATTCCTCGTACGCGTGCAGGATCACTTCGGAATCTGATTTTGAGTGGAAGCGGTGACCCTTCATGACGAGCTCTTCGCGGAGTTCGATATAGTTGTAGATTTCGCCGTTGAAGACGAGCCAGAGCGTCCCGTCCTCATTGGTCATCGGCTGGCTGCCCTCATCAGAGAGGTCGATGATCGCAAGTCTCCGGTAGACGAGCCCGATGTTACCGTTTATCCTGGTCCCCTCGCTGTCGGGGCCACGGTGGGCGAGCCGCCTCGACATCTCCGCGAGCAGCCGGGCGTCCGGCGCCGTCCCGTCAAGACAGTACTGGCCTGCAATACCGCACATTATGGTAAAGGTGGGTACCGGTGGTTTAAAAGGATGTGAGGGGGACGGGATGTTCCTATCTTACACAAGCGCAGCAAATGCGGAGGCGGCCATGACCACATTCACTACATTGATGAGTATGATAGCCCGGGCTTTTGTATGGTATCCCCATGCGATGAGGAGGAGGCCACTGATAATCCAGACAATAAAACCGATCTCCTGTGCTGTGGGATTTCCTACCTGGCGGACTCCCAGCCATCCGGCAATACCGAGGAATGCCCCGGAGTACTCCAGCAGAGTGGCAGAAGTGACCGGGATCTCCGGAAGTGCCTTGCGAAACCACAAAGATCGGGTGCTCTGCTGTTCCTGATTAGAATACAGAAAGTCACCGTTCCGGTTGTCGTTCATATGTACCCCAAAAATGCTTCATTATCCTTGCCACACCGGGCTATTGAATTCCCCTGATGGTGCGGGTTCGATCATGGAACACGGGAATTATGCTCTGCACCCGGCAACCGGAAGAAAAAATTTCTCTACCTTACGCTGACATGCTGTTCCGGCTCCCCCGCCCCTCCGCGCTTCATTCCCTGAACCTGCGGATTACATAAATCCGGCCAAAATCCGTGCCGCGATTCGCTTAGATAAATCGAAGTACTTTCTTTAAACCAATTTGTATATATATTTGATTTCATCAACCTGAGTTAATCACAATGCTCGCGGACCTCTGTATTTTCCCGTCATTGAAGATCATGGGCCCCGGCCGCCCGCTGCATAACGCGGAGCTGACTGGCGATCATGATGCTCGTCCGGGTTGTACTGCACTGTGCCATGATGGGATACACCACCAGTCTTCCGGGTATACCGGAGAAGGAGCCGGACAAACCGTCCGGTTCGCGGGGGGTCTTCCTCCATGGCGCGGTGTCCGTGAACGGTTGTGGGATCTTCCCGGCTGCTGCCGGGATCGCATGGGGTTTCACCGGTCACCGCTGCATACGCAATAACTCGCCGGCGCCCGGCGCGTAGTGCACTCGTTGCCCGGGGGTTTTGTTAAAACCCGGGGCAGGGAGGCACCCGCCGCACCCGGTACGCCGGCCATGGCACGCATTACGTTAGCGGAGCGGATGAAGCGCCTGCCTGCATAGCCGATGAAAAAAAAACTAAAAGAACATGACAGAACACGAGAAGGAAACAACTATCGCAGGATCCGCGAGGGTCCTGCTGCCGGAAGGCGCCGGGGGTGCCGGGACTTCCTGCGAGGAATCGCAATCTGATGAGAACAAGTCCGGTGCGGTTAGTGCCGGGCAGGAAAATGAGGAACTGGAATGGGCCTGTCGGCATGTGAAAGATGAGCCGGCGCCGGAACCTGCGAATGAAGTGTTCCGGAAAACAGAGCTGCACACAACACCCCCGGATACCGGATCGGATGAGCTGAAAAAACTCATGCGCCAGATGATGCAGCGCCTCAAAAGCCCCGACCCGGAGATCCTGTACCTGCAGTACGAGAACTCGTACCGGGACTTCATCTGCTCTGTCCTGGCCCGGCAGTACCGTGAGGAGAAACAGCAGCGGGAGCAGGTCGCGGCCCTCTGGGAACAGATCGATCTCCTCGATGAGCGCCTGGAGCGCAGTATTGACCGGCTCGAACGTCTCATCCATGAGGCGACTCCCCGGGGGGTGAGGGCATGAGACGGGGACCGGTATCGCAGAAAGCGATTGATTTCGCGCTGCCGGTAGCGCTGGCCCGGGGTTTTGTCACATTCTGCCGGCAGGGTCGGGGGAGCGTCTCGACCTTTGTGATCCATGCTGCCGGGTACACGGCCGTTGTCAGCGTGCAGATGAGCCGGCGGCTGCACGGATCGCTTGCGGAGATGGAAGCCCAGTTCGCCGAGATGATCGCTCTGCTCCGGCTCGTACCCCCGGGATTGTGCCGGTCCCGGGAGCTCTGGGCCTGCAGCCGGCACGGGGGACTCAGGCTCTTCCGCGTAATGGAGAAGGGTATCATTGAACTCGGCCGCGATGGCGAGCCGATCGTGAATGCATGAGGGAGATGGCAGGATTGACCAGGACACCCACAAGATACTCGTCTCCGTCGGTGATTTCCCCTGTATACCCTTATTTCAGGGACAGGGGAAAAGAAGCCCGTAAAGGGCTCCGATTCCCCTTTTTCCGGGTCGGAACGACACAGTTTCGCAAAAATGCGTGCCGGTTTCCGTGCGTTCACAACGTGAATGCAGGGGTTTTTACGCCGGAGGGGCCGCGTGTCCCGGACCGTGTTAATATGGGTCAGTTGGAGAGGCCGAAACGGGGGTCCGATGGGGTTTAGCACGTGGCAGGCCCAAAAAAGGGCACTATTGGATCACCCTCTCCGACGGAGAGGAGTCCCCTTCACGACGGAGAAGGGAGACAGGGAGGAATGACGGAACAGGACAGAACCGATCGGATAACGAACGGAGGAAATACTATGGAAATGATCATCCATGCAACGGAAGACGAAGCACACAAATTATCTCTCGAAGGCAATGCGATCATACTCGGCGGCGTGGAGGTGCACGTGAAATTTGTCCGCTTCCAGGGAGACGAAGGGATCCAGCTGGACTTTACCCCGCCGTTCGGGCCCGGCGATGTGCCGGACTGGATGGCGGATATCAACAGCCGGCTCGCCGGCCTCTGCCGGCAGACCGTGATGAATATGGAGGATAAGCCCCGGGACCGGCTCCTCGGGCTCGTCCGGAAAGATGGCGGGAAGGACCGGATGCTTTACCGGCTCTACGTGACCTCGCGAATCGCGGACGATGGCACGCACGAGACGATCGTGCATGATTTCATCGACCCGGAGTTTCTCCGGATCGATCCGGGGGTTGCGAAGAGGGCGGCCTCAGCGAGGGGGACGGTGGAGGGAGTGCTGGGAGGCGGGAGAGAAGGGCGTGGAGTGACTGATGGCGGAGGAGGCGGCGTGAAGGACGAACCGGAATAGGCAATGATCAGGAGTGATATGTTTCTGATTATTCTCCTGATTCCCATTTTTTGATTAATTTCTCACATTCGGGCCGGGGGAGCCAGCGTTTTTTTGCGAGCATGAGTCTGAGGGCCGATGCAGATTCCTGTGGCCGCAGGATCTCGTTCTGAATCATCTCCTCCAGAAGCCAGAGAGTGCCATGGTATTCGATCCGGGAATTATCGGCCAGGCCTCGTAACGGTCCGTCATTTGAAAGGATCATCGTGCTGTGTTTCCGGCTCAGGAAAAGTACGGAGATATCTTC
>NZ_JBAVIG010000023.1:0-2199 GCF_049686655.1 Methanoregula sp.
ACTGGATCCAGTTGGGGTGCATTAGGTTGAGTTCGGCGGTGTCTTCGATGGAAACGATCTTGTACTCGGGTGGGATGAAACTGCACAGGACGTTTAAAAATGTGGTCTTCCCGGTCGCCGTTCCCCCTGAGACGAGGATCGAGCGTTTGTATTCCATCAGGATCCACAGGTACGCGAGCTCCATTGCATCGACCGAGTGATAGTCCATCATCTCAATGGGCGAGATGGGGTTTGCACGGAATTTACGGATGGTAAACGTCGATCCTTTCCTGGTTACTTCGCCGCCGAGGGTCAGATTCCCGCGGCTCCCGTCCGGCAGCGAAACATCCCGGATGGGCTGGAGGAGCGAGATATGCCTGCCGCCGACCTGTGCCAGCTTCAGGACGAAGTTGTTGAGCTCGACTTCGCCAAATTTCACGTTAGTACGGATTGAGCCGTAGATACGGTGCTGTACGTACAGGAAGATATCTGAGCCGTTGCAGCTGATATCCTCGATGTATTTGTCCTTCATCAGGGTGTCGATGCGGCTGTATCCTAGATACTGCCGTTTGAGGGTGAAGAACATCCGCTCTTTCTGGTGCTCCGTGAGTTTGAGCCCGAAGATGTTGACCAGTGAGTAGAACCGTTCCCGGAGGTATTCAGTCCGCCGATCGCCCTCGATAATTTCGAGATTTGTGCTCACCAGTTTCTCAAAGGCGCGCTCGATAATATCAAGGGCGACCTTCTCATCATCGGAGAGCTGCGGCTCGACCACGTCATATATCAAGGACCCCTCTTTTTTGTTATACTCGATATGGACGTATTGGTAGGGGGGATCGATCAGGTAGGTGATATTGACATCGCGCAACGATCCTTCAAGGGAGGGGGTGTCAAGGACACCCGGATCGAAATCGAGCGTCTGGATCTCCTTCTGCTCCGGGGGTGCCAGCAATGACCGGATCTTCTGCATAACTGAGGGAGGGGAAACTTGTTTGTTAGGTGCCTGAACCACATCGGTAACAGATAGCGCCAGGTCAGCCTGATCCGGTATGGAAGGGGGGGTTTCAGCCGCAGTTTCCGGAAGTGCCTGCACCTCTTCGGCCTGTATACCTGCTGTCCTCTCTTCAACGGGTTCTATGAAATAGAGGGATATTTTCAGGCCCAATTTTCTCAGGGAGGCCAGCTGTTCCCTGATTCTCTCTTTGACAGGGACGGAGGGCTTTTTTTCCCGTGGTTTCTTTACCTGTGTCCGGGAGACATCAGGTAGCTGTTCCGGCTTCAGTTCCGGTTCAATGAAGTAAAGGAAAAACTTCTGTATCCGTGAACCGGGTCGCCGGTTTTCCTGCTGGCGGCCAATCTCCTCGTCTCCAAGGTCAGGTTCGTAGTTTCCGTGATCTTCTTTTTGCATGCTGGCGGGGGATGGCGTATCATCTGCATCAGTATCCGCCCGGGAAGCGTCTGGCTCTCCTCCGGTGCTGAACAATGATGAAAGCCGGCCTGACAAGGGTCTGGGTGTCATGATATGGTGATGTAAGCGGTCTTGTTCAGCCACGTGGTGCCCTGCGCACTTGTTGCTGAATGGCTGACATTGTATGCCCCGGCATTAACATACTGGTGCGAGGGATTCTGCTGGGTGCTGGTGTACCCGTCGCCGAAGTCCCAGTTCCAGGATTCAGGGGAGGGGAAGCCGGTGCTCTGATCATTGAAAAGCACGGATGTTCCCGAGGGTCCAGTCAGCGGACTTGCCGTGAAGGATACAGCGGGCAAAGAATAGACCGTGATACTTTCTGAAGGGGCATCTATCCACCCGTCATATCCGTTGGTCGCATTGAGGTTTACCGTATAAATCCCTGCTGTCGTGTACGTATGTATCGGGTTTTGGAGGGAGGAAGTGCCCCCGTCACCGAAGTTCCAATTCCATAAGGTAGGCTGATCGGTTGAGGTGTCAGTGAACTGGACGGAGAGTGGTGCAAGGCCGGTAGTCTGATTCTGGGTAAAAGATGCTGCCAGTGATGATACCGAGATCCCGGTCGTATTCCAGCAGGAGCCCAGGCTGTTTGTTGCATCAAGTCTCACGGTATATGTTCCCGATGCGGTAAACGTATGCACCGGGTTCTGTAAGGTCGAGGCACTCCCATCACCGAAGTTCCAGAGCCAGGAGACGGGCTGATCGGTCGAAGTGTCGGTGAACCTGACGGAGAGTGGTACCGGGCCGGTGGT
>NZ_JBAVIG010000024.1:0-75629 GCF_049686655.1 Methanoregula sp.
AAGAAGGATCTGCAGGCGCTGATGACCGGCTCGCAGGACTGGTGGCCGGCGGATTTCGGCCACTACGGGCCCTTGTTCATCCGCATGGCATGGCACAGCGCCGGCACGTACCGCACCGGTGACGGTCGCGGCGGCGCCGGTGCCGGCCAGCAGCGCTTCCCGCCCCTCAATAGCTGGCCCGACAACGTGAACCTCGACAAGGCGCGCCGGCTGCTCTGGCCGATCAAGCAGAAGTATGGCAGGAAAATTTCATGGGGCGACCTCATGATTCTTGCCGGCAACGTCGCCCTGGAGTCGATGGGATTTAGGACCTTCGGCTTCGCTGGCGGTCGTGAAGATGTCTGGGAGCCCGAAGAAGCGGTCTACTGGGGTTCTGAGAACACGTGGCTGGATGACAAACGCTACACCGGCGACCGGAACCTCGAAAATCCGCTCGCTGCCGTGCAGATGGGGCTGATCTACGTCAATCCGGAAGGCCCGAACGGCAACCCGGATCCGATCGCGGCGGCCAGGGATATCCGCGAGACGTTCGCCCGCATGGCCATGAACGACGAAGAGACGGTTGCGCTCATTGCCGGTGGTCACTCATTCGGCAAGACCCACGGCGCCGGCCCTGCGTCCCACGTGGGGCCTGAACCTGAAGCGGCGGGCATTGAGGAGCAGGGTCTCGGCTGGAAAAGCAGCTTCGGCACCGGCAAAGGCGGTGACACGATCGGCAGCGGCCTGGAGGTGACCTGGACCAACACGCCAACGAAGTGGAGCAGCAACTTCTTCCGGATCCTGTTCGGTTCCGAATGGGAACTGACGAAGAGCCCGGCCGGTGCACACCAGTGGAAGCCGAAGGGCGGCGCAGGCGCAGGAACCGTGCCGGATGCGCACGACCCGTCAAAGCGTCATGCGCCATCCATGCTGACCACGGACCTCTCCCTGCGGTTCGACCCTGCCTATGAAAAGATTTCACGGCGCTTCTACGAGCACCCGGACCAGTTCGCGGACGCGTTCGCCCGGGCGTGGTTCAAACTGACGCACCGCGACATGGGTCCGCGCTCACGCTATCTCGGCCCGGAGGTTCCGGCCGAAGAGCTCATCTGGCAGGACCCCATCCCTGTCGTCAATCACAAACTGATTGATGCGGAGGACATCGCCTCCCTCAAGGGCAGGATCCTGGCTTCCGGCCTGTCTGTGCCAGAGCTGGTCTCGACCGCCTGGGCATCGGCATCCACTTTCCGTGGCTCCGACAAGCGCGGTGGTGCCAACGGTGCCCGCATCCGCCTTGCGCCGCAGAAGGATTGGGAAGTCAACCAGCCTGCCCGACTGGCCAGGATCCTTGAGACGCTGGAGGACATCCGGAACGCCTTCAACAGCGCCACCTCTGGCGGCAGGAATGTATCGCTGGCTGACCTGATTGTCCTGGCCGGCTGCGCGGGCGTAGAGCAGGCTGCGAAGAAGGCTAGTCACGAGGTGACGGTTCCCTTCACGCCGGGACGCATGGACGCCTCGCAGGAGCAGACCGATGTGGCCTCCTTCGCCGTGCTCGAGCCAAAGGCGGACGGCTTCCGCAACTACCAGAAGACCCGCTATGCCGTATCGGCCGAGGAATTGCTCATTGACAAGGCGCAATTGCTGACCCTGACCGCACCCGAAATGACGGTGCTCGTTGGCGGGATGCGGGTGCTGGACACCAACTTCGGCGGATCACAGCACGGCGTCTTCACCGAACGCCCGGGAGCGCTCACGAGCGACTTTTTCACAAACCTGCTCGAAATGGGCACGGAGTGGAAGCCGGTATCGGACGCCAGGGAGATATTCGAAGGGCGCAACCGCAGGACCGGTGAAGCCAGGTGGACCGGCACGCGTGTCGATCTTATCTTCGGTTCGAACTCCCAGCTCCGGGCTCTGGCCGAGGTCTACGGGAGCGCAGACGGGCAGTTGAAGTTTGTCCAGGACTTCGTGGCAGCATGGGCCAGAGTGATGAACCTTGATCGCTTCGATCTCGCCGGATCGCAAGCATAAACGTCTTTGTATGGCGGAGAACCTCATGAAAGCGGACACGGAACCCGGCAAACGCGTATCAAAAGAGCTGAATCTTTGAAGGGTGCACCCGGTGCGCCGCGTATCATCTCGTGGAACATCACGCTCAGGTGTCCCCTGAAGTGTTCCCACTGCTACGTAGACGCAGGAGACCGGGAAGCTGACGGTGTCCTCTCCACGCAGGAGGCATTTTCCGTCATCGACCAGATCCGGGCTACCGGCAGGCCGGTCGTTGTGCTGAGCGGCGGCGAACCGCTCCTCCGGGAGGATATCTATGCCATCGCACGATATGGCACGGAGCAGGGACTCCGGATGGTCATGGGCACCAGCGGGTACCTTATCGACCACGACACTGCGGTAAATCTCCGGGAAGCGGGGATCCGGGCTGTGGCCATCAGCCTGGATTCGGACGACCCTGTTACTCACGACGCATTCCGTGGCCTTGACGGCGTATGGGAGAAGGCCATCCGGGCGATCGGGCACTGCCGCGATGCAGGGATCGCCGTCCAGGTCAACATGTCGGTGATGCGGTCTGATATCCGCGATGTAGAAGAGGTGATCAGGCTGGGGACTTCCCTTGGTGTCCGTGATTACCAGCTCTTCTTCCCGATCCCCACCGGAAGGGCACGGCAGATCGAGCCACGCAGCCCGGAGGAGTACGAGGAGCTGATCCGGCAGGTCCTCATCCGTTACCGGGACGCCGATCTCAACATTCGCCCGACCTGCGCCCCGCAGTTCCGCAGGATTGCGGACGGTCTTGGCATTGCCAATCCCACGTGGGGACGCGGCTGCCTCGCCGGTATTACGTATTGCCGGATCTTTGCGAACGGTGACGTGACCCCCTGCCCGTACCTGCCGGTGAGCGCCGGCAACGTGCGGACTACCCCGTTTGCAGATATCTGGAATACATCCCCGCTGTTTACTGTACTCCGTGATCCTGGCCGTCTCACGGGGAAGTGCGGGCGGTGCAGTTTCAAAACGAGCTGTGGCGGGTGCAGGGCCCGGGCCTACCGGCGGGAGGATGCCGCCTCCCCGCTCTGGTGCGACGGCCTTGCAACACCGGATACGCTCAACGGGGAGTGCTGCGGTGAAGACCCGTGGTGCCCTTATAAACCCGAGGAGGTGGTATAATTCCCGGAAGAATGCCTCCAATGCCTCCTGATGCAAACTATGACAGGACCGACCTGGAACTTCTCAATGTGCTCCAGGATGATATCCCTTTCATTCCCCGTCCGTGGAAAGCGATCGCGGACCGGCTGGGTATTGCCGAGCCCGAAGTACTCCTCCGGATGGAGCGTCTCCAGGCAGCCGGTATCCTGCGGGGCGTGTCCCCGGTACTGGAATCCCGGCGGCTGGGGATCACTGCAGGAACGCTCGTTGCCCTTTGTGTACCTGAACCACAGGTCGCTGAGGTAGTCCGGATCATCAACGGGTATCCGGAAGTCTCGCACAATTACCGGCGGGATCACAAATACGCGATCTGGTTTACGCTTGCTGCGGCAACGGACGAGCGGATTTGCCAGGTACTCGATGAAATCCTCAGGAGGACCGGAATTCCGGAGACGGATATGCTCAACCTGCCCACCCTCCAGCATTATAAGATCGATGTGAGATTCTCCTGTTGCCCGGATGAGGAGGCGGATGCCCACGGATCTGACTGACCGTTCCCTGCTGAAGGAACTGGAAGACGGGCTCCCGCTCGTCAGCGAACCATTTGAGGAACTGGGAGAGCGTCTCCACATCAGCGGTACGGATGTACTGCAGCGTCTCCGGCAGCTCAAAGAGGAAGGGATCATCAGGAAATTCCGGGTACGGATCAACCAGCGGCGGATAGGGATCACGGCAAATGCCGTTGTGGCCTGGGAAGTGCCGGAGGCGGTATGCCCGGACCTTCATTCACGGTTTGCATCCTTCCCCGGTGTCTCCCACTGTTACCTGCGGCAGCCGGTCCCCGGCCGGTGGGACTATACGCTTTACACGGTCCATCATGGGCGCAGCCGCACGGGTGTGCATGAACAGGTCAAAAGGCTTGCAGAGACAACGGGGATCACCAACTATGTCGTGCTCTTCAGTACGGAAGAATTCAAACGCGTGCCGAATGTGCGGATGGGAGAAAATGGGGGCGGCCTGATATGAACCGAATTACCCAGTGCCTGCACGGGCGGGGTACGGTCAGCGGTCTGATGCGCCACCGTCATAAGCCGCAGGCAGATATGCCCAGCACGTATCTTGCATTCTCGGGCATGTACCGGCCGGTGGTCTTCTGGAACATCACGGACCTCTGCAACCTGAGCTGCACCCACTGCTATAACCGGTCAGGACCCGGTCGGGAGACGGCGGGGGAACTCACCACAGAAGAAGCGATGCATGTCATCGACGACCTTGCAGACATGGGTGTCCCGCTCATCCTTTTCTCCGGCGGGGAACCTCTTATGCGTGAGGATATCCGGGAGCTGGCATGCCATGCCAGAAGCCGTGGCCTCAAGATGGCGCTCAGTACCAACGGGACGCTAATCACACTTGACATCGCCAGGATGATCAAAGGATGTGGGATCGAGTACGCCGGGATCTCGCTGGACGGCGCTACTGCTGAGACCCATGACCGGTTCCGGAACTCTCCGGGTGCATTTGAGCAGACCCTCTCAGCATTTGCCGCCTGCAAAGAGGCCGGGCTCCGGTGCGGGGTGAGGGTTACGCTCACAAAGGAAAACTGCCGGGAACTCGGAGCGCTGGTCGACATCTCCCTTGCGCTTGGCGCATCCCGTTTCTGCCTGTACTGGCTCGTGCCCACGGGACGGGGGATCGATTCCTATAGCCGGTTGCAGCTGGACAGAAACGAAGTGACCGAAGCCCTCAGTCTTCTCTACCAAAAAGCGAAGCAAACAGACTCTGCATCCATGGAGTTCCTTACGGTAGATGCCCCGCAGGATTGTATCCACCTGCTTGCATCCATGGAAAAGGACAAGTCAGCGGATCTTGACGATGCCCGCAGGCTGCTTGCATCATTAAAGGGTGGGTGCAGCGCCGGCACCCGGGTGGCAAATATCGATGCCCGGGGAAACGTATATCCCTGCCAGTTCGCCCGCTCACCGGAGTTTCTCGTCGGGAACATCCGTGATATGCCGTTCAGCGGGCTCTGGGGGAATGATGACGACCCCGTACTCGCCCGGTTCCGCGACAAACAGGCCCAGTTCGGGGGCCGGTGCGGTTTGTGCAGCCACCGCGAAATCTGCGGCGGCGGGTGCAGGGTGCGTGCGTATTCCGCATCCGGGGACTTCCTCGCTGAAGATCCGTTCTGCTACGTCCCTGAGCGGGATCCAGACACCCTGAAGTAGTCTATTCTTGTCCAGTACGCCTCTCCCGGGCAGCACATGTTCATCGACTGACCGGGTGCAGGTACGATTAAATTCCTGTTCAACGGAACGACGGGCCTGTTCCATAGCGACGGGAAATAGAGCGCGTTCACGCGCATCCGGATTCGTGCAGGCAGGGATTCATCGGATTCCGCTGGCAGGGTATAACGGTTGTGAAAAAAAGAGGATGTTAGTTACATATCGAAGTACAAGTGGAACTCCCACGGGTGGGGCCGGAGCCTGACACCGTCGATCTCGGAGCGTTTGTACTCGATCCAGACATCGATGACGTCCTGCGTGAAGACGTCCCCCTCGAGTAGGAACTTGTGGTCCGCCTCGAGTGCATCGATCGCCTGTTCCAGCGATGAGGGGACGGTGGGGAGCTTCTTGGCTGCCTTTCCTTCGAGTTCGTAGGTGTTGCCCTCGAACGGCTGGCCGGGGTCGATCTTCTTCTTGATACCGTCGATACCTGCCATCAGCAGCGCCGAGAAGGAGAGATACGGGTTGCACATCGGATCCGGCGGGCGGAACTCGATCCGTTTGGACTTGGGATTCTCGGAGTACATCGGGATCCTGACAGCAGCGGAGCGGTTACGGAGCGAGTACACGAGGTTGACCGGCGCTTCGTATCCCGGCACGAGCCGCTTGTAGGAGTTGGTGGATGGTGCACAGAATGCCATGAGCGCGTTTGCATGCTTCAGGAGACCGCCGATATAATATTTTGCGGTCTGGCTGATCATACCGTATCCTTTCGGGTCGAAGAAGAGGTTCTTCCCGTCCTTCCAGAGTGACTGGTGGGTGTGCATGCCCGATCCATTGTCGCCAAAGAGCGGTTTGGGCATGAAGGTTGCGACCATGCCAAAGTCCCGGGCCATGTTCTTGACAATGTATTTGTACATCATGCAGTAGTCTGCCATCTTGACGAGGGAACTGTACCGCATATCGATCTCGTTCTGTCCTGCTGTCGCCACCTCGTGGTGGTGCACTTCGACGGGGATGCCGGTCTCGATCATCTTGAGGATCATCTGGCTCCGGACATCCTGGAGCGAGTCATGGGGAGGCACCGGAAAGTATCCTTCCTTGTAGCGCGGCTTGTACCCGAGGTTGGGCTGCTCGTCGCGGCCGGAGTTCCAGCTGCCCTCGACAGAGTCCACCGAATAGAATCCCTGGTTGACCGTCTGCGAGTACCTGACATCATCGAACAGGAAGAACTCGTACTCGGGTCCCCAGTAACTCTCATCGGCAATCCCGGTTGACTTGAGGTACTCCTCTGCCTTCTGGGCGATAAAACGCGGGTCGCGTGAATATGCTTTTTTGCTCAGGGGATCGTAGACGTCACAAATGATCGAGAGCGTGGGCACGTCACAGACCGGGTCAACGACCGCGGTGGAGGTGTCCAGGTACAGGAGCATATCGGATTCCTGGATCTTCTGGAACCCCCGGATGGAGGAGCCGTCAAAGCCGATCCCTTCCGACCAGATTCCTGACTTGGGGTCCGTGGAGCCGTTCAGTTCCGAAGCAGGGATTGAGAAATGCTGCCAGAGGCCCGGCAGGTCGTTGAATTTCAAATCAACGATCTGGATATTCTTCTTTTTGATCAGGGAATGAACTCCGCTGATCTGCTCTTTTGTCACTTCAGTCATTTTTTTTGGTTTATTCGCTTGTGCCATTCTAACACCATCCAACCTACGAGCGCACTGAAACGGTGCTCAACGCATGTGCAAAATAAACTGGCATTCTGATCATGCCGGGTCTGCACTAGGAAGTATCTTTCTATGTAACTATATTTAAAAATTGTTGATAAAGATGTGTGCGCAGATCATCCTGCCGCAAAACGAAAAAACTGAACATGTGCAATTTTCATAACGAAGAGCAGCATCTGATTCCGGGGAGTCCAGTGATGAATAATCAGCAGACGCGGGACTCCCAATAGAAGCATCCTTCTGTTGATCATATAAATATGTTCCCCATACCTATTCCGGAACCGGATTCTCACCAGAGACCCGGGAGAACGAATCGCCCCGTCCCGGCAGGATTTTTTGAGTGCGTTATAATCAGAACCGGATGACCGTGTTCCGTAAATATTAATGAAACAAGACGCCAATATGATCTCTCAATGCTCAAAGTACATCGGGATATTTGTGGATATTGCGGATGCTGTGTCTCTGTCTGTTCGGAGGGTGCTCTCGAACTGATCGATGCGTACCTTTCCGTGGAGAAGAACTGCACGAGCTGCGGCATCTGTGCAAAAGTCTGCCCCCTTGGTGCCCTGGAGGTAGTCCATGAAAAATAAGTACGACGTGCTGGTCATCGGCGGTGGCCCTGCGGGAGCGCTTGCAGCAAAGACCGCGGTCGAGAAAGGCCTCTCTGCATGCATAGTGGAGAAGCGCCCGGCGATTGGCGCCCCGGTCCGCTGTGCAGAAGGGATCGGCAAGGAAGCCCTCCTGGAGTTCATCGAGCCCGATCCCCGCTGGATCTCGGCTGAGATGACCGGTGCAGGGATCGTAGCCCCCGACGGCTTTTTCATGAAACTGGAATCAGCCATGGCAGGCAGCAAGGTTGGCTATGTCCTTGACCGGAAGTTCTTTGACCGGGAACTGGTCTGGAAGGCGGCGGAGGCAGGTGCTGATGTTGCGGTGAAGTCGCGGGCTGCCGCCCCCATCATGGAGAACGGTTTTGTGAAAGGCGCGAAGATCAGTGCCGGCGGTAAGGTTACGGATGTCAAAGCCGAAGTGGTCATTGCAGCTGACGGTGTGGAATCGAAATTCTCGAAATGGTGCGGCATCGATACCACCGTCCCGGTCCGTGAGATCATGAGTTCGGTCCAGTACGTGATGACCGATATCGACATCGATCCCCATTCAACAATCTTCTACCTTGGCAACGAAGTGGCGCCGGAAGGGTACCTCTGGATCTTCCCCAAGGGCAACCGGACGGCAAATGTCGGGATCGGCATCTCCGGGAAGAAGAGCGGGGAAGGCCACCGGGCAAAGGATTACCTCGACAGGTTTGTGAAAAAGACATTTCCTGACGGGAAGACGATCGAATATATCCCCGGCGGGGTCTCGGTCTGCCGGCCGCTGGACTGCACAGTTGCAGACGGCTTCCTTATCACAGGCGATGCAGCCCGTGTCGTCGACCCCCTCACCGGTGGCGGCATCTACAACGCGATGTTCACAGGCCGGCTAGCTGCTGAAGTGGCAGCAGACTGTATCGGGAAAGGCGATGTCTCGAAGAAGTGTCTCATGGTCTATGACAAGGCATGGCGGGCATCCAAGATGGGTAAGGCGATCGAGCGCAACTACCACATCAAGGAATACCTGATCAAACAGCCCGATACCAAACTCAACGAAATCATTCACTCGGTCTCGAACCTGAACCTTAAGGAATTCTCCACCATCAACCTGATAAAAGAGATTATCCGGGTAAACCCGAAGCTGGTACTTGAGCTCGGTGCCCTTGCGGCATCAATCCGATGATTTTTTGAGCTGCTTGTTGAGGAGCCGGAGGCAGTCGTCCTCGGCCTCTTTTTTCGTGAAGACCGTGAAGATATCCCCACCCTGGATCCGCACGCTGCCGCTCGGGATGATCAGTTCCCCGTTCTGCCTGCGGAGCGCGATGAAGACGAAGTCCTTCACCTTGAGCTCACGGATCTCGTGGTTCACGATAGGGGCACCGTTCTCGGCTACGATCTCGAAGATCGTACCGCCGGGAATGGAGGCGAGCTGCTGGAGCTGCGGGTTCTGGGTCCAGTAATAGAGCCGGGATGCAACGAGCTCATCCGGGTTCTCGCTGATCCTGACTCCCACCTCCTTGAAAAAGTCTGAATGTGAAGGCTGGTTGACGATTGCGACTACGTTTGGGACCCGGAACTTCTTTGCCAGCCAGCAGGTCATCAGGTTGACCGAGTCATCGCTCGTCGTGGCGATCATCGCGTCGGCCCGGTCTACCCCCGCCTCCTCGAGAATCGTCTTGTCGGTTGCATTGCCGGTTACGGCCAGCACATCGTAGTGCTCGAGGACTTCGCTGCACCGGGCCTCGTCCTGGTCGATTACCACAACGGTATGGGCATGTTCCACTGCCATCTTCGCGAGATTTCTCCCGATACCGCCGAGTCCTACGATGATGATGTACATGCTTACCGGTTACCTTCACCGGCATTTAAAATAATTTGCGCGTCAAGCTCTGGGTGTGATATGCGGGGTCGATGAGGCGGGAAAGGGCTCGGTACTGGGCCCGCTCGTTGTGGCGGCAGTGGCAGTGCCCTCCGAAAACGCGCTCGACGGGCTCAGAGTCAGGGACTCAAAAGCTGTCTCCCCAAAGGAACGCGAACGTCTCTACCCTCTCATACGGAAGCGGTGCAGGGTTGCAACGATCAGGCTCGACGCGCAGGATATCGACGCGATCCGGACCGAGATGACTCTTAATGCAGCGATGGCCCGGACCCATGCCCGGGCAATTGACAAACTCTCACCATCCTGTGCTTACGTGGACGCCTGTGATGTCAACTCCTTCCGGTACGCGGAAATGGTCAAAGGCAATCTCGTGAGAGAGTGCGAGATCATCTCCGAGCACCACGCGGACGTGAAGTTCCCGGTGGTTTCGGCTGCAAGCATCATCGCCAAGGTGACCCGCGACCGGGTGATAGCGACCCTTGCAAAAAAATACGGGGACATCGGCAGCGGTTATCCTGCAGACCCGGTTACGATCCGGTTCCTGGAGACGTGGATCGGGGAGCACGGGTCACCCCCGCCCATAGCCCGGAGAAGCTGGAAGACCATCAGCGCGATGCTGGCAAAAAGGACCCAGCGCTCCCTCATGGATTTCTAATCCTGCCCTGGGATTCGCATCGACAGGCATTTTCTGGATAGGTCTTATCTTTATTAAAATGCCATAATTATTGATGGACTGGCTTCTCTTCGCGCTGGGAATTGTTCTTATCTACGCAGTTCTGGCGTACTATATCCATGCACGGAAACTGTGGGAGAACCATATCACCTTCTATGGTCCGATCATGGCGATCAAGACCGACAGGGTCGGTTTTTTTGACTGGTTTGCCCGCTACCGGACCTTCTTCCGGATCTATGGTACCATCGGTGTCGTCATGGTCGTTGTCGTATCGGTACTGATGACGCTCCTCCTTGTCAGTGCACTCCAGACCACCATCGTCCAGAAGCCGGCCCCTACTGCAGTAAATAACCTGAACAATATCTTTGCTGTCCCCGGCCTGAACGATTTCATCCCCTTAACCATTGCGGTGATTGTGGGCCTGATCATTACGATGGTGGTCCACGAGTTCGGCCACGCGATCCTCTGTCGGGTCGAAGGCATCCGGGTGAAATCGATGGGTATCCTCGTTCCGGTCATCCCCATCGGCGCCTTCGTTGAGCCTGACGAGGAAGACCAGGAGCGGTCAAAGGGATTGCCGAAGATGCGGATGTTTGGGGCCGGCATTACCAATAACATCCTTGTCGGTGTGATCTGTTTTGGCCTGATGCTCTTCCTCCTCGGGTTTGCCGTGCCTCTTTCCGTTCCTTTTGTCAACGGGGTCTACGTTGACTCCCCGGCGTATGTTGCCGGAGTGCCGCCTGATTCCATAATAAAGGAGATAAACGGGGTCAGCGTCCCGACCACGGATGACGTGGCCCGGGTGCTGGACAAGACGAAACCCGGGGATACCCTCATACTTGCCGTCGATAACGGGGGAACCCCTGAGTCGCGTACCCTGACGCTTGCTGCATGGCCTGCCGGGATGAGCAACAAGACGAGCGGGTTCATGGGCGTTTCCTATTATGATACCGGGTATATGAAACAGGTATTCAATAACATGGCAAGCCCGCTCGGATTTCTTATCCTTCTTGCCGTTCCTATCTATGTGATCCTTGACCCCGCCGGATGGGGATCATTCATGATCCTTATAAATGATACAGCAGCTTCCGCGATGTGGAGCGTCCCGTTCCCCCACTTCTGGCTCGTGATCCAGCTCCTCTTCTGGTGTGGCTGGTGGAACCTCGTGGTCGGCACCTTCAATGCCCTGCCTTTGATCCCGCTCGATGGCGGGTATATTATGAAGGAAGGAGTGGACCGGCTCCTTGACCGGAAAGGCCTGATCAAGTACTCGGGCTACGTGGTGGCAGCGGTCAGCTACATCATGGTGGCCGTGATTATTGCAATATTCATCCTGCCAAAGCTCTTCCAGATGGGAATGGTCTAGAAAATTCCTCATCCCGATAAACATTTTACTTTAGGGTTAATGCGGGCTGTCCCGGCAATCTTTCTTTCCGGGTCTTGTGCTGCGACTATTCCCTGTGCCCGGTTCCTGTGGATTTCACCCGGACTTCGGTACACTTACAGATAGATCCTTGAGAAGAGTGCCCGGTATTTCTCAGGATGGTTGAGGAAACCGAGGACCGGAGCCTGCTGTTCGACAAGATCATAGAGGGGATCGTTTACTGTGTCCGTCACACCGGCAATGTGGCCTGCCCTGACGATTCTCAACCGGGGCCGCCCGGGGTAGAGCGGGTTTTTCACAAACGTCCCGGATGTCATCTCGTAAAAGACCGCTCCGCGGAGATTCTCATAGGGCAGGTAGTTGCTCTCGAACGCCGAGGAGACGAGGTTTGCCATCTGGAGAACGGCCGTGCGGGAAGGATTGATCGTGACGTGGCCATATCCCGGGGGAACAACAACAATATCCCCGGTTGTAGCTGCGATCATCACTACGTCAGAACAGTCCCTGGTCTGGATCAGGTAGTGCGCCTCGCCTTCCAGCACCTCGTATATTTCCGGGTAACCGGTACCGGACCGGCTCTCCGGGTGGTAATGCCCTTTGGTCTTCATCCATTCCCCGCAAAGATCCCGTGGGGGAATGATCGTGATATCGAATCGGATATCCTGTTCGTGAAGCCACTGGTGGTCTGCCGGTGATCGCGCCACGTCCCGGTACATGTAATATACCGGGCCGGTGCAGGTACAGTGCGGGTCGGCGAGCACGCCTGCGAGTTCACCGGCCTCCCGTATCGATGGTACAGGCAGGCGGCCTTTCCAGCGGACAGGGCCCGTATACCCTGCCTTTTCCCGGTATGCGTTTTGTCCGGCCATCATTTCCTGCCGCCGATCACCAGCTTAGCCAGCTCGTAAAACCCGGCATCGACGGTCTTCTGGCGCGAGACCGCGTCCCTGAGCGGGACGCTGCGGATGCGGTACCCGTCAAGGGCTACCATTGTCCCGAACTTCCCCTCTTGTATGAGCTGCACTGCTGCCACGCCAAAGCGGGTTGCGAGCACCCGGTCATAGGGAGTGGGTGAACCGCCCCGCTGGACATGCCCGAGGATCGTCACCCGGGTCTCCACCCCCATCCTGCGCTCGATCTCTTTCCCGAGCAGGTTGCCTACGCCCACGAACTTCTCGTGCCCGCACTCGTCCCGGATATGGTCGGGTACCGGTGGCAGCCCGATATCCTCCCGGTGCGCACCTTCGGCAATGACCACGATAGAGAATTTCTTGCCGGCCTCGTACCTGGCCATGAGGTTTTTACAGACCTCCTCCATAGTGAAGTGAACTTCCGGGATAAGGATCTCGTCAGCTCCTCCGGCTATGCCTGCCATGATGGCGATCCAGCCTACGTCTCTCCCCATAACCTCGACAACGATGATCCGGTGGTGCGATTCTGCCGTAGTGTGCAGCCTGTCTATCGCTTCTGTCACGGTCGTCACGGCCGTATCGAAGCCGATGGATGCATCAGTTCCCACGATATCGTTGTCGATCGTCTTTGGGATCCCAATGATCGGGATCCCTTTCTCCGCCACGTCCCGCGCCGCCGCAAGGGTCCCGTCCCCGCCTACGACAACGATGGCATGGAGCCCGAATTTTTTCATGTTCTGCTGGATCTTCTGGAAATCCCTGACCTCTTTTAAGGGATTGGTACGGGACGTCCCGAGGATGGTTCCCCCTTTTGGCAGGATTCCCGAGACGGAAAAATCGGTGAGCGGCTCGACATCCCCGTCGATGAGGCCCTGCCAGCCATTCCTGATTCCCAGTGTCTCACAATCCTTGCGGATACCTGCCCGGACCACTGCACGGATTGCCGCGTTGAGTCCGGGGCAGTCGCCCCCGCCAGTCAGTACCCCAATGGTTTTCATCGAAATCTCCTTACCATCCCTTTCCACTCACAGGTAATACCTTTTCCGGCGCCCTGTCCTGCTTCCCGTTCAAACAGCATATTCACCGGCTCGTCTCCATGAATATTCTCCGGTGGATGATCCGCCAGCAGAGGATCAGCTGGGCAAGGTCGCCAGCAGTTACATACTGCCGGTGCTTGAAGATGGAGATAGGTGAGACCCGGGTCTGGCGTTCGATGTTCTGCTCCAGTTTCCGCACCACATGTTCGCTCAATTCCCCGTCCATGATCATCTTCCCCATCCGCTGTCCGCCTTTCTCACCGGTCTCGAACTCAAGGGCGAAGTTCCTTTCCGAGAGGGAGAGGATGGAGTAGAGGTCGAGGGAGAGATCGATATTCCCGAGGCTCTGCTGCAGCCGTTTCTGGACGAGTGTGACCCGGTATACATTCCATTTCCTGCCAGCGTCCCGGCCGTACCGGGAGTGTCCGATCCCGATCACCGCATCGGCAAACTCCCGCTGGGGCATAATGTACCGTTCATATTCCGGTTCCCTTTCCGTGATCTCCCGCATCACCTGCTCCCGGGTATAGCCACGCTTGTTCATGTCCCGTCGGATCTTCCAGTCGTACTTCACTTCCCGGTCAGGGTCAACGAAGAGGGTAAAGTCGAGGTACTTGCGAAGGGTCTCCGTGTACAGCGTATGGAGCCCTTCGAGGATCAGGATCTTCTTTGGCCGGAAGATTGCCGGGGGATCAAAGGTGCCGGTGGCATGGTTGTAGGATGGCTTCTCGACCGGCACTCCCCGCTTGAGCCGGATCAGGTCCTGTTCGAGCTGTTCAATCCGGTTCGCACGCGGGTCGAGCGGGGTGATACCGGCGGCAAACCTGCCGGCCCGGTCAAGGCCGTGGTAATCATCAAGTGTAATGGTGGAGACGAGGTCGTCCCCGAAGATGTTCCGCACTCCCCGGGTGAACGTGGTCTTGCCTGAACCGCTGTCGCCCGTCACGCCGATTGTGAAAATATACGGCGATGCAGCGATCGTGTCCTTGAAGTTCGGGTGGTGCATGGTTCATATCCCCTCCCGTTTTTTTCAGGGAAAGACCATACGGCAGGCCCGCGAGATCTCTGCTACACTCCAGGCCTGTGCAATGCAGCCCCGGGGCAGGAATGGTGGTTCCCCATCGAAGATCTCGGATATGTACCCCGCGCCGGCCTCCCGGATATGGGAGAGAATGGGGAGGAGCAGGGGGGCGATCGTATCCCGGTCCCGGCCGTTCCTGATGAGTGCTTCTACATACCATCCCGTGAGCCATGGCCAGACGCAGCCGTTGTGGTAACTCGGGTCACCATTGAATTTCCCGCGGTACGCCGGGTCCCGGGGCGAGAGTGTGCGCAGGCCGTACGGTGTCAGGAGTTCCCGGGTTACGGTCTCCAGCGTAGCTGTAGCCTGTTCCGGTTCCATGAGGCCAAGGGCCACCGCGATCACCTGGTTCGGGCGGACTGACGGATCGACCGGGTCGATGCAGTCGTACAGGCAGTGTGCCTCCCCGTTCCAGAACGCTTTGAATGCGTCCGTTGCCGATTCCACTGAGACCGGGGGGATGATTCCCATGGATTCTGCTTCGTCAAGCGCATGGATCCAGAGGGCATTGATCTCTACCGGTTTGCCCTCCCGGGGAGTAAAGGCCGTATCCATCCACGTGCTCCGCGGGACTACGCGGATCAGATCGTGATCGAGAGTCGCCACTCCTGACGAGGGATATTGTTCAAGAATTTCGGCAACCACCGGGCGCATGCCGGCGATGAACCGGTCATCACCCCAGCGGCGGCGGTACCTGCCGAGGGCATGGATGAACCAGAGGGAGGCATCGCTTGAATGGTAGTTGTCCGGGAAACGGTTTGGGATCACCCCGGCATCGATCTTCTGGGCGAGACGCCTGAGCACTGCCTGGGAAGTATCCTTCCTGTCCCTTTCGATAAGGAGACCGGTGATACTGATTGCTGAATCCCTGCCCCAGGACTCCCGGAACCAGTGGTATCCGGCAGATATCTCGTCATGGTGGCAGAAGGTATCAGCAGCATGGTCGAGCCATTCGCGGGGGGATGACGGGGAAGGTTGTGCAGCAGTTTTCCCCGGCACCTGGTTGCTCAGGAAACACCGCAGCGAGACCGATCCGTCCCGGACCGTGCCGGCGAAATATCCCGGAGAGAATAGGTCCTCCACCGGGTCATAGCCCCGTTCCTGCTCCTTTTCGTACCAGACATTCCAGTAGGTGACAGGGTCCTGCCTGAACGGCAGATCCCCTTCGAGCTTGACCTCGTTCCAGCGGATCCCCCCGGCGTCTGCCTCAAAGTCCGGGCGGGGGTCCCGCACTACCATGTCGACCGACCTGTCCGTGATAAGCGGACGGATGGTGAGGAATGCCTCCCCCGTGACCGCGTACGTGATGGTTACACCCTGGTTAAATGAGATCGTCTTCCGGACGAGCACATCCCCGACCATGAAAGTCCAGCAGGGTGGATAGAGTGAGAGGGAAAAGAGGTACGGTAGCCCGGCAGCACCTGTGGTTCCCTGGTATTGCTGCGCCGAAATCCGTACGCCATTGACCTGCTCGTCGAGGGCGGCCAGGTACACCCTGCCCCGGTGGACAAGGAGCCCGTGATACTTCCGGGTATTTCCACCCGCTGAAGAGGAGCAGTATGTATGCTCCCCGGCCATGAGGTACTCAAGACCCCGGGCTGTTTCTCCTGCCTGCATCTCCCGCCCGTAGAGGAGGGTCATTCACCGGACTCCGTATAAGCGGCGTGCTGGTCCACGACCTCCTGGTAAACGCGGAGCGTCTCATCGGCAATATGGTCCCATGTGAAATGATCGAGGACGCGCTGCCGCCCGTTCTTTCCCATCTTTGCTGCAAGCTCAGGATCTTTGAGGATGCTGACGATATATTTGGCAATATCGGACGGGTTGTACGGGTCTATATGATAACCGCAGATATTGTCCCCCGAGGGGATTACCTGTTCGCGAAACCCGCTCGTGCCCCGTGCCCCGACTACTACCGGTTTTGCCATGGACATCGCCTCGGTGCAGACGATACCGAACGGTTCGTATTTCGAGGGGAATACACAGACGTCGCTTGCCGCGTAATAGACGAGGCGTTCCGCTTCCGGCACCATCTTGAAGTGCAGGATCACGTTCTTCCCAAGATGCAGGTCGCGGACCATCTGGCTCAGCAGCTGCTCCTGGTCTCCCACCCCGAGGAGGACGAGTTTCACATCCGGGATTTCCCTGATGATCTCGGGCATGGCGAGGATGAGGGGATCGGCCCCTTTCACCCACGTGAGCCTCCCGATAAAGAAGATCATGGGCGAGGTGCCGACACCGATCCGTTCGCGGAATGCATCTGCCTGGCGTTTTGGGATCTTCGCCGGATCGTACTTCTCTGCATCTACCCCGTTATGGAGCACCCGGATCTTCGCCTCCGGGTACCCGAAACTCACCAGCTCGTCCCGCATCGCATAGGATACCGTCACGATACGGTCAGCCGTCATAGCGGAAAGCCGCTCGATATCCTTGATAGTGAGCGACCCGGTGGGGTTCCTTCCCTGCTCCGTGGAATGGAAATGGAAGATGAGCGGGATATTGAGATTTCGCTTGCAGATGATGCCGGCCAGGGCCGCGATCCAGTCGTGCGCCACGATCAGGTCGTAGCGGCGATGTTCGTTTATCACCAGCTGGTTCACGAGTTTTGAAGCCGAGAGGACATTGTACAGTACGGTCTCGGCAAAAAAATTCTGGCCGTTGTGGTCCCAGTTCTTGACCTCCTCCGGGTTTACGATGGAGAATATGTCAGGAAACGTCATCAGGCGGGGCCGGTGCACTTCGACACCGGCCCAGGTGTCGGAAGTCGGATCGTTTCCGGTGTTCCGGGAAAAAACCGTAATGCTGTGCCCCTTGGCAATGAACTGCCTCGTGATCTCCATAGCATACGTCCCAAGGCCGCCCCGGAAGAACGGGGGGAACTCATCGACGAAGTACGCGATCTTCATGTTACGACCCGGGCATACGTGTCCGTCAGCCGCTGGACGATCGGGCCCCAGAGGAAGAGCCGGTTCACTTTTGCCCGCCCCCTTTTCCCGAGAGCGCCGGCATTCCACGGTTCGTCCACCATGGTATTGATCCCCCATGCCAGTGATTCGGAGTCCACTCCCACCTTGATCCCGTTAACGAACCCGTCGATATTCTCTGAGAGTCCCCCGACATTGGATGCCACCACGCACTTCTCCGCGCTCCATGCCTCGAGGAGGACGAGGCCGAACGGCTCGTTGCGGCTGGGTATAACAACAATATCCGCCGCGTTCAACAGCCGTATGTATTCAGAGTCCGGGATATACCCGACAAAGTTGACCGGCAGGTCGCGTGCCCGCTCCTGCAGGTACTGCTTCATCCCCCCGTCGCCGGCAACCACGACTTGTGCATCCCAGCGGTGCTGGCAGACCGTGCGTATTGCCTCAATGAGCAGGTCAGGGCCTTTCTGGTACACGAGCCGTCCGATAAAGAGGATCATAGGGGCATAGGGATGGATCCCATAGGCAGCTTTCACCTCGCCGGGATCGATCTCTGCCCGGAACTCTTTGGGAACGACGCCATTTGGGATCACCTCGCATTTGCTATCCGGTATGTTGTAGAGTGTCATCACTTCGTTTTTCAGGGTGGCGGAGACAGCAGTCACGCGCTTTGCGACAAGGCCGCCGTACCATTCCTTGCCGGAGATCTCGCGGAACTCCCACCAGTCCCCAAACTGGTTGCCGTTCCGCCCGTATTCCGTTGAATGGAAGGTGAGGATCGTGTCCCGTTCCTGCAGGTAATGGAGCGCCTGAACGGGGTGCCAGTCATGAAAATGAAGGAAATCGAATTTCCCTGTTCGATCTTCCTTCCGGAACTGCTCCACCATCCTCCTGCTCATGTTGTCGCAGTACTCGACGATATTTCCCCCCTGCGGGTTACAGTAGTGGTACTGCACTCCGTTTATGGCCTGGTCCGGTACCGTGCCCCGGGTGAAATAATGGACCTCGTGGTTCTGCTTTACGAGCGTCTCGGCAAGGTGCGTAGCGGCGTTGGCGAGTCCCCCGACCCGCTCCCCGTACATCGACTCCCAGCAGAAGTACGCTACTTTAAATGACTCCATAGCAACTCTCTCCTCTCTTTCACGGCAGTTGTCAGTTCGTGCCGCTCCCGGAGTCCCCGGATACTCTCCGCGAGTTTCTGGTCCTCCAGCACGTCATTGATCCAATGGTAGAAGTCCTCCCGCTCCTGGTGGTATGAGATCGAATCAATGGGTACAATATAGAGTTGCTCTTCGAACTGGTCCAGATTATAAGCAGCATGCCCAATGAACCCGGAGGGACCTGCAAAATGGAATGCCAGTTCCGGGGGCAGGGTCCGCAGGGTCTTGGCCGACTTCCTGTTCTTCATCACCCGGACGTTGCGGGACTCGTAGTCTGCCAGTACCCTCATGTAGGTTTTGAACGCGTCCTCAGCATCGTGGTGGCTGAAGTAGGTATGTACTTCACCGCAGGTTCCGTATTTCGAGGCCATGTAGTAGAAGTGATCGCTCGTCTGCAGGTACCGCCAGATCGGCTTGTCGATTGCGTAAGTCTTTGCATTCTGGATCGCATGGAAGGCGGTCCGCTGGCGCTCGTTTCCCATCCATGCCGATGTATCTTTCTCCAGGTCTGCCCAGGAGATGGTCTCCTGTACATCGATCTCCCCCACTGGCGTATTACGGGCTACCACTTGCGACGGCAGCACGGGCTCGACGCCGCGCTGTGCAAGTTCGTATGGCAGGCTTCGCAGGAAGTCGAAGATGCCCGTCTCCTGCCAGAAATGCTCGCCAAACGTTTCGTAATCGAGGAAGATATTGATCACATCGCCGGGTGAGGACGCGATCCACTGGGCATAGGTATCTGCCGTCAGCGGGTACATGTCCCATGTCCGGTTGGCAAACCGGAATGCGATGTCGTCAGACAAGGTAGTGTTGCGCAGCATCACCGGGATTCCCTGGCACTCGTACACATAGTTCGGGCTGCGCCACCCGAGGATGCGGTCCACGCCCTCCGTGAAGATACCGGCAAAATCCATATCCTTTACCGTGGCAGCGACATCATTGTTGAAAGTAAATTCGGTATTTTCAAAGATGGTCGGGCGGACACGGAAATGATCGAACATCAGGTCGGAATGCAGTTTTACCTGCTCCCGGAACTCGGTCTTGTCAGAAAAACAACTGGCAATGCTGTGGTAATACGTCTGGGAGATCAGTTCCGTATTCCTGTGTTGGGCAACGGCCTCGAAGAGCGAGAGGGTATCGGGGCTCCACTTCTCCAGCTGCTCGATAAGAGTGCCGGACAACGAGAACGAACAGGCAAATCCCTCGTCAAGCTTTTCGAGAATGATCTTTGTGGCGGGATCATAACATTTTTCGGCAACCCGCAGGAGGATCTCCTTGTTGAGGCCGTCAAAATACTGGTCGAACAGATCTTTCTTTTTCAGTTTCGGGGCTGGGGCAAACAACCGGTTAAGACGATATGGCTGATGGACCTCAAACCCAACACATATTTGTGGCATAGCAGACACTTCCCACTGGACAAAGGGAACGATCCGCCAGGTATAAGGGATTCCGGTGATATTGACCGGTATATGGTGTTACATGGATTGCCGGTGCGTGAATGGAGAGACTTCAGGCTCTGGTAATATCAGGTGTACCTGCGGATAGTTACTTGGCCTAGCACACTTACATCCCGTAACTATGATTTATATCTATCGGGAATTTTCAAAAATTACCTGATCTTTCCGGAGTATTTTATTTTTAAAATCTTCGTTATCCGGATTCCCTATTCAGAAATGCAGCAGATAATTCCGGGGATTACCGGTTGTTTTCCGTGTTTTTTAATGAACGGTATCAGAACGGGTCTGCTGCAAACGCGAGGGATGAGATCCTGTCACCCATACCGGCAGTCTTTGTGACTCCCTGAACGATCAGGGACGGTATAACGATCACGTGGTATTTTCCAGAATGGAATATGCCCGGTGACACGTCTCTGCCGAATGCAGCTGCAATATCTTCAAGCGCCTTTCGCCCCTCCGGGACCATACCGGGCTCTGCTCTTCCGGCGGACTGCGCAATGGTCCGGGAGGCAAAGAGCAGGGCGTCACGGGTTTTTTCCGGACAGGAATGGTCTTTACAGACTGCCATATAGTACCCGAACGTGTGAAGGTGCAGCCGCACGAGACCGGTCGACTGGCAGATCTCCCGTGCCTGCTGTGCAAGCGTGCCTGCCGAACCTGCTGCCTGCCCGTGATTTTGGGAGACCGCAGGGTTCATGCACTGGTAAACGAACCCGAGTTCCCGCTCATTCAGGCCAAGGCTGCTGGCGTGGGGGAGTATATACCTTACGAAGCGCCTCGTGATCTCATCATCCGCAACGGTTACCCACTCCGCATGGATTCTCAGGTGCGGGTTCTGCTTTTTTGCCACAAGGAGCTGGTCGGCAGCGATCGAAAATTCCCTGTCAGATGTAAGATACTGGTACCCGGAGAGGAACGCCCGGTCACAGGAGGCGGCGGCCTTCCGGAACTCCCCGGTTATCTCCTCGTTGAGGAGGATGGTTGAGGGATCGTGGAGCGGTGAGACGATGAACCGGTTGTTCCGGGCGACTGCGCCGGGGGCCAGGGGGACAAGGCCGGGGGAATATTCGAGAACAAGATGGACCGTGTCAGGTTGTTCTGAGGAAACCCGTTCCGGACCGGGGATTGTGACACCGGCCTCCCGGAGAATCACCCGGGTAGTGACGCCCATGGAGGGAGTGATGCAGATCACTTCAGGAGCACCGGCAGATGCGAGCTGGACTGCGGCTATGCCGGCCTGCCCGCCAATGGTACTGTTCCCGCTGAAATGGTGGATAAACTCTCCGTACACCGTGGTATCCCGCACAAACAGTTCGTCGGCAGTGCAGGTCTGCATGGCGCGGTACAGCCTGTTCCGGAATACGGCAAGTTCCCCCTGCACCTGTGGCAGTGATGCTAGCAGGTCCGCCGTAACAGGGACGATCCGGTCAATGTTTACGTTGAACCCGACAACCGTCCTGCCGAGAGTTGGTGGTTCAAGGTCCCGGTAGAGGTCATACCATGTGCGATCCTCCATGAAACATCCCAGCCTCCTCTTGGACATTCGTCCTTTTCAACTATTGCATACACCTTATGGCTAAAAGAAATGCGGGGCAGGCAGCCACCAATCCAATACTATTAAAAACCCTATGCACTACTACACACATACTGATGAGTGTCGTGGCCGACAAGCTCCGTAATGATTTCCCGCACGTCCCGGAACGGATATCGGGACTCGTGGATCTCGCGTATAATCTCTGGTGGAGCTGGAACCCCGCTGCAAAGATGGTCTTCAAGCAGCTGAACCCCCAGGCCTGGGTAGAAAGCACCCATAACCCGGTCCGGATGCTCTCTGAACTTCCGGAAGAAACCCTTATCGCGGCATCGAAAAATCCCCTGTACCTCCGGCACTACGATATCGTGATGTCCCGGTTCCGGCAGGAACTTGCGAGCAGGAACAGCTGGTACACGGAACATTTTTCCCACAACCATGGCCATACGATTGCGTATTTCTCTGCCGAATACGGTCTCCACCACTCCCTCCCCTTCTATGCCGGCGGCCTCGGGTTTCTTGCCGGGGACCATCTCAAGGAGTCGAGCGATCTCGGCCTGCCTCTCGTCGCAGTCGGGTTCATGTACTCCGAGGGTTACCTCCACCAGCACATCGGGCCGGACGGCTGGCAGGAGAACATCAATGAGGTCCTGAACCGCGATGCATCGCCGATAAAAAGGGTGATGTATAATCATGATACCCAGCTGGTCGCCCGGGTACCGTTCATCGATCCCCCGATCTATGTCTCCGTCTGGCGGGTCGACATCGGGACGATCCCCCTCTATCTCCTTGATACCGATATAAAGGAGAATGATCCCGCGAACCGGATGATCTCCAGCCGCCTGTATACCGGCGACAACGAACAGCGCCTCCGGCAGGAGATTGTCCTTGGGATCGGCGGGAGTTATGTCCTCGATATCCTTGGCATCCGCCCCACGATCATCCACCTGAACGAGGGCCATCCCGCGTTTGCGCTGCTGGAGCGTATCCGGGAGAATGTGGCAGACAAGATGAGCTTTGACGAAGCCTATGCACACGTGCAGAACACCAGCATATTTACTACCCACACACCGGTTCCTGCCGGGCACGATGCCTTCCCGCATGCCCTGATAGACAAATATTTTGGCCGGTATTATTCCCTTCTCGGTACCTCCCGCGAGACCGTCCTTGGCCTGGGCCGGGCACCGCAGGATGCCGGGGGTCTCTTCAACATGACCGCGTTCGCCCTGAAGATGTGTGCCTTCCGGAACGGCGTGAGCAAAAGGCACGGCGAAGTGGCGCGGGATATGTGGAAGCGGCTCTTTGCAGAATCAGGCATAGGTATTCCCCCCATCGGCCACATAACGAACGGCGTCCATGTCCCGACATGGCTCGATCCACGGATGGAGCTGCTCTTCAACACCTATTTCTCGCCGTCGTGCCCGAGCTGGCTCTCCGAGCATGACAGCCCTCTCATCTGGGAGATGATCAACGAGATCCCCGATGAAGAACTCTGGGCCGTACACGTCCAGCTCAAGCGGAAGCTCGTCAACCGGATCCGGGAGCACAAGCGGCGGAAATGGGTGAGCGAGGGCACGGACCCCGTCAACGTCGTCTCCGGTGGGGCCCTTCTCGATCCAAACGCACTCACGATCGGGTTTGCGAGAAGATTCTCTACCTACAAACGGGCGGATCTCATCTTCCAGGATATGGAACGGCTCAAGCGGATCGTCAACAACCGGTGGCGGCCGGTGCAGATCATCTTTGCGGGAAAGGCCCACCCTGCCGATGACGAGGGAAAGCGGATCATCCAGAAAGTCTACCGGTATGCCCACCAGCAGGATTTCGGGGGAAGGATTGCGTTTGTCGAGGATTACGGGGAGCAGATGGCGCAGTACCTTGTCCATGGCGTGGACGTCTGGCTGAATAATCCCCTGCCTCCCAACGAAGCCTGCGGGACGAGTGGCATGAAGGCCTCACTCAATGGAGTCCTCCACATGAGCATCATGGACGGGTGGTGGATTGAAGGTTTCAACGGCACGAACGGCTGGGCGTTTGGTGACGCAGTATCCTCACAGAACCGGGACTGGAGCGACGCAGGCCAGCTCTACGATCTGCTGGAACGCGAGGTAGTACCTCTCTACTACACGGTTTCGAACGATGGTTTTCCGCATATGTGGGTGAAGAAGATGAAGGAGGCGATCCGGAGCACGGCCTCACACTTTTCGGCACGAAGGATGGTGAAGGAATACGTCCGCCAGGGATACGATCCTGCCCTTGCGTTTGCATCGGCCGGGAAAAAAACGGTATGAGATGGAACGGCAATGACCGCAACTGGAGAACGATTTGCTGATGAGCCATATCGTACTCCCAGGAAATTTGCAAGCAATTTCGAAATCCGGCCGGAGTGAGGGATGGAGATCACCGGTCTAAGTACGTAGCACGGCGATCTTCGATCCGCGGGGGATTCCTGTATCACCGGCAATCATCTCACACTTGACACACATGAGGTACGCGACCGGTGGGAGATTATCGTATTCGCTGAGCGACTCGTAGTTCGCCATGCCCTTCGATATGATAATGGTGCACTGGCTGATTGCCTCTGCGAGGTCAGCCGGCATCTTATCCGGATCAAGGCCGATCTCCGCACCCCCGCCCGTGGTGGTCAAAAGGTCTGCAACCCTGTCGAACCCGAAGGCAAGCGCATCATCCATTGTGGCGTCATTGAGGATCGGTGCGTCCCTGACTGCAACCGTCACGTGCGAGCCATGGGCCTTCAGGTACCCGACCAGCAGCCGGTCGAAGACGATCTCCCCGCAGTTGTCGGTGAGGTAGACGACCCGGGAACAGTTTCTGAAGATCTCGTCCGTATCGTCGCGATCCAGTCCTTTTGCAAATTCGTCGGCAAAAAACCGGGAAAAGTCGGAAGTTACCTCATGGCCCCGGACCGCATAATCGAACGTGTTTCCGATAACGCTGGCCAGTACGTGATCCCGGAAGTCATTGAGCTGGTGACGGACCTCGCGGCAGACCAGGAGCGCCTCTGCATTTCCTCTCTGTTTCAGTTCACGGAACGGGTCGGGGTCCCCGATCATCCTGCAGGCCTCACGGTGGACTGCACTGGCGATCTGCGGATGAAGGAAAGAAGTCCCCTTCATGGAATCCAGCAGATCCCTGCATGCCGTGACCGTTGCTTCCGTGAGTTTGGGATCGGCAGATGCGAGCCCGCACTCGAAAACCACGCGGGACATCAGGCAATCGATACAGGTATCGGTGAGTTTCATACTATGATCTACGGATTCGTGAAGTGATCAGAAAAAACAATGGGGCCACTGAGATTTGAACTCAGGTCAGAAGACCCCCAGTCTCCTAGGATGGCCAGGCTACCCTATGGCCCCGCTCTCATACTGTAGGATGAGATCACTTATGTATCTTGTCGTTCATGACCGGGATTTCCGGTATGGCTCATGAACCCCCCGGGCTATGACGGGCGTTTACATGACCGGCTATAAGGTACTGTCATGGAGTCACCAGGGCCCGGTTTTGCATGTCTGAACCTGTGGATGAGCGACCCGCGCGAATAAAAAAGTCACGGAGTTCCTCCCGGCATAATCCCCGAACCCGGGAGAATGAGTCGTGCACAGGAAACTATCTGGTGCTTAAAGCAGGATCTCAGATATTCCCGCGCTTGAATTCCTCGACCCGCGAAATGAGGTTTTCGAGTTCAGTATCCGTAATTTTGATCTTTCCTTCAATGGAGTCGACCTCGTTAAGAAGCTGGCGTATCCGCACGTACATCAGATAGATGATGAACTGCTGGACAACGATAACGCCGCCAAAGAGGACCAGCATGTATCCTTCGTATGCCATTATCTCACCTGTAATGCAATCACCTGAATACTGCACGGGCCAGGCGGTCGACGAAACTTTCCTGACTGGCATCCTCAGCAGCTTCGTTGTATTCTGCACCTGCCATCTGGGCAGCAATACGCTTGAACGCCCGGGTGGCAGGTGTATGGGGGTATTTCAGCACACATGGTGACTTGTACGCAGCTGCACGACGCACGCTGGCGTCTTCCGGAACCACATCTATCACCCGGACCCCCAGCACATCCTCAACGCTCTGGGACCGGAGCTCGGTGTGTTCGAGTCCCGCCCGGTTCAGTATCGCCCCGTAGACCCGCCCTCCCATCACTTCGCAGAGGATCTTGGTCTTGAGGGCATCAGCCATCGAAGCAAGTTCCGGGTTGACTACAAGGATCACCTGATCTGCTACGGAAAGCGGAACTACGCCCTCCTTGGAGATCCCGCTCGGTGCGTCGATAAGGAGGAACTCGCACCGGTCCACCAGCTTATGCATCACGTCCCGGAGTTTCTCCGGGTCTGCCTGCTGGAACCCCTGCAGGGAGATCCCGCTCGGCACCACTTTTACACCTGCGGGGCCTTCATAGATGGCATCCTCGATATCTGCCTTCCCGGCAAGTACTTCGTGAAGGGTGACCGGAACGTCATCCATCCCGAGGATCAGGGCCATATTTGCCATGCCGATATCGGCGTCGAGGATATAAGTTTCCCGCTCCAGCATGGCAAGGGAAATCCCCAGATTTACCGTAAGCGTGGTCTTCCCGACACCGCCTTTTCCGGATGTGATGGTGTATGCCCTGAGCATCAGAATTCTTAACAAACTGGTTGGGGAATAGGGTATTTATACGTATTGAAAGGCGCCCCGCCCTCGAAACAGCCAATTGTCACAAAATATACCCGCAAGCGTACAGGATCCCGGCGGAGGTGGGGAGGAACCCGGGACCCGTCCTGCGCTTTACCGGGAAATTAAACCCGGGTATATAATATCGTATCAATCCGGCAGGCCCGTATCAGGAATCTTTATATTTCCAGACATCGACGAAGCCATGCCACAACTAACTGAGACGTGCTGCCCGGACTCCTGGCAGAAGGATATACGACAGGACATCTTTGTTGTAAATTTCAATGGAATTCTCGTATCGTCCAAAGGTGAAAAACAATATGTATATATGTTCCCATCAGGTATTATCAATTACACAGGGTAGTGCAGCAGGAGACGCAGCATGTTAAAAGAGAAGATCTCTGCATTTATTGAACTGATTCGATCTATTGACGGGGTTGCAGCATGTGCCCTTGTATCCCGGGATGGGATAATCGCCGGTAAAAGTTTTGACCGTGAACTCAATGAGCCCTGGTTCGGGGCGCTCTCCGCAACAATACTTGCCTCAGCGGAATCGGTAGGCAGTATCATAAAGATGAAATCCATGATGTCCGTCACCATACGGGCCCAGGACTCCTCTATTCTCGTCATGGGCGCCGGTGAAAATTTCCTTATCACCGCAATCATTACGGACAAGGCAGATTTCGGGAAAGTGCATACTGAAATGCTCCAGGTTGCCAAAAAGATTGGGGAGGCGATGTAATGTATACCATCCTTGTGGTTGACGACAGCCCGTTCATCGTCGATGTTTTTGTTACCATGCTCGAACGTGGCGGATACCGGACTGTTGCCGCGTACGGGGGCGAGGAATGCCTTGAGATCCTCAAGACCGTGACCCCTGACCTGATCCTCCTCGATATCATGATGGAACCTGTGGACGGCTGGGAGACCCTCGAACGGATTAAGGAGAACCCTGATACCAAGGAGATCCCGGTGCTGATGCTCACCGCAAAACAGCTGACTCCCGCCGAAGCACAGGAATATGGTATCTATATAGAAGACTACGTGCTCAAGCCGATCACCCACCGCGAACTCTATGATGCGATCGAGCACGTCCTCACCCGGCGCCAGTCTATAAAATCCGATATGGACATGGCAAAACAGTCGGGATTCGATGGCGAGATCATCACCGAATACGCCCGACTGAGTAAAAGCATCGATGTGAACAAACGTCTTATGAAGATCCTTGAGACCACCTACAACTTCAACGACTCCAAGGTAAGGGTCAGCGATGAGATCTCGCGGGCGATCAAGAGCATGGAGATGAACATCAAGTTCCAGGAAAACCGTCTCCAGCAGATCAAAGGGGAGCTGTCCGGTTCCCCGGCCTCAAAATAAATTCCCCGTGTGCAGTTCCAGTGCATGTTTGAATACTATGCAGGCATATATTGTCTGGCATCAGGAATGTAACGAATACCTGCCTGCCATGAGCCGGCTCACCGCCAGCCTGGCGTATATGGGGGAAAGAATCCGTGGATGAAACGATCCTGATTGTTGATGATAGTCCGTATATAGTTGACGGTCTCGTCGCCCTGTTGAAACGGAAAGGGTTCAAACCCGTTGCCTCCCACGGCGGCGATGAAGCCCTCACTATCCTGGCCACCATTACCCCCGACCTGGTCCTGCTCGATATCATGATGGAGCCCATGGACGGCTGGGAGACCCTGGACCGGTTCAAGGCAAATCCTGCGACAAGGGATATCCCGGTGCTTATGTTCTCCGCCAAGAAAATCACCCCCGAAGAAGCGGAGCAGCACTGCCTGAATATCGAGGACTTTGTCTCAAAGCCGGTCAACCCGGCACAACTGCTGGAAGCGATACAACGGGTATTTACCCGGCGGAGCAATGTGAAGATAGAGGCGCTCGTTGCAAAAGACGCGGGCTTTGATCCAGCGACGATCGAGGAATATTCCGCCCTCCGGAAGAGCATCGAGGTTGACCAGAACCTCCTCTGCGTACTGAGAAGATCCACGGGCATGCATCTGGCGGGAAATGCAGCCAATTCTGATGATGTGGCAGCCGTCCGGAAACTGGAAACAAAGATCCAGGCGGATGAAAAACGCCTCAAAGAGATCAACGAGAAATTCACAAAAGCCGTATAATCGTTTCCTGCCGGTGTTGTCCGATTCACCCCATGGATGGGTATAGAAGTAATATTTATATAGTTTTTGGGCATTGTTATAATGCTGTACATCTTGGTCTGTGTAGCAGAGATTGGGTTCGTAGCTCAGTTCGGTAGAGCGCCTGGCTTTTAACCAGGTGGTCGGGGGTTCAAATCCCTCCGGGCCCGTTGCCACGAGCAATCGTGGGTTTTTTGCGGTGATGCATCTGAGAGGAAATTTGTTCATCTGTGAGGGGGTTTTTCATTGAGCACCAAACTTAATGTGTTGGAGCACGCGATGGTGCCGGATCATAAAATCATGAGCGAAGAGGAAGTATCGGAACTTCTCTCGCGCTACAACATTACTACCGAACAATTACCGAAAATCTACCATGACGATCCAGCCGTCAGGGAGATCGGCGCAAATGCCGATGATGTGATACGAATTATCCGGGCGAGTCATACCGCCGGCAGGGCCGAGGCATTCCGTCTCGTGGTCAAGAGACCAAAGAAGTAATTCCGGGGTTGGTCAGTCTGATTGACAGAAGCATCTTATCGAGGGCATATTTTTCACGGGAGCATGTTGCGCGCCACCAGCTTGACTCTTTCAATTATTTCCTGAAGCATAATCTCCAGAAAGTGGTCAACGAACAGCGGGTTATCGAGACCGACATCGAGAACCGGGGCAAGAACAACGATCCGGTCTGGGTTGAACTGGGCACGATCGAAGTGAAAAAACCGCTCGTGCGGGAAGCGGACGGCTCGCAGGGAGAACTGTATCCCTGCGAAGCCCGGCTCCGCAACCTCACGTACGCGGCCCCGATCCAGCTCGGGCTGACGCTCGTGCACGGCGATGACCGGCAGGAACCAATTGTTACGACCATCGGGCAGCTCCCGATCATGGTCGGGTCGCTTGCCTGCAACCTCTATGGCATGGATGACGCCCAGCGTGTCTCCCATGGTGAGGATGCATTTGACGCAGGCGGTTACTTCATCGTGAACGGTACAGAGCGCGTGCTCATGACCTTAGAAGACCTCGCGTCCAACAAGATCATGACCGAGTTTACCGAGCGGTACAACGAGCGGATCTATGTTGCAAAGGTGTTCTCGCAGTTCCGCGGGTACCGTGCACTTGTGGTTGTCGAGCGGAACAAGAAGAACCTGCTCGAGGTCTCGTTCCCGTCCGTTGCAGGCCACCTGAAGTTCGCTGACCTGATGCGGGCACTGGGCATGACGAACGACCAGGAAGTCGTGAACGCCGTATCCACGGACGAGGACATCCTTACGTTCATGATGCAGAACCTGGAAGAGAGCGAGTGCGATTCCGTCGAGGGCGGTATCATGTACGTGGGCAAGAAGCTCGCGCCGAACCAGACGCGGGACTACCAGCGCAAGCGCGCAGAGTTCGTGCTGGACAACTACCTCCTGCCGCATCTCAACTACTCGATGCCGGCAAGCCTCAAGGAAGGAGACGAGGGTTACCAGGAAGCAGTCCTCTCGGTCCGGCTCGCGAAGGCCCACTTCCTCGGCCGCATGGCAGAGGCCTGTTTCGATCTTGTCCTGAACAAGCGCAGGATCGACGACAAGGACCATTACTCGAACAAGCGGCTGAAACTCGCCGGCGACCTGATGGAGGACCTCTTCCGTATCTCCCTCAACCGGCTCACCCGTGATATCAAGTACCAGCTCGAACGCGCCAGCATGCGCCACCGCGATCTCTCGATTGCGACCGCCGTGCGCGCAGACGTGCTCACGGAACGCCTGCTCCACCCGCTTGCCACCGGTAACTGGGTGGGAGGAAGGACCGGTGTCTCGCAGCTGCTCGACCGGGTAGACCACATGGCCGTGCTCTCGCACCTCCGCCGCGTGATTTCCCCGCTCTCCCGCTCGCAGCCGCACTTCGAGGCCCGTGACCTGCACCCGACCCAGTGGGGCCGGATATGCCCGAGCGAGACTCCCGAAGGCCCGAATTGTGGCCTCGTGAAGAACTTCGCCCAGATGGTGGAGATCAGCAAGGGTGTCGATAACGAAGAAGAAATTATGAAGATCCTGCACAATCTTGGCGTAGAACACATACGGGGTGAATCATGAGCAAGAAGTCCCGCGTGTTCGTGGACGGTGCCCTCATCGGCCTTGTCGATGACCCGAAGGCACTCGTGGCAAATATCCGCAGCATGCGGCGGCAGGGTGCTCTCTCGCCGGAAGTGAATGTCTCCCACAAGGAGTACAACGGCGATGTCGTGATCCTGACCGATCGCGGCCGTGCCCGCCGCCCGCTCATCGTCTTAAAGAACGGCGAACCGCTCATCACGGACGATGATCTCCGGAAGCTCGAACGAAAGGAAATCGACATAAACTGGTTTGTCCAGCGCGGCATGATCGAGTTCATTGATGCAGAAGAGGAAGAAGACCTTTTCATCGCCATGGACTTCTCGAAACTGACGCCCGAGCACACCCACCTTGAGATCGACCCCTCCCTGATCCTTGGTATTGGTGCGGCCCACGTCCCGTTCCCCGAGCACAATGCAAGTCCCCGTGTCACGATGGGTGCCGGAATGGTCAAGCAGGCGCTCGGTTTTGGTGCGGCCAACATGAAGCTGCGCCCGGATACCCGTGGCCACCTGCTCCACTATGTGCAGAAACCGCTCACCCATACCCAGACCTCGGAACTGATCGGCTCCGATGACCGGCCCGCAGGCCAGAACTTCGTGGTCGCGATCCTCAGTTACGAGGGCTACAATATTGAAGATGCGCTCATCTTCAACAAGGCCTCGATCGAGCGCGGCCTTGGCCGCTCCCACTTCTTCAGGACCTATGAAGGCGAAGAGCGCCGGTATCCCGGCGGCCAGATCGATCGCATAGAAGTCCCCGACGAGGATGTGGCCGGTGCCCATGGTGCCGACGCCTACAAGAACCTGGACGAGGATGGTGTAATCAACCCTGAGACGGTTGTTGCAGAGAAAGATGCGCTGATCGGCAAGACTTCCCCACCGCGTTTCCTCGAGGAACCCTCAGGAGAACTCATTGCTGTTGAAAAGCGCCGCGACACCTCCGTCACGATGCGCAGCAACGAGCACGGTATTGTCGATACCGTCATCATCACTGAAGGCGAGAACAGCTCCCGGCTCGTGAAAGTCCGGACCCGCGACCTGCGTGTCCCGGAAGTCGGCGACAAGTTCGCGTCCCGGCACGGGCAGAAGGGTGTCGTGGGTCTTATCGCCCACCAGGAAGACATGCCCTTCACCGAGAGCGGCCTCATGCCGGATCTTGTCATCAACCCGCACGCGATCCCGAGCCGTATGACCATCGGGCACATGCTCGAGATGATAGGCGGCAAGGTCGGATCGCTCGAAGGCCGGCGTATTAACGGCACGGCATTCGGTGGCGAGAGTGAATCCAATATCCGGGCCTCGTTAAAGAAACTCGGCTTCTCCCACAACGGCCGGGAGATCATGTATGACGGTATCACCGGGAAACAGTTCAAGGCCGATGTCTACATCGGCGTGATCTACTACCAGAAACTCTACCACATGGTATCGTCCAAGATGCATGCCCGGTCCCGTGGGCCGGTGCAGGTGCTCACCCGCCAGCCTACCGAAGGACGTGCCCGTGAAGGCGGTCTCCGGTTCGGTGAGATGGAGCGGGATGTCATGATCGGCCACGGCGCCGCCATGGCACTCAAGGAACGCCTGCTCGACGAGTCGGACAAGGTGAACGAATATGTGTGCGCACACTGCGGCATGGTCGCCATGCTCGACCGTAAGCGCAACATGACCCGCTGCCTTGCCTGCGGCAACGAGACCGATATCTACTCGGTCGAGATGAGTTATGCGTTCAAGCTCCTGCTGGACGAGATGAAGAGTATGGGCATTGCCCCAAGACTGAAATTACAGGACGTGGTGTAACATGCCATCCCCAAAACGAATCGGACAGATTGAGTTCGGCCTGTTATCTCCCAAAGAGATCCGTGAGATGAGCGTCCGGAAGATCATCTGGGCAGACACCTATGATGACGACGGGTTCCCCTACCCCCAGGGCCTCATGGACTTAAACCTCGGTGTCATAGACCCCGGTCTCCGGTGCAAGACCTGCGACCAGAAGGCGAGCGAGTGCCCCGGGCACTTCGGCCATATCGAGCTCGCCAAGCCGGTCATCCATGTCGGGTACACAAGGCTCATCAGGAAACTCCTGCGTGTCACCTGCCGCGCCTGCGGCCGTGTGCTCCTGAGTCCTGAGGAAGTCGAGAAAGTCGTCGGTACGGAAGACGACCAGACCGGCGACCTGCTCTCAGAGAAGGACGTCAAGAAAGAGCGCGTCTGCCCTCACTGCGGTGAACAGCAGCTCAAGATCAACTTCGAGAAGCCGACCACGTTTTCCGAAGTCATGGTCGAGGACGGCAAGAAGGTGGAGCACAAGCTCACCCCCGCAGACATCCGCGCCCGGATGGAGAAGATCCCAAACGAGGACCTGATTCCGCTCGGCATCAACCCGGACGTCGCCCGCCCCGAATGGACGATCCTTACCGTGCTCCCGGTCCCGCCGGTCACGATGCGCCCGTCCATCATCCTCGAGAACGGCCAGCGCTCGGAAGACGACCTGACCCACAAGCTTGTGGATATCATCCGCATCAACCAGCGGTTCAAGGAGAACCAGGATGCAGGCGCCCCCCAGCTGATCATCGAGGATCTCTGGGAACTCCTGCAGTACCACGTCACCACCTATCTCGACAATGAAGTAGCAGGCTGCCCGCCCGCACGCCACCGCAGCGGCCGGCCCTTAAAGACGCTCTCGCAGCGCCTGAAAGGTAAGGACGGGCGGTTCCGTGGCTCACTCTCGGGTAAGCGTGTGAACTTCTCGTCCCGTACCGTGATCTCGCCCGACCCGAACCTCTCGGTCGCGCAGGTCGGTGTCCCGCGTGCCGTGGCAAACGAGATGACGATCCCTGTCCGGGTCACCACCTACAATATCGAGGAACTCCGGCAGATTGTCAGGACCGGCCCGGCACGCCCGGATGTCAACTCCCCGTGTGGTGCAAATTATGTGATCCGCCCTGACAACCGCAGGCTCCGGCTTGCGGATGGCAACCTCGACACGGTCGCCGACATGATCGAACCCGGCTACACGGTCGAACGCCAGCTCCGCGATAACGATGTCGTGCTCTTCAATCGTCAGCCCTCGCTGCACCGGATGAGCATCATGGCCCACCGCGTCAAGGTGATGGAAGGCAGGACGTTCCGGCTCAACCCGGCAGTCTGCCCCCCCTACAACGCCGACTTCGATGGCGATGAGATGAACATGCATGTACCGCAGACCGAAGAGGCACGGGCCGAGGCAACCATCCTCATCGCTGTGCAGGAGAACATCCTCTCCCCGCGTTTCGGCGGCCCGATCATCGGAGGTATCCACGACCACGTCTCGGGTATCTTCATGCTGACGCACGACCTGCGCTGGTTCACGAAGGAAGAGGCCCTCTATCTCATGCGGTACACCGGCATCGAGCGGATGCCCGCGCCCGGCAAGGTTGAGAACGGCAGGGAGTACTGGAGCAACAAGCAGGTCTTTTCCCAGGTCCTTCCCGAGCACCTCAACATGGTCTTCAAGGCCAGCTCCTGCCAGAACTGCGATGTCTGCAAGAAAGAGGTCTGCGAACGGGATGCATACGTGCGCATTATCGACGGCAAGCTCGAAGTCGGGACCATCGACAAGAAGGCGATCGGCGCATTCGACGGCCAGATCGTCAACCGCATCATCCGCCAGCAGGGTATGAAGCGGGCGACAAAGTTCATCGATGACTCGACCAAGCTCTCGATCCGTGCGATCATGTTCGACGGCTTCTCGTTCGGTATCGATGACGAAGACCTCTCCAAGACCGAGTACGGCCAGATCGATGAAGTGCTGAATACAGCAGCACTCGATGTCACACGCCGTATCAAGATCTACGAGGACGGCCAGCTCGAACCGATGCCCGGGCGAACGGTCGAGGAGACCCTTGAGATGCAGATCATGCAGGTGCTGGGGAAAGCCCGGGACCAGACCGGTCAGATTGCAGGCCGGCACCTCGGTCTCGGGAACAGTGCTGTCGTGATGGCAGTCTCCGGTGCCCGTGGTTCCATGCTGAACCTGACCCAGATGGCCGGTTGTATCGGCCAGCAGTCCGTCCGTGGTGAGCGTATCGTCCGTGGTTATGACGACCGGACCCTCCCGCACTTCAAGAAGGGTGACCGGGGCTCGGATGCCCACGGGTTCATCCAGCACAGCTACAAAGGCGGCCTCAACCCGACCGAGTTCTTCTTCCACGCAATCGGTGGCCGTGAAGGTCTCGTCGACACTGCAGTTCGTACATCCCAGAGCGGGTACCTCCAGCGCCGTATGATCAATGCGCTGCAGGACCTCAAGGTCGCGTACGACGGCACAGTCCGTTCTACCGGCGGCAGGATCATCCAGTTCGAGTACGGCGAAGACGGCACCGACCCGACCAAGAGTGCGTTCGGTGACCCTGTGGATGTCAAGGGTATTGTCGAGAGTATCCTCAAGGAGGAGTGCTGAAATGCCGCTCGCAGATAAGTACGATAAGAAGATCGAGGCTGCAGCCCTTCCCCCTAAAACAAAAGAGCAGCTCCGGAAGTTCCTTGACACCAAGGAGATCACCGATACCCAGTTCAAGCAGATCCTCGAACGGGTCCTCGCCGAGTACCAGAGCACCCGGATCGAAGCCTGTGAAGCGGTGGGTATCATCGCGGCGCAGTCCATCGGTGAGCCCGGCACACAGATGACGATGCGTACGTTCCACTATGCGGGTGTCGCCGAGATCAACGTTACTCTCGGTCTCCCGCGGCTCATCGAGATCATGGACGCGAGGAAAGAGCCGAGCACCCCGACGATGACCGTGTACCTCGAGCCCGAGTTCGGTATCGACCGGGACAAGGCCCGGGAAGTCAGCTGGCAGATCGAGGCCGCCCCGCTCCACGAGTTCGGCGACATCACCACGGACATGGAGAACATGCACGTGGTCGTGCACCTGAACACCAAGGTCTGCGACAAGCGCAAGATCTCGCCCATGGAGATCATGGAAGCGGCTCCCAAGAAGATCCGCGACCGCAGGCACTACCGGGACTTTGAGCACGAGATCGATGAGGAAAACGCAACCATCATCTTCTCCCCCAAGGACAAGGAGAGTTACCAGAACCTCTTCCAGCTCGCTGAACACGTCAGGAACGTGATCGTGCAGGGCATTGACGACATCCTCCGGGTGGTCGTCAGGAAGGAAACCGGGGAGTATATACTTTATACTGAAGGGTCCAATCTTAAGGACGTATTTGATGTAGTTGGCGTTGACACCACCAGGACCCGCACCAACAACATCAGTGAGATTGCGCAGGTCCTCGGTATCGAGGCAGCGAGAAATGCCGTCATCCACGAAGCGGTCTCCACGCTCAATGAGCAGGGTATCCTCGTTGATGTCCGGCACCTCATGCTCGTCTCGGACATGATGTGCATGGAAGGCGAAGTCAAGCAGATCGGCCGCCACGGCATTGCCGGCGAGAAGGAGAGCGTCCTCTCGCGGGCAGCGTTCGAAGTGACTGTCAACCACCTGCTCGATGCGGCCGTCGCAAATGAAGTTGATGAACTGAGCGGCGTGACCGAGAACGTCATCGTCGGCCAGCCGATCCAGCTCGGCACCGGCGATGTGAAACTGATCGCAGTCAGACAACACGACAATTAGACACTTTGGAAAAACTTACGAGGAATTGTACATGGATTTTAATGCTTCACTCAGACGGGCAATCAAGACCGGTAATGTAATTCTTGGCCAGAACAACACGGAAAAGTGCATAAAAGAGGGCAAGGCCCAGATCGTCGTCGTGGCAGGTAACTGCCCGTCGGCCTTCACTGCAAAACTTACCGCTTACGAGAACCTCTTCATCCACACCTTCGAAGGCTCGAGCGTGGCGCTCGGCAAGGCTTGCGGTAAGCCATTCATGGTCAGCACGCTTGCCATTGTCAGCCCGGGCGAGTCAGATATTCTCTCCCTAAAGAGGGCCTGAACCGAGGGCATCTTTATGGTAGAAGTGAAACTGACCGAAGACTGCATGCGCCTCATCTCCCAGTTCGAGAGCCTGACCGGCGCGGGGAGCCGCGACTGTGTCGTGGACGATCGCAACGGCAGACTCATCTTCGTGATCAACCCTGGTGACATGGGACTTGCAATCGGCAAGAAAGGCGCCTCGATTAAGAAGGCATCAGAAGTGATGGGCAAGAAGATCGAGGTCGTGGAATACAACAGCAATGCAGAACAGTTCCTTAAGAACTGCTTCCTCCCGGCCCAGGTCACCTCCATCCTGTTCGAAGGCGAACCGGATGCGCAGACCGCGACCGTAGAAGTCCGGGACGAGGACCGCGGCATCGCGATAGGCAAGGATGGCAAGAACATCTTCAAGGCAAAGAAGCTCGCACTGCGCCAGCACAACATCGCAGATGTCCAGATCCTGCAAAAGCCCATGGACGGGCAGCCGGAAGATGAGCAGGGCCACCTGTAACCTTTTTTAGTAGATCGTAAAAGCCCGGCTGATTAACAGGAGTTGTTTTTTTGACGCCCTTTACCCCGTGGGGGGAATATGGCCCTCATGTGCAGGACCGGCTGACTGTATCCGGGGAATAACCGGGATACCTGTATACAATACCTTCACGAAAAACCGGGAAAACGGGCCTGGGGGGATTCGAACCCCCGACATCCGGGTTAGAAGCCCGGCGCTATGTCCAGGCTAAGCCACAGACCCATGTGTGCCAGTAACATTCGCTCTCGCGGATAATTAATCTGCTTCCTTTCGGGCTGGTACGAAAAAACAGATTGCTGATGACGGTTATTTCTGCTCGATCCGTTCGATGATCCGGTCGAGCCGTTTCGCGATACTCTCGAGTTTCTCCTCAGTTGACTGGATTTCAGCATGGGAGAGACCGAACCAGATCGCCGTGCACCCCACACCGAACATCGCGATGGAGAACATGAACAGGCCGGGTTCATGGTTGACGGTCATCATGTAGACGCTGTAGATGATCAGGTATCCGCCTGCTGCGCAGATCAGGATCATGAAGACGACCTGTGCCCAGTCTTTGATCCCGTATGCCCTTACCTGTTCCAGAAGACCGTTTCCGCCCATGATATCAGTACAGTCAGATTCACCCCCGGGGGATATAAAAAGTGTTGGTGGTTCCGGCCCGGATCCCTGTCCGTTCAGGCACAGGGCTGTTCCCGGATAAAGATCAGCCTGACACGATCGAACGATGCAGTCCCGGTGGTGCGGTTGTGGAGAGGGAAATCCGCATCCACGCTCAGGTTCTCTACGTTCTTTCGCCTTCACTACTGACCAGTCCATACCCCGCGGGAGCAGGTACTCCCGCTCATCCTCGTTGATGTAGAGTGCGTGGTCGCCCGGCTGGCGTGAAAGAACGAGCACGTTCAACGCGATGGGGAGTTTGGAGATATATCGAATAAATTTCAAAAAATATATCTGATATGGATTTCAATTTTCTATATTCTGTTTGAATAAATGAGTAATATTATCCGGTGTATCTCATGACGAAACAAAATTTTATTCTTCTGGTAACAGCACTTATCCTCTCTGCGGTGCTTCTGGTTGTCCCGGTGGCGGCGGACATGTATGTAGTGACTTCGAGTTCTTACTCTCCTGTAGCAGGGACAGGCGTGACCATATCAGCGCAACTGAGTTCAGATACCGGCGTGGCGAATACGACCGGAGGAAATGTCGTTATCTGGTCAAATACAGGTACTGGGGGCAGTTTTTCGCTGGCGAGCAGCTCCACTAATTCAAATGGTATAGCTACGGTGATATTTACACCAACGGTGGCTGGCACGGCGTATACGGTTACAGGAACTGATGCAGGTGCAACAACAGGAACCAGCGGAGCCATCACGCCCGTGGCGGGACCTGTAAACCAGATCGTAGTGAACGCTGGAAATAGTCAATCAGCCACTGTGGGAACCGCGGTTGCCATTTCGCCAAAAGTCCTTGTGCAGGATGCATATAATAACCCGGTTAGTGGTGCAATTGTCAGTTTCGTCGTAACTTCCGGTGGAGGTTCTGTAACAGCTTCTTCGGTAACAACCGGTTCGAATGGGATAGCTTCCGTTGGCTGGACACTGGGCACAGTTGCCGGAAACAACAACGCAATGACAGCAACAACCGGATCGCTGACTCCGGTTACATTTACAGCGACCGGCACCGCATCAACACCAGCCATTTCCAGTATATCCCCGGCAAGCGCGACAAACAGCGGGTCGCAGACCATTGTTATTGCCGGGACTGGTTTTAGTGGACCCGCCGTTACCCTGGCAAAAACCGGGCAGTCGGCCGTTACTGGTTCAGTTATCGGCACGGATACTGCCACTACCCTGAACAGGAATTTTAACCTGAACGGGATCACTCCCGGTTCGTGGAATCTCGTGATCCTGAACCCGGACGGGGGTACCGTGACCGGTACGTTTACGGTAAGTAATACGACCGGAGCGACCGTCGTTTCGATCTCTCCCGCCAGCGGGACAGTCAATACCACGGTATCAACAACAATAGCAGGGACCGGTTTTGTTGTAAATGCTGCAAAAATCCGGATTTACAGGAGTGGCAATTACATTGCCGGTGCAGTAACAGGGACGACTTCAACCCAGATCACAGGGACGTTCAACCTGAACCAGGCGATCCTGGGGAGCTATAACGTGTGTGTCCTGCCCGATGGGACTGAAGCAAGTATCATATGCAGCCCTACGTTCACCATCAACTCCCTTTCATCGGCAGTAAATGGCAGCATCTATTTACAGTCCAGCCCGTCCGGTGCCAGCGTGTACCTGAACAATACTCTCGTAGGGACCACTACATTCACCTTGTACAACGTGACCCCGGGAGGTTACCAGGTCCTCATGGAGAAGAGCGGGTACCATCCCTATACCGGCACGGTGACTGTTACTGCGGGCAACCAGACCCCGGTCTATGGAAACCTGGCTGTGTTAGCCACGGCAACAACCGCCACAGCGATACCGACCCCCACAACCTACACTCCGGTCCCGACCGTGAAGAGGACCCTGAAACCCACGCCCACGCCCTGGCCAAGCGCCACGCCGACACCTGCCTCGCCGGTGGGGCCGCTGGCGATCATCGGGGCTGTCGGGATTGCGATCCTCGCGATGAGAAAATAACCCGGCAGACCCGGGGAGAAAACTGTTTTTATCCTGCGTGATAGCAGGAGGATTTTAAGACTTCCACTTCGGTAGGCTTTGTCAGGCCTTCGAAGAATACTTCCTTGACGGTAGATGTAGCACAGTACCTGACTTGGACCCGGGCAGACATCCGTTCCCGCTCCTCGTAATACATCCCGCGGGAGAACTCCACGATCCGTTTCATCGAGAGGCTTGTGGAGACGAGGTAGACGCAGATCCCGGGATCGCCTGCCGAGAGGTCTTCAATATCAACGGAGGTCATGAAGATGTGGGTGTCAGGACCCGGTTCGATCGAGGCGATAGTGACGATATTGTGGGTGCTCTGGAGCTCGATCGTCCGTGGCCTGCCGGACTTCAGGTCTTTGATCAGTTCCGGGGAGATACCGGTTAACGCGGCGCATCTCATTAAAGTCACCCGTACATAGGCAGGTCTTTCTTCGGGCTCGTATCTGCCGACTGCTGGACTTCCTCCGCCAGCTTGCCCATGGTCTGTTCGATCTCTACTGCCTGTTCGATCAGCGGCTGGATGTCAAGCGCAAGGTTGTACATCTTGTTGAGCACCTCGATCGTTGCCGCCGAGGACCGGGGGTCCGGGGCGTTGATCGTCTCGCCGAGAAGACCGTACGCGGGGATGTTACGCGACTTGCACTCCGTAAGGATGCTCGAGGCGATGCCCGAGATGCTGCCTATCGGCAGGACGAGCGTGTGGTCCTGGATCCGGATAAGTGCGTCAGGAGTGGTTGCCACACCGAAGACCCGTTTCTCGGACTCGTTAGTGACGATGCCGGCGATTGTCAGGACTTCCTTTGGCCTGAACTGCTCAAGCCAGCCGATCAAGGCGTTCGAGATCTCGTAACAGATCGGGGGGGCGATAGGGATGTCGGCCACAACCGCCGCGATATTCATCCCGCTGATGTCCTTTGCATAGATACGCACGGGATCGTTGATGAGTCCCTTGTTCATCATTGCGAGGGGCGGGAAGTACCGGGAGGTCATCGACCCGATCTGTTCGAACCCGAGCTGGTCTACCATGTACTGGAGCGCGATGGTACCGACAAGGCCGCTGCCCGGGAAGCCCATGAGGACTGCACCGTTTGCGGGAAGTGGTTTAGAAAAGATATTGAGGTCCCTGTTCGGCTGGATTCTCGTGAGGTCCTCATGGACCATATCCAGCCGGGCGAGGATCTGATCATATCGTTCCGGAGTATCTGCCGTCATTAGATTAACATACACCCACTACTAAAAAAGTATTATGCAAGAGTATCCTATCAAACGCGGGCTGACCAAGGACCTCGATACACGGGCCGCAGCAGAACTGAAAAACCATTTCGGCAGGGAGCCGGAGAAGACGGCAAAGGGCTACCGGATCGCATTCGGGGCTATCAAGCGGCTGGATGTCCATCCTGCTGCGGACGGGAAGAGCGTCATCATCGATACCGAATCTGATTTGACTGCCGCCGATGATGTGATCATCGACACCAATAAGCGGTTCCGGAAGTTCCTCGACGCCATCACCGGCTTCTCCACAAAGGAGAGGGTGAAGCGGGCAAAGAGCACTCCCGGGGAATAAGCCCCTGCCTCCGCGGTACCGTATCCGGCTGGAACAGGCAGCAGACGTGGCTTCGTTCCACGATCCCCGGCACTTTTTTTTAACCAAATCCCTATCAGCGCTTCCGGTTTTGTACTCCCGATACACTGCTTCTTCCTCGTTTCATGCAATCGCGGGAAAACGTGGAGAGCGTGCTGATGATCGCGGACTGCCCGGCTGATGAAGAGGTCTGTGAGGTCATCGGGGTACACGCTGATGACAGGGTCATCAGATGATGTATGTCCCGGCAGGACGCTGTTTTTCCCCTCATTTGCCGTGGACGGGCCGGGAACGTATTCAGCGTTTCCCCGCCAGCCAGAGGGCTGCCGCTGCGGCGGGGACGACGAGCCAGGGTTCGGCAGGTGATTTACGGGTGGTCGCCGGTGCCGGCACGGTTGTCGTCTGTGGTCCTGCATTGGGACCCTCTGCAGGTGTGGTCACCGTTGCTGAGGGCGATGGCGGGGCGGTCGTTTTGACCGGGTTCAGCCCGGCCTCGATATAGGTGGTATCCGATCCGCTGCTACCGGGTGAATTCCCAAGCAGCGTATACCCGTACAGGTTGTACTGGTCGGCAGCCGCAATCCGTGAGCCGTCCCTGCTGACGGCGAGCGACCGTGGCTGGATGGCGGTGCCCGAACTCCGCTTGGTCAGCAGGTCGCCACCATGGTCGAGTACGAAGATTGTCCCGTCATTGGAGCCGACCCCGATTACCGAACCGTCGCGGGAGGCACTGACCGCGTTCGCCCACTGCCCGGTGTCGAAGGTCCAGTGCACCGTGCCGTACCGGTCGACGGCCCGGACGCTGTTGTCCTTGCTCGCGACGAGGATGATCGAGCAGTCGTCATTTGCGGCAATATCCGTGATCGCGTCTTTTGCCACGTTCACCTGCCAGTTGAGTACACCGGTGTTCGTGTGGGACGAGAGCCGGGTGCCGCCAGCCGTGATGATCGTGGAGCCGTCCGATGAGATGACGATAAAATCATCGAGGCTGCCGGAACGGCTGTCGGTCCAGACCGGGTCGAGGGCGGGCGTATAGAACTGCAGGCCACTGTCCGTTGTCGCGACAACCAGGTCACCGGTCGGTGCGATGGCGATCCTCTTTGCCGGGGAAGTGATATTCCGTCCCCAGAACTCCCCGTCCGCCGACCAGGAGACCATGTTCCCCTGTTCGTCGGCCGAGACCACGAAGGACCCGTTGGAAGAGATGGCAACTGCTGTGCAGGATGCCCCCATGCTCCGGGTCCAGTCCACCACCCCGGTATTGTCGAGCAGGACAATACTGTTACCGAGCGTGGAGACCACGTGGCCCCCGTCTGCGCTCATCGCTGCCACAAAGCCGGACCTGCCTCCCCAGTTGCTGCTCCCGTCCCAGTTCCGCACGAGCATCTGGTTACCCCCGCCGTAGACGGTATTGCCGTCAGAAGAGATCGCGACACCGGCAAACGGGCTGGTGGTTGGCGGGGCCTGTTTCCAGTCCACGCCCAAGCTGATCCCGGCCACGGTACCGATAAGAAATGTGGCAAGGAGCAGGGCCGATGCGAAGAGATGTATCCGGGAACCTGTGTGCATGTAGTATCCGGAAAAGCATATCATGGCCCGGCATATCTTGTTTGTGGATAAACCACCCGGGCCGGGTCCAGGCCGGGATTTTGGGATGCCGGTGTCATTCCCCCCGAAAAAGTTATTCGATAATGATCGCCGGCTTGAACGGCAGGGCAGTCAGTGCCTTCACGTGGCCGCTCGACTCCGCCTCGGCGATGTGGACCGGCACGCCGAACTCCTGTTCGAGGAAGGCCCGGGCCGATTCGAAGACATCCTGCTCGTTGATCGGGTTGTGGACCAGCGGGTCGACCACGTACGGGGGCAGGCGGTGGATGAGGGTGGTGCACTGCTTCGCCGCATCGGTTGCGTCCTTGCCGCGTTTACGCATGTTCTCGTCCTTCATGATCTCCTTGATCACCGTGTTCCTGTCCTCTGCATGGGCAATGGTGCGGAAGATCTCGTGCTTCCACTCGGGGGCAAGGGCAATCGTGATCGACTTGGGCGTCAGCGAGATCAGTTTCCGGATCGACTCGATGTCCTCGACCGTGCGGGCGAGGAGTTCCTCGGCGAGCTCGGCCTTCTCGTTGACCAGCTGGTCGTCTGCCACCGGCCAGGGGGCGAATGAGACGAGTCCTTCGCCCGCAAGTTCCTTCCAGAGGTGTTCGCCCGTGAACGGGATGAACGGCGAGAGGAGACGGACCCAGGAAGAGCAGAGTTCGTGCAGTTCCCTGCTGCCATCGCAGTCTTTCGGCAGGCGCCGGCGGTACCACTTCAGGTCGTTCTCGATCCCGAAGTAGGCCTCCTGCAGGGCCTGACGGGTCTGGAAGTTGTCCAGCGCCTCGGTGGTCTTGGCGATATGCGACTGGAGCCGGCTCGCAAGCCAGCGGTCGATATCGTGCGGCTCGCCTGTCGCGTCCTTGATCTCCATGACCGTGTTGTAAAACCGCTCGATCTGTTTCTTTGTCGAGAGGACGAGTTCGTTCCGCCAGTCAAAGTCCTGCCACGGCTCTGCACTTCCCATCAGGAACATCCTGACGGTGTCGGCCCCGAACTCCTGCACGGCATCCTCGAGGAGGAAGACATTGCCTTTAGAGGAGGACATCTTTGCCCCGTTCAGGAGGCCCATGCCGAAGACGACCATCCCCTTTGGGAGTTTGTCCTTTTGGAATATGGTCACATGGTGGAAGAGCTGGAAGGTCAGGTGGTTGGAGATCAGGTCCTTTGCCGAGAACCGGAAGTCGTACGGGTACCAGTAGAGGAACTCCTCCCGCATTGCATCGAGCTTCTTCTTCTCGGGGAGGTCGGGCGACTTCTTCCCGAGGAAAACATAATCGAAGACTTCGGGAGTGAGGAGCTTTGAGTCGATCTCCCGGATCCTGTGGGCGATCGTGTAGTACGCCATGTAGACGGTCGAGTCCGAGAGGGGCTCGATCAGCTGGGTGGTATCCCAGGGGAACTTCGTGCCAAGGCCGACACGCCGGGTGCAGGCCCAGTCCTTGAGCCAGTCGACCGTGCGGTCGAACTCGAGCCGGACCTCGGGGGGTACGAGGGCCATGTCCTTGAGGTGGTCGGAGACCTGCTGCTTCCACGCGGGGTCGCTGTACTTCAGGAACCACTGGTCGTGGAGGATCTTGACTTTGACCTTGTTGCCGCAGCGGCAGACCACGGGGCGGAGGTCGAACTCGTACATGATCGCCGAGTCGTACTTCTGCACCATCAGTTCCGCCACTTCCTCGCGGGCTACCCTTACCGGCTTGCCGCCGTACTTCCCGAAGAGCTTGCCTTTGGAGAACTCCGCGGAGTAGATCTCCTGCGTGAGGGCATCCATCCGGCTGTCCATCTGGTTTGCGATGCCGGCCTTCTCGACCGCGGACTGGGCCGGGACCTCGCCGTATCCTTCCACCTTGATGAGCGGGATCGGCTTGATCTCTGTGTACTTCCCGGCCTGCTGGAGGTCGCGGAGTGCGATGTAGTCGAACGGGGCGTGGGCGGGGACGCTCATCACCATGCCGGTCGCCATGTCGGGGTCCACGAACTCTGCCGGCAGGATCGTGATCTCGCCGCAGAGCGGGTGGCTGACTTTCTTATCGACGAGGTCGCTTCCCCTGATCTCTTCTTTGGTTTCGACCGTGTGGTCCTGGAGGGCGAGCTTCTCGGCTGCCTCCTTCGAGATGATCCAGGCCTTGCCGTCCACGAGGGCCTTCACGTAGGTGACGGCCGGGTTTGCCCAGAGGTTCGTGACCCCGTGGATCGTCTCGGGCCGGAGGGTGGCAGTCGGGATGAATGCATCGCCGTACCGGAACATGACGAGCGTGAACTTGATCACTTCTGCCTTGTCGCCCTCGAGCAGGTCGTGGTCGCCGACGGGGTTGTCGTCCACCGTGCAGTACCGCACCGGGTGGACGCCCTTGATCACGTGCCCTGCCTCGTAGAGGTGCTTCCACTGCCACTCGATGAACTTCGAGTAGGTCGGGTCTACGGTGATGAACCGCCGGCGCCAGTCAATGGAGAGGCCGCAGGCGGTCATGACCCGCTGGTACTCTGCGGCGAAGTGCCGGACGATCGTGAGCGGGTCGACAAACTCGTCGAGCACGTTCTGCGGGACCTTATACAGGTCGCGGTAGAGGTGGATCGTCTTCGGGTCCTTGTTTGCGATCCTCTTCGAGATGCCGACCACGGGGGCGCCCGTGACATGGAATGCCATCGGGAAGAGCACCTGCTTCCCCTTCATCCGCCAGAACCGTGCAATCACGTCCGGCACGATATAAGTCCTGCCGTGCCCCACGTGCATGGCGCCGCTCGGGTACGGGAAGGCTACGTTGATGTAGAACTTTTCCAGGCGGGAAGGATTGGACTCAAAGGTATGGGCCCACTTCTCGTGCGCTTCTTCTTCAAACGCTGGTAGATCGAACTGACTCACGTGAATGCACCATCCGGAAAAAGGGTTATACCGGCCTCAGCTTGATGACCTCGTTGTTCGTGTAACGCTTGATCATCTCCTGGGCAATGCTCGAGTTCTTGGCAAGGTGGATCTCGCCGGTCTCGTTCACGGTAGCGGTGAAGAGGTACTCTTTCCCGGCAAAGACATCTACGATCCTGCCGGTCTCACCCGGGGCAACGATGGTGAGTTGTTTCTTGTCGGTCAGGATCTTGATCCCGCCGCCAAGGTTGTACTCCTCATCGGCCTTTTGCGGGGGCTGCTGCCGGTCGAACTCCGAACGGGGTTTGATGTCGATCCCGATACCGAGCTTGTTGACGATCGCGGAGATGTTCTTGCCGCCCTTGCCGATCGCGGCGGGGACGTCCTTGTCGTCGATATAGACCACGGCCTTTGTGTCACTGAGCATCTGGACGTCGACAAAGCCTTCGGTGTACCGCCCGATCTCGCGCTGGATCTCCTTCTCGGTGAGCTTCCACCCGGGGCGCTCGTTGCCCTCCTTCTCCTTGAAGCAGACAGGTTCAGGGGAGGCTGCCGGTGCCCGCATGGGCTCGCGGGCTGCAGTAACCGGCTGGCCCACGTTCTGCACCTGGGGCGAGGACCGGGCCTGCGGGACTGCTGCGGGGGCCGGTGCCGTGGCGGTGATGCCCATGACCGGCATCACGATGGTCTGGCCGTCGTACCGGAAGATGTCGAGCACGAGCTCGCCGGTCTCGTGGTCGGTGACGGTGGTGACGGGCCGGAGGTGGACTTCGGCTCCCATTCCCTCGGGGACCTTGATGGTGAACCCGACGTCGTAGACTTTCGTGATGACGCCCTGTTTTAAGAAGATGATCGTGTTGACTACCTGCGAAAGGACCGAGAAGTCTACCCGGTCACTGAACCGCTGGACCGCGTCCTGCACGCCGTTTGCGTGGATGACGCCGACCATACCGAGGCCTGCGAGGCGCATATCGGCAAAGACGGAGAAGTCCTCAGCCTTCCGGAGTTCGTCGAAGATGACGAAGTCGGGCCGGACGAGCAGGAGGACGTCGGCGGTGTTGGCCATGCTGCCATCGAGCATCGTGTACTGCGTGATCTGGTCCGGGACCTGGAGCTCGCGGGGAGACTCCATGGTCTTGACCACGTAGCCGCTCTCGGAGAGGAAGGTGGCGAGACTCTGGGCGAGGGTGGTCTTGCCGCCGCCGGGGGCGCCGATGATGAGCATGCCCCGCTTGTCGCTCGTGATCCTCTTGGTGATGATATCGGACTTGGTGTAGTCCTTTAAGGTCACGTCCACGATCGGGCGGACTGCGGTGATTTCCATGCCGTCCGAGAATGGCCTGCGGGCGATCGCGATCCGCATGGACCCGATCTGCACGACCGTGATCCCGCGCTTCTCGACTTCGATGAAGCCGTCGGGGTCGCGCTTCGCCCGTTCGAGGATCTCCTGGGCCATCATCCGGAGCTCGTACTCGCTCGTGGGTGCGTCGCGGATCTTCACGAGTTTCATGTCGCTGATGGAGCCTTTCTTTGCCATCGGCGAGATCCGCTCTTTTAAGTGCACCGCAATCGTGTGCTCGTCGAAGAACTGGTCGATGGCGAGCGGGACAAAATCGGTGATCTGTGGTTTTAAGTAGATGACATCGAGCCCCTTTGCCCGTGCCACTTCTGCCTGCACGTTGTCGCTCGTGATGAAGCGTGCAGAGTTCTCTATTGCGATACTTCGGATCATCGCATCGATCTCGCCGCCGCTCGCGAGCTTGACCTGCTCGAGCGAGGGCCTGATGCCGGAGAACTTGAGTTCTATTGTCTTTTCCTCGGCCATCTTGCAGAGCTGCTGGAGCTCGTTGAGCCCCGAGAACCCGATCTCCCGCCCGTTATTCGCCTGGGCCTCGAGTTCTGCGATCACTGCTTCCGGGACGATTATTGTCGCACCTTTATATTCACCGGCCTTTATCATCGAGGTTATGCGCCCGTCAATAAGGACGCTCGTATCTGGTACCAGTATCATAAAATATTCCTCCCTTATTCCGTCGTGCTTATGGTATGCTATGCTATACTATTTTCTTCTCGGGGATAGCTACTCCCGCGCATGTGCCGGACCGTGTATTCGGCGAATGGCACATATTGTTCAACGATGCACAGTCGTTGATGGGTAGATATTATGCGCGGGGGTTAATAAGCGTGAGGGCGGGGGATTTTCAGGATTGCTGGCTGAGCGTGAGAAGAACCCTGAAGGCGGACTTCGAGTTGTGTGTGGGGGCGTGAACTCGGATTTTATATTTTATTGTTTTTTGACGTTAAGAAATCAAAAACGAAGATAAAAAAATACAAAATCTTAATACAGTATAATTTTCTACTATTGAATTATGGATAATTCTGATAAAAAAGAAAAAGCAGAATTTAAAGAAATAATACAAAAAATATCTGTTTCAGGTTTTAAATCCTATTTCAATGAACAATCAATCGATTTGTCGTACCCCATGTCTTCCATTGTTGACCAGAAGGCCTTCCACTATCGTACGTGTATACGATATATTGACTTGAACTGAAATTGAACCGGGCAACACCTACTTCGACCCAGTTGCCACTATTGCCGATATGACTCGTGAAATAATGAGCTTCAGTCCCGGTATTTGAAACCTCTAAATTCCCGGGATTCATATACCCGTTAATGCCGTGATAATCATATTCGTTGATAGCCATCCTGCCATCTTTTTGAACTTCCTGATACATCGGGCTTATGCTTTGCATTCCTGTTTCAGGAAATTGTTTAAAATATTCCTGAACCTTTTTATCATCAGCATCTGTCCATCCCGGTTGGCGTGCTATTGGCATTTTCAGAAGATATTGTGCAATTTCATTTTCCGTTAATCCTTTGGATCTCATATCCTGGACCTGTAAGGGAGTTCTTGCAGCAAGAGTAAAATTATCAACAATGCCCTTGTCGGGTCGCAGATAGTTCGCCTGTTCTGTCGCACTCACCATAGGTACCATCGCCATCCCTGCCAACAGCAGTGCCAGCAGGACGACGCCAATTTTGCGTAGTTTCATACTTTTTCCTCCGTTTTCGATACGCTACGCTCGAAAGACACGGGAAAATCTTCATAACCATGAAAGATAAAACTCACATGCCTGCGGGCGGGACCGGGTTCAACGAAGTTTTGTCGCTTGGTGAACCCGTCCTTTCTTTTGGGACAACCCCCGGCTGTCCACAATTAGCATTTATAAATCTGGTATTTATGCTTTCTAGCGCATTCATCTACCGGTCAGGGTACTAGGAAAAATGCGAAAGGTACTGAACGAGAACACGTAAATAGAATCACCGCCCGAGACCCGGAGAATATATTTTTCCGGCGTAGGAGAAACACACGCGCGGGAATTTTTTTAATGCTTTCACAATCGTGTTTTCATCCTGACAGGGGGTCTGTTCCAGGCAAAGGGGGGAGGGGTATGCCGGATACCTCCCCCCCCATGCTGGTAGGGGGGGCTGGCGCGGTTTGAAAATACCATGGAGGAGGGGTTGCCTGCATACCCCCTGTACCACAATGCCTATGGGAATCAGGCATCAATAATTGGAATAATGAGAGGTAATGCAAAATCCCCGGGCAAACCCGGAAAGAAAAACCCGGCCTGCAAAACCTCACTGCATACCGTATCGGATTATTCCCTGTCAGGTTTTCTCAACGAAGAACCAGATATCTACTCAGATGCAGATCTTAAAATCAGCAGCCCTGCGACTCTCGTTGCTATCAAAAAGAGTGATCGCGACATCAGACTTGGCCGGGTGAAAACGATCAGATCCATCGATGACCTGCTCGGCGAGAACCCTTGATGTGTTCGCGACATCATATTGTCGATCACCCTGTCAGGAAACCTGATAATCTTCCTTGGATAATGGACTGAGTAGACAAACCCTATGGGGTACGTGTCAATGGAAGTCGAAGAGCAGATCATCAGGGAACTTCACCAAGTGCCACGCTGGCACCATCGTGAGATCCTTGATTTTATCCGGGCAAAGAAAGAGAAAGCCGGTAACCTGATGAACGACACGGTACGTGCCAGTGAAATCTCCCTGAAGAAGGACTGGCTGCGTCATGAGGAAGATGAGGCATGGGCGGATTTGTAAAAATAGATTCTATTACACTGCGACAGTCTCAATCCGCACGCGGCTTATGATGAACTCATTATCTGCCGGGATCTCTTCCCCGTCTTCCCGCAGACAGGAGATATGGAGTTCGATTGCCTCCTTGGTGTTCGCAATCGTCTCCTCAATCGTCTCTCCCTGCGAGAAACACCCCGAAAGAGCCGGTACTTCAGCCCAGAACCCGCCTTCTTCAGCTTTGTGAATCAATATCGTGTATTCCATCATCTTCCCCTCATAACAGTTTTTCAAATTCCTCATCGGTCAGACCCGCTTTTTTGATTGCAGCTTTCAGGAGGTCGATTTTCACTTCTCCGGAAACCGGGATCGTGATCAGTTGTCCGCCAGGCATTTTGATATTTACATGATCACCTTTTCCCGGGCGGATTTTTCCACCGGAATTGGCAAAGGCCCTGACCGCATCTTTTCCCTTACTGTTGTGGAGAGAGGTCACCGGTCACAATCCTTTGCTGATTGTTAGTGCCGGTAATTCATCATCTTTTTGCTGGAAAAGAAACCACTGAACTGCTATCTTCACAACCGGGTTCCTCCTCTCTGGTTTAGATTCACAACGGCCCGGGGCAACGCCTTCCCCCACACCTGCTCTACAATCCCCCTCGCGATTAAAAGTGCCGGTAGTCCGCCATTTTTCCAGTTTTCCAGAGAAGGGAGAACGTAAAATCCGTGCAATCTTCTGGAAGCCTGAAATAGTGATGCGGGTGAACACTATGCGAGGCGGATGCATGGCGGGAAAACCCGAAACACAACCGGCTAAGTCAGCAAAACCGGTATCTCCCTGTGGGAGCAGCTGCCAGTATTTTGTGGAAAAAACCTGTCCCGGTGACGATACCCGGTGTGCGTTATACTGGCGTTTTTCAGAAGGTCTTGAATAATAAAAACAGGATTCGCGGACCGGGCCGGCAGCTGTCCCCATCCTGCTGAGCCGGGTGATCATGGCGACGAATGAATTATCCGAAATCCCTAGGACCCGACGGTCCCTCCCTCAGCAGCTTGGCAGATGAATTATCCGATATTACTTCGCCTGAACCGGTTCAGCCCAGGGGTTCGGGAAGGACCGGTTGCATTTCCTGCAGTGCAGCATCGGGATAGTTTCTGCGGTTCGCCACCTGAGCCCGCAATACGGGCAGGTAACCGCATGATCCCTGCCATAATCGTCTGACATGATTGCCCTGTATGCTCAGATGAGCCCATAGGATTTTCGATTGGGGAACTTCACCCCCGGCCGGTAATCCTCCGGCAGGTGCATGCACTGAATAGTCCACCCTCTCCATGCGGAGACCCGGGCGTTCTTGTCACAACGTGAAACCTTATCACGTGATGTAACGTATAACGTACAATGCCACCGTATATGATGTATCATACACATTCGTTCGTCGGGCCCATCCTGATGTTCGCCGTCTGGATAGTACAAGTGCTGATCGCTTACCTGATCTGGAAGGACGCAAAAGAACAGAAGATGCTTGCGCCGGTCTGGGCCATCCTTGGGATCGTGCCCATGTTCGGGTATCTTGTTGACGTGCTTTACCTGATCATCCGGGAAGTCAGGTCACCACGGAAGACGGAAATTCCCCCTGCGTCTTTATAACCGGCCCGGCCTGCAGCCATCCGGAAAACAAGTGCAGTCAACAGGACTGCATAAAAATACTCGATCTTTTTTGGGATTTTTAGTTGCTGCACTATCCCGGTAATCCGGTTTGCCGGTGTCAGAAAACCAATCCCCCTCTCATCCGGCAACCCGTATACATACCTCCCGGTGTCCCGGCGGGCCAGGTTGCCCGCATCACTGTCACGGGAAATAAAACCCTCTTCACCGGTTCCGGAATGTTCTTGTGAAAGCGCTTTAGCGTTTCCAGACTTCCATGCTCGACATGTTCTTGCCGTGGTACGTGATCTCTGCTGCCGTGAACACGATCACGACAAAATCGGGGTTCTCGGGCGTCTTGAAATACTGCTCGAACATCGGGTTCCAGTACTTCTTCTTGGTCGCCACGTCCTCGTGGACTTTTCCCTTCGCTTTGATCTCCACGTACGGGTCGGAAAACTCCTTGCCCGACCAGATGGAAAGTGCCGTGTCAGGATTTTTCTTCAGCTGTTCGACTTTCTTTGAGGACTTCATCGTTGCCCCGACAAGGGTCATGTCGGGAAAGCCGGCAAGCACCATGAACCGTACCGCCGGCAGCTTCCCGTCAAGCGTGGCTACGGCGGTGGGATGGGGCCCCCCGATCACTTCCATGATCTGCTCTTTGAGTGCCATGCGGGACATTCAGCTCATCATAGGTATAAACGTACGGATTGGGGAAGCTGGCGCAGCCAGACATTGGCACCAAACAAAGATTTTTATTGATCGTTTGCAGATAACCCGCATATTCCCGGCAGGGAAGGGATGAACATGGACAAGTTTTCAGAAATGATGCAAAAGATGATGGCGATGAGCGAAGCGGACCGCACTGCGATGATCGAAAAGAACAAGGCGATCTGCATCTGCGGGCGGTGCCCCAGTTATGATAACTGTGCAAAGGGAAAGAAAGAATTACTGTTCTGTGCTACCGGGAAGAGTGCCTGCAGGCTCACCAAAAATACCTGTATCTGCCCCTACTGTCCGGTAACACCGATGATTGGGCTGACCCACGAGTACTATTGCATCATTGGCTCCGAAAGCGAACAGCGGGAGATGTAAATTCTTTTTTTACCGCGTAGCGATAAGCTCTGCCGGCAGGTTCTGTTATTCACCAGAACCCGGTGTTCACTCGTTATGTGTACAAGTGCATCCGGCACATGAACGGGTTCAATGGGTAAAACAGCCCCTGCACCGGTACGGACCGGTGCAGCACACTTTAATATCCGGGTGAATACCATGAATTAATATCCAGATGAGACCATGAAACGCAACACCCTGTGGTTCCTTATTACCCTGGCCGCCTCGCTTGTATTCCTGACGGCCGCAGCCGGTGCGACCACGCCGGCAGCCTCGTTCACTGCAAATATAACCAACGGGTCCGCCCCGTTGGCCGTGCAGTTCATCGACACATCCGCAAACAACCCGACCTCATGGACCTGGTTGTTCGGCGATGGCGGGAGTTCGAATGGCGAGACCCCGGTCCACCAGTACACCGTAGCCGGTACCTACACGGTCACCCTGACTGCTACGAATGCCGATGGCAGCAATACCGATACCCAGACCGGGTATATTGTTGTCAGCAAGGTGGCGGCAATGCCGGTGACCGGGTTCGTTTCGAGCGTGACAAGCGGGAGCCAGCCCCTTGGCGTCCAGTTTGTCGATTCCTCGACAAACTCCCCCACGTCCTGGGCATGGTCATTCGGTGACGGGGGAACCTCCACAACGGAGAATCCTTCCCACACCTACACGACAACCGGTATATTCACGGTGACACTGACGTCAACGAATTCAGCAGGCAGCAACACGATCTCAAAAGCCGCTTATATCACGGTCAGCCCGGCATCCACGACACCGGTGGCATCCTTCTCTGCAATCAAGACTTCCGGCACGACACCATTTTCCGTCCAGTTCATCGATACCTCCACGAACAGCCCGAGTTCATGGGTCTGGTCCTTTGGTGACGGGTACACCAACCTGCAGCAGAACCCCGTGCACACGTATACCACCGCGGGAACGTACACGGTCACCCTGACGGCCTCGAACAGTGCAGGCAGTTCCACGTATACGCAATCCGGTTACATCACCACTACTCTCGCCACACCCATCGCGTCCTTCACGTCAAATATCACCTCCGGCACAGAACCCCTGTATGTCCAGTTCAATGATACCTCGTTAAATGCCCCGGTGAGCTGGTACTGGGCCTTTGGTGACGGCGACACGTCGACCATACAGAATCCTCTCTACGAATATACCAGTGCCGGGTCCTATACCGTAGTCATGACCGCCACCAATTCAGCCGGGTCCAATTCCACGAACATTGCGAGGTACATCAATGTCTCGGCGATCGCCACTCCTGTTGTCTCGTTCACGTCCGATACGACGGCGGGGATCGTCCCCCTGACGGTCCGGTTCAACGACACCTCGACGAACTTCCCCACGTCCTGGGTATGGGATTTCGGGGACGGCAGCACCTCAACAGCACAGGACCCGTCGCATGTCTATACCCGTGCCGGCAGCTTCACGGTCGCCCTGAAGGCGACCAACAGCGGGGGGAGCGGGACGGTCACGGCGAGCAACTACGTTCTTGTCACGACCGGCGTAACGAACACCCTTACTACCATCCCGACAACGCGACCGGTAACCCTGAGCGCGACCGTTTCTTCCACACCCGTCCCGGAGACCACCGGGACTACTGCCGTACCTGCCGGGTCGGGCGACGGATCCGGTCTCCTCCCGGTAATCCTGGTCCTGCTTGTTGCAGTTGGTATCGTCGCTATCGTGTATATCCTGAGACGGAGGCCACCCCAGGGGCCGCACCGGTCCCATGGCAGGGAACTCTGATCCCTTCATTCCTTTTCCCGGGCTTTTTTATCCATCCGGAACCATAGCATTTAATCAGGCAATGTGGATGCCGGCATACCGGGCAGGACCCGCCATCTCCTGTTTCCCACCCCGCAACCAATCCCGCGGGATTTTTATAATATCCTGTACAAATACCCCGTAATATAACAGTATTTCACAGGTGAAAAGAATGGATTACGGAAACATGCTTGGTGACTCCTTTGGCTATGCCAGGGATGCAGTGATCGGAAAGTGGAAAGAGTGGCTGTTGCTGATCCTCGCAACCATCCTCATTTGTATTCCTCTCCTCGGGTACACCCTGCGTGTGCTCCGTGGCGAGAAGCCGGCGCCGGAAGTAACCGGCTGGGGCACGCTCATTATAGACGGGATCAAGTACTTCATCGTCTCAATCATCTGGGCGATTCCCTGCCTGATCGTCCTGTTCCTTGCAATGGGCTCATTTCTCGCTGCTATTGCAAGCGGGGACACTTCGGCAGCACTGGCGTTCGCAGGGGGTGCACTTGCCGGGCTCCTTGTTTTTGTCATCGTAGCGATCATCACCGGCCTGCTTGCCACGATCGGTATTGTCCGGTTCGCACGGACCGGCAGCATGGGCGAGGCCTTCAACATCGGTGAGATCCTTGCCACCATCGGGAAGATCGGCTGGGGCAGTTACATCATCGCCATGGTCGTCCTGGCAGTTGTGCAGTGTATCATTGCCCTTGTCCTGTCCATCTTTTGGCTCATCCCGGTACTTGGCATCATCGTGGAGCTCATCTTCCTTGCACCGGTCTCGATCTTCGAGGCCCGGTACATCTGCCAGCTGTACGATGCCGCCGGCACTGCCTGAAATACCTTTTTTTTATTAAACATACTGCCGGCAGAGATCTCCGGCCCGGTGTAACCGAAGCACAATACCCTCCGGCATCCAGCCCTTCCGGGGATAGGTCCCTGCTCTTCCTGTGCGTTCCTGTTGGAAATCCCGGCACCCCCGGCGGCATTTATTCAATCCGTATCCCCTCAAGCCCGCAAGCCCGGGACAAAAAAGTGCCTTTTTATATCATTTTCTTCCACATTACCATTGTGTCAGCAACAAACGGTGCCGTCATTTTTACACTCGTGGTATTGGCGCTCCTCCTTGCCGGGTGCCTGGCTCCCGGTGACAATGCATCTCCGGCAGTACCGACGGCCGTGCAGACGTCTTCGGTAACGGTAATTGATGTAACAACGCCCCCCACACCTGCACCTGGTGCCGTTGCAACCTCCCTGCCTGCCGCCCCTATCACACCCAACGTGACGCTCCCTTCAGCATCTGTCCTGGAGACCGGGGCGATAAAACAGGCATACCCCTATGCGATCCGGACAATGTCGCAGTCTCTCTATTTCACTACGTATAATGGGGTGGTAACCTATCTCCAGGGCCAGTACCCCGACCGGCCCACGGATTTTTACAACCCGTCCACCCTCGAATCGTACTACCAGCAGTACGTCAGCGATCCCGTACAGCAGAAATACCTTGCGGACTTTATCCAGAATATCCATGACCGGAGCGAGCTGCCCGAAGAACGGGCCCGGATCGCAGTGAGCCTGATCCAGCACATCCCCTATGCCCCGACTCCCCGGACATTCTACCCCTACGAGGTGCTCCATTACGACATGGGAAAATGCGAGGACAAGTCGATCCTGATGGCATACGTCCTCTCCCGGATGGGCTACGGGACCGCCCTGTTTCTCTATTACCCCGAGCACCACATGGCGCTTGGCCTCCGTTGCCCGGCACAGTACAGCTACAACAGATCCGGCTACTGTTTTGTCGAGACCACCGAACCGGCGATCATGACCTACAGCAACGGTACGTACGTGGATGTCGGGAAACTGACGTCGACGCCCGAGATCATCAGGATCTCCGATGGCGCGTCTTTCGACCAGATCAGCGAGGAATACACGGATGCCCGGTCCTACGATGCCGTGATCAACAGCGTGGTCTGGAACGGCACTACGATGACCCTCGACCAGATCGACTACAACCAGCTCGGCTACCTCCGGCAGAAATACGGCCTCTGGGACATCGACACCCGGAAGATCCCGTAAATCTTCAGGTCCCGTCACTTTCACCCCCCGCCAGCCCGATCTTCATCCCCCGGCCGGTGCCACGGTGTCCGGTGATGCAATGCGAAAGAAGGACCTCGACCCGCTCATCTTCCGCTGGAAGAAGACCACCCGGGCACTGAAGATCCATGACCAGCACTATGGGAAGCGGATTACGGATATCCTGGAGCAGTGCACGGATACGGACCTGGTGCTCTTTTCGGATCCGGTGGAAGCAGCTGCATTCTTCTGCCTCCTCGACCTGGCCGGGAAGACCCCGGGTGAACCGTGCCCTGCCCGTCATCCCGCCGGGGCAGGGCAGGCCCCGCTCCTGCCGGAATATTGCCCGCTATAATGCCCCGGAAATCCTGCTACCGGCCCGCCTCTGCCGCACGTCCCCCATGGAAACACCCCGTATTTGCAGAATAGTACCTTGCGGGTCGTAAACCGGGATCATCCGCTGTCACGCGCGGCGGGTGATGTGCGGCCGGGCGCAGAAAAACAGTACGGGACGGGAAACCCGGAAGCAACCGGGCCAAGGGCCGGCGATGGATAAGGCACCCGGGTTCCGGGTCCGGATATGCAGAGGTAAGCACCAGCCGGGTTAATGGCCCGGCTTCCTGTAGACCTTCTCCGGATCGAAGACTTTTGTGCCAGTGACGGTACCGTCAAGTGTCCGGTAAAAACAGGACATGTAGCCGGTGTGGCACGCGGCGCCGGTCTGCTGCACCTCATAGATAAGGCAGTCCTCATCGCAATCGGCGAGGATCCGCAGGACTTTCTGGAAGTGGCCGCTCTCCTCGCCCTTCTTCCAGAGTTTCTTCCTGCTCCGGCTGTAATAGTGGGCAAAGCCGGTCTCGTTCGTGAGCCGGATCGCCTCCCCGTTCGCATACGCCATCATCAGGACTTCCCGGGTTGCAGCGTCCTGCACGATCACCGGGATCAGCCCGTTGTCATACTTCAGCGCCAGCATCTAAATTCCCCCGGTGAGAATTTTCATGATCGTGAGCAGGAAATCGCCAAAGACTACCGCGGTGACAAATCCCGCAGTGATAGGAATGATGAACGGCACCGCGTACGAGATCCAGACGGTGCCGGCCTTCCTGTACGTGTCGAGCTCATCGGCAAAGTCCTCCGGGTGCTCCCGGAGATCCTTGGTATAGACCCGGTCCTCCCCGGAGTACATGCGCCTGAGTGAATCGAAGAACCCGATGAACTTCCGGGAGACTTTCCCGTTCGTTTCCTCAAAGTCCTCCATCACAAAGCCCCATTCCTTCTGGATCTCCGCACCCTTGACCGGGAAGCCAAAGAACATGTACATCAGCGGGGCACGGTTCCCCCGTGCAATATTGATAATGAAGATCCCGATCGGCGCTGCGAGGTTCAGCAGGAGCGCATTGATCAGGACCGTGAACGAGAGGAAGCCCAGCGGCGGTGTCCCGAGAAGGGGGGCAAAGGGGAACGTGGGCACGCAGAAGGACATAAAGATCAGTGCCCAGGTGTCCGCCCCTCCAAAGAGGTTCATCCTGCCGAATATGTAGAAGACACCGCAGAAGACCGAAAGGAGCAGGACCATGATGGCAGGCTGGCCCCAGGCAGGCCTGGCCCCGGCACTGGCGCTGAAGAGCATCAGGGCCGAGACGATCGCGAAGATCATGACGATCAGTACGAAGTACCAGCGGCTGATCGTATCCTTCACGTCAGCAACCGCAGGCTCCTGTTTCTTCTGCTTCTGCTTTTTCCGGGGCGTCTCCTCAGGGACGCTCCTGTATTCCATATAGGTAGCATAGGCAAAGATGCCGGCAAACATCATGAACCAGGGGATGATCTGGGTGTTCACCGAAGGCGTAAGCACAAACCAGGAGAGCACCGGCAGGGCGATCACAGGGACGAGGTACCAGAACATCCGGGATTTCGCATAATACCCGGTGAGCCCGAGAGAATCCGTCCTGCCCCGGTTGTCCAGGTAGTCCGCGTAGAGGAAGCTTGCGACGAGGGCGAGGTACCCGGTCACGAGACTTGCATTTGCCGTTGTCTGCCAGAGAAGGACGGATGTGCAGATGACACCCACCGCGAGCATCGGGAGCCAGTGGATGAACGGTACCCTCCGGTCACGGATATCCAGGTATGAGGTATAGATCAGGGTGGCGAGGACAGCGACCGCCGAGATCACCATGGGATAGAAGATCTCCATAAATCCTATATCCATTCTTTTTTGGAGAACTTATGCATGGCGCTAAAAAAACGGCGCTCCCGGAGTCACCCGGTACCGTAAATATATATGACTCCGTATCACATATTCCCCTGAGTGCAGATCGCGGCTACCCCGGGGAAGACCCTGCGCGATCCCAACGCAAGGACGAACTGATCGCATGAAAATCCAGGACCTGATCGAGAATATCCTCAAAGGCTCACAGTACCTGGGCACCTTTACGCTTCCCGAGCTGTTTACGTTTGCCAGGGCAGGGAGCGTCAGTGGCATCGCTGTTGCAAAAGAGGCAGGGAAAGATCTGTACCTCGCCCTGATCAGCGGCGAACCCGAGGGTGCGATTTATATTGACGAGAAGGGGGAGCTCTATGGCGACAAGGCGGTCATGATGGTCACCGGCCATGAAAAATTCGTGTTCTGCGAGGTAAAACCGGATATTGTCGAGGCAGTGGTGATGGGGTGCCGGATCTTTGAGAAGTCCCACCTGAGAATGAGCATCACGTACGTCCTGCCCGAGATCGGCATGAAGAGCCAGGGTATGGGTGTGCTGACCCTTGTCGTCCAGCGTGATCGCGAGCCGCAGAACGGTATCCGTGTCTCGATCCGCAGGGACAGCAAGATTGTCGGGAGCGATGTGACCACAGATGACGGCAGGGTGGGCTTCAAGGTATTGTATGGCGATTACGACTGTATCGTGCAGGACCGCAACCAGATGATCACTTCGTTCCGTATAAAATTCAATGAAGCAAATCCAAAAAATATACTCGAACTTTAATCCCCGATATCGGGCCTGTTTTTCTTTTCCGCCTTGATTCATGCAGTGCCTGCAGAGAAACATAAGACGAAACGCTTTAATCGGATCGTGACAGAACAATGCTTTATGAAGATCGGACGTGAAGACTTCGAGGCGCTCATCAAAGGCGACAAGACCATCGCCCCGTACATCGAGCTCGACCCTCTTGCCGGCTCGTACTCGGTATTTGGGGTCAAAACCGCCAGTAACCCGAATTACCTCATCAGGGCAATCTACGAGATGTATGAGGTCAATCTCAACAAGAAACTTGCCGTAAAAGCAGTGCGCAAGCTCTTCCGTTCGGTTGGCATGGGATCCGTGGGGCTCAACAACCTGTTAAAGAAACTCGGCATGGACTTAAAGCCCGCGGAATTCCTGATGCTCGTCTTCAAGCTCCAGCACCAGCAGGGATGGGGCGCCCCCTTCGAGCTGGTGGAGGCGGGTGACAAGCGGATCATCCTCCGGACCAAACAGACCTTTGAATCGGAAGTGCTCAAGGACTGGAACATGCCGGTCTGTGGTATCCACCAGGGCTGGATCGAAGGGATACTCAAGGCGGTCACCGGCAAGACCTGGTTCTGCCTCGAGAAGACGTGCCACGCGAAGGGAGACGAGTTCTGCGAATTCGTGATCGACCAGGTGGAACCGAGCTGGAAGTTCAAGGCGGAGGCCGTGGTCAAGGGTGACTCTGCGATCACCGAGTTTATCGAGCACAAGCCCCTTGAAGGCACGATCCAGCTCATTGACGAACCGGTGGTCATGATGCCCCGGTTCATCTTCACTTCCATGACAAACTCCTTAAAAAAGACCATGGGAGAAGCGCCGGCAAGCGGGGTGAACTACCGTGCCTATATGGACATGGGAAAGGAGAATGTGGAACATTACAAGAAGATGGGCATCAACAACCCAAAGACGCTCTCTGACATGGCCTTCGCCTTCTATTCCCAGATGGGCTGGTTCAACGTGATCAAGGAGGAGTGGGACGAGAAGACCAAGACCAAGCTGATCACCCTCTCCCACACCGTGGAATCGGAATCGTTTGGTAATGTTGGCAAGAATGTCTGTTTCTGCACGGCCGGTCTCCTCGCCGGTATCATCGAAGGCGCCTTCGGGATCCGGGTGCAGGCAAAAGAGATAAAATGCAAGTCCAAAGGTGACGAGCACTGCATCTTCACGATCACCAACAAACCTGAATAAACCTATTTTTAAATAGCACCTCTGCCTATTTTTACTGATAACGAGTTATCCGGTATTCTATGGCTTCCATACCCCGCATCCTCATTGTTGAAGATGATGAGATAATCAGCACCCTGATCACCACGATGCTGGAACGCCGGGGGTACAGTGTCATCGGCAAGTTCAGCTCCGGGGAAGAAGCGATTGTCAGGTCTGCGGAACTGGAACCCGACCTTGTGATGATGGATATCAATCTCAGCGGCCAGATGGACGGTGTAACAGCGGCCCGGTACATCTTCCAGCTTTTCCAGTACCCGATCGTCTTCTTAACCGCCCTTGCTGATGACAACCTGCTGGAGCGGGCAAAGCAATCCCAGCCGCTCGGGTACATTCTCAAACCGTTCACTGACAAGGACCTCTCATCGAACGTCCAGATGGCACTCTATAACCACGGGATCCGGAAGAAATACCTGGATGCCTACCCTGTCGGAGAACCCAAGAAACTGATGGCCATCCTGGACACGATCCTCATCCTGGACACGAAAGGACGGGTTATCTTCTACAATCCCTACACGGTCCGGTTCCTTGATATGCCCGAGAACCAGATCCTGATGCACCACTGGCGTGAGCTCATGATGATCGTCAACGACCAGACCGGTGAGGAAATTCCCGATCCCGTTCCCGAAGTTGTCAAACAGATGCTCGTAGTCTCTCATGAATTCAATACTGCGGTGGTGACAAAGAGCGGCAAAAGCAGGAAAGCCAGTGTCACGATCCGCCCGGTCAAGGATGACAAGCACGAACTGATCGGTGTGTTTATGCATATCAGGGAGAAGACCCTCGACCAGATCAAGATGGCGGCAAAGAAAGCCTGATACGGTCTTTTACAAACCCCGTCCGGCCCCGGCTTTGCCTTTCCGGCCCGGATGCCTGCCACCTGCTGACAGCCGGTTTTCCGGATCGGGTACGTATGTGCGCCTGTTTTACTGGCATTCCCCTTCCTGCCGGTCTCCGGAACCGTGACCGTCCGGGCTGGTGAGCCGGGATGCCTTCCACAAATGTTTAATAAAAAAATAGCAGATATTCATGTTGAGCAGATACTAATCGGCCTTATTAAAACGGGCAGAATCAAAAGTATCGGACTCTGGAAGGAAAGACCGCGTGACAGGCATCGTACACCACGAGTGCAGCAGGACTTCATGGAGCGCGTCACGGCATACCTACATTATGGATGTCGGAGACCGGATCGAGATCCCGCTTATGGTGGTATCACCCTTCACCGGAAACCGTATCCTCCCGCCACCCCGCCCCGAGACCCGGTATTTTGAGATCGAGGTGGACGAGGTCCGGGCGAGCGGGAAGAAAACCTACGTCTTCCAGAATATCTTTCCCGTAATGGCCGGACGGAGCCCGGACTGGTATTTCCTGAGATTTCGGATCCGGCGCGGCGGCTGGACGATCACAGAGCGCTTCCATGGCCGCAGCGATTCCGGCGAGTCCCAGTGGATCTACACGGACGATTTCAATATTCTCTTCCTTTCATCCGGCGGCGGGCACGACCTCGGGATGCTCATCCAGCTCATCACCGCCCGGCTCGATGAGATCGCAGCCTCAGTGCTGTCCGGCACCCCCCTGGCCTCCCAGGTCGAGAGCCAGATGGCCTGCCGGGATGTTTTCGACTCCATGTTCAGCGAGGGTGTCGACGGGGCGTTCCGCGACACAGTACTCTACCGGGAGCATTCCCATGGCATTCCCGGCGATCCCGCCGGGACCGGCACTCTCCGTGAGGAGGATATCTGCCGCTATCATGGCAGGATCATTGCTCCCGTTGGTAAGGCTGCCGACCTGAACGTGGATATCGCCCGGATCGAAGAGCTCGACGACCTGAGCTGGCTCTACGAATAACGGGAATCCCTCCCTCCCCTCCACTGCGTGTTCCGGACCGTTACCGGGTAAAGCAGCGGTCCGGTGAAACCTGCAGCATCCATGCCCCGGGGATGAACATGGAACAGCCGGTGAACCGGGAAAATTCTGGAAAAAGTGCCCTGTAGAAATCATTTTTTTTGAAGAGCCGATGCCCCCCTCTTGCGCCACCAGTCCCCCGCGGGGGACGGGGCGCAGTGCGATGACCCGGGTCAAATGACTGGTAACCTCGCCATCGCAACCGGGGGATGCCATAGCGGCGGGGGCAAAGCCCAAAACGTCAGCGATTATGAGGTTTTCTAATAGTGCAGAAAAAAGAATATACAATTACTTTTCTGCTTTCTTCTTGAAGAGCGCCTTGCTGAACCGGTCGATGAACCCTTCCTTGACCTCTGCGGTCTTCTCTTCCTTGTAGGCAACACCGACCAGGTCGGAGGCGATCCTTTTTATCGCCTTCGAGGCAGGGGAAGTGGGATACTTGATGACGATCGGTGTTTTTGCAGAAGAGGCCCGGCGGACGTTTGAGTCTTCAGGAATGATTCCGAGGACCTTGACACCAAGGACCTTCTCCATCTTCTTCGTGATGATATCGGTCTTGTCCTGATCAACGCGGTTGATGATTGAGCCGAGCACGTGTCCTCCCACCACTTCCGTCAGGATCTTGGTCTTGAGGGCATCGACAATGGAGGAGAGTTCGGGGTTGACAACAAGGATTACCTCATCGGCAACGGCAAGGGGGACCACGCCATCCTTGCTGATGCCGGCGGGAGCATCGATTAAGAGGAATTCGCAGCGCTTGACGAGTTCGCTCATTACATCCCGGATCTTGTCCGGATCTGCCTGCTGGAACCCCTGGAGGGAGATGCCGCTCGGGATCACCTTGAGCCCCGCAGGCCCTTCGTAGATCGCGTCGCTGATATTTCCTTTGCCGGCGAGTATCTCGTGCAGGGTGATCGGTGCATCCTGGAGCCCGAGAACGAGGCCTACATTTGCCATCCCGATATCCGCATCCATCAGGTATGTCTCCTTGCCGAGTTGGGCGAGCATTGTTCCGAGGTTAACAGAAACCGTGGTTTTTCCTGTACCACCTTTTCCGGACGCGATTGTGTAGACCTTGACCATTGAACACCCTGTGGTAATAAGTATTCCAGTTGTGTTTATATAAGATTACTGGATTTTTCTCATATTCGTGTTATATCCACCTGTTTAAAATATCTTTTGTATCTCTCTCAATCATCTTCGCGACATCCCCGGGGATCTGGAGGTTTGTCCGGATAATCCCGACCAGGTCGGAGCTCTTATGATCCAGGCCGAAGAGCGTCACCCCGGGAGTTTCGGCGAGCGGGTCACTTGCGAACAGCTCGCCGAACCGTGCCGCATCGTCCTGTGCGTCCTCTCCCCCGCTTGAGGCAAATACGAGCCCGTCGGCAGTGGCGATGGTAAACTGGTCAAGCGAGTACTTTTCCGTGAGGGTGCGGAGGCTCGTGGTGATGTCGGGCGCACCTTCGATGACGCTGGTATCCCCGGGCCGCGGGAGCACGCCCGGCTTCTGGACCTGGCGGGGGAAGGACTTCTGCGATACCGGAAGCACGGGTTTTATCCCGGGCTGGTAATCAAGATGCTTTATCTTCTGCAGATCCGGTATATCCTGCATCGCGGATGGTGCCGGCGTAGTTCTTTTTCTCCGGATCAGGACCGCACCGGCAGCCACAGCCAGGAGCGCGATGGCGATGATCAGGTATATCGTCAGGGAATCGGGAACGGGAAGTAAACCGGCGATGATGGATCCTCTCCTGGGGTAAGGTTAGTCAACGCTCCATCAGGTGTTCAAGATGGAGTTGTTTGATCATGGTCTTGCAGTCGTTCCTGATCTTGTCCGTGACATTTTCCAGGTCCATGGTGTCGAACGTGTCAATATCTGAATCAAAACTGGAAGCGCCCTGGCCCGGGGCAGGTTGTCCCTCGTCCGGGATACCCTGTGCTGGTTCTGCCTTTGGTGCTTGCTTCCCCTGGGACGGGGGGATTTGCGATGCCGGCTTTGTGGCGGGCCCGACGGGGGTGACGGGCGGCTTGCGTTCCGGTACCGGGGGGACTTTCTGCGGGGGGGCGGGCCGTGGAGCAGATACTGTGGCTGCAGGTGCAGAGGGAGCAGGTTTTGGAGCAGTTTTTACCGGTGCAGCAGGCGCAGCAAAATGCGATACCGCCGGCGGTTTTTTTACCGGTTCCTGCTGGACGGTCTCGTGATGCTCGCGACGGGGCAGGGGAGCGGGCGCCTGTTGCTGTTGCCCGATCTTTCCTGCTTTTATTATCCTGCACATTTTGTTGAATTCCAGGGAGAGTTGTACCTGTGCATCATCCAGCGAGGAGAGTGCCGCGTCAACCTCCTCGCCAAGGATTTTCTGCAGTTCATCCCAGCCGGCATCCCCCTGTTTTCCCTGGAACTTGACAAGGATGCACTTGCCTCCCTTGAATACAAGGGTCCCCATATTTGAGCCGGATGAGATGCTGCAGATCCCGGAAAACTTCGTCCGCTCCAGCTCAAGCAGAATGCTCTCTACCGTCTCATTCTTCTTGATTTCGCGAAATGTGCCCCTCGGGAGTTGCATTATGTTTAGTTTAACGATATTCTGGTATATAGTTTCTTTTTGTCGCCGCCATCTGGATCGGGAGAAAAACTCTGTGCGCTCATGCGGGGCGGAAACGCGGGTTACGATAAAGTATATATGCCTTTACCCCGACAATGCCAAAATTGATGTCTGATTGGGCGGTATTTTTGCAGTATAACCCTTGTAATGCCATGAATTGGGATATCAAAGACCAACCTTTTAATAGCAATAGCGCAAGAAAGATACTTTTATAAAGTGGTGCACATATGCTGAAACCATTATTGGAAGAATTTCTCAAGGTTGAAGGGGTATCAGCTGCGGTTGTCGTGGGAAGGGACGGATTCGTTATCGAGAGTGCAGTCTCGGGCAAAGTCGATATCGAGGCCCTCGGAGCCATGGCTTCAACCGGACTTGGTACTTCCGAAGCGATGGGCAATACGCTGGGCAAGGGCGAACTCTCGCAGATGCTGGTCGAACTGGAGAAAGGACCGATCATTCTGTCCCCGTTGTCGGCTGACGAACTGATCGCGATTGTTGCTGATACGACCTCAAATGTCGGAAGGATCCGGTACGAACTAAAGAAGAACAAAGAACGAATCGTTGCTGCCCTTTAACCCCATTTTTTATGGAATTTCCAGCAGGAACTGACGGCGGTATCATTTCCAACCCTCAGGATGAAGGGTTTATCCAGGATCTGATGGCCTTTGTCGGGGCGATTGAGATTGAAACCGGATCAGGGCACGGTTTCATCCTTACAGAAAACGGGAAACTGATATCAGCCTACTTCCGGAGTGATGAGGGTGTGTTCAGGGGAAAGGAAGCCCTCTCCCACATGACCATGGGTTCCGACGGGAATGATGACCAGACCTTCAGCCTGAGAAGATATAATGCCGGGGAATTTTCCCTTGCGGTCAGGATTTCCCGGGATGAGCACCTGCTCCTTGCCGGGCCGGAGCCGGCCTCCCCGATCGAAGCACAGCCTGCCCCGCAACCCGGTGAACCGCTGCAGGAAGACCCTGCCGGAAAGCTGGCCCCTTCCTCACCAGTCCCCCCGGAATATCTCGATGAGGCCAGGCTCCGGAAGATCCTCAGCCAGCCCGGTGTGATTGCAGTATCCGCTTTTTTTGAAGGATTTCCCGTCCAGTCCATCGGCGATGCGGATTTTGAGCATGTCGCCGCATCGGCCGAAGATTTCATGCGGGCCGGCATGAAGATCGCGCAGGAGATGAAGACCGGAAACCTGGATCAACTGATTCTCGAGACTGCGAAAAACAAGTTCATTATCGCCCCCTGCGGCGATCTCTATCTCTGTATTTTCACCACATCCGAGGCCCAGCTGGGCCTGATCCGGGTAGTGCTCAAGAGCATACAGAAAGAGATTGCCGGATGACTGGAGGAGACCGTATTCACCCTACCGACACACCGCGGATATCCGGCAGGAACGGGATGCCAGATCCGGATTCTGCCATTATCCACAGGATAGATATACTCACAGGCAAATTATCAATTAACAGCCGGGAGATCGCAGTTTACCCTGAAAATGACACCGTATTTTACGATCTGAATAAGGGAGATCCTATATGAGCAAAGACACTGACGATTCGCTTGATGATGTGAACTCACTTATGAAAATGATCGGGGGTGCAAAGAAAAAGGATGTGTCCCCAAAAGAACCAGAAGATAAACCGGTGGCACCTGTGCCCCCCGGGCCCGACGGATCGACTGATGGTGCCGGGGATTTTTCCGCACTGATGAAAAAACTGGGAATGGCAAACCAGCAGGCACCCGGACCTGGCCCGGCCACACCGCCCGGCCGCTCCCCGCCTCCGCCATCCCCTCCTGTTGAACCGGAAGAAGATCGGATACTTGATTTTAACGATCTGCTCGAAGAAGAGACCCCTCAGGAACCCCTTCCCCGGGAACCCCCTGCCGAAAAACCCGATCTTCCCGGCAAGGATGTCAGATCGTCCCTTGGCAAGCTGCTGGCAAATATGAACACCTCCCAGCAGGCACCGGCAGCACCCCCGGAGCCTGCACCCGTTTCTCCGGCCAGGCCACCCGCACCTGCTCCGGCACAAACGGCAGGGGAGCCGGTTATAGAGATCATAGATGAAGATCCCAAGGCTGCCCTTCGCAAACTCCGGTTTGCAAAGAACGCTGCGGCTGAGGACATGCCCTCTGTTGCGAGAGAGACAGAAATAGATGAGAAGATCATCACCGTCGACCAGATATCAGACATATCCGGCCTGATCCTCCCGAAGGGTGCCACATTTAAGATCGAGGAGCTGAAACTGCACGGACGGATCAATGCGTTCGAAGGTGCCCGGGGTAGTGCACTCCCCCCGGAATTCGCTGAGATCTGGAAGAAGGAATTCTCCACTGCCGGTTTCAAGGATCTCGACATGGAAGATGAGGTGGCCCAGGAAAGTGCAAAACTCAAGCCGGCGCCGAAGAAGTTCGGCCTCTCTACCCTGTTCGAGGCCATACATGCCGAAGAGGTGAACTATGATCCCAGGATCCACGGTCCGCTGGTCGATCTTGTTTTCAGTGCAAAACCTGGTATCGAGGAGATGGAGATGTACCCGGTCAACGAGCCGTACGCATACGTCCGGATCATCTACGACCACTCAACGCATGAGTACACCTACCAGCTTCTCGAGCCGATCCTGACGGAACCGGAAAAAGAGCTCCTGAAGGAACTGAAAGAGCGCCTCTTCGAGACCCTCGATATCAATACCAAGGACATGTCCCGGGAAGAGGCCCGGCAGAAACTCCGCTCAGCCACCAGCGACATCCTGGCAGACTACGGGTTCAAGCTCGACCCTGCTACCAAGGAGAAGCTCCACTACAATATGCACAAGGACTTCCTCGGCGATGGTCTCATCGACCCGATCATGCACGACAAATATATCGAGGATATTTCGTGCGACGGCGTCCATACGCCGATCTTTGCCTTCCACGCAAGTTACGAATCTATGAAAACAACCCTCGCCTACCACCAGGCAGAGGAACTCGATTCGTTCGTCACCAAGCTCGCCCAGCGGGCAGGCAAGTATATCTCAATTGCCGAACCGATCCTCGATGCGACCATGCAGGACGGGTCCCGTATCCAGATGACGCTCGGGACGGAAGTGACAGCCCACGGCTCCACCTTCACCATCCGTAAGTTCAAGGACGAGCCGATCACGCCCACCGATCTCATCGAATGGCATACCTTCTCCCCGCTCGCGATCGCTTATATATGGCTCGCGGTCGAAAACGGCAAATCCTCCATCTTTGCCGGCGGGACTGCGTCCGGTAAGACAACGGCACTGAACGCGATCTCGCTCTTCATCCCGCCGATGGCGAAGATTGTCTCCCTCGAAGATACCCGCGAAGTGAAACTCCCGCACCCGAACTGGATCCCGAGTATCACGAGGGACTCGTTCGATACGGCCGGCAGGGGGGAGATCAATATGTATGAACTCCTGCGGGCCGCGATGCGACAACGTCCCGAGTACATCATCGTGGGTGAGGTCCGTGGCAAGGAATGCCAGACTCTTTTCCAGGCAATGAGTACGGGCCACGTCACGTATTCCACTACGCACGCGGACTCCGTGGCCAGTGTCGTACACCGTATCGAGAACCCGCCCATGGACGTGCCGAGGAACATGCTCTCGTCTCTCGACTTCATCTGCATCCAGGTGCAGGCCCGGGTGGGGGGCAAGCGTATCAGGCGGAACAAGCAGATCGTAGAGATCCTGGACATCGACCCGAGGACGAACGAGCTGATCACCAACGAAGTCTTCAAGTGGCGATCTGCGACTGACGAACATACCTATTCCGGCAAGTCCTACCTCCTCGAGGAGATCATGGAGGCGAAGGGCTGGAGCGATAACCGGATGCGGGAAGAGCTGAAGCGCAGGCAGGAAGTGCTCGAATGGATGCGGATCAAGAAGATCCGCCACTACAAGGATGTGGCGAAGATCCTGATCTCCTACCACCGGGACCCGGAAGCGGTGATCGAGAAAGTACGGAAGGACCTGTATGAATAGTTACGAACGGTTCTGTTTCAATCTCCTTGGCAAACGGATGAAAGGAAAACGCGACGAGTATGCCCAGTTGAGAAATGATCTCATATCAGCCCGGTTCAAGACCCCGTTCGAGGTCTACATCTCAACTGCATTTATCAGTTCGATCGTTGTGGGGCTCTCGATGGCCGTTCTCATCGGGCTGTTCACGTGGCTGCTCAAACTCCCTACCCTGATCAAGTACAAGGGAGCAGTTCCGGGCCCCCTGGTAGCAATGTCAGCCTATAGCCTCCAGTTAGGTACCATCGCGGTAACCATCTTCTCCCTGCTGGTCTTTGGCGGGCTGACGTATGTGGCATTCATCATGTACCCCAGTCTCGAAGCAGGGAACCGGCGCAGGAATATCGATGCCACCCTGCCCTATGCCATCAACTATGTCACCTCGATGTCCACTGCCGGGATCACCCCGGCCGAAGTGTTCCGGCTCCTGGGTGACAGTCCTATTTACGGGGAAAGTTCGGTTGAGGCCAGGTACGTTGCCCGGGAGATCGATATTTTCGGGCGGGACCTGATCGATGCCCTGCGCCTGGTGTCCTCAAGCACCCCGAGCAAACGGATGAAGGAATTCCTGCAGGGTGCCATGGCCAGTATTTCGAGTGGCGGCAACCTTACCGATTATTTCCGGACCAAGGCCGACCAGTATTCCCTGGAAAACCGGCAGACACAGAAGCTCTTCCTGGAGACTCTCGGGCTTATTTCTGAATCGTATGTGACGGCGATGGTTGCGGGGACACTGTTCCTGATCATCCTGCAGTCGATCATGTCGGTCCTGTCAGGAGATAACCACCCCATTTTTCTCTATGCCATCACGTACATCATGATTCCCCTTGGCAGCATCGCATTCGTGATCATGATCAGTTCCATGACACCGGAGTCCTGATATGGGATTTACTGATATCTTCAACCAGTCAGGCAAGGACCAAAAGAGTCCCGGCACCATCAGGACTCCCGAACTTGCCTCAGTAGAAGGTGAGATTAACCAGATCACTGCCCGGCTGGAGCAGGAGCGCCAGAGCCGGGAAGGCATCGGGAAGTTTCTCAGGCACCCCCTCCAGGTCCTGACCGAACGCCCTGAAAACATCCTTATCGTCTGCGTTCCCGTAGCGTTCCTGTTCTTTATGGGAGGTTTTATTTTCCTGTTCAGATCCACCGGTGGCATCAGTTTCATTTTCACCACTACGACGTTGGATGACTTTGCTGTCTTTGCAGTGCTGATTGCCATTGTGCCTCTTGCTCTCCTGGACCTTAAAGAACAGTTCAGGGTCAAGAATCTGGAAAATGCGCTGCCCAACTTTTTCCGTGACCTCGCCGGTATGAACGACTCCGGTATGACCCTCCCGACTGCCGTCCACCTTGTTGCGGCGGCGGAGTACGGGACCCTCACCCCCCATATCCGGAAGCTGGACAACGAGATGTCCTGGGGTGTCGGGTTCGTCGAGGCCCTGTACCGGTTCGGGAAAAGTCTTGGCACGTCGCTTGCAGACCGGAGCGTGGACCTGATCGCAAAGGCCAGCAAAGCCGGGGGAGACGTCAGCGAAGTGCTGCGGGCCGCGGCAAAAGATACTTTTGAAGTAGTGAACCTGCAGCAGGAACGGTCCAACAGCATGCTGATCTACGTGATCATCGTGCTCGTCTCGTTTGCCGTCTTCCTTTTCGTTATTGCAATCCTTGTCTCGTCGTTCCTGACCACCATGGCAACTGCAGGAGCGGCTGCTTCAGCGTCAGGCGCTGCAGCTCACGGGTTCATGGGGAAGATCGATATATTCGTCTATAAGCGCCTCTTCTCCCATGCGGCCATGCTGCAGGGGTTCTTCTCGGGTCTCGTGGCCGGCCAGATGGGCGAAGGACGGTTTATTGCCGGCCTGAAGTATTCTGCGCTCATGCTCCTGATCGCATGGGTCACGTTCCGGTTCTTCATCTGATCTCCCTTTTTTACAAGGCCCGGCTCTTTATCGTCCGTCCGAATCAGGGTGTGCGGTCGTGTCAGGCACCCGCATATGCAAAGGACCGTTCTGTAGTAATTCTAAAAAAAAAATAGTAACGCTCCCGGGGGTTTCATCCTCATAGCCTTTAGACAACCCCTCCAGTCTGATAAACCCCAGACAGGTAAGACATGAAGCATCGTAACGCGAAGGGGCCGTAAGGGGGACAGGCACTGTCTCCTCCTCTCTGGTACTATAATCTTGTAATAACTGTTTCAAAACAAGAATTTTCAGGATAAAACAAAAAAATCAGGAAATATTTTCCGTGCTGTAACCCTTGAGGGAGAGGAGTTCCTTGACCCGGTCCCGGTGGTTACCCTGCAGTTCTATGGAATTTCCCTTGACCGTCCCGCCACAGGCGAGTTTACCTTTCATGTATTTTGAGAGGTCTTCGAGATCGATATCAGTAGGATCAAGGCCTTCGATTACGGTGACTTCCTTACCGTACCGGCGTTTATTAACCTTAACATTGATCCTCTGCTGTTCCTTAGCAACCTCCTCACAGATGCATAACTCCTTTGGAAGTCCACACGTCGGGCAAATCCCACCAATCATTAGCACTATTTTTACGTTTCTCTTTATTTATTACTTGGCATTGCGCGGGTAAATTCCGGCGTATCGGGCACGAAAAAACCTGTTCCGGGCAGGAAAAGGAACGGAATACGCGTAATTTTGCTTGATTTTGATATTCCGGAAGAGATCTGCCGGACCGGGCGGCCGGAAAGGATCGGTTTTTATGATCCCTGCATACAACTGTACGAACGGAAATGTCGCTGTTTGTTGTGGGGACCTCATCCCATGTAGGCAAGAGTGTCACGGTCGCTGCGATCTGCCGGTGCCTTGTCCGCCGCGGGATCCCTGTTGCGCCGTTCAAGTCCCAGAACATGAGCCTGAACTCGTATGTCACACCAGAGGGAGGAGAGATCGGGATGGCTCAGGCGATGCAGGCGTTTGCCGCAAACGTGGTCCCCCACACGGACATGAACCCGGTCCTGCTCAAGCCCAAGGGGGACTGCGTCTCGCAGGTAGTACTGAACGGCCGGCCCTACAAGGACGTGCCCATACGGGAGTACTACCTGGAGACACCCGTGCTCCTTGAAAAAGCGCTTGTGTCCTATCACCGGCTGTTGTCCGAATACGGGCAGGTGGTGGTGGAGGGAGCAGGCGGGGCTGCGGAACTGAACCTGTACGACCGGGATATTGCCAACACCCTGCTCGCCCGGAAACTCGGGATCCCGCTCATCCTCGTTGCCGACATCGAGCGGGGCGGGGTCTTTGCCCAGCTGTACGGCACGATCGAGCTGTTGCCCAGGGATATCCGGCCGCTCGTGAAGGGGATCATCATCAACAAGTTCCGGGGCGACCCGGCGATCTTCGCCCCGGGCGTAAAGAAGATCGAAGAGATCTGCGGGGTGCCGGTGCTCGGCGTTGTGCCGTACTTCTCCCTGCCGCTGCCAAGCGAGGACTCGCTCTCGATCGGGGACAAGAAGTCCGGTACGGCCGGTGTCCGGATCGCGGTGATCCGCCTCCCCCGGATCTCGAACTTTACCGATTTCGAGCTGCTCGAGCAGCATGCTTCGGTCGACTATGTCGCGCCGGGCGCCTCCCTCTTGGAATATGACTGCGTCATCATCCCCGGGACAAAGAATACGATCGAAGACCTGCAGGTGCTCAGGGAGGCCGGGACCGATAAGGAGCTGTACCGGGTCCGGGAAGCTGGCGTGCCGGTGATCGGGATCTGCGGGGGATACCAGATGCTCGGGAAGACCCTGATCGATGCCGGGTTCGAGTCGGCGGCTGGCACCTACGAAGGGCTCGGGCTCCTTGGATGCGTCACGCACTTCACCTCGTACGATAAGAACACGACCCAGGTGACCCGGCAGGCCGCTGACGTCCAGCCCATCCTTTCGGCCATGGGCGAGGTGACCGGGTACGAGATCCACATGGGTGTCACGGATGGGGGGATGGACCGGGAGGCGCTCGTTGGTGACGGCCGGGCGAGCAGTGACGGGCTCGTGTTCGGGACGTATATGCACGGGCTTTTCTTAAACCCGTCAGCAGCGAATGCGCTGCTTGCGTACCTGTACGGGAAGAAGGGGCTTGCGTTCAATCCCGTTTCTTCTGATTGTGCCGACCCGTACGAGACGCTGGCGGACCTGTTTGAGGAGCATGTGGATATGGAGAGGATTGTGCGGCTGGTGAGGGAAGGAAAATAATTTCCCGGTATAGTACGGCTCAGAGGTCCGGATCCATGGCCGTCCATCCATGAAACCGGGAGGGGATACCATTTCCCGCCCCTCCCGTCAAAAAAGTTCAGCTGATAATATTCGTAATACTGTGGAATCCCTCGCCCTGCCGGTCCGCACACTTCACCGCAGTGGCCTTCGCAAAATCCACCCGCTCCGTGACCCGGCACTTCGTGCAGTAGGCAAGCGAGGGGGACTTGACAAACTTCCCGCCCACTTCGAATTCCCGGCAATGGATGCAGAACCCGCAGTTCTCAGTCGGTTCCTTCTTCTCCGGCAGGCACTGCACCTTGCCCTTCGTGACCGGTAAAATCCGGTACTCCTCGTCAGCCATAGCGTATTCCTGATCCATCTCATTCCACCCGGGATCATATAAACCCGGGGCAGGCGGCAGGACTCTGGAGAACACTATCATTAAGCCATAACGACACGAAAACTGTTGTATGAAGGTGTGTATCATGTGCGGGGGGGAAGGCACCCGTCTCCGCCCCCTCACGTTCGAACGGCCCAAGCCCTGTATACCGATTGTCAACCGCCCCTCGATCCAGCACCTGGTCGCACACCTGACCACGATGGGGTTCCGGGAGGTCGTGCTCACGCTTGGCTACATGGGCAAATCCATCGAGGAAGCCCTTGGCGACGGCTCCCTCTTCGGCGCCGAGATCACCTATGTCCACGAGGAACAAAAGCTCGGCACGGCCGGCAGTGTCAAGAACGCACAGGAGTATCTCGACGGCCAGGACTTCCTGATCGTAGGTGGAGACCATGTCACCGACTTAAACGTGCTGGAGTTCTACCGGGCACACCAGAAAGAGAAGGCCTGCGTGAGTATCGGCCTGATCTCGATTGACGACCCGGGCGAGTACGGTATTGCGGAGATCGACGTCAGTTACGAGATCAAGCGGTTCAAGGAAAAACCTGCGCCCGGCGAGATCTTCTCCAACCTCGCAAGTACCGGGATGTACGTCTGCAGCCCGGAGATCTTCGATCACATCCCCGCCGGGGTCAAGTATGATTTTGCCCGCGATCTCTTCCCGAAACTGATGGGCGAGGGCCATGTACTGAAAGGCTGGCTCGCACGGGGCAACTGGACGGATGTCGGCAGCCCGCATTCCCTCCGGCAGGCGGAACGCTGGAAACTGCAGGACATCGAATTTACGGATATCATCGGCGACCTCTCCATCCACGGGGCGCAGGTCCAGGGGCCGGTCCAGCTGGGCGGTTCAATCACCCTTGGCAAGAATACCAAGGTGATCGGGCCGGTGGCGATCGGCAACGGCACCACCATCGGGGATAATGTCCTGATCGGCCCCTACACGAGCATCGGGGAGAAATGCACCATCCGGAACAATGTGAAGATCTTCTCCTCTTCGCTCTATAACCGGGTCACCGTCGGCTCCCACAGCACGATCTCCGGCAGTATCATGGACAACGACACCCACATCGGGGAGCACTGCAGTATCGAGAACGATACCGTGATCGGCCCCCGGGTTGTCCTGCGGGACCGGGTCGTGGTCCATTCCAAGACCCGGCTCTGGCCGGAAGTCGTGGTAACGGACGGCACGATCGTGAAAGAGCACGTGCTCAACGAAAAGTTCGACCTCAGGTACGACGGGTCGTAGATCTGTTTTCCAGGACTGGTCTATGGGGATTGGCTCAGTATTTTTTTATTGAACGTACACCTTTCCGATGTTCATAAGGGGATTTGGCGTGTGACGTGATGGGAATACACGATTAACTGTGAATTTTTTAAAAATAAAGGAAAGAACCAAATCGGGTGAATGGGTTCTGTTGAATGATCAGGTTCCGCTATCTTAAGACCGAACTAAAGAAGACCTTTGATGCATTTGGAAGTCGGAAAAATTTTGACAACCTGAAATATTGGTCATATAGAAATCTAGGTTCTGTCAGGTCTTCGGGAGTTTGAATTGAATCTACGTCAGAGATGGATCTATCAACTTCCGAAGACTTGACAGAACCGGCTTTTCAGCCTGCGGTATGCACTCTTTGTTCCCGGTTTGACCCCGAAATCCGGCATGTGCTTAAGCAGAACGGTTGGGTCCGATAAATCTTAGGTGGTCAGCATGGGGG
>NZ_JBAVIG010000025.1:0-3742 GCF_049686655.1 Methanoregula sp.
TCTCTACAGATATCTTGGAATCTACGAGAGCAAACACTTTTTTTATCGGCAAAACAATTCCGTTAACCATCTGCCCTAATTTGGGATGTAAGATAATTAAAGTTTGCTCATAGGGGGGAGTGGGGGGCCAGCCGGCTACCACCCCCCGACAAGGGAAGGGGGTTCGACCGGATTTTTTCCGGAAGGGAGGGGGTTCGGCGGCAACCCCCCGGCCGGGAATGCGACCAGCTCAATCCGCTACACACTAATGCAGCCAATCTCATCATCCGGGAGGTCTCCATAGCAATTCCCTTTTGGGGGGCATCGTCTCTTTCGAAAAAAAATGATTTCTCCAGAGCAGAAAAAATTATTCCGGGATCTCTTCCCATCGCTTCCCAAACTTCTTCTCAATCCCCGGCAGGGCGGTATATTCCATCTCGCCGGGCGGGAGCCGGTGGGGTTCGAACGGTCCCTGGTCCCGCACAAAATCCGCAAGCTCGTTGCACCGGCTCCTGACCCGGTCAAATGCCGGGTCATCGAACATGTCGGCAGGCCCGACCAGTTCCCCGTTGTTGATCTGGAACCCGAGGCAGATCACCCGGGGCGGTCCGTCGAACCGGGTACAGTTCGCTTCATAGACCGCCACCGGCATGAGGGGTCCGTTGTGGGATCCCCGCATCCAGCCGGCCACGATGATCGGCGTGCAGAACGGTTCGAGAACTTCCCCGACTGAGGGGAGGCCGCTCTGGGCCCGGACGATCATGACCGGATCGTCCTTGCCCACATACCGGCCCGCGACCAGGTTCATCGTCTCGGTGCTGGTCGAGGCTGCGATCATGCCGTCCTTTCTCCGGACAGACTTGACAACGTACCGGGAGCAGGTCCCGATACAGGAGAGCAGGGAATAGGTCTCTTCCGGCGTCCGGAACTGGATCTTCCGTTTCTCCTGTACATCGTATACTTCGAAGATGAACCCCTCGTGCATACCCGGGTCGATGACGAGGCCGGAGGTGTTGAAGGGATCGGCAAAGATCTTGTACAGGAAGAAGTTCCATGCGCCGGGCCCGGTCTTGTCGGCCATGAAGACGAGGACCGGGTCCGACCCCCGCTCCTCGAATTCCATCTCCGCAACACCGGGTCCCAGCCCCCTGATGTTGCCGGAGAAGGCATCGGCAAGCATGTCCTGCCCTGCACCGTAGAGCTTCATGCTCTTTGCGATCTTTGTGCAGTCCATGAATATGTCCCATGCAAGCTTGTGGACCTCCTTGTTGTCCATGCCATGGGAATGGGTCATGATCAGTTCGAGATCGTCGCCGCAGTGGGTGACGAACGAGTCGATCAGGAGCTTACCTTCCTGCTCTTTGAGAAGTTTCTGGGCTCTCTCGAGGAGCTTCGGATGGGTACGGGAGTGCCCCGGGTAACTTCCCACATCCGCCTTAATCACGGAGATCGTGGTCTTTGGCATGAGAGTTCACTCTATTGAAATCTCTTCGGGACGCAAAAAGCTTGTGTAAAAAAAGGGGATTATTTTTTGGGCTTCCGGATCAGTGATGCAGTCCCATAGGAGCCGAATGCCCGGAAGAAGACAAGGCTCTGGGCATATGCCATTGCCCTGATCGCTTTCTCGGTCTCCTGGTCCACGGCATAGATATCCCGGAAAAACTCTTTGATGGCAAACTTGCAGTTCCCGTCGAATACCTGGCGGTCCTGCCTGCCGGGATTGAGGGGCCGGTATTTATCGAGCGTCCAGTTCTGGATGTCCTTGTAGAGGGCAGGTTCATACACTTTCAGGGTATCGAAGACCACGTCCTGCCAGAATGTCCCGACATTACCCTTGATGATGTCCCCCTTCGGGAAATGCAGGTTGATCAGGTCACGGGGCGTCCCGGTGATCCCGTGCTGGGCGATCCCGACCTTGAGCCTGGCGTCCCGCAGGGCCTTTGCGATCGTTTTCGTCTGGGGGATGTCAATCGAGAGCTGCTCGACCACGTTGCCATTCGCGTCGTAGGAATGACCGTGGGAGGACCCGTTCGCTATCGCGAGCACGTCCGGGAAGACATCGTTCTCGTTGAGGGCACGGATGAATTCCACGGCTTCCTCGGGCCGGGTAAGAATGAGCCCCTGACCATCTTTTCTCCCGATCTCACCGACTTCCACTTCGAGCCCGAACTCCTTCCCGTTCATCCTGCTTTTGATATACCGGGCGAGATCGGACGTGACACGGATATTCTCAGCCAGTTCTTCCCTCACGTTCCTGCCCTCGAAATCGAAGAGATGCGAAGCATCAATCGCAAAAGAGGTATACCCTGCCTTGATCTGGGCATCGATCAGCTCTTTTGTCCCTTCAACTTCCTTTGCATCCCCTTTCTTGATGGAGATATGATCTGCATGGAGCGCCCAGACATCGAACTGTACCGCCTCTGCTGCGTTCCGCATCCGTTCCGAGAAGTCCTGGGGTTTTAAACCCGTGTATCCCCCGAGGAGATCGGATTCGGATCGTGCAAGCTCCATAAAGACCGCAGAGTCGGTATCCTTTGCGGCCCTGAATATGCCCTCTGCAACCGTGGTAATCCGGACGTTTGCCGCCATCACGATGGCCTTGTGGCCGGCAATGCCCTTAAGTATCGTGGATCCGGGAATGGGACCATAATCGTTCTGTTTCATATCCTGATCACTACTCTAATGTTCACCCTTCAGTCATTAACGTTTCAATGAGCGCGATCTCTTTCCTGCCACCCACGTAAACCGGGGTGGTCTGGCCGATCGCCTCCGGTTTGATTGCAAGAATATCGTCCCTGCCGTTGCTGACCGCCCCGCCGGCCTGGTAGATGATCATCCCCATGGGATTTGCTTCGTACAGGAGGCGCAGTTTTCCCTTCTCTTTCCCCTTGAAGCCGGGGTAGGCAAATACACCACCCTTGTGGAGGATCTGGTGCACGTCCCCGACAAAACAGCCGCTGAACCGGAGCTTGTATCCGGCAGTCTCCAGGGCATCGATCCACCGGGCATGGGCCGGGAAATAGTCCTTCCTGAGAGCGCCGGGCGCGTAGATCTTCCCGTCAGGGATCCGGAGGTCCTTGTGCCTGAGCACGAATTCACCGGCATCGTTCATCACAAACTCGTGCACGCCTTTTCCCGTGGTGAACGTCAGGGTGGTAAGCGGCCCGTAAAGGATGTAGAGGGCGGCAGCCATGGTTACCCCCTTTTCCAGGACATGACCGGGGTAGATACCGATAATGGAACCCACGCACAGGTTCACGTCAATCAGCGATGACCCGTCAAGCGGATCGATGACAACCCCGAACTTGTTCTTCGGGTTATCAACTTCGATGATCTGGTCCTGTTCCTCCGTGGCGATGTAGCGGACGAGCCGGGTCTTCTTCAGGCCGGAGATGAAGATCTCGTCGGCATACTTGTCGAGCGCCATCTGCTCTTCGCCGAACTGGTTGCGCGTAATCTCTTCTGCCGGTGTCTTGGGGATGGTACAGAAGAAACCCCGTTTGACATGCCGGGCCTGCTCGCTGAAGAAGAGAATGAGTTCAGTTAAGTTTTTGTCCGTTCCTGCATCGACAAGGAAGTCTTTGAGTAGCATGGTATAACCGCCTGGCGATCCCGTTCCGGGCACAGGGCCCCGGGATCATCCAACAGGATCTCCTGGTTCTTTGTAGACGTTTGGTGCCGATCTTTATCAGGATTATTATCCCGGCGGAACTGTGAGACGCGTGTTTCGCGGATCTGAAAAGATGACGGATATCCATTACAG
>NZ_JBAVIG010000026.1:0-4128 GCF_049686655.1 Methanoregula sp.
TTCCCTTTTCCTTCAATAATCCCGGGAATATTCTTCCCGGTCACGGTCGTCCGGCAATACCGGTCCATCTTTTCATAAGATGTCAGGCACTCCACGACCTCACTTTCTCCAATGCCCGGATGGACCGGCTCACTAGGAGCGGGCGACACCGCATCCCCGCCGGCGCCGGGGCTGTGGCCCGGGCCGGGGATCGCGTGGGGCACGGCCCGGGAGATTTGCGGGGCCGACGAGGCGAAGTGAAGATCAATGGGCAGAATTATCCGAAAAACACAATTCTACGGTTGCAGAAAATCGGGAAAAGAGTATGATATTATTGTTCCGAGAAATTGTCCGGCTCATACAAATACCGCCGGTCCGGTTCCATTGCAACAAGCCGCTTTTTTGCCTCCTCCGGAGATACTGCATGATAGGATCCGTCAGCATCCTGGACAATTACGCCACTGTCCATTACCATTCTGAACCGTTGCTTTCTTACTTCCGGATCCGGGTGGCAGACCAGCTGGCAGTGGGAACAGGAATAATCCAGGGAATACCCGGGCCTGAAAGAGATGTAAAAGAGGTGATCGTTGAGGGTCCGCTTCTGGTAGGCCGGCATAGCCTGCTCCATTGCGCGGGGCAGATCTTTATCATCATCAGGAATCGGGTACCGGGAAGCCGACCAGTTCGACCATTTCCCTGACCTGTCCAGTCCTGCGATCCCCCCGCAAACATACCCGCACCGCATATACAATCCCCGTTTTGCATAGGAGAATTCCCTATCTCCCAGCCGGACCGTTGTGATCTCATCGGGAGAAATAAATCCCGACGGGCAGACCGCACGGCAGAGCCGGCACCCGTTGCAGTAATTTTCCGATTCCGGGAGCGGTTCCGTAGGAGTAAGTTCCGCTTCGGTAACTACTGAACCGAAGATAATTGCAGAACCGTAGTCACGGGTGATCACATGCCCCGACCAGCCGAACCACCCGATGCCGGATCTAACCGCGAGATACCGGTGCGAGATGAGGAGTTTACGGTCGGAATACTTCGTATCCCCTTCATTGCGGTACTGGAAATTCGAGCAGACGGGGACGGATTTGTACCCCAGCTGGTTGAGAAAATTTGACATTTCAAGGGTGATACCGTTCGCAAGGGTAGTTGCCCGGATTTTATTGAGATTGTGCGCCTCGTGATTCTCTTTCTTCAAGTAGCGTTCGATCTTCTCCGGGTCCAGTGCAATCGCAAAACAGATCGCGGACTTCGCGGTCGGCAGAACGTAGGTAAGGTCAGCGGACGGGGGACCGCCGGCAAGGGTCGCAAGGGTTGCGATACCGGCAAGGTCAGCGCCGAGGTTCTTTGCCATCTCCGGCAATAATATACTCAGATCGGTTGATGCCATACGTTCTCCATTATTTTATTACGGGATGTGCAGGTCTGATATTTCCCGGGACGCCGGGAGACCAGGTACCTGGTACCAGGATTGTTCCGGGAGGACGGGCGAAACTTTTCCCATCACCAGGATCCGGTACCGGGTATTCACTAACCGGAACGTGAAAAAGGTTAAAGGATTTTACTGCCGGCTTTCGGGCCCGGCTGGCACTCGAAGACCTCGGTGATCTTCATGATAATAAGGGAACGTGCAGGCATGGCCGGGTTCTTTGCGTTGATCTTTGCCTTCATCGCATCGAAGTCCTTGCCACTCGTTTTTACCGACGCCTGCCCCTTGATCTGGAAACAGCCCTTGATCTCCGGACCCCAGATATAGAGCGCGATCTTCGGGTTTGCCGCAAGGTTCTCCAGCGACTTGTGCATGAAGTTGTCCGTGATCCAGATTGTGTCGTCGCTGATAAGTTCGACAACCCCGATGGGGACCACGTTTGGCGTACCGTCTTTCGATGCAGTCGCTACCGGAAATATCTTCATCTTGCCAAACGCTTCTTTCATCTCTGCAGTGAGTTTCACCATAGTAACCGGATAATCTTTGTTAAGTTATGAATATATACATGAGCGTTAGAAAAATATACAAAATAATCCCGATACAGAAAAATGACCCGCTTCATCATAATCAGGCACGATAAAGAGAGGAGAATATGGGAGCACCGGCAGGGACACTGAACGAGATCCGCGAACTGAAGGCGGAGATCTCCGGGCTCCGCACGGACCTGCAGCGGTTCGTTGAGCGGGCGAATCAGCAGCACGTGGATACAGTACTTGGAGGGATCAGGAAAGAGTACGCCGGGGCATGTGCGGACCAGCAACTCGGTACTGCCAAAGCCGATCTCTCCGCCCGGATGGCGGAGGGCTGCCCCATGAGGACAACCTGTTACGGGGTCTTCACGGAATTCCTGGGAAACTCCACCCGGCACATTACCGAGGGTACGGTCTCGGAAGACCTGATCAAATCCTATCGCGAGAAGATGACGGCATTAAGGAAGCGGGCAAAGAAAGAGGAGTGTCCCACCTGCTTCAACGAGCTTGGCCGGCTCTTCGAGAATCAGGTAGGTCTGATGCGGACGCTGGGAATGTACCGTGAGGCGGGCGGGACTATCGGAGATATAGATTCTGTCCCCGATGATGCGGTAGTGAAGGATCTGCTCGAACCCGTGGCGAGCCTCCCGCGGTTCCAGATCCTCAGGTCACTTTCCACCGGCACGAGAACATTTTCGGATATCTCCCAGCTGACCGGGCTCCGGGGCGGCAACCTGCTCTTCCATATCCGGAAACTGACGGATGCCGGCATGATCCTCCAGCGGCATGAGCGCGGGGATTATATCATCACGGACAAGGGATTCAGAACGTTCTCAGCAATTGCGGAGCTGTACCGGCTGGTAAAGGTGTAAAATTCCGGTACGGTTGCAGCGCCGGGGCTGTGGCCTGGGCCGGTGGGGCGAGGGGCACGACACCGGGAGATCGAGAGGCCGACGAGGCGGGGTGAAAATCGCGAAGGCGGAACCCGGAGTGCGATGTAGCAGGTAATCCCCTGAAGATAAATTCCGGATTATTTTCACACCCCGGTACCACATTATAAAAAGCTGAACATCCGGTTTAAAATAAGGGGAACCTGATGCGAGGTGCAGAAAAATGAGCGAGAAAAAATATCCGGTATACCTTAAGCTGACATTCCGCATCCATGCATTACGCCAGATGTTCCAGCGGAGAATATCAGATTCCGATATTCGTGAACTGCTCGGACTTGGAACTATTATAGAGGAATATCCTGATGATGTTCCCTATCCCAGTTTTCTTATCTCGGGAATGGTGAACAGTCGCCCGCTCCACGTGGTAATGGCATACAATAATGTAGATCGTGAAGCAATTGTTATCACAGCATACGAACCAGACCCGGATTCATGGTCTGATAATTTTACGCGGAGGAGATCATGAAATGCGTAATCTGTAAACACGGCGAAACCAAAGAGGGCACGACCACGGTCACGTTTGACCGTGACGGGATGACCCTTGTCGTGAAAGATGTTCCTGCCCAGATCTGCACGAACTGTGGGGAGGATTATGTGGACGAGCATGTTGCCCACGAGATTCTTACTATCGCAGAACGCATGGCAAAGAGCGGGGCACAGGTTGATGTACGCCGGTACGTTCCCGGCTCTGCCATGCCGTGCTGATATAATTTTTTTCAAATGAATCATTTTACCGGTCCATCTTTTCATCCGGTGTCAGGCATTCCGCGAGCCACACTTTTTCCAAAGCAAGAACGGCCCGGCTCACTGCTGAGCGGGCAATACCGTATGTCTTCGCAAGTTCTGTGGGAGTTTGCGGCCTGAGAAGACCTTTGAGTACTTGTCTCCTCACGCTCCCCCGAGTAACAAAACTCACGAGATTGTACATTAAAGAAATATGGAAAAATAGACGTATGAATTGGTGTTACACATGTGTAACACATTTTTTCAATCCCCCCCCTCGAGATTTGTATTGGTGCCTGGTGAAAATAAATCGAATAAAAATAGGATGTGAAAAAAATCCGGAGTGGCTTCCCCCGGCTATAAACTTTTGTTCCGAAATGGAACATTGTCACTCCCAAGGGACTTCACCGGACACCATATCGGGAGATTCTTCGTCGGGATCCCCCACTTTTTAGGAGGGCGCCAAACCGGGCCCGTAAAAGGCTCCGTTTTGGTCATTTTTGGGATAGAC
>NZ_JBAVIG010000027.1:0-17800 GCF_049686655.1 Methanoregula sp.
GAAGGGAGGTTTTAGTGCGTCCGAAGTAAGATCAATGTATTCTGAAAATTCCTTATAAATGTAATATTTTATACCAGAATGATAGTCTAAAATGCCGCCACCACCACGAGAATTTCCGGAAAAATCAAAAGTCATATCCCATTTATTCACAAAGTTGGAATTGTCTTTTACCTGGTCTGTCAGTTTATAGGATTCGGATTCGGGTTTAATTGTAATTTTTTCGATACTTTCTTCATATTTTCCTTCACCAAATGCATTAGATACCATCGGCTTATTGAGATCCTGCTTCCTAATCTCGAGGATAACATTACGATCCAAGATCCCATCGGTGAACAGGTTTGAGAGGTCTTTAAAGCGGATATATGACGACAAGGGAGTGGCCGACATTTGATCCATAAAAGTAAAAAGTGCCAGCGCTTCAAGAATATTTGATTTTCCGGTATTGGGCTCGCCAATAAAAATATTGATTTGGTTGCAATCAATATCCAGTGATTCAATTGATTTAAAATGCTCAATTTTCAAATGGGAAATCATGCCGAGCCCTCAAGTGTGATATTAATGTGATATTGCGATCTGGTTTTATTTAATTGTCGCATTCTCATGTTGCCATAAGTAATTGGGGTTTTCGGATGATTGCGATAGCCCTACGCGCAAAACGCCTCGTCGGGTTTTGCGCTACTCATTACCTGCACGCAACCCGGAAAAAGTCATTGAGCCGCCGCTGGAGCGCCCCCGCGGGGGCGGCGGCAACCCTCGCTCTAGATCATTTCGAAGTTGCCGGTGGTTCGACCCCACTCCCTAGCGATCACTTTGTACCCACGTGACCCCCCTCAACCACATTCCTTCATATTCAGATACATCACTGACGTGAAATTTCCGTATTTTTCCGAAAAATCCGGAGAGGGTTTGGGGGGGTCGCATGGGTACAAACATATTTCCAGCGCCCAGGCCCGTTGGATCACGCGGTCAGAAAACCCTCCGGAAACTTACCATTCACCGACGAAGGATACGGCCGCAGGAGGCACAACCTGCCGGTTCCCGGGCAATGGATCGTCCGGCATGTTGTACCCACGCGACCCCCCCTCACTTCCCCTCCGCACGACCACCAAGGATTTATCCATCCCGTTCATTCTCCTTCTCAGGCACCCTGTGGCCCGTGAAATTTCACCGGCCGGAATAGGATTCTCAGGGGAACTCCAGTACCATGACCCGTTTCCGCCAGAAACCCGGAACAAAGAGCGCAACGCACTTGCTAAAATACCCGTTCCCGGACATCGGGGCATTCTCCGCAGTCGTCCGGGCGCTCCGCAGCAAAAACCCGCTCGGGTGACCTCGTACTTTGCCCGGAAGAGAGTCTTCCAGCCCGTCATGCCAGTGCGCGAGCGGTATACAGCGAAATTCGTCTACCTTGACGTGAACGGGAAACAGGCGGGTACCGGCTCGGAAGTGTACGACTCAGTCGAAGGATACGAGACCGGTGTCGCGTCCATGATCTCGAACCTGGCCAACATCGCCTCCCATAGAGGGAGACTCGTACACCTCAAAGATGCCGATCTCTTCTCTGTTACCCTGAAATGTCATGATGGAGGCGGGGAACTCTATTTCCTCAGTCTCGCCCGTGACCGGATCACAGTCTCGTCCTATACGGACGACGCCATACGGAAACGGGTGGAGATGTGGTCGGACAGCGTGCCGGAATTAGCGTAAGTAATGCAGGAAGGATATGGCAGAGAGACCAGAAGAGGTCCTGCGAGCCGGCATATTGCAGAGAGAGGAAAAAATATGTGGTCAGTCCACAACCGCATGTCCGTTCTTATCCCCGCGCCCGATTCCCTTGTAGATGAACCCAAGCCCGATATACGTATCCGGATCGAGCATATTCCGCCCGTCAACGATCACCGGGTGCCTCTTCCCGGTGAGATTTCTGAGGTACGGTGCATCCAGGTTCTTATACTGGTGATGGCCGGCAAAGATCACGATCGCATCGGCTTCCTTTACGGCATCTTCAATAAAGGGAACAATGGGAACACCGGGATACTCGGCCACATACGGGTCGTGCACCGCCACCTGCGCCCCTTCCGCTATCAGGGCATCTCGGTACGGCTCCGAGGGCGTGTTCCGCGTATCATCGGAGTTCGAGAGAAACGACCACCCGAGAAGGGCAATCTTTGCCCCCTTCGGTTTTCGCCCGGCCCGTTTCAGGGCGTCGAGCGTCAGCCTGAACATGTGGGTGGGCATGAAGTCGTTGATGTGCCGGGCGAGCACGTAGAGGGAGGGCTCTCCCTTAAGGTAATCAAGTGTTCCTCTGCCCAGCACCTGCACGCCCCGCTCGAGGTGGTAGGTGTCCTTGGTCAGGCAATGGCCGCCGACACCGGCGCCAGGCCAAAGCATTGCCCGGGTGATCCCCTCACCCTTGAGACTGTCGATGCCTGTCCTGACATCGTAGACATTGATGCCCATCGCCTCGCAGTAGAGGGCGAGCTCGTTGATCGCGGCGATCTGGAGGTCGCGGAAAGTGTTCTCGGCGGTCTTGGTGACCTCTGCCGCTGTCGCAGTCATCGGGATTACCTTGCCCGTCGTGAGAACAGGCGAGTATAATTCAGATGCCCGCCGGGTACTTGTCTCATCAATACCCCCGACGATCCGGTCGTGCTCCCGGATATTGCGCAGCAGCCGGCCTACCATCACCCGCTCCGGGGCATGGGCAAGTGCGAAGTCCGTGCCGGCCTCGAGCCCCGACTCAGATTCAAGGGCCTCACGGGCAATGCCTGTAGTGGTCCCCGGCGTGATCGTAGATTCGAGCACAACGAGCATGCCCGGGGAGAGGTTCTTTCCCACGTGCCGGATGCCCTCCATGAGCGCCGAGAAGTCCGGGAGCAGGTCTTCCTTGTTCAGGAACGGTGTCTGGATGGAAAGGGTTACAGCATCAAGCTCACGGATCCGTGAAAAATCAGAGGTGCAGGAGAATTTTTTCGCAGCAGTCACTTTCTGCAGGAGTTCTTCGAGGCCCGGTTCCTCGCCTTTCAGCGGGCTCTCGCCCCGGTTGAGCATCGCGATCTTATAGCCTGACGAAGGGGAATCGCGCTGGAAACCGAATACGTTCTCAAATACGGGCGAATCCGCAAACAGTGCCGCTGCCGGGATGCCGACATATCCCATGCCAATGACACCGATCTTCCTGATCGGCCCTCTCTTTTTTAACTCATCTGAAAGCATCTCATTGCTCCGTTATGCAGGTCTGGTCCGTATCCGGTCTGCTGTCCGGTCAGAGACCGGCAAGGATTGTTTCGCAGATCTGCAGGTTACTGATCGCCTGGTCCGGTGTGATCGGGAAGGGGGTGCCCCCGCTCACGCACTCGATGAAGGTTGAAAGTTCGCGTTTCAGGGGTTCCAGTTTGTTCACCATCACCTTCTCGATGATATTCTCCTGCACGTACCGCTCCGCCTCGAACCGGTATTGCCCCGGTTTCCGGTAGATTGTGATCTCCTGGGTCATGAAATCACCCTCGATGGTAAACTCTTCCTCTTCGATGTAGATCATACGGATCTTCTTGGAGGACTTCCTGCTCGCGGACAGGGAGACCGGGATCTTCCCGCACTTCATCAGCACGCTGCAAACGTCATGGCTGCCGGCACTGTGGATATCCGATGGCATGCCACAGAGGCTGATGAGGATGTCGATGTCATGGATCATGAGATCTTCAACCACAGTGCTTCCTGTCACCCGTGCCGAGGCAGGGTTGTGCCTCTTCATCTCGACATAGACCGGTGTGCCCATGATCTTCCTGATCTCGGCTACGATCGGGTTGAACCGCTCGATATGTCCGACGCCGATCGTGATCCCGGGGGGGGCTTCCTGCATAAGCGCCTGCGCTTCCCGTGCCGTCGGGCAGATCGGTTTTTCTATAAGGACAGATCTTTTTGCTGCAAATACCTGGCGGACTACTGCGGCGTGAAAGGGGGTCGGCACGCAGACACTGACTGCATCGGCATGGGCAAGCAGCTCGTCAATCGTAGTGTAGACTTCCGCGCCATGCTGCTGCCCGATCTCTCTGGCTGCCCCGGTATTCAGGTCATAAACCCCGACAGAATCCACGCTCTTCAGCTCGGAATACACGCGGACGTGGTTCTTCCCCATGGTCCCTATGCCGATGATGCCGACATCCATGTTATCGTACCCGGTTGATCGTATCACAGATATAGTCAAGCTCTTTCTGGTCAAGCAGGGGATGGACCGGCAGGCTCATGACGGAAGTTGCGAGGCGGGAGGAGACCGGGCAGGGATCGGGGTCAGGTACAGGTGCATACAGGGGCTGGCGGTGCATGGGAATCGGGTAATGGATCGCGCTCCCGATCCCTTTTGCCTTGAGGTAATCCATGAACTCCGCCCGGTTCATCGGGAACTCTTCCGTGAGGCGGATGACATACTGGTGCCAGACCGGCTGCATCCCGGAGGCAACGACCGGCGTGACAAGCCCGTCCACCGCAAGATTCGCGGAATAATATTCGGCATTTTTCCTGCGGCGCTGGTTGAATTTTTCCAGTTTTTTCAACTGGACAATGCCGATGGCGGCCGCAATATCCGTCATCCGGTAGTTATACCCGAGCCTCGTGTGAAGGTATTTCTCGCTCTGGCCATGGTTGATGATCAGGCGCAGCCGTTCAGCCGAGGCCTTATCACTGGTGGTCACCATCCCGCCTTCGCCGGTGATCATATTCTTGGTCGCATAGAAGGAGAAGCAGCCGAAGTGCCCGAATCCCCCCACTTTCCCACGATTATACAGGGCTCCGTGTGCCTGTGCTGCATCCTCGATCAGTTTCAGGTTGTGTCTCTGGCAGATCTCCTGGACTGCACCGATGTCGAAGGGTTGCCCGAAGAGGTGGACCCCGATGACTGCCCGCGTCCTTGGGGTAACCCGGTCCCCGACCTGTTGGGGATCGATGTTGAACGTATCATCATATACGTCGGCAAATACGGGAGTTGCCCCGCACATGGAAACGGCCGTGGCCGTGGCAATGAATGAGAACGCGGGGACGATCACCTCGTCCCCGTGACGGATACCTGCCGCAAGCAGTGCGGCATGGAGTGCTGCGGTACCATTATTGATGGCCACTGCATAGCTTGTGCCGCAGTACTCGGAAAAACGCCGCTCGAACTCTGCAACCTGTTCACCGGCTGCCAGCATGCCGGACTCAAGTACTGCGGTCACTGCTGCTATCTCTTCCTGGCCAATCACCGGGCGCGCAATAGGTATATGGTCCACAAAATCCTCCGCAAAACCTTGTAACTGCTTGGTAAAAAATGCGTAATGATCCAATAATAGCATTCCTGTCATAAACCTTTGATGCGGAATGCCGCCAGCCGGGCGGACGGGCAAAAGATAGGTAATTAGTGCAGGAAAACCTATACTCGTTACGAACGAGCCGGGGGGAGTAAAAATACAGCATATCATTTCCATCGGGGACTTTGACCGGGACGAGATCGACAGCCTGCTGAACCATGCGGCACAGATCGAGAAGAAGAAGTACGATACGAATGCGCTTGCCGGCAGGATCCTTGCCGTCCTCTTCTTTGAGCCCAGCACGCGGACGCGGATGTCCTTTGAGTCCGCTATGGCCCGGCTCGGCGGTACCTCCCTCTCGGTAGGCAGTGTCGAGGCCTGCTCCATGGCAAAGGGCGAGACTCTCGCGGATACGGTCCGGGTTGTCAGCGGGTACGCCGATGCAATCGTAATCCGGCACCCAAAAGAGGGGGCGGCCCGGCTTGCCGCGGAGTTTTCGACAGTCCCGGTCATCAATGCCGGTGACGGGGCAGGCCAGCACCCGTCCCAGACACTCCTCGACCTTTACACTATCCGCCAGTCGATGCCGGTGGAAGGGATTGAAGTGGCACTTGTCGGCGACCTCCGATACGGCCGGACAGCGCACTCCCTGGCGTCCGCGCTCTCCCTCTACAACGCCCGGCTCCACACCATCTCCCCAAAAGGCCTTGAACTGCCTGCAACACTCGCCGCCCAGCTCAAGGAGAAGGGCATGGAGATTACCGAGCACGACTCCATCGACGAGGTGATCGGTGACGTGGATGTCCTTTATGTCACGAGGATCCAGCGCGAGCGCTTCCCCGATTCCGCCTCGTACTTCAACGTGGCTTCCAGCTACCGGATCACACCGGAACTGCTGGCCGGTGCAAAGAAGCGGCTTATCGTCCTCCACCCCCTCCCCCGCATCGACGAGATCGATCCCCGGGTGGATGAGTCCCCGCACGCAAAATACTTCCAGCAGTCGAGGAACGGGGTACCGGTCCGGATGGCGATGCTGATGCAGGTGATGAAATGAAGACTACCGGATCGCAGGAGAACGAGGGCCTGCTTGTCAGAAGAATCAAGAACGGCACCGTGATCGACCATATTGACGGCGGACAGGCCCTCAACGTGGTCAAGATCCTCGGGATTACGGGTACGACACAGGAAGCGCTCTCCATTGCCACCAATGTCCCGAGCCACGACATGGTGCGCAAGGATATCGTAAAGCTGACGAATCGTGAGCTCTCAAAAGAGGAAGTGGACCGGATCGCCCTGATCTCCCCGCGGGCCACGATCAACATTATCAGGAATTTCAAGGTATTCGAGAAGAAGGGAGTCGAGATCCCGACGCTGATCGAGGGGCTTGTCCGGTGCCCGAATCCCGGCTGCATTTCCAATACCAACGAGCCGATCACGAGCAAATTCGAAGTCCTGCCAAAAGGGCTGCATTGCCGGTACTGCGACTGGGTGATCACACGGGACAATATCACCGGACATATCATCTGATTGGCGTATGAAATTCCTTTTTTAATTCGCATGTTGGGTTGGAAATAATACTTTCACTACACAGTCCGACCAACGTATTACGAGACTGATTGTTCGAATTATATCCTGTGATTTTGCGGGGTTAAATCATCAGTGGCAGCAATGAGGGGGACCCCCTCTCTCCCCCAGAGGGGGAGGCAGCCCAAGGGGAGCACCCCTTGACCCCCCTTATTTAAAAATTCCGGTTAACCGCCTTGCCCGGCGAGGGCCAAACCGAGGCGCCCGAGCGACCCCCGTAGGGGTGGGTACACTCGCAAATTATAGAGCGCTTCTTCGCGGACCTTCGGATCGATTTACAATCTGAACATCGATTAAAAGGAATTATTCAGTGCCTAAAGGAGTTCTACTGATCACAAATTTCAATTCGAAGAATGCCTGTCAGTCGCCAGAATGGATTTCAGTGGAGCATATGCCCGTGGATATCGATCTCGCCCCGGTAGATACGGGTGCTGGAGATCCAGCGGCCGTCTTCGGCAAGGACGCAGCTGATCTGGTGGATGTCAACTTTTCTTCTCCCGGCCCCGCGCCGGATCTTGTTGATCTCGACAGCGGCAGGAAGGGTTTCCTCGGACACTACAATCGCGTCAAAGTCGGATTCGATAGCCGAACCATACCGGTCATTCAGCGGTTCTATGGTCCAGGGCACGTTGTACCCTATTGCAGTGATAGCAGTTTCGAGCTCTGCCTTACGTACTGCAAACGGCCGGATGGGGTGCACTTTCCGGCTTGCGAATGTATCGGTGGTAAGGCCGATCACCACCTGGCCTGCCGGCCCTGCGAGCTCGAACGAGCGGCCCAGCAACTGCCGGTGACCGTCATGCAGGGGATCGAAGGTTCCCCCTACCATAACCTTCATGCTCTTTGATTCTTAATTTCCTATGTTATTATGCGTATGGATGCAGGGGTCTCCGGCGTGGCGTTGTTCCGGGCAGGCAATGCCACAATCATGGGCGATGTCACGATCGGCAAAGATGTGGGGATCTGGTTCGGGGCCGTGATCCGGGCCGACAAGGATCGGATCGTGATCGGCGACCGCTCGAATATCCAGGACAACTGCGTTGTCCATACGAGCAGGGGGTTCCCGACGCTGATCGGGCAGGACGTGTCCGTAGGGCACGGGGCGATCCTTCACGGGTGCCGGATCGATGACCGGGTGCTCGTCGGCATGGGCGCAATCGTGCTCAATGGTGCCCATGTAGGTGCGGGATCCGTGATCGGCGCCGGTGCCGTTGTCAAAGAAGGCATGGTGGTCCCGGAAGGATCCATTGTTGTCGGTATTCCCGGCAAGGTCGTCAAGCCGGCGAGCGATGAGCAGCAGCAGCATATCCTTGAGAATGCAGCCTCATACGTGACGCTCGCGGGAGAGTATGCACGCCATGGGTAACGTTGTGGTCATTGGCGCCGGTGTCGCCGGCATTCAGGCGGCACTGGACATTGCCGGGCACGGCATCCATGTAGACCTGGTCGAGCGGGAGCCCTCAATCGGCGGGCACATGGCCCAACTGGACAAGACGTTCCCGACCAACGACTGCTCGATGTGCATCCTTTCGCCGAAGATGGTGGACGTGGCCCGCGATCCCAATATCACCATTCACACCTGCGCGAATGTCGAAAAGATTGAAGGCCAAGCCGGGAATTTCCATGTCACCGTGAAGGAATCCCCACGGTATATCGATACCACAACGTGTACCGGCTGCGGGGATTGCATCGAGATCTGCCCGGTGGAAGTATACAACCGGTTCGATGCCGGTGTCGGCGTGAGGAAAGCGATTTATAAGCCCCACGCCCAGGCAGTCCCGGATGTGGTAGTGAAAGACCCGGATCACTGCATCGAATGCGGGCTCTGTTACGAGGCTTGCGGGCCGGGCTCGATCCTGCGCAGGGACGAAGATCGCGTCACTGTCATCGAAGCGGCCAGTGTCGTCATCACTACGGGATACTCGGTGTTCGATGCCCGGACCAAGCCGCAGTTCGGGTACCTGGCCCGGCCTGACGTGATCACCAGCCTCGAGCTCGAGCGGATGATCAATGCCAGCGGCCCGACCGGCGGGAAAGTCCTGCGGATCAGCAACGGGAAGAAACCGCATTCGATCCTCTTCATCCAGTGCGTGGGGTCCCGCGACATGACGATCGATCGCCCGTACTGCTCCTGTGTCTGCTGCATGCAGGCGCTGAAGAACGGGATGCTCATTAAGGAGAAGAACTCCGATACGGAGGTGATCATCTGCTACATCGACATCCGTTCCTATGGCAAGGGCTACGAGGAGTATTACGAACGGGCAAAGTCCCTCGGGGTCAGGTTCCTCCGCGGTATGCCCTCGGATGTGCTCGCCGACAGGAACGGCATGATCGTCCAGGTTGAGGATTCGGAAACGTCACAACTCCTCACACTCAGGCCGGAACTGGTCGTGCTCTCCGTGGGGATCGGACCATCGGATGCTGCCGGGAGGCTCGCGGAGATGCTGGCGATCCCCTGCGAGGATACCGGTTTCATCAGGCCCCTCAACGATGCACTTGACACTGCCGGGACTATCCGCCCGGGGATCTATGTTGCCGGGACGGTCACCGCCCCCCGGGACATCCCGGACAGTGTCGCCTCCGGAGGATCGGCAGCGATCCGGGCATATATCGATGCAGTAAGGACGCGATCGGCGTGAAAGGGCAGGACGGATCAGCCACGCTCTGGTGGGACGCCGGGGCCGGATGCCTCTGTTATATCGAACAGACCCTGCTCCCGAACGAGTTCGTGGTTATCGGATGCCGGGACACCGGCCGGCTCGCGACCGCGATCCGGCGCCTCGAAATCCGGGGTGCACCTGCGCTGGGTGTCGCCGGGGCCTATGGTGTCGCCCTTGCTGCAATGACGTCTGCCGCCACGAGCAGGGAACAATTCCTCGACGATGTGCGAACGGGAGCCGAACTCCTCAGGTCCACCCGCCCGACCGCTATTAACCTTGCATGGGGAATCGACCGGGTCCTTGCAGTAGTCGGGAAGACCGAAAATATGGACCAGGCCCGGAAGCTTGCTCTTGATGAGGCCGAAACAATCCGCCGCGAGGATACTGCCTGCTGCCACGCGATCGGGCACTATGGCGCAGAACTCCTGCCAGAGAGCTGCACGGTCCTCACGCATTGCAATGCAGGAGCTCTCGCATGTTCATCGTGGGGCACTGCGCTTGGCGTGATCCGCTCCGCAGTAAAGGCCGGCAAACAGGTCCGGGTCATAGCGTGCGAGACACGCCCGCTCCTCCAGGGGGCACGCCTCACGGCATGGGAACTGGCCCGGGACGGGATCGATGTCACGGTGATCACCGATTCCATGGCCGCCCAGTTCATGAGAAAAGGAGCAATCGATGCGGTAATTGTCGGAGCCGACCGGATCACGTGCGATGCGGTCTTCAACAAAATCGGGACATATATGCACGCCGTCTGTGCGAAGCACCATGGTATCCCGTTCTATGTCGCTGCCCCGCTCTCCACGTTTGACGGGAAGAGCCGGGAGCTGGATGTCGTGATCGAGGAGAGGGGCCGGGAAGAGATCACGACCATGGGGAACCGGATATTTGTCCCGGATGCAGCAGCCGTGAAGAATCCTGCGTTCGATGCCACCCCCATGGATCTGGTCAGCGCCATCATCACGGAAAAGGGTGTTCTGCGGCCCCCGCCCGATATCCCGTCATTATTAACCTGTACGAATACCAAATAATGCTCACACCATAGGACGCTCCATCATGGAACTTGACTTCGGGACCCTGAACAGCCTGCTGTATCTCATCGGAGAACTGACCGTCATCATCATCGTACTTGCAGTGGTCTCCGCATTTATTCTCGTCGTCATCTCGCTCTATTCCATCCGGAAAGGCAGGCTCTATTTCCCCCGGGTCTTAAAAACCGGCCTCGTCCTCCTCGAAGGCCTGATGAAAGCGATGTTCCGGTTCTTCGGCCTCGAGGACAGGGAACTGTTCACATTCCTGATCATGCTCCACAACTCCATGAATACTGCCGAATTCACCCGGATCCCGGTTCCGGAGCGGGCGATCTTCATGCCTCAGTGCCTGCGGTCATCCCAGTGCCCCGCCCACCTGACACCGGAAGGCCTCAGGTGCCAGAACTGCGGGCGGTGCACGGTTGGCGAAGCAAAAGGAATGCTCGAACGGCTCGGGTACAGGATCTTCATTGTGCCGGGATCGTCCTTCATCAAACGGATGGTCAAAAAATACAGGCCGAAGGCGATCATGGGTGTCGGGTGCCTTGCTGAGGTGAAAGAGGGCATTGACATGGCCGACAAGTTGGGACTTGTCGTGATGGGGGTCGTGACCCTGAAAGAAGGCTGCGTTGAGACCGTGGTCAACTGGGCGGATATTTACGAAGTGGCTGTCCTCGGGATCGATCCTGCCTCAATTCCCGAGGACCTTCATATTCTTGCCAACTAGGTTCCCGCTCCTGATATGCCCGTGAACAATAATCGTGTCCCCGCTCGTGACATCCCCGACAGTAACGCCGGGGCGGAGGATGACCTTCCCGCCGGCACGGATCGAATGGACGCTCGCATGGTCGAGGATGGTAACATCTCCGTGGGCAACGATCGGGCCCTTGACCCTGCACTGGCTGCCGATCACTGCCCCCCAGCAGCTGATATCGAGGGCCACACTGGAGCGGGGGCCGAGCTCGAGGTTGCCGGTGACGGTAAGCCTGCCCCAGAAATGCGTCCGGGATGGAACCACAAAGTCACCGTCGACTTTGACGTTCCCTTCAAAATACGAGCCCTTCTGGGCATAATACGTATTCCCTTTCTGGATGAGCGTGGGCATTGGTCTCTGATGGTAACTGTTGGCGATAGCGATGATAAACCTGTTGCTCTGACGAACCGGCCCGGAATCGGGGATCGACCTTCAGGCAGGGCTTTCAGGTAAGGAACACGGCAGAAACGGTGAAGACGATAAGGGAGGCGAACATGCCGTATTTCAGGAGGCCGGAGGCACCGGATTTCCGGATGCAGGCTGGGATATCACAGGACAGGGCCCGGTATGCGGCAACCAGGATGATAAGATCAACTATGCCAATCATCACAAGGTACGGGGCACCCCACCACCAGAATGGGATGATACTGGCAGCTGCGGAAAGTGCCGCAAATGCAAACGCACAGTACGCGGTCTTCCTGACGCCGATCCATATCGGGAGTGTTGACGCCCCACCCGAGGCATCGCCGTCCACATCCTCTGCGTCCTTCAGGAGCTCACGGGCCATGGTGGCAAGGAAGGTGATCGCCGCAAGGGGGAGCAGGTGGACGAGCCCGGCATACCCGGCAAATGCCCCGCCGAAAAGAAACATGCTGCCGGACAGGTAGGCCACGGCGATATTCCCGACCAGGGGCATACCTTTCAGGCGGGCGGCATAGAGCACGAGCAGCAGGGAGTTGAAGACTGCAAACCCGATGCAGATCGGAGTTGTGTATATGCTGAGGGCGATCCCGGCAAGGAAGAGGAAGGCTGCATACAATAATGCTGCCTGGCGGGTGATCCGGCCTGACGGGATCGGGCGCTCCGGGCAGTTGACCGCATCGATATCTGCGTCAAAATAATCGTTGATGACATTTCCTGCCGCCGTGATGGAGGTGACGATCACGAGCAGGAGGATAACTTCCGGAACGAGCGTTCCGGTGGCAACAAGATACGCGATAACGGCTGCAATACCGGCAACAACCGCATTGACGGGACGTGTGATCCGGAAAAAACCTGCAGCGGTCATGTGAATTACACTCTGATCATCCGGCACATAAAATGCGCGAAAAGTGCGTTTGAACGGGCGAGGGGGGATTTGAACCCCCGGCATTCAGCTTAGGAGGCTGACGCTATGTCCGGGCTAAGCCACTCGCCCTGCCCATATCCATTGCGGGGGAATATGTATAAGTTTTGCGCGGTGGAACATCTCTGGCACCATGGATCTCATCGAGACACGGGAAGGAACGACATCGTTCCTCGTCCCTGTCCAGGATGACAGGGCCCAGTTCCCGCCGGGATCCGCCCCCATCTTCTTCAACCGCAGGATGCACCTGAACCGGGACATCACAATCCTCCTCCTCCCGCTCCTCGAACCGTCCGATTACCTTGATGCAATGGGTGCAACCGGTATCCGTGGCCTCCGGGTAGCCAACGAGTGCGGGATACCCGTAACGATCAGCGATCGCGATCCGGTGGCAATCGAGCTGATCACCCGCAATGTGGAAAGATCGGGATTACCGGTCACCGTTGTCCAGCGGGATGTGAACGCACTCCTGTCGGAACAGTCCTTCGATGCAGTCGACCTGGACCCGTTCGGGACACCGGCGCCGTTCATCGATGCGGGCGTAAAGGGGACACGCCGGTTCCTGTTCGTCACAGCAACGGATACGGCACCACTCTGCGGTGCTCACCTCAAGGCCGGGATCAGGCGGTACAACGCGTTCCCGATGAATACCGAGTACCACAGCGAGGTCGGTCTCCGCATCCTGCTCGGGTTCGTAGTCCGGGCCACTGCACGCTATGACCGGGGAGTCGAACCGGTCTTCTGCTATGCCCGCGAGCATTTCTTCCGGCTCCACACCCGTCTCCTGCGCGGGACCACGGCGGCAGATGACTCTCTTGCCCGGCTCGGGTTCGTCCACCAGTGCCGGAAATGCCCGTACCGCGAGGAGGAGCGCTCAATGTTCCCGTCCACCCTCACCTGCCCGCACTGCGGGGAGAGACTCCAGCCCATCGGGCCCCTCTGGCTTGGCCAACTCCATAGCGGGAATATACTGGCCAATCTGCAGCAGCGGTTGACGACCACAGAACCGGGATCAGCAAAAGAGATCACGAAACTGCTGGACCTCTGCGGCGGGGAACTGCCCACCTCGAGCCATTACGATTATCACGTGCTCGCAAAACGGCTGGGCTGTTCACCCCCCAACATCGCTGTGGTACTCAACCGGATCTGTGAGGCAGGGTACCCTGCGACCCGCACCCATTTCTCGGGCTATGGGATCAAGACCGAAGCGCCGCTGCCGGTCATTCTCGATGCAATCGGCACCCGATCATAGGTCAGGTATTCGTTATTCCACAAGGAGGCTGAGGCTCGCCTTTATTCACCCGGTTCCTGTACGATCCCGGGGGAATCCTGATCTTTGTGATTAGGATTGGCGCATGCAATACAGTTAAAAAAACATTGAAAAAAGTGTCCGGGCCTAATGCTCGACGATGATCGTGAGCAGGTCGCCGTCAATGAGTTTGTGGGTCAACCCAACCCTTTGGCCAGGGTGCTTGACTGACTTTCCCCAGATCCTTGCGTACCGGAATTTTTGCACGAACTCCCGGTGGAGCTTATTGCAAACGTCTTCAACCGTGCTCTTCCTCCGGACGATCAGCGGCTCTTCGAGGTCAGCCTCTTCACCAACGGGTTTTAAGTAGACCCGCATGAACCCGAGGCTGTCGTAGATCGCATCCTTGAGTTCCTCGGTGTGATAGCCCGCTGCTGCTGAGATCATGATCGGCTGGCTGCCGAACCGGTCGGCAATATCGTGCTCGATCTCAAGATACCGTTCCTTATCCACGAGGTCCACCTTGTTGACCGCGATGAAGGCGGGGATATAGACGCGGTTGCCCTGCACTGCATCGATCAGATCGTCCTGCGTAGCGTTCCCGCGGATCAGGATTTCGGCATTCATCATCTTGCTCTCGGCAAGGATGGACCGGACTTCCTCGATATCGAGATCGAGGGTACCAACGGCGTTGAGCCGTATGCCACCCACCGAGGATTTCTTGAGGGTGATATCCGGCTTGGGGACGTTGATCCGGATCCCGGCATCATGGAGTTCCTTGAGGAGCACATCAAAATGTCGCTCGTTGAAGACATCCACGAGAATAATAATGATATCAGCACCCCGGACGACCGCGATGACTTCCTTGCCCCGGCCCTTGCCCATCGCTGCGCCGGCAATGAGCCCCGGGATATCGAGAATCTGGATCCTCGCTCCCTTGTGCTCGAGTGCACCGGGGACTACCGTGAGGGTGGTGAACGCGTATGCGGCGACCGCGCTCGCGGTGCCGGTGAGTTTGTTGAGGAGCGTACTTTTACCGGTTGAAGGGAACCCGACGAGGACTGCGGTTGCGTCGCCGGACTTCTTGACCTGGTAACCTTCACCGCCCCCGCCGGCTTTCATCGCGCGGTTGACTGCTTCGTCGCGGAGCCGGGCTATCTTTGCCTTGATTCTGCCGATATGCTTTGACGTAGCCTTGTTATACGGGGTTTTGACGAGCTCGTCTTCGAGCTCCTTGATCTGTTCTTCAAGACTACTCATTCCTATATTACTCGCAGCACGTCCGAGATATAGTTGTTTATAACGACGGGCAACTTCGGAAGAGAGCACCGGTGATCACCGGGATGCTTCCAGCACTTCCGGAGCAGTACCAGGATCCGGAAGACATGGATATCCGGGAGGAATCCGAAGGATCCCACCCCATTAAAGACTACTCAGGGAGTTACCGGTCCGCACACACCGGAGAAACCTTATTGCCGACCGGCGACAAAAGACGAGAAGACAAAGACATGCTGTTCACACCCGGACCGTAGATTGTTGTGCACGGAACACGGGGACCGCACACCCGTCCGGCCCAGATGGTAACTGTCCTGACAAAATGGAATACAGGAGACCGGAAACCATGCAGACATACCTCCAGATCATTGCCGCGTTATGGATCGTCTTCATGGTCTTCCTCTTCCTCCCGACATTCCGCAAAGAGCTCCCGGCAGAACGGAAATCGTCCCTGTATATCCGGCACTCATTCATTGTCGCACTCCTCGCCGTGGCCCTCGTTATTCTCATAGCCGGGTTTGAACCCGACGTGCTGGCCATCCGTGTGGTCCCGGATTCGTCTCTCGCCGGCATTATCGGGATCATCCTCACCATTGCCGGGCTCGGGTTTTCTGCATGGGCACGGCATCACCTCGGCAAATACTGGAGCAGCATGGTCATGATAAAGGCCGGCCACCGGCTCATCATCACAGGCCCGTACCGGGTCGTGCGGAACCCGATGTACACCGGGATTCTCATAGCGTTTGCTGGAGCCGCAATCGCCATCGGTGAGCTGCCCGCGTTCGTCGCCCTTGTTATCGGTATCGCCTCGATCGGGGTCAAGATACATGCCGAGGAGGAGATCCTCCTCGAAAAATTCGGCCGGGAATACCTGCAGTACAAACGGGATGTGAGGGCTGCGATTATTCCCTGGGTTGTGTGAACAACAGCACACTCACCATGAAAGAGATGTTCTTGCAGGAAGCAAAGGTAATCTCCGGGCTCTTCGGGAGTCCTCGCTGATCCCGTGTAAGCGTTCTTTGCGGAAATATCCCCTGAAGACCAGCCCTCTCGGACTGGATGGAATGCTCCCGTAAAAAACTATAAGTAAACTCATCACCCATTTTATTGAGCAACTCTGCTGCTATAGTGTAGTCCGGCCAATCATGCGAGCCTCTCACGCTCGCGACTGGGGTTCGAATCCCCATAGCAGCATCCTGTTTTCAGACCAGAATCTCTCAACAACCGGAAAACGGCAACAGGTTTAACCATATCAGCAATGACCTCGCCGGTGCAATGAGAAAAGGAATTGATCCAGCACCTACCAGCCGAGACCGGGCATTCCACTGCCAGAAACCGGAGTATGCGGATCATTCTATTGACGATGCTGTGACTAGGAACCAACTCACTCGAGAAGATGCTCAGCTGATCAGGGCATTCATCGTGGAGTTGAAAGCTACACGGGGAATCAGCACCGGTAGGGCAAACAAGATCATCTTTACCCTCGTGAGCTGGCGACGCTTCCTCGGACCCTTTCGGACGAATACCCTTACCGATCTCTATAATGGGATCAACAATTTAAGAATCGTGAAGATAAACGGCCGGCCCTACAAAACAAATACTCAGAGAGATTTTCTCAACTTCATAAAACGATTTTACCGGTGGTTAATCATGCATCAGTATTCTGCTATTCCGAAAGAAGCTGTATCGCAGATATTGGTGCCCCGGACTGACAAAATGACAAAAACTGCCGAGATGATGTTGGACGAAGATGAAGTCCGGGCGATGATCAATGCGTGCATGAGCTCCCGGGACAGGGCGCTGATCGCGACGTTGTATGAGGGGGGATTTCGGATCGAGGAAATTGGAACGCTTACGTGGTCCCAGGTAAAAATCGATGATTATGGAATAATCATTAACGTCGACAAAAAAACGGAACGACCAAGGTACGTCCGCCTCGTCGCTGCGACGCCGTATTTTATCCAATGGCGAAATGATTACCCGTACGCTATTGCATCCGACGGTCTGGTCTTTACATCACGGAAAAACCTCCCACTTCGGTACGAAGGAATCGCATTGCAGCTGAAAAAGATCGCAGCGCGCGCCGGTCTTAAGAAAAGAATCACGCCGCATTTGTTCAGACATTCGAGAATCACGACCATGGTGCAGCAGGGATATAACGAGACGATTATCAAAAAAGTGATGTGGGGAAATCTCCACACGGGGATGTTCGAAACGTACTGTCATCTCTCGGATACTGACGTTGATAATGAGATTCTTGCAAAACAAGGGATCAAACGGAAAGATGAGAAGAAGCAACGTGCTATGGAGCCCCGGCAGTGCCCCTACTGCTCGTCAGTCAATGCCCCAACTGACCAGTTCTGCTCGGTATGTTTCAAACCCCTGACGGAAGAGATGGACCTGTCGCTGGAACAGATCATGCTGAAAATAGAGAAGACACCGGAATTTGCAAAAATTATAGAGATGGTCCGGAGAACTACCTCAATCCCGGGGTAGATTTCTTTTTCTCAAGATATTTTTCTAAGATTTTAGACAGATCTGGGAGTTCCTTTTGACTTTTTTCTACGTCCCATCCGAGGTTTGTTGAAATCTCGTTTGCGGTCGTCTTTAGCTGTGTTTTCAA
>NZ_JBAVIG010000028.1:0-19243 GCF_049686655.1 Methanoregula sp.
GCTGAATACATGCCAATTGTCTCGAAAGACTCGGGAAATGCTCCAAGAATTAACGCAATTAAAAATATCAGTGCCAGAATATAGGGATTTTCAATTTTTAAAACCCTTGATAATTCACTGTTGTAACCATCGGCAAGAATCATCCCAAGAATAAACGCAAGATAATAGGTATTCAGGAATAAAATCAAAGCCACGATATAAAATATCCAGCGGTTGCGAAGTTTTCCGAACAAAGAAGCAAAAGAAAAAACTATGAAACTTCCTATGAACTCAATAGTTATCGTCCATAACACACTGGTGTATTGACTGACTGCCGGAAAATATGTAATCTGCCCCTGGACAAAAACACCCCAGAATGCGAGTGAGATCATATCCCCAAAACCTTTCAAATCAAGAATATCCCTCGTTCCAGGATATACATAAAAGTAAATTATAAGCAGAAAGAACAAAATGGGAATCAGCAATCTTATATACCGTCTGACTGCGCTGGATACAAGGGTCTCATGTTTTTTATTATTAAAAAATGGCAGAGTAAGTACATACCCGCTTAAGACGAAAAAAATGCATACACTGAACTCGCGCCCGGTGAACGCGAAATCCATCAAAGGTGAGACGATAATGAAAAAAGGGATAAAATGACCTAAGAATACCGTAAAAGCGGCAAGTCCTCTTAAACCTTCAAGATATCCTATCTTCTCTGTCATCTCTATCTCGAAAAAATTAATTTTATCAGAAAAGTAAATCGATTATTGAGATTATACAGTTTCCGTTTTTCTGCCTGGACAAAAAATGGTAAGCCTCAGCCGTGATTTGAACACGGGACCTGCTGATTACAAGTCAGCCGCTCTGCCAACTAAGCCACTGAGGCGCCATAATATTTTGACGTTTGATGGTAAAAAAGATGGTGCCCATTTCACGTATTTTCCCGCCAGTAACCCGCAAGGCAAAAATTCCCCTGGCCGATTTTGGGTAAAGATACAAATATCTTATACCCCCCGGCACAGACGTAGTAGTACAGATGGCCCAACTGACCGTGGATATCGGGGGCAGCCCGGGTATTGGCTGCCGCGGTTTCTGCGAATACTGTTATTTCAAGAAAGTCCGGGGAGTGCAGCCCCTCGGGTGCCGGTACTGCCTGCCGTTCAAGAAGGGCTGCGACTACTGCACCCGGGGCGTGAAGGAGGAGTACGCCGGGTTCAAGGATCTCCGGAGCATAGCGGACGAGACCCTCGCGAGCCTCCAGTCCAGGCAGGGCGAGATCGAGAGGATCACGATCAGCGGGGGGGGCGATCCGAGCTGTTACCCGCAGTTTAAGGACCTCATCGAGCTGCTCGGCAGCACGGAAGCCCCGCTCCATATAGGGTACACGAGCGGAAAGGGCTGGGACGACCCGGCGATCGCAGATCTCCTCCTCGATAACGGGCTCACGGAGATCTCGTTCACGGTCTTTGCCACCGACACGAAACTCCGGAAGAAGTACATGCATGACCCAAGCCCGGAAGCATCGCTTGCGATCCTCGAAAAACTCTGCGGGGCAGTCGACGTGTACGCGGCAACGGTCGTCCTCCCGGGTGTGAACGACGGCAAGGTGCTGGAGGAGACCTGCCGGTGGCTCCAAGACCGGGGGGCAAAGGGCCTGATCCTGATGCGGTTTGCGAACAATGCTGACCAGGGACTCATCCTCGGCAACGGGCCGGTCATGGGAAAGCAGAAGATCCAGAGCGTCGAATCATTCCGTGACATGATCACGGACCTCAGTAAAAAGTTCACTATGAAAATATCTGGCACCCCGCTCTGGGACCCGGAGATCGGCTCGCCGTTTGCGATCCGCCACGAACCGGACCTGCTTGCAAAACTCCCCCGTGTCACAAAACGGGCGACTGTAATCAGCGGGAGCATTGCCACGCCGTTCATTGATACGATCCTCTCCGCGTGCGGGTCCGAAGTCCCGGTCGTTCCCGTCAGCAAGGAGATTGCCTGCCTGATCACTGCCGACGATATCCGCAGGCTCGATCTATCCTCGCTCGGATCGGTTGTCATCATCCCCGGCCGGGCCTTCGTGCACGATGCCGAGGCAGAGGAGATCCTCTCACGCGATGGAATCGATCGTGAGGTGATCCGGGGGCCGGAGACGCTGACTGCGGATGCCGAAACCAGCATGGGGATGATCCGCGACCAGGTGCTCGAGATGGAAATGGAAGGTTTCGGAGACCTGATCAGGCTGATCAACCGGTATGGTGTCTGACGATTTCCATCGACCCTGCCAAAGAACCGTAAAAGAAAATTAATTATATTTTTGAGGACTTCCTGCCTCATGGCCCGCGGGGCATGGCGGTGCTATTCCTTTACTTCCAAATCGGTTTGTATCTGAGGAACACCTTCCCGTTCCTGAATGTCCGTGTTTCGAGACGCTCCAGCTCCATTTTCCTGACACCCTGGAACAGGTATTTGCCTGCGCCTAATATGATCGGGTTGACCATGAGGCCGAATTCGTCGATGAGGCTGAGGTTTGCAAGTTGCTGCACTATGGAGCCGCTCCCGAGGATTGCCATATTCCCGCCCGGCTCCTCTTTCAGATCACGGATAGCGCCCGGAGTTATTTCGCGGATAACCCGGACATTCTTCCAGACCGGCCCATCCTTCACGGGCTCCAGTGTTTTTGAAAAAACGATCTTCCGGGCATGGTTCATAACCCCGGCAATCACCGGGTCGTTCTTGATCGCAAACGGGCTGGACCAGAAACTTTTCATCATCTCGTAGGTGGTATGGCCGAAGACCAGCGTGGAAGACGGATCGGCCTGCTCGATTGAGAACTGCCTGTCCTCTTCATCCTCATGTCTGAACCAGTCGATCTCACCGTTCGGCCCGGCAAAGAACCCGTCCAGCGATACGATGGTAAATGCAGCGAGTTTTCTCATATGGTTTTTACTGACGGTCTGAATTCGTGATAAATGTTCCCGTATCTTCTATTTTCACTAGTGGATGCTCCGGAAAACATAATTCCCTCCAAGTATCGCAATACGGGGTACCCACGCAGTGGGGACCGCCGAAGGCTTGTGGAGAAGATTTTGACTAAATCTTTGACTACGGAGCCCCCGGAAGATTCAACCCGGCGATAAAAAAATTTCAAAATAATCCCTTGTTGAATCAGAAAAAACCGGTAAAATAAGAAAACCCTTGTGAAAAATGCTGCGGGAGGGTTACGATCCCCCGATCTCCAGATGTCCCAAAGCGTGAACGTGAAGAATCTGTTCAACAACCCTATGAGTCTGGCGCCCTAACCAGCTAGGCCACCGCAGCACAAAAAGTGCATAATAAAAAGGCCGTAAAAATTATTAAAGGTATTCATGAGTCGTCGGGATGAACGACTCACTCCTTCTTCTGCTGCATGTACATGTTGACTGCCGCCGTGATCGCTGCCACTTTCTTGCCCTGGTCAAAGGAACCGGCAAGCGTCTGCATCCGGGTCTCCTCATCGCGCTTGTACCGCTCGAGGGAGTTGAGAATGTGCTCTTCCTGCAGGAAGTGCGTGTGGGTGTTGCCCTCCACGAACTGCTGGTTGTTCATGATCGCATAGTGGAGCGGGAGGGTGGTCTTGATCCCGAGGATGATGTACTCCGAGATCGCCCTCCGCATCCGTCGGATCGCTTCCGGCCGGGTGCTGTCCCAGGCGCAGAGCTTCGCGATCATCGAGTCGTAATTCGGGGGGATGGTATACCCCATGTGGATGCCGCTGTCCATCCGGATGCCGGGACCTCCGGGCGAGCGGTACCGTACGATCTTCCCGGGGTCCGCAGCGAAGTTGTTGAGCGGGTCCTCGGCATTGATCCGGCATTCGATCGCATGCCCCCGGATCGAGAGATCCTTCTGCTCGAAGGCCAGCGACTCACCGGCAGCGATCGCGATCTGCTGCTTGACGAGATCGACACCTGTTATGATCTCCGTGATGGTATGCTCCACCTGCAGCCGGGTGTTCATCTCCATAAAGTAGAAATTGTCCTGGCTGTAGAGGAACTCCACGGAACCGGCATTGGAATAGTCCGATGCCTCGGCCACCTTCAGTGCGGCCTTCGACATCCGCTCGCGCAGCCCGGCAGTCATGATCGGCGACGGTGCCTCCTCGATCAGTTTCTGGTGGCGCCGCTGGATCGAGCACTCCCGGTCGTAGAGGTGCACGGAGTTCCCGTGCTCATCGGCCAGCACCTGGAACTCGATATGCCGGGGCTTGACGAGGTACTTCTCTATGAAGACCGTAGCGTCGCCGAACGCGGACTTCGCGATCCGCTGGCTTCCGGTGATCGCGTCCTCCAGCCCTTTCTCGTTCTGGACAATCTGCATCCCGATGCCCCCGCCCCCGGCGCTTGCCTTCACGATGACTGGGTATCCGATCGACTCTGCGATCTTCTTTGCATCGTCGATGCTGCTGATGCCGCCGTCCGTTCCCGGCAGGACCGGGACGCCGGCCTCTTTCATCATCTGTTTGCTGCCGATCTTAGACCCCATCGCCTTGATCGTCTTCCACCGTGGCCCGACAAAAGTAACGCTCTCGTCAAGGCAGAGCTTCGCAAACCGGTAGTTCTCGGCCAGGAACCCGTAGCCCGGGTGGATCGCCTCGGCGCCGCTCTTCTTCGCAATATCGAGGATCCGCTCCATGTTCAGGTAGCTCTTCGAAGGGTGGGCCTCGCCGACATGGAATGCCTCGTCTGCATACTTTACGTGGAGTGCATTCTTGTCGGCGTCAGAATAAATCGCTACGGTCTCGATATCGAGCTCGCGGCAGGCCCGCATTACCCTTATTGCAATCTCCCCGCGGTTGGCTATCAGGAGTTTCTCAAAAAATTTCATTGGACCACCAGCAGGACATCGCCGTTCTGGACGACATCGCCGGTGTCGACAAAGATCTCGGTGACCTTGCCATCCACCGGGCTGTGGATCGGGTTCTCCATCTTCATGGCCTCGAGCACGATGAGCGGGTCCCCTTTCTTTACCCGGCTGCCACGGCTGACGAGCACCTGGAGGACCATGCCCTGCATGTTGCTCTTGATCCCGCCGGCGTATTCGCCCCGGGGGATCTTCGCCTGCGGCGTGACACTGGCCACTTCCACTTTGCTGCCACCGATGGAGATGATCTTGACCGAGAAGACTTCCCCGTCCACCTCGACCTCCATGATGCCCGGCATACCGGTTTCGGCTTTGGGTGACGGTTGATTCCCCGGGAGATTTTCCGCCACCTTCCCGCCTTTCAGGAATGCCGGGGCGATCGCCGGGTAGAGGATATAGGTGAGAATGTCTTCCTCTTTCTTCACGAGGCCCGCGGTCTCTGCCTCTTCTTTCATCTTCGCATAGGCAGGTTCCAGCAGATCTGCCGGCCGGACCGTGATCACCTTCTCGTCGCCTATAATGAGAGAACGGATCTCATCGGAGACCGGCGCCGGGGATTTCCCGTACAGTCCCCGGACGTAATCCTTGACTTCCTTGGTCACATTCTGGTACCGCCTGCCATTGACCAGCACATTCAGCACTGCCTGTGTTCCCACGATCTGGCTCGTGGGCGTGACGAGCGGCGGGTACCCAAGGTCCCGTCGCACCCGTGGGATCTCTTCGAGCACCTCGTCCCACCGGTTGAGTGCGTCCTGTTCCTGGAGCTGCGACACGATGTTTGATATCATGCCGCCGGGGAGCTGGTAGATGAGCACGTCGCTGTCGACCCGCTCTGAGATCGGGTTGATCAGGCCGCCGTATTTTTCGCGGATCACGAGACACAGGTTGCGGACGGACCGGAGTTTGATCAGGTCGATACCTGTGTCACGGGGGGTTCCCCTGAGTGATGCCACAATACTCTCGGTCGGTGGCTGGGACGTGCCCATGGAGAACGGCGACATTGCCGTATCGAGAATATCAACGCCGGCTTCAATCGCGGCCTCATAACTCATCGGCGCGATCCCGCTCGTAGAGTGGCTGTGAAGGCAGACGTTCACATCCACGGATTTCTTGATTCCGGTGATCAGGGCTTTCGCCGCGTCCGGCATGATGAGCCCGGCCATGTCCTTGATGCAGATCGAGTCGCAGTCGAGCGCATAGAGCTCCTTTGCCATTTCGATGAAGGTGTCAGTGCTGTGGACCGGGCTGGTGGTATAGGATATTGTAGCCTGGAGGTGGGCGCCGACATCCTTGACCCGTTTCATCGACCGGGTCATGTTCCGGATATCGTTGAGTGCGTCGAACACACGGAAGATCTCCACGCCGTTCTTGTAGGACGCATCGACGAACTTATCAACCACGTCATCGGGATAGTGCCGGTATCCCACGAGGTTCTGGCCGCGGAGGAGCATCTGTATTGGGGTATGGTTCAGTTCTGCCCTGAGCGCACGAAGCCGGTCCCAGGGATCATCGTTCAGGAACCGGATGCAGGTGTCAAAGGTTGCGCCTCCCCAGGCTTCGACTGAAAAAAATCCGCAATGATCGATCTCCCTCGCAAGAGGGATCATATCCTCAGTCCGGAGCCGGGTCGCGATCAGCGACTGGTGGGCATCCCGGAGTGTGGTATCAGTAATCAGGACTTTTTTGGATGCGGCAGCATGCATAGAGGAGACCTCTGACGGGCAGCAAAATATTGTACAGCCTCTCAAAAATTCATCGGTAAAGTATAAAAAATTCACTTACGGGAATGAGAGCGATAACGGTCACGCAGCATGCAAGCAGGCTGGCGATTACATCACGGCGTGTCGTTTTAAAGACCGGGCAGAGCGACCCGCCATTGCAATAGCCCCTGACCGCAAGGAGTTCTGCTGTATCGTCAGCCCTGCGGAGAGCATTGTTAACCAGTACAATTCCCCCAGGTACGATTCCTGTTGCACTCAGGGGTCGCTGTTTTAGTTTTTCTGCCAGCCGTATCTTTTCAAAATCAGCAATAAGCAGATCCATCGCCTGCATGCCCATATCGGCAACCAGGCCAAGATCAAACCCGGCTTTGTCTCCAAGCAGCCAGACCCCCAGCTGCAGGAACTCTCCTTTTTTCTGTTCCGAATATACCCAGGCCCCGATGAGGACGATCACCATCATGCGGATGAAGTATGATACGCCGTCTCCCCCGGTAATCGCAAGCACGATGGCAAAAAAACCCACGAGCGCTGCAAGCGACAGGAACAGCTGGGCATTTCTCCGCAGTGACAGGTTACGGGCAAAAACCAGGCACCATATACCCGCGGCTACTGCACCCGTAAGGTTGAGAAATGCGATGGCCGACAGGAGTACAGCGACCCCGGTCCGCAATCTTACGTCCTGCATGCTGCCTCCACCAGATCACCGGGGGAAATATTATCCGGGATCTTTCCTGCTGCAAGAAGGTTCCTGACAAGTTTCGGGGCGTGTTGCCATAACGGGAGAGCGTCCGGCACCCGTCCCCGGTATTCGAGTTTCCCGCACGAGATCTCCCAGATATGGTCCACCCGGGGGAAACACATCTGCTCATGGGTGAAGATGATCGTAATACCCTGCGTTCTTCCCGACAGGTCCCGGCATACCCGCTCTTTTTCACGGCAGTCCAGGGAGCTGACCGGTTCATCGAGAATCAGGAGATCGTATTCCTTTCCGAGGAGGCAGGCAACGTGAAGGCGCTTGAGTTCTCCCCGGCTCAGCCGGACCGGTGAGAGCGCCTCTTTTCCCTCGAGTCTCGTGGCAGCAAGGACAGTATCCGGATCGACTCCCCACGATTCACATTCTTCCCTTACCGTCAGCCCGGTGACATGGTATTCGGGAAACTGGAACGAGAGCATGGAAGACGTGATCCCGTCCCGCTCAACGGAGCCGGAGACCGGTGCAGTGAGGCCGGCGAGCGCCAGGGCAAGGGTCGTCTTCCCGGACCCGACATCCCCGCTGACGAGATGTATTCCCTCAGTAAAAGTTCCGTGTGCCTGCACCGACCAGTCTCCTTCACCCCGGTTCGCCACAACCCCGTTCAGTGAGAGCTTCATGCCCTGCACCGCCATGAAAGAGGATAAAACGGCGTGCCGGCAAGCCGGGAAAAAACTTCCGGGGGAGTTCCACAAAAACATGCCGCTCCTGCGTCAAGATACAGGACATAATCGCTTTGTGCCGCGACTTCCATCTGCTGGGTGCTCTGGATGACGTACGGGATCGCGCTCTCCCGGATCAGGTGACCGAGAATATCAGTCCGTGATTCATCGAGATGGGAGTCGCATTCGTCCAGGATGAGAACGTCCGGCTGGTGCACGGTTGCGGCAGCAAACGCAACCAGGATCTTCTCGCCGCCGGATAATCCCCGTATAGCGCGATCCCGTAACCGGGAGATGCCGCACCGCTCAAGACACAAGCCGGCACGTTTCGTTGTCTCTTCACAGGTTACCCTGCGGAAACGGAGCGGGGATGCAACTTCGTCCATCACGGTCTCAAAGAGGATATTCCGGTCCGGGAACTCGTTCACCCACCCGACTTCCGTATTCCGTGGGGAATTGTTTCCGATCAGGATGGATCCGGATGCCGGCAGATCGATGCCGGCACAGAGCCTGAGCAGGGTGGTCTTCCCGCTGCCATTGGGTCCGATCACTGATGTGATGCCTTGCCTGATGTCCAGCGAATCGATTGCGAGCAGCATGTGGCGAAGTGAACGGATCGTGATCATGGCAGCCGTTCTGCGATCAGGTATGCGGCACCGGCCTTGATCACGTCACCGATAACGAAGGGGATGACTCCCGCAACAAATGCCGGGACCAGTCCCATCCTGAGGGACAGGATCAGCCATGCCACGCCAAACAGGTAGATAATTATTGTCCCGAGAACGATCCCTGCAATATGGAAATATTTTGATCCCTGCTCGTACGCAAGTCCCACGACAAGGGCAGCGAATATGAACCCGATCAGGTATCCGCCGGTAGGGCCAATGAGAACGCCCGGCCCGGTCATACCGGTATAGAATACCGGGAGGCCCAGCGTGCCCAGGATGATGTAAAGCGCGACCGGAATTGCCGCGTATCGTTTCATTACGGCACCGGTGAGGAGGACAAACAGGGTCTGCAGGGTAAACGGCACCGGAATAAACGGGATGGAGATCCAGCCCCCGAGGGCGATCAGGCCGATACATGCTGCAGACCAGGCAATGATTCGTGATTTGTCGGGATCGCCAAACATCGTCAACCTAATAAAAAATGGCGGTTGACGATAAAAAAATACCGCTTGATGCGTGGGGCTTACTGGTGGAAACAGTCGCCGGCGATAACGCGCTCGAGTTTCCCGTTCTCTTTCCTGATGATGAGGGCGCCGAACTCATCGATATCTACTGCATCGCCTTCGAAACTGTTCTTGAGTGTCCGGATCTGGACCCGGTTCTCCAGCGTGCAGGAGATGCTCTTCCATTCCTGGACGATCGCATCGTATTCCCCGCTCTCGACAAGGAGATAGCGGCTCTCGAACTCCTTGAGTATGCGTGCAAGGAACGAAGCACGGTCGACCTCATGGCCCATCTCGGCACTGATAGAGGTGATCCGGTCCTGCAGTTCCGGTGAAAAATCACTGATCGGGACGTTGACATCGATACCGATACTCAGGAGGCAGTGGTGCACAACATCCGCCTCGGCGGAAAGTTCGAGGAGAAGACCGGCCACTTTTTTGTTGCCGATGAAGACATCGTTCGGCCACTTGATCAGGGCACCGATGTCAAACTCATTCCGGATTGCCCGGGCCACGGCAATGGACCCGGCCATCGTGATCATGAAGATGTGATCAACGGGCACGTGGGGTTTGAGGACAATCGTGATCCATATCCCGCCGCTCGGCGAGACCCATGCCCGGCCCATCCGGCCCACTCCCCCGGTCTGCTCCTCGGCAATGATCACCATGCCGTGCATCTTCTCCACATCTCCTTCGGACGTGAGCTGCTTGCCAATCCAGATCGTCGATGGCGTGTTCTCGATATACCGCATCTTCTTCCCGATCACCTGCGTGCGGAGTTTTTTATGGATCTCGTAGGGAAGGAGCTTGTTGCTGGTCCGGGTGAGCCGGTATCCTTCCTTCTGGGATGATGAGATGTCGTACCCCATCATCCGGAGTTCGTTGATATGTTTCCACACGGCCGAGCGGGTCATTCCCATCTCGTTGCTTATCGCCTCGCCGGACAATGGTCCCGTTGCACGTTCAAGGATCTCGAGCACTCTGAAAGCCGAATCTGGCACACTATCACCTCTTGGAATCGATCTGTTCTGAATCAAGGGGGCAGGGGTCCTTGCCGCAGACCTGTTTTATAATCGCTGACTGGTTCTCCATCAGTGTTGCCAGGTCAAAGATCCCGGTGATGTCGACAATGCCGATTGCACCGATGGCATTCCCGCTCTCATCACGGAATGGCGTCACTCTCACCGGGACTCCCTTGTATGCCCCGGCTGATGGTGTCACCTGGATCTGCTGGTTCTTTGCGATCGCTTCGAGAAGAACAGGTCCGTTGTAGTGGCGGTCGACTACCCTGCCGTCTTCTACCCGTATCCCATCCATGTCCCGGGATTTTGCCGTTACCGGAAGGTGGTGGATCAGTTCATGCACCGCGAGGACGATGGGCTCAAGATCATGTGCCTCTGCACTGCAGGATAACGTATACCGGTCCATGGGTTTTCCTCAAGTACTCTGGTCATTCTTTAGCTAGATGAAGATTGCGTAACAGCAACACAGCGTGGCGGTGCGATGGATAGTGAGAGAAACTGGGAAGATAATTTTTCTATAAAAATAATTGAACTCAGATCAACGGAGATGACATTTTCGCAAGCAAAGAACATGATAGCTCTTATCGCATCAAACCAGCCTTCGGGAGATGGTAAATCAATAAATTCGTACTAACGGGAAATTATAAAATCCTTCAATACCTGCGAGGGTCCCCCGCCTCAGGGCCTCTCCGAGGCACGACGGGGCAAAATGCTTTTTTAATAATGTTTTCAATCGTTGATCCGTCGCGGGGGCGCCTTTGTCGGGGGTAGCGGCGTTGCTCGTAAATTAAGATATATAGATTCCTTCTCAATATGATCAATTTAAACCCAAAACAGAATTAATCCAAAATAGGATTTTCTTCCGAATTGTTGGAATGGTCTGGGGCAACAGCCTGCCTTGCTTATTTCTCTCATAAATCTTGTTGATTTACTCCGGTAATACCGCCTCATCGCTCTATGGGGGATGCCACAGCAGTGGGGGCGAAGCCCAAAAGAGTGTTCAGAGATTTTTCCGGGCAATCGCTTCGGCCAAAAAAACTTCATAACACGGTCTGCTCACCCTGGCAGCAGAACTTTTTCAGAAATTCCCGGGACGGATATTCGTGGACGCTCGTCACAACGATCTTCCCTTTCCCGAGAGAATATCCGATGATCACATCGGCTGAGCCTGTCACACCGAGGCAGGTGCCCCCATGGGACGGGAACGACCCGTCGCATTCGATCCTGTCCGGATCATAGTCATCGATCAGGTCCGCGCCCGGCGATCCCTTCTCGCACCTTACCTGTGCCGGGTGGAAATCATGGGCATACGTGACAGGAAACGGGAGCCAGTCATAGGCGCCAGCCTTGTCCGCAGCCGCCCCAAAAACCAGGAGGTTGCCCCCGTTCTCAACAAACCTTTCTATCCGGGGGGAGGATGCACGGAGCGCCGGCAGCAGGTTCGTGTACTTTGCATTGCCAAAACCGGTCGGGATGATCAGGCAGGTGAACTGCCCGCGGAAGAAGGGGGCGGCAAGCATGTGCGGGGTGACAACTTCGCAGACGGCCCCGCAGTCCTCGATGTACCGGGAGAAATGCTGCGGTGTTTCCCAGACAAATCCTACCCGGCAGCTCATATCAGCCTCATCCCTTGATTACGCTGATAGGGGAGAGCCGGGCCACGAGCCGCGAGATGCCGACATCGTGTACAACTTTCACGACCTCGTCACTCGACTTGTAGACCTCCGGTGCCTCGTCCACGAGCGCATTATCACTCGGTGCCCTCACCATGATGCCCTCCCGGAGCAGGTGGTCAGCGATCTCTTTGCCGCTCAGCTGTTTCTTGGCCTGCGATCTGCTCATGATGCGCCCGGCACCATGGCAGGTGCTGCCAAACGTCCGGTCCATGGCAGTCTGCGTCCCGCGAAGCACGAACGAGGATGTCCCCATGCTGCCGGGGATGATGACCGGCTGGCCCAGGGAGGCGAGTTCCGGCGGGAGATCCGGTGCGCCGGGCCCGAATGCCCGGGTCGCTCCTTTGCGGTGGACGCAGACGGTGCTGCGTTTCCCGTCGACCGTATGCTCTTCCATCTTTGCGACATTGTGGGCTACATCGTACACGAGCGGCATCTCCCCGTAATCGATCCGGAACATCTTCGAGAGGATCTGACGGACTGCATGGGTGATCATCTGGCGGTTGGCCCATGCATAGTTTGCCGACGCGGCCATTGCGCCGAAATATTCCTTTCCTTCCGGCGAGGTAATGGGGGCACAGGCCAGCTGGCGGTCGGGGAGCGTGATATGATATTTTTTGGTCGCGCCTTCCAGCACTTTCAGGTGGTCCGTGCAGGTCTGGTGACCGAGCCCCCGCGACCCGCAGTGGATCATGCAGCAGACCTGTCCTGCCCGGAGACCGAAGGCCTCTGCAGCCGCTGCGTCGTAGATCTCCTTTACAACCTGTATCTCAAGGAAATGGTTGCCGGACCCGAGGGTGCCACCCTGGGGGATCCCGCGCTGCTTGGCCTTTGCAGATACCGCCCGTATATCTGCCTCTTTCATGCATCCTTTCTCTTCGCAGCGCACCAGGTCGCGGGAGAGACCAAAGCCATTCTCCACCGCCCAGCGGGCGCCTTTCACCATCATCTCGTCCAGTGCTTTGGGCGAGACCTTGTGGGAACTTTTGGCACCTACTCCTGTGGGGACCGCGTGGAACAGCCCTTCAACCAGATCGCGGTGGCCTGCTACATCTGCCTGTACCAATGGCGTGGTGATCAGGCGGACCCCGCAGTTGATGTCAAAGCCGACACCGCCCGGGGAGATGACTCCCGTGTCAAGGGCGAACGCGGCAACACCGCCGATCGGGAAGCCGTATCCCCAGTGGATATCGGGCATGGCGAGCGAATTTTTTATGATGCCGGGCAGGGTGGCAACATTCGCCAGCTGCTGGAGGGCGCCCGGTTCAAGGACCTGTGCGAGATGCTCTGAAAGGAAAAACCTTCCCGGGACCCGCATGCCGGGCACATACCCGACCGGTACTTCCCATTCGTTTACGCCGATCCGGTTTACCCCGTCGATCATCTGGTCATCCCCGTCCTTTCTCCGCGTATTTACCTGCGATTATACATCAAATAAGATCTCCAACATATATCCGTTCGTATCCTGCACAACGGACAAGCCCGAATAGGAGATCCCCTTCACTTCAGAACCTCCGGCATGGCGATCACGGTCGAAAGGCTCGCCGTCCAGTACTGCGTGGAGATGCGTCCCGGTTATCCGGATCTTTGGATGTGAAAATACCAGGCCGTCCACTTCCGACCGGAAGAGCACTTCCGAGAGGAAATCCGCAAGCAGCGCTTCCGTGTCGCCGGCATCCACGTCAAGTTCAGCAGTAACCTGTGCACGGCGTTCTTTCCCGTACATGATCTGCATCAGCGCCTCGCAGGCCTCGGAGAAAAGGGTTTCAAGCGTCGGGGCATGTGCCCGGATTTTTATATCTGCCGTATGCGGCACTTCTTCAAAACTCATCCGCGTTCGTACCTGGTCAGTTCATTATCGTCGAAGAACGGGATCATGTCCATCTGGATGGTGTTGAGGAACCGTGCCTGGTGGACCGAGACATAGATCATCTGGTTGCCCGCTTTCAGGAGGAGGTCGGATTTTTTGGGAGACTTGATACGGGTGGAGAGCAGTACCGGCCCGCCGCACGAAGTACAAACGCGAAAATCACAACCCCGCTTATTGATATATTCCAGTACTTCAGGGGCAATGGTGACTTCGCCGAAACCGGCAGGTTCCTGAGAATGAGCATACATGATGCTAATAGCATAGGAAGGCTTTAGTAAAAAACGGTTATGGATCAGGGACGCGCCGGCGGTTATGCAACCCCGACAATCCCTGTCACAATGTCAACATACTTTTCCTTGAGTTCATAACTGTTCAGTCCATCAGCATTCCGTATGGCACGGAGGATACCGATGCGGGAAGCAATGATACCGACCATGGACGCAATCGCATGGAATGTGACCGTGAACCGTTTCTGGAGTTCGGCAACAATCTCAGCGATAGTGATCGATCGGGTCTTTACAAAGAGGATGAGGACTTCGCGCCGGATTCCCGTCCTGTCTCTGGACAGGTAGGAGCGCAACCGCCCTTCAATCACTCTCTTGATCTCTGAAGGAGATCTCATACTTTTACTCTAATCCGTTCTCTGTATATATATTTTTTGATTTTGTGCGTTTTAAAATCCCTGTTTGAAGATTCGGCCATTTTAAAAAGAGACAAAAATTTTCTGCGAAATCCGGGAAATCGCAGGAAATTACCTGCGCGCGGAACATATTCCGGGAGGAGCAGTTGGGGTTCGATCCTGTTAACTGGAAAATCATATCTGGTAAATATTTAATCGTTCGTGAACAGATGATTACGATATGGGATTGATCAACTATAATATCGAGAAGTACTCGCCAAAACAGTTGGTGGTAATCCCGCTCGTTCTCCTCATCATCTCCCTGATTGTCCTCGCCTATTATATAGCGATGACCGGGATGCCCGTTACGCCGGGTATTGATTTTTCCGGGGGAACAGCGGTCACAATTCTGACAACGGATACTCCTGCCCAGCTGCAGTCGACCTTTGCAGGTTATCCTCTTGTCGAGGTCAGTGATGTGAACGGGGGAAAATTCTTGACGTTCAGCGAAATGGATACTACGAAATTTAATTCCCTGACCGCCCTGATCAGCCAGAAATATCCCGATTCAACGATCGAACAGATCGATCAATCCTTCGGCAAGACCCTGCAGTACCAGGCTGTAATTGCCCTGATCTTCTCGTTCATCGGCATGGCGATCGTGATCTTCGTCTCTTTCAGGACCTTTGTCCCCGCCTTCGCAGTCGTCCTCTCCGCGTTTGCCGACATGGTAATGACTGCGGCCATGATGAATGTCGTAGGGATCACGCTCTCGCTGGGTACAACCGCCGCCCTCCTGATGTTGATTGGTTATTCCGTCGACAGTGATATTTTGCTGACAAACCGGGTGCTGAAACGGCAGGGCAAACTGCATGACAAGCTTGCCGGGGCATTCCATACCGGTATCATCATGACCTCGACAACATTTGCTGCGGCAACCGCGCTCTTCATTGTCTCGTGGTTCGGGTCGATCCAGATGCTTATGGATATCTCGGCGGTATTGCTCATCGGGCTTGTTGCCGATGTCCTCAACACCTGGCTCACGAACGCGGCAATCCTGAAATGGTATGTCCAGAAAGGAGGCGGGAAATGAACGAAAAGGAGATCAAGGCACTCCTGACCGACTGGAGAATTGCCACCCTGATCATTCTCATTATCCTCTCCGTGATCGCGATTTATCCGCATTTCGACCAGAACGGGAATATTGCAACCAACCTACAGTACGGTCTCGACCTCCAGCAGGGCTCGTGGATCCAGCTCGAGCTCAAAGGCGAAGTCGTGGGTTTCACTACCGACCGGCCGGTGAACGATTTCATCGCGAACCTCTCCCAGAGCCTCGACACGGAAGTTGACCAGGTTGATGCAACCCACCTGGAGATACGGAAAGCATACACGCAGCCGGAGCTCGAGACCCAGTTCAGTAACAATGGCGGGACGCTGACGAGTTACCAGCAGGGTGTCTCCAAGGCGACCGCGGAAGACGCCAAGATGATCCTGGAAAACAAGATCAACTCCCTTGGCACCAAGGACGCAACCGTCAACACGCTGACCGGGTTCAACAACGTGGCCCGCTACATCCGGATCGAGATGGCCGGCGTAGATATGAACGAGGCACAGGAGCTTGTCGGGCATCAGGGCAAGTTTGAGATCCGCGTGCAGACCACCGGCAATGATACCGAGCATGTGTTGTTCGGCAACGATATCACCAGCGTCCAGACTCCCGCGCAGAACCCGGCAGGAAGCGATAACTGGGGTGTTGCGTTCACGCTGAGCGATGCGGGGGCAGCGGCATTCCAGCAGGCTGCGATCCAGTCCGGGGCAACCGATGATCCCACGCAGCATTACCTGACGATGCTTCTCGACAACCAGACCGTCTATTCCGCGCCGCTGAATACGGCCCTCGCGACAGAACTCAAGACCCAGCCGACCCGCCAGATGATTGCATCGACCGGGACCGGTACGTACGGGTCCCAGCAGGCGACGAACCTGGAGATCCACCTCCGGGCCGGTGCGCTCCCGGTCGATGTCAGCATTGCGGGTTCCGGCAGCACGTCAGCACCGCTTGGGGAACGCTACAAGGTAATGGTGCTCCTCGCAGGGATCCTCGCGCTGGTAACTGTAGGTCTCGTGATCTACTACCGGTACCGCGAACCGAGCATTGTCCTCCCGATGGTACTGATCAACGCGTCGGAGATCCTTATCCTGCTCGGGTTCATCGCCCTGATCCGGTTCCAGATGGACCTGCCGACCATTGCCGGCCTGATCGCGGTGATGGGGACGGGCATCGACCAGCTGGTCGTGATTACGGACGAGATCCTGCACGAAGGAAAGGTCCCGAGCCCCAACCTCTATCTCAAGCGGCTGGCCCGGGCGCTGGGTATCATCGTGGTTGCCGCAGCAACGGTGATCATCGCGATGATCCCCCTCGCACTCATGGACCTCTCCACGCTCAAGGGTTTTGCCCTCATCACCATCCTCGGTGTGCTGGTCGGCGTCATCGTGACCCGGCCCGCGTATGGCAAGATCATCATGGAGATCCTCTCCAAGTAGCGATACCATAGGTTTATCTTTTTTTTCATCGAGTAATTTACCGGGTAAACTCACATGAGCAGACCGGTTTTGTTTGACTTTTTTGCCACCTGGTGCGGTCCCTGCAGGATGCAGACACCGATCATCGAGGAACTGGCAAAGAAGATGGGGGAAACAGTGGAAATCCGCAAAGTGGACGTGGACCAGGAAATGGAACTTGCGGGAAAATACGGCATCCGCGTTGTCCCGACCCTCATTATCGAAAAGGACGGGAAGGTCGTCCAGTCCCTGGAAGGGGTTACCGATGCAGCAACCCTTGAAAAACTTTTAACACCCCTGGTGGGATAGCCCGGTGAAGATCGGTATTGTCGGCGGGACAGGAGATATCGGTGAAGGGATGGCGATGCGCCTCTCACCGATCTTCGATGTAGTCGTGGGATCCCGCGAACAGGACAAGGCTGAAGCAACCTGCACGATGAGCCGCGAACTTCTCAAAAAACGCGGGAAGGAATGTTCCCTCAAAGGTGTCGGGAACCAGGCGGCAATCGACGAAGCGGATATTGTTATCATTGCGATTCCCTATAAGCACCTGACGGGGACGCTCGAGACGCTTCATGGGTTTGAGAATAAGATCGTTATCAGTCCGGTCAACCCGATGGAGAAGCAGGACCATTTCTGTTTTGTTCCCCCCGCCGAAGGCTCGGCCGCACTCCTGATCCGGAAGCTGCTCCCAAAAGAGGCACGGATCTGCTCAGCATTCAACACGATTGCCGCGAACAAGTGGAAGGCGCTTGACGAGGAACTCAATTACTCTGTCCCGGTATGCGGGGATGATGCGGAGGCAAAGCAGGAGGTCATGGCGATCGTCAATAAAATATCCCATCTCCGGGCATTCGATGCCGGTCCCCTCTCCGTTTCCTGCATGGTGGAATCACTGACACCGCTCCTCCTGAATATCGCGCGGTATAACAAGATGAAGGATGTCGGCATCCAGTTCCTCTAAGGTCCGCAGGATCGTCCGGGCCCTGGACCTGCGGTACGGGAAGATCCCGTGGTGGCCCGGGGATACCGAAGAAGTGATGATCGGTGCGATCCTCACGCAGCAGACCCGGTGGGAGAACGTGGAGCGGGCTCTTGCGGACCTGAAGAGCCGGGGACTCTGCACCATGGCCGGGATCCATTCTGCGGATAACGCGGAGATCGAATCCGCGATCCGTTGCACCGGTTTTTACCGGGTCAAGGCACGACGTCTGAAATCCCTTGCACAGTTTGCGCTGGAGAAATGCGGGGGTGTTCAGCGGATGGCGGAGATTCCCACAACAGAACTCCGTGAGGGCTTGCTGGCCGTTAAAGGGATTGGCGAGGAGACCGCTGACAGCATCCTCTGTTACGGTTTCTCCCGGCCAGTTTTTGTTGTCGATGCTTATACAGAACGGATGGTCCGGTGCGCCGGCATTATGGAACCCCGCAACCGGCTCAAGCCATTGTTCGAGTCCGTGCTCCCGAAAAACAACGAAACCTGCCGGCAGACCCATGCGCATATCGTGGAATACGCAAAAGAGTACTGCGGGAAGAAAAGGTGCGATGCATGCATACTCGTGAATTCGAACGAATAGGAAAGCGGCTGTTTGCCGAACACCTGGTGGGCGGCAACTTTGGCAACATGAGTCTCCGGTCGGGGGACGAAGGGTTCCACATCAAGCGGACCGGTGACTATCTCGATGACGTGCGTGAACTGGTCTTTGTCCCGTTCGATGGTCCGGTACCCGGGAATGCCTCAAGCGAGTTCCGGGTTCATCTCGCGGTCTACAGAACCTCTTCTCATGCTGCAATCGTCCATGCGCACCCGCAGGCTGCTATTGCAGCTTCGCTTGTCATGGACCGGATCATTCCGGAAGACAGCGAGGGGAAGATGTTCTGCCCCGAGATCCCGGTGGTTGGCGGTGCCCCGGGCTCGCAGGAGATAGCCGATAACGTGGCTGATGTCCTCGCCCGTTCGAAGCTCGTGATCGTGCGGGGGCACGGTACGTTTGCCGCGGGACGGACGCTGGACGAGGCGTACCAGTTCACTTCGCTGGCCGAGCACTCGTGCCGGGTGCTGGCGCTCAAGCGGGATTTTGTGCGGGAATGATTTTCCCGGCTGAAAATTTTTTCGGTTTGGGAATTTTTTATTATATTTTTTAAACAGACTGATTTTTTTAAATAAGATTTCGCTTTCGAAAATTTTTATAGGATTTCTTTCAGGCAAATCATCCGATCTGGTTCCAGTACTTCACTAATTTCAAGAATGGATCAATAACGCCAAATTTTCCTACACACCCCCAATCCGGATTCTGGTCCATAA
>NZ_JBAVIG010000029.1:0-7286 GCF_049686655.1 Methanoregula sp.
GTAATGGGGATCTCCTTAATCGCAAGATTGCGCCGGGAGAAGAGGGTGACCATCATGGATTCGAACTGGTCGCTGTCGGGCAGGAGGTCGAGCAGGGTTATTGCTTTTACACTGACCGCCCGGAATACGGAGTCCGGATCGGTACTGTGGAACTCCCTACTCTTTTCCGGCAATTCACAGGACACCTTCCCGTCATCGAACCGGTACGGGGGAATCCCCTTTCTTCCCTTGATATACCGTGATCCGATGACGAGATCAGCTTCCCCGGAAAGCACGGGCCCGGCAAGCCGCGGGATGTCCCGCGTAAGGTGGTTGCCGGTGCTGTCGATAATGACAGCTGCTGTGCACCCGTATCCCAGGGCACGCCTGCAGCCTGCAAGGATCGAATATACCCTGCCTCCGCCATAGGCCCCGGCATTGAGCACGACTGCACCGGCATGTTCGGCAATGGTTACGGTATTGTCACGGGAGCCGTCATCCACGACAATAACATACGAAGTATGTTGTCGCGCAAGGAGTACGAGACTTCCGATAGACAGTTCATTGTTCTGGGTCGGGATCACAACAGCCAGCCGGGGCTCCGGGATTATCACAGGATCCTGTGGCCGGACCTGGCGGTCCTGTTTTCCCTCACCGGGCCGTGGATCTGATGGCGTATCGTCGCTCATGGATATTCGTAAATTACCGTGGATACTAGGGAAATTTCATGAATTGTTATTTATATCCAATGAAGATACTTCACACACTATACCATTTAATCTTTTCATTGTTAATATTCAGACAAGGAAATTCGCGGCGGATAGTGCAGGTAAAACCTCTCCGGAATGTCGCCTGCCGGATGAGTCCTGAATTTTCATGGGAATTTTTTTCCCGGGAAAAATTTCATATTCAAATATTTATTAAATAGTATCTATGATACATTCTTAAGGACAGGCAGGTTATTTTCAAATAATTTTTTTTAAAAAAAATCTGGTTTCCTACCATTTTTCTCACGGGTTATAAAAAATAACTCCATTCTGCGACCAGGACACTAAACAAAGGTTTATTAATTGTTTGTTTTTATACAAAAATCATACATATCGATCAGAAGATTTATGAGGTAGGAAATGAATTGAGAACGTACTACTGAGGGGGATTGATTAAAGATGTACAAAACAGGAAAACGAGACGTGTTCTTCGGGATCGTACTTGTAACACTTCTCTGTCTGGCCACAATTCCGGCAGTTTCGGCATTCACCGCAACGCTGGTCTCACCTGCTGACACGAATACTGCCCTGCATAACGGCAATACAATCAGTATACAGATCAGCGGACTTGCTGTCAATGACCAGTTTAGCTACCGGATCACTTCAACCGACCTGAATACTGCTGGCAATTCGGTCTCGCTGAACAGTGTCAACATGCCGTTTGGATTTGCCAACGGCCTTGCATCGACATCGCTTGCAACAACCGGGATCACCGGACCGGCTACGCTCACGGTGACGCGGGACAGCGATCATTCGCAGCTGCTGCTGACCGGCCCGTCACCGATAACCAGTGCAAGTAATATCAAAAAGGATACGTATGATGTGTCCATAAGCGGGACAAAATCGGGTTCAACGATCGGTATTGATTATCAGGTTTCCGGACCTGTTTCAGATGCCGGTACCAACCCGTCTACGCTCAGCTTCACGGTACCGGAGGTCACTTCCGGGCATCTTGCCGTCCAAGTCATGGATGGGCCAAACACCGTCCTTTCTGAGACGTTTACGATCGCGGCACCACCAGGTCCGACCCCGACACCCGCGCCAACCCAGGCTCCCAGTTACTCTGGCGGCGGTGGCGGAGGGACCGGGGGTGCAACAGGTGGTCTCCTTGCCCCGCAGGGTGGCCAGTCGCTCCTCGCACCACCGGGGATCTCAGCAACATCCGTAACCATCCAGCATGATACCGGCGGGAAGGTACTCAACGATTACTCTGTCCAGACCGATCCGGCAGCAGGGTTCTCATCGTCTGTAGATATCACTACCGGTACAACCGTCCTCACAAGCGCCGGGCAACCGGTAGATACGGTATCAGTCACCCCGCTCGATCCGACCGCCGTCCCGGCAGCAGCTGCCACGCAGGGGGGAGTCTTCTCCTTCTCCGGACTCTCCGTAGAATGCGAGCCTTCGGGTGCACAGTTTACCGGGGGTAGCGCAACGATATCGTTCTCCCTCACACCGCAACAGTGGGCTGACGCCCTTACCAAGGTCAATGGCGATACTGCGGCCATGACCATCCAGTTCTATGATACCTCGGCAAAAACCTGGATCGGAATTCCCACAACAGTCGATCCGGTCACCCACGCGGTCACTGCCCACGTCACCCACTTCAGTACGTATGCACTGTTCTATACAATAACGAGTGAATCCGCATCGGCCTCACCGCAGGTTACCGCCAGCCAGAACACACCATCCGCTCCGGCAGGCTCATCGGTTACACCCGCATCGGTTGTTACACCGGTAAACACCCTGAATGCACCCCCGGTACCAACCCGTAGTCCCGGCCTCCCCGGCTTTGTTGTGATCGCTGTTGTAGGATTTGTCGGGTATTGTGTCTCGAGAAAGAAGCAGTAACCAGCAGTTCAATTCATTTTTTCCCTGGTTTGCCAGGTACCGTTTCAGCCGGGATATCCGGTAAGTGTTTTTTCCAGCAGCTGGTGACCTCTGGTTTTCATTACCCTCGTTTCATCCGGTTATGGATCCCGGTAAAAAAAAGCAACAGAGTGTTGTCAGGCTTTTTTTGCCTGGTACATATGCCATATCTTACAGGCGCCTTCGTGGCTGACCATGCATGGCCCCACCGGTGTCCGCGGGGAGCAGACCTTGCCGAAGAGCTTGCAGTCAGACGGCTGCGCGATCCCCCTCAGTACCCTGTCGCAGATACAGGCAGAGTGCTTGCTGACATGTTTGTAAACAATGCCAAACTTCTTCTGGGCATCGTACTGTTCGAACTCTTTTTTTAACCGGAGGCCGGAACCGGGGATGACCGGGAACCCGCGCCATTCCACATCGGATGGCTCGAAGACCTCGTACATGATCCTTTTTGCCTTGTCATTCCCTTCGCGGCTGACAACGCGGGGATAAGCGTTGTCAACCCGGTGCGTCCCTTCCTTCACCTGTCGGACAAGCATCAGGAGACCGAGAAGGATATCTTCGGCCTCGAACCCGGCAACGACCTGGGGCACCGGGAACTGTTCGTACTCCTCGTATCCCATGATGGCGCAGACATGGCCCGGGAGCATGAAGCCATGCAGTTTTGCCTCGCCCTGCTCAAGCAGCCATTTCATTGCCGGAGGGACAACGCGGTGACAGGAAAGGATGGAGAAATTCTCCGGAGGGTGCGTGAGGATACTTGCCGCAACGGTCGGGGCAGTGGTCTCAAAACCCACAGATATGAAAACCACTTCCTTGTCGGTCTTCTCTGCGATCTCAACTGCCTTGTGCACCCCCTGCACAACCCGGATATCCCCGCCACAGGACTCGAGCGAGCCTTTTGAACCCGGTACCCGGAGCAGGTCGCCGTACGTGGCGATGATGCAGTCCTTTGATACGAGGTCCAGCGCGGCATCGATCTCCCCCTGCGGCGTAATGCAGACCGGGCAACCGGGCCCCATCACAATTTTGAGCTGTCCGGGCAGCAGGCTGCGCAGGCCGGTCCTGGCGATTGCTGCTTCGTGGGTACCGCAGATGTGCATGAAGGTCATGTCACGATCCACAAGCTCATGCAGCTTATCTGCCATCTCTTTTCCCGTCGCCATAAAATCTCAAAAGTATTTACTGCGCAAATCACATAAGAGTACGTATATGGATGACGATCTGCTGTTTGCCATTGTGACAATCATCGCCGGGCTTCTCATCGCCGGTGCAGCCCGGGTTGTCGTCCGCTGGCTGGAGAAATTTGCCGAGACTACCGAGACGAAATGGGATGACATCATCGTCGCCGCCATCGGTACGCCGGTACAGGTCGGGATCATCGCGGTCTCGGTGTACATTGCACTGAAATTCCCGGGTGTTGTTCCCGGCCAGTATGCATGGATCATCTCCGATAAGATCCTCAACTCGATCTATACCCTGATCGGGACCTGGATCATTGCAAGCCTTGTCCACGATATCATTTCGATATATGGTCACGCACTCGCAGAACAGACCGAAGGTGACTGGGATGACCGGCTTGTTGAATTCCTGGAACTTGCCGCCCGGTACATCATCTGGTTTGCCGGGATCATGCTGATCCTTGTCAACCTGAAGATCGATATCACCCCGTTCCTGGCAGGTGCAGGTATCGCCGGCCTGGCTTTTGCCCTCGCTGCGCAGGATATCATCTCCAACTTCTTCGGGGGCGCCATCATCACGGTGGACAAGCCGTTCAAAGTCGGGGACCGGGTGAAGATCGATACTTTTTACGGCGATGTCACCAACATCGGCCCGCGGAGCACCCGGCTCAGGACCCTTGATTACCAGATCGTCACGATCCCGAACAACAAGGTCACGTCCAGTTACATTGTCAATTATTCGGAACCGGATGTAAAGATCCGTATTACCATCCCTGTCAGTGTCGCGTATGGCACGGATCCTGCGAGGGTAAAACAGGTTCTCCTTGAGATTGCCGGGGATGCAATAAAGAATACCGGTTACCTGCTGGAAGAGCCGGCCCCGACAGCATTTTTCCAGGAATTTGGCGATTCCGGCCTGAAATTTATCCTGTATGTCTGGGCAAAGAAGTACAATCTCCCCGATGAAGTAAAGGATGCGATCAACCAGCGCATTGCAGCCCGTTTCGCAGCAGAAGGTATCGGGATTCCCTTCCCGCAGATGGAAGTGCGGATGAAAAAGGAATGACTGTGTTGAAATCCTCGATCTATGAGGGTTCGGGAGTCCGCTGTGGTAGTTATGAGTGTGACCCCCTCTCTCCCCCAGTGGGGGGGCAGCCCAGGGGGAGCACCCCTTGACCTCCCTTCCGTGATAAATGGTTTTCGATCAACCTTCTCGCCCAGCGAGGGCCAAACCGAGGCGCCCGGGCGACTCCCGTAGGGGGTGGGAATGTTCACAAAAGTCAGAACCTTCTCATGAAACTCTGATTCGAATTCACATGGAACTTTGATCCACGGAATCAGGGTTTTACATAACCGGTTAAGGATTTCAACAGGCCGAAGGAATAACGTCCTCGCGTTTTTCTTCACAGGTCCGGAAGGTTCTCCATGATTACGGACTCATGCAATATCCGGTGCCAGCGGGAAATGTGCGCTTGTGATCTGCCGTGCACAGGGATCTTCCGGATATTCCCGACGGAATGTATTTTTCCCTGCCAGAAAAATGACAGTATCCCCCCATGCCCCTCCGCAATGTTTTATAAGAATCAATCACAACGTTGTTAGGCAACCTGTATCAGGAGCTCTCTGGGGAGAAGACCCGGGCAGAAGACCTGGTCCTGGATTGTGAGAACAGCCTGTGTGACACAGCCCGGCAGTGTGCCTCCTTGGTAAGGACGACACAAAAATGACCGTCTCCTCACACATAGAAAAACTAAAAAAGCCGGAAAAAGAAACAGATACAAGCGCCTACCTGACTCAGCCCGGTAGAGTACTTCCTTGGTAAGGAAGAGGTCCCGAGTTCAAATCTCGGGGTAGGCTCTCATTCTCACTTCTATCAACCATTTCCCCACCAACGAGACGATCCGCACACAGAAACGCATGGCTGACCTTCTCTATTAATTCCGTTGAATGATCCATCTCGGGCCCGAGTGTGAACAAATATCAGAACAGTTGGTTTCCCGCATGGCTATTTAGTATTCAAAGAGACTCTGATGATAGGGGTTTCTTCTTACTTTCAAATTCTTTAAGATTTTCAAATTTTAAAAAACTTGGAGAATTTGTAAGAAGTAAAAGGTTTTTAAATCTGCCCGGGTATAGTTATTGTATCATGCCCGAGCTTATCAAGCGGAAATGCCACAATCCCGATGCGTATCTGGATGAGCAGGACCTTAAGGACATTGCCGAAGCTGAAGAAGATATCCGGCAGGGGCGGGTTTATACCCACGAAGAAGTAAGGGCTATGCTTGGGCTCCAATGAAGTATTCCATCTCTTGGACCGAACCCGCAAAAAAGAATTTGGGTAAACTATCTAAACCCATCGCGCAGAGAATTTTTGATAAAGTAAAATCCCTAGAGGATGATCCGTACCGCACTGCGGAACACTGCGAAGGCTACCCTTGGTACCATCAGCGTGTCGGGCCCCATCGTGTCATCCTTAAAATTGATGATGTAAATCTGATAATTTCTGTTCTAAAAGTGGGACCGAGAAAGAACGTATATAATCGGTGATCTTCCCTCTTCGATGATATCCAAGTTTTATGCTGGTTTAATGATCCAAGATGCGGTCTGATCTCCCAATGTGTAATATAAAGTTAGTTTGCCGTTCAACGCTTCTCCCACCATCTCATAGAGATACTGATAAATGTTATATTTCCCAGAAAAGGAATCACCCGGATAAAAACTATCGTTCCCCCATTTACCTCTGTACACGGGCCCAATGGGGGCTACTCGTCCCGCGAGCTCTGATAATGGATCTACGTCATGTCTGACTCCACCCCAATCAACAACATAAATGTCGCCATATTCGGTGATTGCTTTATCACCTACATTTTTTGTCGTTATTCCAACATCACCACTTGTTTGATTAAAATCAGTGATAGTGACCGATTCCTGCTCTCCGTTATAATTAAGAGTAACGGAGTCTCCCATATTTAGATCGGTCGTTTTATCACCTGTTATCTGGGATGAGGGGGGAGTAGATGATACACCTTGGTACATTCCAGCGATAAAAGCTGCGACAATGACAAGAAGTATTGCCCCACCACAACATATGGCAATCCATTCAAGGAGAGACCTCTTTTTAGGGGTACTTTTAGTTCCTTGTTGTTCAGGTATTTGATTAGTCGCTGATTCTTTTGTAACTGGGGGGATATACCATGAAGGATGAGTTGGTTGTTGTGCTGTTTCTGATTGTGCAACCGAAGTTCGCTCGTCAGTCGATATTACAGGGATTTTCGCACCGCAATTAGTACAGAATTTCGATGATTCAATGAGTGGACTTCCGCATTCAGGACAGAATTTCGCCATCTGAATTTACCCCGTTAACTGCCATAATCATTAATGTTCGATTTAAACGATAAGTATATTGTTTTATTTATCGATTGAAAAATGATATTTTGAATTTATTAACCTTTGAATGGGACAATGAAACAGGGCCGATTCTGAGATAACA
>NZ_JBAVIG010000030.1:0-3786 GCF_049686655.1 Methanoregula sp.
TGGTTAAAATATCTGACGTATTGGATACGAATACTACCCGGACTCTTTATCCTGTTTTTTATTCGCCAATAATGTCAGGCAATTTTTGTGCGGTTCATGAACAAAAAAGTCCCGGTCATGTTCAGCCGGTTATTCTTGCTGAGGAGGGAGGTGATCAATTAGTCTCGATTAAGTATTGTTGATTATTACGATGAGTCTCAATGAATTTGAGGATTTGAATTCAAGCCTGACAACACATCAGCCAACCGATATATCGGTTGGCCAGTTCTATTTGGTTTCCTCACCAGGCAGTCTCATACCGTGGAATGTGTGTAACGTCCCGGGTCGTCAGGGTCAGTTGTCTAACCTCAGAACATACATCCTTTCTGCAGAACCGAAGCACGTGAAAATTGTATTCGTGAATTGTATTCCTGTATAGAATACCATCATTCCGGGAAAAAATACCGGGAAAATGTCTTCTCGGAATACAGGAAATCCTGGTAAACATGTAAAAATACCGCAAAGAGAAACAGGATAAGGACCCCAAGAGGCAGGGACACGCCAGCCGGCCCGTTGAACAGGGGCCCGTATTGGGCGATACATGAAGCCAGGTACAGGATTCCGGCACCTGTGATCCCCGCCAGGATGTAACGGAGATAGCGCTGGGGCAGACTGTTCCAGTAAACCAGGGAGAAGAGCGTAGTGAGTGAGAGGACAACGGTCCCGGTAGCCCAGAAAATTACCATGAGCGCGGATTTTCCCGAATAGATACCGCTGGTAACAAAATGTAGTTCCTCAGGTAAAGGAATCAATGAATTACCCCACGGGGTTACCTGATAGCGTAACATCGCACCCTGTATTCCGACTCCATAATCACTACCCATGATAAAACACTGGAGGGGGATGATCAGACAAAAGATACAGAGGCCAACGGCAATTATCCACGTTCGCACATTCATAATCTCCCGGTAGAGAGTATAAATTTATTGTGCCCGTGGGAAACACCGGTGAATTTATGAGATGCGGGTGTCGGGACCATCCACGAAACGTTGGCAGATCACATCGAACCTGAACTCTTTGACATGGATCCGGTATTCCCGTGATTGAAGGATTTTTTTGTTCCCACGCTTTTATCTCATCAGTCCCCCACCTATCTGGTGTGACATCACATGCCCGATAAAAATGATTCCCTCGCAGGCCGGGTTCTCGCTCCCGCCGATCTCATCGCATACCAGGACGGCTCCGTGGTCAGCCGCATGCTTGTGTACAAAAAGACCGGCACCATCACGCTCTTTGCCTTCGATGCCGGCGAGGGGCTGTCGGAACACACCGCCCCCTACGATGCGATCGCATCCATCATTGACGGGGAAGCAGAGATCACCATCGATAAAACGGCATATGACCTTCATGTGGGCCAGATGATCATCATGCCGGCAAAGATCCCCCACGCGGTCCAGGCAAAAAAGCGGTTCAAAATGCTCCTGACCATGATCCATGAGTAAGATGGGAGAATATAGGTATCCCGCGACGTTTTTCCTGGGTGAGTGGGTGAACCATTCAGGTTCTCTTATGCAAAGTATACGGGGGAATTATTCAGGGCGGAACACTATAATTTAAGCATACCTTTGATATGTTACTAGCCGGGCTCACTGAGTTTTCAACCTGCCCGCCTGTGAAGATTACGGAGTCTCTGGAGCATGAAAAGCGAATGGGTATCAAAGTACCGGGCTGAGATTCTCCTTTCAGGAATTATATTTCTTGCCGGGTTCCTCAACCTCTGGAATCTCTGGAACCAGGGATTCTCAAACCCGTATTATGCGGCCGCCGTGCGGAGCATGCTCTCTAATCCCGGTGTAGCGTTTTTCAACTCCTTTGACGCAGGCGGTTTTGTGACCGTTGATAAACCTCCTGTCGGGATCTGGGTCCAGGCGGCAAGCGCAGCGGTGTTCGGGTTCAGCAGCTTTTCGGTGACACTCCCCCAGGCGCTTGCCGGCATCGGATCGGTTGTGCTCATGTACTTCATCATCAAACGGCCGTTTGGGAAACCTGCTGGCCTGATCGCAGCATTCGCTCTTGCGACAACGCCGGTTTTTGTCAGCACTTCGCGCAACGGCACCATGGACACCCAGCTGATTTTTGTGATCCTGCTTGCGATCCTGGTAGCACTCAAAGCGGCACGCGATCATTCATTCCGGCTCCTGGTACTGTCTTTTGTGCTTGTCGGTATCGGGTTCAACATCAAGATGATCCAGGCGCTTGTGGTTGTGCCTGCGATCATCGCTATCTACCTTTTTGGCGCTGCTCTTCCCGTCCGGCAGAAGGTCATTCACCTTGCTGTTGCCCTGCTGGTGCTTGCCGCGGTCTCGCTCTCGTGGGCGATAGCCGTTGACGCGATTCCCGCCGACCAGCGCCCATACATCGGGAGCAGCGGGGATAATTCTGTGGTCGGGCTGATGCTGGGCCACAACGGCGAGGACGCATTTGCGGGTGACATACATGCAGCCTCTTTCCTGGGAGAGGGCGATCCCGGTCTTCTGCGATTCTTCAATTATGAGATTTACTGCCAGTTCAGCTGGCTGCTGCTGTTTGCCCTGATCGGCCTGTTTGCATGGTGGCGGCGACCGGCCTCCATTTCTCTTGCCGGGTTCAGGGAAGGAGGTATCTTTTCTGAGCAGGAACTCACCATTCTGGCGCTCTGCCTCTGGTTACTGCCGGGGCTGCTCTATTTCAGTTTCACGCCGGGATTCCTGGCCCTGTATTACCTTGCCACGATCGCGCCGCCGCTTGCGGGTCTCGTGGGGATCAGTGCGGTGGCAATGTACCGTGAATACCGGAGCGACCGGGTTACGGGCTGGGTGTTTGTTGCAGCGGTCTTGGTAACCGGCCTGGTGCAGGCCTGGGTGGTCTCACATCCGTTTATCTATGATCCCGTGAGGTTCGGCTCTCTTCCCGTTGTCGTGGTGGCAGGATGTATCTCCTGTTCAGGAACACTGGTGTGGCTGCGGACAAAAAAGATGCAGGCTGCCGAGCGTAGTTCTATATCCGTGGCATGTATTGCGGTCGCGATTCTTTTTATTGCACCGGTAGCATGGTCCAGTGTCCCTCTCATGAACGGACCTGCACAGGATAGTACGGATACGGGTTTAGCCGGTCTGGCCGGTTTCCTGCTTTCCCACGGTGACAACAGGACCTACCTCGCCGCCGTACCTTTCAACGGGCATATGGCGGGAACACTGATCGTCGATACTGGAAAACCGGTCATGGCGCTGGGTGGCTTTCTTGGGACCGATCAGATCATCACGGCGGGAAAAATGCAGGGAATGATCCACAACGGCACCGTGCAATACATAATCGGACCTTCCAGGAATCTCCACGGTACCCTTAGTACGGCAGGGGATACCGGTGGGAACGACGCGATCTTATCATGGGTGTCCGGCCACTGCACAGAAGTTCCCGCATCAGCATGGAATGAAAACGGGAACAGCCTGTTACGCCAGTATGCACTGTATGATTGTGCAGGTGCCGTCTGAATCACCGGGAAAAACCTCACGGGATCGAACGGTCCGGCATCAGTACTGCTCTGGTTTTTTTCTCCACGAACCCGGGATAGTTATCAAGCACTCCCAACCACCGATCAAACGGTAATCCGGTGCACGGCACGTTCTCTGCGATTTTGTCTGCATTGTTATGATTTGTGCTCTGTAGAAAATCATTTTTTTTCGAAGAGACGATGCTCCCCTCTTGCGCCACCAGTCCCCCGCGGGGGACGGGGCGCAGTGTGATGACCCGAGTCAAATGGCAGGTAAT
>NZ_JBAVIG010000031.1:0-25151 GCF_049686655.1 Methanoregula sp.
CCAGTACTTCACTAATTTCAGAATGGATCAATAACGCCAAATTTTCCTGCCACCCCAATCCGGATTCTGGTTCATAATGGCCTCCGGGTGCCCGATCGGGTACCAGACGATACAAAGTCCGACCAAAAAAACACCCCTTACAGAACACCGCTAAAGGGAAAATATAACGCCCCGCAATTTGACCGGTTTTTGAGTTTTCGCCACAAATCGCGGGGTAATTTCCGTGTGGACAACATGGTTCTATTTTTGTGTTCACCACCGGACCCTGATGGGAAAATACGCCCGTTTCGGCCCCGGATTGAGGGACGAAACCGTATGTATGAGGGCAGGGTGGTTTTGTCTCATAAATGATGGGATAATTTAGAGAAGTACTGGGGTCAAATGGCAGGTAATACAATAGTCATCGCAACCGGGGGATGCCATAGCGGCGGGGGCAAAGCCCAAAAGAGTGTCAGCGATTATGAGGTTTTCTACCGAAGCAAAAAATTTGGAAACTCTGAAAAGTTTTAGCTTAAATTAATTATAAACCGCAATTCTAAAAAAAATGAAAAACCGGGGAAACTGCCAACCCTACCCCTGCCTTCTTACCTTCACCGACTGCGAGTGTGCAAACAGCCCCTCCGCCTCCGCAATCGTCTCGACAATATCCCCGATCGCCTCAAGCCCGTCCCGGTCGATGATCTCCACGGACGCAGTCTTGCAGAAGTGCTGGACATCCAGACCGGAATACATCTTCGAATATCCTGCGGTCGGAAGAACATGGTTGGTACCGACGGCATAATCCCCGCATGCGACCGCCGAGTATTTCCCGACAAAGATCGCACCCGCATTCCGGACCCGGGTCACCACGGATAACGGGTCGGCGACCTGGATGGAGAGGTGTTCGGGAGCCACTACATCGGATGCCGCGATCGCCTCTTCGATACTTGCGACTACCTTGTATCCCGAGTTTTTCAGCGACTCCGTGATGATCTCCCTACGGGGAGCCACGGCCAGCATCTTCTCGATCTCCTTCCCGACCTTTGCCGGAAGGGAGGGGTCAGTGGTGATCAGGATGCAGGCCGCGTTCGGGTCGTGTTCCGACTGCGCGAGGATATCGGCCGCAACAATTGCCGGGCTCGCGGTCGCGTCGGCAATGATCCCGATCTCGCTCGGGCCGGCCGGGAAATCGATCTCAACTTTTTCCCGGAGCATCATCTTTGCAAGCGTGACATAGACGTTTCCCGGCCCGACGATCTTCTGTACGGGTTTTATGGATTCGGTCCCGAGCGCCATGGCAGCGACTGCCTGGGCCCCGCCGGCGCTGTAAATCTCGGTGATCCCCGCGATATCGAGGGCAACGAGCGTCAGGGGTTTTATCGGCGGGGGAGAGCAGGCACAGATCTCCTTTACACCTGCAACCTTCGCCGGCACGGCACACATCAGGGCAGATGAGGGGTACGCGGCCCTGCCGCCGGGCACGTAGATACCCACGCGGTTGAGGGCGGTGGTTTTGATTCCCAGTACAACACCGGGCTCCATCTCTTCCAGCCAGAGGTCCCGGGGGCGCTGGCGTTCGTGGAAGCGTTCGATCCGGGCATGGGCCTCGATCAGGCTCTCGATAACCTGCGTATCGACGTCATCGTAGGCCGCCTCCCGTTCTTCTTCGGAAACTGCAATGTCTTCGAGTTCGCAGTATTTTTTTGCAAGGTCCCGGAGTGCACCATCCCCCTCGTTCTGTACCCTCCCTATGATCCCGGTGACGGTACTGCGTGCATCCTCAAGGCTGGTAGTCCGGGCCCTGAGCCATGCATCGATCTCTACGGCCTTCCACATAGTGCGAATATCTTCGGCAGGAAAGGTTGTTAAGGTTTCGCCCGATTGAATCGTAACGCCGGTACGTTTTTTAAAATCCGGAAAACTCCGTCAGAACTGCGAAACGGGATCACTAACTAGCATCTGCCCCGCGTATCGCAACCATCAGGCACGACAGCACCGGTTTTTTACTTCGTGCACAGGATCCACGGTCCGATCTTCATTTTGTGGTCCCTTTAGTTATCGTTCCCAAAAAATCTGCCTCACTACAATCTGCCTCCCTGCCCGGCCGCGACCAGGGGAAGAAACCGTCCAAGTGTCGTGGGCTGTTCGGAAAAAACGGCTCCGTATTCCCCCGGCATGGGCCGGAATCCAGCATAAAGGCATATTGCCCAAAAGAGCGCACATGAGAACAAAGAGATGGTAGAATGGGAAGTCCCTATCTGAACAACAACGAATCCATCATTCTGTCAACCCATAATGTGGTGATCAACACCATACCGGCTGAGGCGATCCTCACCAACCAGCGCCTCATCCTTGTTGACGCGAGGCATACCCGGCTACGGCCCCAGGACATACCCTTTGCAGCAATCGAGACTGTGACCATCGGTGACAATTCCGCGATGGACCCCGTCCTGTCTGTTTCCGTTGTAGCGAACGATGAGATCAGGCACCCGCTGGGGATTACCTTCACCCAGCTTCCCAGAACCCGGCGAATCGGGGAGCGGGACGAGTGGGCGGTTAAACTCAAGGAGTTCAGCAACACCGCACATCACGGGCACGGTGTCCAGCCGGCCGATCTCCTGCCCCCCTGGGTCCCCGGTACACTTCCTCAGGAGGCAGAGGATGCACCGGAAATAGAACCCGCTGACGGGAAATTCCGGAATCCCCCCCTCATGCCACGGAAACCGAAGACACCGGCACCGGGAAACAGGAAGATGCTGGTTGCCGGCAGTATCCTCGTTATTATCATCGCAGTTGTTCTGGCCTGGTATATCCTCGCCCCTTCGTTTCCCGGGAACGGGAGCGCGCCGTCAGTGCCCGAAGTAACACCCACGGCCACACTGCCCCCATCTGCGCCCACGATTGTGCAGACCGGATCACAGACACCGATCCCTACCCTGGCGCCGGTATCTTCCCCGGCAGCCACTCCCTCTGTTGCTGCAGTTCCCACAACGGTGGCGCAGAGCGCTGTTCCCCGGACCGGTATCTGGGTGCGGATCACGTACGCTGGTTCCTTTACCGGATCCGTAGGTGCAGCGGGACGCATGAATGCAGTCACCGGTTCAGGTGACCAGCTCTACCAGATCCCGGTCCAGAACGAGATCGTCGAGGCGGCAGTCCAGAAACTCGATGGATCCGGAAATCCCCTGACGGTTACCTTCTATAATAACGGCGTAGCGGCGAATAGCGGAACAACCACGTCCCCCAACGGATCGCTGGATATACACGCAGACCTGAGATCAACAGTACCGGTCGCTACGGCCGGAAACATTACCCCCGGAAACCAGGCATCAGGCGCCTGAAACGAGCGTGATTTTTTTCAAGTCACGCTTTACTTTTTTTACATTCACACGCACTGGCAGGCTAGGCATTCTTCCGGCATCTCCCCGGGAAGACCTTCCCATTCTTTCCTTCCCGAACAGAGGACAAACGCCCGGTCGCCGATGTCGGAGCTGTCGGTGCGCCGGTGCGTGACCACAATGCAGGGAATCTGCATCTCGTTAACGAATTTCCTGATCAGGTCCTTTATACTGCGCGTACTTTCTGTATCGAGCGAGGTAAACGGCTCATCCAGCATCAGCAGGGAGGGCTGGATCGCCAGTGCCCGGGCAAGGGCGACCCGCTGTTTCTGGCCTCCGGAGAGGTTCCTGGCTTTCACCATGGCAAGGTCTCCGAGATGTATTGCACCGAGCAATTCATCGACCCGTGTCCTGATCTCCTGCGGGTCCGTCCCCCGGGCCCGGAGACCAAATCCGATGTTGTCCCGCACCGTGAGATGGGGAAAAACGGCCGCATTCTGGAATACGTACCCGATCCTCCGGTTTTCGATTGGCATGTCCGTTCCCCGGGCCGGTTCGCAGAGCGTAGTGCCATTGAGCCGGATACAGCCCGTATCCGGGTGGAGGAGCCCTGCGATGATATTGAGGGTGGTGGATTTGCCGGAACCGTTGGAGCCCATCAGCACGAGGATCTCCCCGGGGCTGACCGCAAACGCGATATCAAGCCTGAAGTCCCGCAGGTTCCGGGCTATGGCAACGTCAAGCATGCCCTGCCTCCCGGTACGCAAGAAGCTTTACTGCGATCATAATGATGAACGAGATGATGACGAGCAGGATCGAGATCGTCAGCCCGATGGTAAGGTTGCTTTCAATTCCCACATAGACGGCAAGGGGCATCGTCTGGGTAACGCCGGGCAGGTTCCCGGCAAACATGATCGTGGCACCAAACTCGCCGAGCGCCCGGCCAAAGGTCATGACTGCACCGGAGACGAGACCTCCCGCGGTCAGGGGCAGCGTTATGGTGAGGAATGTCCGTACCGGCGACGCCCCGAGAGTCCGGGCGGTATATTCGTACGTCTGGTCAAACTGCTCGAAGAGGGATTTTGCCTGCCGCAGGTAGAACGGGGATGCAACAAAGATCTGCGCCATGATGACAGCAAGCGTGGTGAACGCGATCGAAATCCCCAGCATGTTGAAATAGTGCCCGAGAAAACCGGCCCTCCCATAAAGGACGAGCAGGGCGACTCCTGCAACGGCCGGGGGGAGAACCAGCGGGAGATCGATGAGGGTATCTACGAGGATCTTCCCCGGGTAGGTGCAGCGCGTATGGACGTAGGCAAACGGGGTGCCGACAAGGATCACGATCGCAAGGGACAGTGTCGAGGTTACAAAACTCAGCCAGAGGGCACTCATGACCTGCGGGTCTGAAAGGGACGAGAGGAAGATATCCGGTGTTGTTCGGAAGAATAACGCGGCAATGGGAAGGGCCAGGTAGAGAGTTACCGCAAGAACCAGAAGACCGGCTCCCAGGTACGTAACAGACCGCCGGATTCTTTCAGGAGACAGGGCATCGGGGATCATGCGTGCGGACAGGCCGGAACGGGCTATTCATTGTGTGCCCGCGGCCTTAAAAAGGGTTATGAGGTGGAAGAGAGGGGCCGGAAGCCGAAATTCAGGAGGTCCTGCTGCCCGGCGGGTGAGAGCATGAATGTCTCGAAGTCTCCCGCTGCACTCCGGCTCGTGGACGCGTTCAGGACACCGATGGTGTACGTCTGGAGATAATTATCCTTCTTCGGGATGGTGATTGCAAGGTAAGTGTTCCTGGGTGCTGCCGTGTAGGTCGATTCATACACGAAACCTGCGTCCACTTCCCCGAGCGAGACCTTCGTTGCAACGGCAGGTTCAGAGAGTTCGCGCGTCACTACGTTGTTGTACACAGAATTATTCCAGTCCTGGCTGTAGGTGGAGTTGGCGAGGCTGGCAAGGACAGCGACGGTTGCCGTGCCGGCCGGGACGCTCCTGTCCTCTACCGCAATCTTGACACCGGGGTTTGCCAGGTCGGCAAGGGACGTAATATTGGCGGTGTTGGCGGCAGGCAGGATGACAATCAGGTAGTTGGAGGTAAGGGGCGTGACCGAACCGTTGACGAAGTACCCGCCAGTTGTGAGCTCCTTGGTGTAGGAGTTACTGGCCGAGATGAAGACATCTGCATAGGCGCCGTTCTCCACCTGGGTCTTAAGGGCCTGGGTGCCGTCAAGGTTGAAGACTACATTTTCTCCCGGGTATGCCTTTGCGAAATCCGCGGCCAGCGTGGGAGAGACACCGGACAGCGAAGCCGCGGTGAACGCAACAACCGTTCCTGCAGAGGGTGTGAACGTTGGCTTCGGAGTTGCCGTGGCAGTCGCTGCAGCGGGTGACGCGGCGGGGGCTGCGGTAACTACTGGCTGCGGGGTTGCAACGGTTGCGGTTGCAGCCTGCGGGGAATTCGATGTGCACCCCGCCAGGAAGATCGTGGCGATGAGCAGGCAACTGACGATACCGGTGATTATGACGTTATTCATTTTTGAGGAGCGTTCCATGACCGAATCCTTCCTTTGTGCAACCATGAGTGTGCATTACGTAAAACAATTACCATTTATTTTCAAAATAAGGTAACAAATATCAGTAAATAATTTATTTTTGCTGGAAAAGTCCAGTATAGGGAGGATCCGCATTATTCCCCATTGTTAATTTTTTTAAATTAACATATTACAAATGTTAAACAAAAATATTATTATGGGAAACATCCTAACTGAATATTGTCCCTGTAGGAACACGCGCCGACAGGACACATGCACACAAAAACGGTATAACATCACATCCCCGTGATCAGCTGATCGGAATCGCCATAATGCACCAGAACTGCGATCATCCGTGCAGTAACCTCCATCACGGGAACACGATACGAAGTCCGTATCTTCTTCATGGTCAGGGAATTCCCCCGGGTGAGAAGGTCCCGGGGGGACAACTTTCCTCGTTTGAGGACTGGCAAAAAATGTCCCGGATCCTCATGTATCTTCAAGGTGCCTGTTTTTCCCTCCCTGTACCATGAAGCCTGCACCGGATATTCCGGACTCATTCTTGCAAAAGAACCTGCGTACACCTAAAAAGCATATCAGCCCGGACAGCAAAAATGAGATGAAGAGTCTCCAGGCTATGGGAAACAATTACCTGAACAGCGGCGAGTCGATCATCCTCACTACCCATAGCGTCAGCGTTGACGGAGGCCTGTACGATATCCTGCTGACCAACGAACGCATCGTCTTTGTCGACAACAGGTATACCCGCTTCGAACCCCTCACCCTCCCGTTCACCCAGATTATATCCGTAAAAGGAGGCAGGGTCCCTACGGGCGAGCCTGTGATCACGCTCGTCCTCACTGAAACCGGGGTACTCGCGGATTCGCGGGACCAGCACCTCATCTTCACCCAGCAGCCGGGAGAAGAGCGGCGGCATGAACGGGACCAGTGGGTAAAGCGGCTCATCGAACTGGTCATATCGGCACGCCAGCATGCGGTCAGGGAGGAAACCGCTCCCCACGAAACGGAGCCGGGAGTAAAACCGTCTGTCCGTCGCTGGCTGGCCCCGGACCATATCCAGCCGAGAACCGCGCCGGAGAAGGAGCCGGCGCGTGCAAAAACAATCGTTGAACCGGATGTGATGGAGTTACCGGAATTTCTCTTTGAAGAAATGGCGTCGCCCGGGGGCGAACTGACCGCCCGGGAGATCACGGACGAGGTCGCTGCGTCACAAGAACCGGAAGGAAGACGCAATGACGACACTGCCCCTCCCGTGCCGGTACCCGGCCCGATCCCTCTTGAGCAAAAGGATGCCCCATCACCGGTTGCGGAGGCTGTGGTGTCGCCGGAACGCGTTAAAAAAGGACTATCAGCCTACACCGGTGAACCGGAGTATTCCGGGGACATCCTGGCCGATATGGGAACCAGACCCGCAGAGGTACCCGGCAAGACATCCATTACCGGAGACAAAAGTACGGCCCATGTGGAACCTTTCTCCCGCACAGTCCTTGCAGCGATCACTGCCATACGCTCTGCAAATGACAATACGGTACCCGCCGTGCCACCAGGCTACCCGTCTGCGGACGAGCCGGGATATCAGCGTGTGGCTCCTCCGGTTCCTGCTTTTGCGGAAGTTCCCGGCAAATCCCGTAACACACCCCCGGCAGCCGTTCACACGGAGACCGGACCGATGCACGGGGCGGAAATCACCGGGGAGGATACTGGCCGGCTCAGGACCGGCGAAGTGAACCCGCCCGCAGATTACGATCCGGAAGATGCTGCAATGCCCGGAGCGGGGACGGTCCCAGCGGATAAACCTCGTGTGCCCCACGCATCCGGAATGATGGCAGGCAAAACACCCGGGCCCGGATTGCACCCTTCATTTGAAATGCTGCCGGGAAAAAGAGCGCTGTCGATCGCATCGCTTGCAGTGCTGGGAATACTGATCCTGGCTGCCGGAGTGGTTTTATTCTCCCACTTCCTGTCGGAAACCCAGGCGGGGAGCAGCAGCGGGCCCATCATTACTCCGGTAATAACTGTTCCCCTCACCGTTGTCCCGGCCCTGGGAAATACTTCCACGGAAGGCGTCAGGGTCCGGGTGGTAAGTCCGGGCACATACACCGGCACTATCGGAAATCCGGGTTTCCTTCACCAGGTTTCGGGTTCGGGTGACCAGTGGTACACGGTGCTGAAAAACGATGATCTCGTTTCTGCAACTATCCGGAAACAGGATGATTCCGGATCTGCCCTGACGGTCGGGATCTACAACAACGGTACGCTGCTCACAAGCCGGACCGTTACCGCCCCGAGGGGTGAGATTATGCTCCTGATCGATCCAAAAACCGGCAGCCCGCCTGGCATCATACCGGTAACAATCGCCCCGGCCAATGCAACCGGTGCCACCACCCTTACCTATATTTGAGGGAAGACTGAAAAAGCCAGGGGAAAGGCTGGTATAACCCCGGCCACTGCAGGGTATTTCCGGGGTTCTTATGGTCCTGTCAGTAACCCCCGGCCCCGGGGAAAACTGCTGTAACCTCATACACAATCCTCATCATTAATTACCCCCTGTTCTCATTACTGCTAGATGCAGAAAGATATCGACATCCATATGAAGGGGGGCGTCATCACCGAGCGGAATGCCGGGTTCTCAACGGTCCGTATCCGGGCGCCTGCCGGTATCCTTACCATAGAGCAGCTGCGGGGCATTGCAAAGATTGCAAAGAAATATGGTACGGGGACTGTACACTGTACGACCCGCCAGACGATCGAGATCCCGCATGTCAATCCTGCCCTGATCAGGAAACTCGCCAAAGAACTGGTGAAGAACGGTACTCCTGTAGGTTCTGAGAAAGACGAGATCGTCAATATCATCTCCTGCCCGGGTTCCGAACGCTGCAAATTTGCCAATATCGATACGATCAGTCTCGCAAAGAAGATCGACGCGAAGATGTTCGGGAAAGAGATGCCGGTCAAGATGCGTATAGCTCTTTCAGGTTGCCCGAATGCCTGTACGAGCCCGATGCTCAACGAGATCGGGATCATCGGCCGGGTTCGCCCGCTCCGCAGGGAGGGTATGTGTACCGGCTGCGGTGGGTGCGTCTATTATTGCAAGGAGAATGCCATACGGATCAGGAATGGTATCTCGGAACTTAACGAAGAGAAATGCGTAGAATGCGGCATGTGCGTCACATCCTGTTCGTTCGATATCCTCACTGCTGAACCCCGGCACTACCTGATCACGGTCGGCGGTCGCCGGGGTCGCCACCCGAAGATCGGCCGCGAGCTGCTGACCGTGCAGACCGAAGACCAGGTCCTCTTCGTGATTGACAGGATCGTGGACTGGGTCTTCCGCCGGGCCTGGAGCGGGAGACTGCTCTCGGAGCAGCTGGACGAACTCCATTTTGAAAAGTTCCGGGCGGAGATCATAAAGCAAGTACCGGAAGCGCATGCTGTGAAGCCGGGTCATGCGCCGGGAACCGCATAATCCTCTTTCACTTTTATATACTCCGGGAAAATCGCGAACGTATGAATCCCGGGGTTTCTTCCCCGGCCTGCTCTTCCTTCCGGGAACAGCAGTCTTCTACCAGAGAATTACTTCCACGCTCACTCCTTTCTCAAGCCCTTCGCAGACTGAGGGGATGCGGACGAGCCCGTCGCTTTTGATGAGGGTATGCAGCAGGCCCGACTTGCCAAAGACCGGGAATGCAACGCCATTCTCAAGCCGGACCCGGATATACTCCTGCCGTCCTTTCTGCGACGGGATGCTCTCGCCGAGAACCGCCGCCGTGGTCCGGAACATGGGCTTATGGAGACCAAGTATCCGGTCGAGCAGGGGACAGACAATCGCGATGAGCACTACAAAGGCCGCGGCGGGATGGCCGGGAAGACCGAAGACCGGTTTCTTCCCGATCCTCCCGATGATGGTCGGCTTCCCGGGCGCGATCGCGATCCCATGGACCAGCACCTCACCTGTGCCGGCAATGACGGCGGCCGTCATGTCCCGGTCATCCTTGGAACTCCCCCCGGAGAGGAGGAGCACGTCGCATTCCGGCAGTGCGCGGGCGATCGCAGCCTCGAACGACTCCTGCTCGTCCCGCACGATCCCGTAAATCCGGGGGATGCAGCCGTATTGCTGAAGATACGCAGCGAGCATCGACGCGTTTGCGTCCCTGACCTGACCTGCCCCGGGCCGGGAGGAGACCGGCACGAGCTCGTTCCCGGTCGAGATGATCCCGACCACCGGCTTCTGTGATACCGGCACGGATACACAGCCGCAGGCTGCAAGGACGCCGGCATCCTGCGGGGTGAGCAGGCGCCCTGCTGAAAGGACGGTCTCTCCCTGCCGGAAGTCGTCGTCCCGGAGGAGCATGTTCTCGCCCGGGGAGACCGGGCGCCGTACGAGGACCGTGTCCCCCGCCTCTTCAGTGTTCTCGACCATCACGACAGCATCCGCACCCTGCGGGAGCACGCCCCCGGTCGGGGTATACACGCACTTCCCGTGCGTCACCATATGCCCGGGGTCCGGGCTGCCCATTGTCACCCGGCCGGTACAATGCAGGATTGCGGGGACAGCATCGCCTGCCCCGATCGTATCAGCCGCCAGCACCGCGTATCCGTCTACGATCGACCGGTCGAATCCTGGAATATCGGCGTCCGCAACAATATCAGCGGCCAGCACACGGCCTGCTGACTGCTCAACCGGCACGTTCCCTGTCTTTTTTTTGGGAGCGATCTTCTCCGCAGCAGCGATTGCTTCCCTTACCGGAATGACACTGAGGAACCGGCTCATTTGAAGCAGCCCAGCTGGCAGCCCCGGATCTTGATCCGGTTATTGTTGCAGTACTCGCCGATGGCGCCCCGGGAGACCAACGCTTTCTCCGCTGCAGCGAATGCCTGGTCGCAGCTGATCATTTCTGTAATGCCTGCTTCCTGCAATGCCTTTTTGATCTTCTCATCGCTCATGGTAATCCGGTTTGGTGTACTTCCTTATGGGGTTTACTTCTTGTGATACGGGAAGGCCCATACAGATGGGGAAATTGTAGAGGATCCGGGAGATGGAAATATATAGCCGGGACAGGAGACTGATGAATAACCACAGGCGGCAGGGAAATCCGATGGGACAGAAAAAACTGGATATTACCGGGAACATAAGCCCGTACTGCCTGTCCGTAGTAGCAAAAGAAGCAAAGGCTTTAAAGCCATCCGATGAATTACTCATTACCTGCGACAATTTCCCCGCCGCAACGACCTCCATCCCCCGGATTGCACAGGATGAAGACCTGGCAATAGAAGTACAGAAATATCCAAAAGAGTGCTGGGAGATCCGGATGAGAAGAGAATAACAGTACATTACGGGCCGTCAATCATGACCACGCACTTTTTCCTCCTGAGTGGCCCCCTTCCTACTGAACGGCTGTCGTGGATTGAAGAGTGCCTCAAGTTCTACTTTGTGCAGCTCTATCCCGGGACGCTGGTGCACCGGGGAAAGACCGAGAGCCCGGTCTTTTCATTCCTCGTCACGGGAGAGGCCTTGTACAGCCTCGAGGATCCCGAGGCCCTGCAGGTCTGGGAAGTGATCCTCTCCCTCAGCTCGATCCGGATCACCTGCGACCGCCAGGAACTCGACCTCCGCGGGATCTCTACCGAACGCCTCCGGATGAAATTCCCCGACCAGGTGATCGATCACAACGGCCTTGCCGCAAACGGACGCCCCTCGTTCTGGAAAGACGTGGCCTCCACGATCCGGGAGAGGTCCCCGCTGCCCGAGGGGGCAGGCTGGTTCCAGGCAAGTTCACCCTATATGCACCGGTCTGCCTGGTACGCGGTCGAATTCCTCTCTGCCGTCCTGGCTACGAACGTGCCGGTGGAACTGTACACCTACCTCGATGGTATCCACATGGGCCATGCCGGCCAGAACCCGACCGAGGCAGAGAACATCGGCCGCGGCCTCGGGGAGATCGCGGACCGTGCGGCAAAGCTCAACCTCCCGTGCCAGATGCTGGCCTGCAACCGTTGCGCCACGGCACGGGGTTACAGCACCTGGGATGACGGAGAGGGAGTTGTGATCTCTACCTGCACGATAAAACCCTTCAGGATCCGGGACCTGAACGTGATGGTGGAACGGTTCGGAAACAGCCATGTTATCCTTGCAGAGAATTCTGCATCGATCCAGTTCCCGAAGCGGGGGGCTGCCCCCGCCTTTGACCGGGCGGAGAAGACCGGCAGCGCTCCGCCGGTCACGATCCTCGTCACAAAACGCCCGTACAGCACGGAGCACTCGTTCGGGGCGATCGCTTTTGCCGTGGCCTCGGCCCACCAGGGGATTCTCACCCGGGTTGTCTTCCTCGAGGACGGTGTGTATGCCCTTACCGGGAACCACCGGTCACCGGAGGATACGGCACTCTTCAATATCCAGGAGCTGATCAATGCAGTGGCCGGCAGCGAGAACCTCCACTTTTTCGTCCTGATGCCGTCGCTGCAGAAACGGGGAATCGCAAAGAACAGGAGCCTGAACGCGGTCCTCGATATCGGTTACCCGGGCCTCGGGAAGATCCTCTTTTACCCGCCGGCGAATGTGCATGCCGAGCACCAGCGGGTGCTGGTGTTTTAGGACCAATCGCGCCACTGGCCCCGGGTTGATGCTGTGGGTTGTGCTGCCTGAATTTCCGGATTTTTGCGAAAAGTATGCCGGGCGTGCTTATTGTTAATGTCCCGGTCACGATGCGATGGCCCTGGGTGAGACCCCGCCAGATCTTACTTTGTCCGGGAATGTTCCTTTACAACCGGGATATCACTGTTTTCTCTCCCTTGAAATATGCGATCTCTTCCAGGTACACCATGAAGAGATACCCGGCAAGGACGCCTATCACGATGCCGGCCAGGTGCAGGGAGATGCTCACGGTCCGCGTAGAGTTGGCCAGCCGCTCCGGGAAGAGGTTCCAGATGAAGTACCCGAAGATGACCACGATCGTAATCGTGAGGAGCCGGGATGACCAGGGGAATTCCTGCATGACGCGGTATAAATCCGTAAACTGGTGCCGGTAAGCAAAGACAGCCAGCACCAGCATGATAATGACGGCGGCCAGGCTGGTGAGGAACGGGGAGCTCCTCCCGGTATGGTAGAGGAGCATGTACCGGGCTATGATCCCTGCGGACAGGGCGAGGATACCGGCCAGCACAACGCCGTAATAGCCGCGCATCTGCCTCCCGGATGCCTGCTCCAGGTACATCAGCCAGAAGAGGAGAAGCAGCCCGGCGAGCGCCGAATCGATCCCCGAGAGGCCTGCATAATAGCTCGTTGTCGCATTGAATAGGGCGAAGACAGCACCGAATATGAGGAAGACGACCACGATCACCTTGGTCAGCACGAGGTACAGCCGTTTCCGGTTTACGATAGTGGCCAGCACGAGGCCGTAGATGGCGATCAGCAGGTATGCGGTCACGTTCCCGAGAAAATGATCGAAGTTCAGGTGGACAAACGACGAAGTGAAGAGCTGGTAGACATGGAAGTCCTGCAGGTTGACCTGCAGGCTGGAGCGGAATGATGGGTATACGGAGACGTAATACTCGACGAGGATCGTGATGGCCGGGATAATGAGAACGATTGCAAGATAGAAGGAAAAGAGCCTGATGTCGATAGTTGATCGGAAGTCCCTGTACTTTTCAATAAGGCTCATGGTGCACGCCGGTCTTATCCTGATCCATACATCGGTTCCGTTGGGATAAAAGGAGAAGGGTATGGTATGGTACGAAGATATGCTTTAATAGGAACCCCCCAGACATAGAGCTGGTGAAAACCATGAAGATCAGTGCACGCAACCAGATACCCGGCACCGTGAAGACGATAAAGAAGGGGCCGGTAAGCACCGAAGTCGTGATCGCCATTGCCGGGGGCAACGAGATTGTCTCCTCTATCACCACCCATTCTGCAGAATCTTTGAAACTGCACGAGGGATCGAAGGTCTACGCGATTGTCAAGGCCTCCGAAGTGATGGTAGGGGTAGATTAACTCCACACACTCTTTTGAATTTATATATTGTTAACCGGCGGAAATTTAAAAAATATTAGTCACGTCCATGAATTGTTACTTTTCATATCAAAACTTCTTAAATGATTCAATCTACACGCATAGCCGGTATCTCCGCTGACATTCTCTAGATATATTGTATTCTATATTTTTAGATATTCATAAATAGTCAAGTTACAAACATAAATTTGATATTTATGGCATCGATGAAGTGTTTCCTGGATACACTCCGTTGTGGCATACTTGTATCATTCCTGATTGTGACTGGCTGTACTTCGGCAAATTACGCAAGTTACGCGGGTACTTATAATGCTGCCAATGACCCTGGCCACACAACTCTTCAACTGAATCCCAACGGCACCGCTATAGGTTCGAGTGATTGGTCACCCTCCGTTATGGACATCTACACGGTTCAGAATAAAAACATCACGATCTGTGCTAAAGATACGGTTCAGTGCGCTTCAGGCCATATTAATGACGATGGATCTATCGTCATTGGCAATTCAAGGTTCCAGAAAAATTGATTTTTAAAAAATTCTCTTAATGCTTGTTATCAGTCGAACCGTGTCGACAGCAGGGCGTCGAGATAGTCCCCGGGATACGCCCCGTTCTCCGGGGCAAACCATGCCTCGATGACCGGCTCGCCAACGATGCAGTGGAGTTCGAGAAGTCCGTATTTGTGGATGATATTCACCGGGCCGTGGGCCGTTTCCCGTACATAGAGTTCCTCATTTCCCAGAAAAGCCGCAATATCCTCTTTTGTCACGGAGCGTGAGAGGCGGTACTCGCGCCGCACCCAGCCGGGGAAAGGGGGAGCCGGGTCAGGGAAAGGGGATGACATAATATAATTCTGTATCTGGTAGCTTCAGGTTATTATTCCCAGCTGGCCGGTATATCTGGTAGTTATCATCCTTGAATCCGCCATGAATATTCCGGATCTTTTCTATTGTAAGTAAATAATTTTTGTTAAACAAATTGTTGATGTAAAACACATTTGTGATCTGTATAAATAGTATTTTTACCAAACATAATCCTGCCTATGCAGAACCATTATTATTTCATAGTGGCAGGTTTTTTCATTGCCCTCATGGTATTCCCGATAACACCGGTATCTGCTGCAGATATATCGTGTTCACTTTCTGTTGCATCGATCCCGCAGGGTGGAGATGTACTCATTAACGGCAGCAATTACGGTACTATTCCTGTCACGGATGTACCCGTAGCCTGCGGGCTCCAGACGATCGGCGTACAGATGGATGGATATGCAAATTATACATCGACGATCAGTATCGACGAGGGAACTCACCAGGATATTATTGCCAATCTTCAGCGGCTCCCCTACAGGGGCCAGGTGACTATTATATCAGATCCCCCGGGAGGGAATCTGTTTGTGGATGGCGATTCACGGGGATTGACGCCAATTACTGTTGACAACCTGTTACCGGGCCGCCATGAAATCCTGATACAAAAGACGGGATATGAAGATTATCACGATGTCCTTTCTGCTGCCACGGATATCACAACCGAATACACAGAATATTTGGTCCCGTTACCGGGATCTGGTTTCCTGAGTGTTACCTCATCACCGGATGGGGCGGATGTGAGTATAGATGGCAGTGATGCCGGCAAAACGCCTACAAGCCTTCAGCGGATCAGTGCCGGAAACCATACTGTCGGGATATATAAAGCCGGCTACTGGAATTTTACAGGAATCGTGAATATCCCGGGAGGGGCAGCCGTACTGGCCAATGCCGACCTTACCGCGATTCCCACGTCATCCACTCTGTACCTCGATTCTTTACCACAGGGACTGGGAATTTACCTGAACGATACATTCAAAGGATCCACTCCTGCCACCCTTGACGCAGTCCCTTCGGGAGATTACCTGCTGGAATTCCGTGGTGGGAATGGATCGTCAGTGAATCAGTCGTTCAGGTTCATGCCGGGAGAAACGCACGAGATCTTTGCTGATCTTGATAATATGACCGGCGGATCAGTCACCGATAATGAATGGCAGTACCAGAACGGGAGCAGTATGATGAACCAGCCCGGCTGGATAAGTGTAAACACAACGCCGGTTATTGAGAAAAACTACACGTGGATTGCTAACGGGCACGAAGCAACTGTAACTCTCGATATTCCCAAGGATCTCTACGATTATTACAAAAACCAGCCACATCCCACAACTATCAGTCCAGATACGTTCGCCAATTATGCAATCAATGCGAAGGACCGGCAGTTCCTCCATAACCTGGTGGATAAACTCGAGGACTCAAGTGATTTTAAAAGTTACGGTGCCCGCAGGGATTACCGGAACGTGGCGGCGTTTGTCCAGAATATTGTGTATCAACTGCATACCGATCCTGTGACGAATCAGGTAACAACAGCGCAAAATGATTATTGGAAATATCCCGTGGAGACGCTTGCCGACGGGAACGGGGATTGTGCGGATACAGCCATCCTTACTGCTGCACTTCTCAAAGAGATGGGGTATGATGTTGTCATCGTTATTTTTCCCGGGAACCCTGGACACGCGGGAACAGCTGTTGCCTGTGACAACTGTAATGGCTATTACTACTCGCTCAACGGAAATCGGTACTATTACCTCGAAACCACAGGTACCGGCTTTTCTTTAGGTACACTTGAGGAAAAATATCAGACCACCGAGGCCCAAATCATCCCGTTCTGAACACGATAAAGTCACGGTGTCACAAAAACGCTAACGAGATGGAGAACAGCCCGATGATACGAAACAGAATGGTCGTACACTTCAATTTGCTCTGTACGATGATATTGATCCTCCTTGTCGCTACGACATTTTCCAGTGGCTGCATCAGGATGCTACAGAAAAGCACAGACTCTGCAGGGGCGGGAAATAGTTCTGCCCTTCCTGAAGTAACCCCCGGTTCCCTGCAACAGGCACCTGTCGTGGAAATGACTCCTGCGAAATCCGAAGTTGTAACAGAGGTAGCACCGTTTCTCACGCCGGATCCCTATCCAATCATTCATGGTACAAGAATTAACGCTACCCCTTTAGACAGCCCACTTGATCGTAACTCGGAGTTTGAGAAAACCTATACCCTGGGGGGCAACGCGTTTGGTCTCCTGGTGAATGTTGCTGAAGGTCCCCTGTATATTGTTTACGTAGTCACGCCGAAATATGACTGTATGAAAAGCCCGGATTCCTGCCGGGGGAATCTGGCAGCATCAGTTAACCGCCCCTACATGACGATCACCGTGCGGGACAACCAGACACAGGAGATTGTGGCAGAAGACGGGTACGGTCGGAAGTATAGTTCGGATACCGGCGATTATCAGATTTCAATTACATCAACAGACCCTGTAACCGGTGTCACTACAACAAGCACAACTACTCCCGGCCCACGGTATATCGAGATCTATAAAGAAGGCGCATATCAGGTCACGATAGAAGGGAATTATCTTGATGTTGACGTGAAAATACTAACCGGAGCCTCGCCCTCCAAATTGGATATCGGCAACGGCGATTCATCAGCACCGAACTCACAGGCAGAGACCTCTTCGGGAAATCCGTGGAATCAGTAAATCAATTTTTTATATCTTTACTTGAATTACTGGTATTTCTTTCATAATCGAGAATTTTTTAATTGCTCATGCATTATAAATCAATAAAAAAACCTTGATTTCATATTAAAATTAACAAAAGTTTGTTAACAATTTGCATAGATTTTTTTAATACCGGGATACAATACAGTATTGAATTATTAACGATCGGCGTAACCGTGGTTTTGTAAAATGCCCGAATAATGCCGGTAGATATTCAGGATATCGAAGAGGAGGGCAGCATGGTTCAGGATTTTCCGGTTATGCTATCATGTGCATTTACCCTCATTGGACTCAGCGGTCTTTTCACGACATTGAAAAAAAGTATCCGTATCTCAAAAGACCCGCTCCCGCCCGGCGCCGATCCCTCCCCTCCCTCCACCCCTCCCAAAAATGAATTACCGGCACTGGACATGACAACTGCCCGTGCGGCCGGTGAATACATCCTTGCAATTTTTGTGGAAGCTTCGTGGGAAGGGATCCTCTCCCTTGCAGCGGTTGTCGTGATAGCCCTGGTGTCAGGCTTCATCGTCATGGTTGTCGATCTCTCTCTCCCGGCCATGATCGGCCTCAGCCTCGTGTCTCTTGCAGCAGCCGGCCTGTCAGTAAAGACCATAAGCAGGAGGCAGGCCATTGGATCCTGGCTCCCCCCGGGTGTACTCGGGAAAAAAGGCGATCCGGTTCCCGTCCCGGACCAGATACCCGCGTGCACCGGCGTACAGGTATCCGCACAATCCCGGCAGGCAGCGACCGACCTTCCGGAAGAGGCGTCCCTTGCAACCCTGGAGCGGTACTGGGTGGTCGAACCCTATTCCTTTGTGAAGATCGAGCGGGTCAGGAACGAGGGGTTCACGTACATAGTGATCGAGCCCCCCATCTCCCAGAAAGAGAAGACGATCCTGATGGAGACCTATGCGCACCTCCGGGATATCATCATCTATGACAATACGGAGAAGGGCCGGGACGAACGTATCGATCCGGTCGCAGTGGCCCGGATCATCCGGCAGTTCGATCCCGATATAACCGACGAACGGGTTGCAATCCTTAATTATTACATCAAACGGGATCTCTCCGGCTATGGTCCCCTCGAAGTCCTCATGCGGGACCCGGCCCTTGAGGATCTCAGCTGCAATGGCCACGATCTCCCGGTATTTATCTTCCACCGGACCTATGGCAGCCTGCCGACAAGCATCTATTTTACCGAGAGCGAACTGAACCAGTTTGTCCTCAAGCTCGCACAGAAAGCCAATAAGCAGATGTCGCTCTCCAACCCGATGGTCGATGCTACCCTGCCTGACGGCGCCCGCATCCAGATCACCTACAGCGAAGTGGTTTCAACGAAAGGCAGCTCGTTCACTATCCGAAAATTCCGTGCAGAGCCCATGACACCACTCGATCTCATCCGGTTCGGCACGTACGATGCACAGACCCTCGCGTTCCTCTGGCTTGCCATCGAACACCGCAAAAGCCTGCTGGTTGTCGGGGGTACTGCCAGCGGCAAGACCTCCATGATGAACGCGGTATCGCTCTTCATTCCGCAGAATGCCAAGGTAGTGTCCCTTGAGGATACCCGTGAGATCCAGCTGCCGCACAGGAACTGGCTCCCCACCCAGACCCGGGAACTTAATGCGGAAGGAATCAAAGGCGACATCGATCTCTTCTCCCTCCTGAAAGCCTGCATGCGGCAGCGCCCGGAATATATCATTGTCGGCGAGGTCCGTGGCGTGGAAGCGCAGACCCTCTTCCAGGCCATGAACTCCGGCCACGCTACCCTCTCGACCATCCATGCCGGGAGCGTGTACGAAGCGATCAACCGCCTGACTCACGACCCGATTAACGTCCCGCCGGTTATGTTCCAGGCACTTGACCTCGTGGTGGTCCAGTCCATCTACACGCTCGGGAAGACGCGGATCCGCCGATGCCTCTCCATCCACGAGATTGAAGTCACGAAGAGCGGGGAGATTAACCCCATCCTCCTGTTCGAATGGGATATCCAGCACGACACGTTCAAGCGGGTTTTCCAGAAGTCCAGGGTTCTCGAGGAGATCGCATTCCACTGTGGCTGGGATGCAGAAGAACTGGAACGCCAGATAAAAAAGCGTGAGGAGTTCTTCCGCTGGGCTCTTGACGTGGAACCACCAACCCTCATGGACCTTGCAAATGCCATCAATGATATGGGTGACTGATAGTGTTCCTGCCGCCAGCACTGAGACGGGCCGAGAAGAAGCTGACCGATTTTGAACTGATGATCCACGGCAGCAACCTGCGTACGGTGCTCCGGTCGGCCCATATGCCCATCACTGCAGAGGAGTACCTACGGACAGTCCGGGTCAATCTCGCCGGTACGCTCGTTATGTTCTTCACCATTTGGGCATTTTTCCTGTTCAGCGGATTCGAACTGGATATTTTCGGTCTCGAGACCTCCGGTACCCTTCTCTGGATCCTGTTATTCGTGCTGATCGTGCCCGGGCAGTACGTGATGCAGATGTATTACCCGCAGATCGTGGCACAGGGCAGGAAGAGCCGGATTGACCTGGACATGCCCTATGCGATCTCCTATATGCAGGCCCTCTCCACGACCATGCCCCCGTACGAGATCATCCGCAAAGTGTACGAAGAGCATGACATGTTCGGCGAGATCTCAAAGGAGTTCGGTATGATCGTGAGGGACGTCGAACTCTTTGGTGACGACCTTGATACGGCAATGAAGAACCTGCAGCGCACTACCCCTTCCACCAATCTCCGCGACTTCCTCAATGACCTCGCTATCGTCTTCGACAGCGGCGGGAGCGTGACCATGTACCTTGGGGCTAAGACCGAATACTACCGTGACCAGGCAAAGCAGGAACTCGAGCTGGTCCTGAAAACCATCGAGATCATGGCCGAAGTTTACGTGACGGCATTTGTTGCCGGGCCGATTGCCCTCATCATCATGATCGTTGCGCAGGGCATGACAAACTCCACGGGAATGGCATGGATCCTCCCGATGATGTACATCTGTATCCCGGCAGGTGCGATCGTTCTCATCTGGATCCTCTCCATGATGCTTCCTCCGGAAAACATGGAGATCTCCCGGAAGGAGACCATAGAACATGATTTTGGGTCCAATCTGCCAGGATCCAGGGAGAAATCTCTTTCGGAAGCGGACCCGAAGAATAAAGAGTTCTATAAGAGGATCGAAGCGAACAAGAGGCGGAATTATTATATTGGCCTGTTGCGTCACCCGTTCAGGACCTATATCCGGAGTTATTATTACGGCATCGGTGCAGGAATGCTCTTTGCCGGGATCGTTGCCATAGTCTGGCTCAACGGGGGATTCGATCCCATCATCCAGCATGATATTCCGGAAGCCGTTCTCTGCATGATGATCATCGCATTCATGGCACCGGTTGCCCTCTCTTATGAAGGCCGGCGCTGGTACGTGCAGAACATCGAATCCCACCTGCCGGATTTCCTCAGGGAACTATCGGATATGAAAGACATCGGTATTACCCTGCACGAGGCAATCCACCGGATCTCCGGTGCAAAACTGGGGGTGCTGAGCTCCGAGCTCTCGGTTGCCTCCCGGGATATCGAGTCTGGCGCTTATGTTAATTCCGCGCTGGTAAAGATGGAGGAACGCATCGGTCTCGTCTCCGTGAAACGTGCGATTTCGCTGCTCGTGCGGGCCAGCGAGATCACCACAAACCTCCGGCAGATCTTCATCATTGCAATTACAGATTTCGAATATTATCTCAAACTGAAACGGGAGCGATCGAACACCACGATCGTTTACGTGATGATCATCTACCTCTCGTTTGGCATCTACCTGTATACAGCATACCAGCTGAATGTGCCATTCCTTGCGGCGTTCAAAGGAATGAATGTCAGTCTCGATACTGCCGGTAACCTTACCGAAATGTTCAACATCGGTATAATCCTTGCAACCTTCTCCGGGATCATGGCCGGGCAGTTCAGCTCGAACAGCATCCTTGCCGGTTTCAAACACAGTATCGTGCTGCTTGTAGCTACGGTCATCCTATTCGTGGGTTTGATGTGATAGCACCCGGAAATATTTAATGTCACATGAAGGCGGAGCGTGAGCGTTATAATAACGGATATCCTTTTTTAAAAGACACTGGAATCCACAACGAATCAGGAAATATACAATGAGGACTGGACTTTTAACAACTGATCTCTTGCCTTGATCACTGATTTTCAGAGATAGAATTCACCCGTTGAGATGGTATTGCCCGTCTCCTTGTCCACAACAAGCCAGGTAATTTTTGTATTGTTCGTAAGAACCATGCTCCCGAACTGCATTCCTGTGCCATCCGGGATAGCATTGCCTCCGATAAAAAAGGTATCCCCGGCTTTGATTGTTGTATCAGAACTCCCCCCGCTGTTCCCTGCTTCGGAAAAAGTTACATTTCTGCCCCCGGCATTAACCGAATTGAGGGTAGTCTGGTTATCACCGGAACGTAAAACCACATTAATGGAGTTAAGCATAAACGGATCACCGCCGTTGTGATCAAAATAGATCCGGCTATTGTCCAAGTCAGTAGTTACCCGGATCGAGCTCTGCGGACTTTTTTGAGCACCGCCGGAAAATCCACCGGCATACGTGCTCACGATCGCTGCAATCATAACAGTCACCGCAAGCATCAGCATGACACCGACAACCGGTGAAACTGCATCCCCGGTATTCCTGCCCGTCCTCACTCGACCACCACATCTTTGTCAAAGATGACCTGCCCGGTTGGGATATGGACTATCCTGACGGTTATAATGGCACCTGCCTGGTAGCCACTGCCCCCAGCGGTAGTATCAAAATTGAGGATATAATTCAGGCCGGGATTGATGTGGGACTCGGATGGAACCGGCGGAACCGAGCTGCAGAACTGGGCCGGAGTCACGAGGACGTCACCGGGCATCAGGACTGCCGATGCATTGCCAAACCAGCTCTCATACCCGGTACCCGAACTCTGGAGGGGGGGGCCGAACCGGTCCTGATCATTGATGAACAGGACTCCGCTGTACGTATTTGAATTAAAATTACTGCCTGTCCAGCTGTCGTTTCCCGGAACGGCTTTCTCCCCAATCAGGTAACCTTTGATCATCTGTCCCGACGCGTTCGTGAAATACGTGGTGATACTCAGGTCCTTTGTCTGCAGGGGGCTCCCGCTGATATGCCCGATTGTCATCGACGGTGCAGAGAAACTGCCATACGACCGGTTTTCGTAGAAATGGACATCAAGAATTGCAGAAGGGGCTTTATCCCTTGTACCGGAAAAGCCGCCGGCCGCTGCACTGACGATGGCGGCAATAATCACCGTCACCGAGAGCATCAGCATGACACCAACTACGGGGGAGACCCCCTCTTCAGTCTTTCCCATTCAGGCACATCCTTGTGGTACGTGCGATATAATCCACGGAGGATATCATTTAGCATTGCGTACATTCAGAATTTTGTAAAGATTTCTTTGAAAGGAAAATTTATTTAATAAGTATGGTTAACAATACATATAAATTTAACATTTTGGATTACCAATCGTATAACAGAAAAACATTTTTTATTACCTGATACTGGATTTGCGAGAGTGCTTGTAATACCGGATTGTGAACCAGGAAAAACAATGTGCGGGAAAATGGCGATGGGAAATGTAATAGCTATCTGTGAAATGTTCCCCTTGATCAACCGGTATTTTCATGGAGTTTTCACGAACAGGTTCTTCCTGACCGTAATTTCTGTCCATACCGGACTTGTGGCTAATACAGACCTGATATCTGTTGCACAAAAAAACTCATTTACCTCTGCTGGAGGAGAGGCATGATCTGCAGAAATGATGCTGATTCCGGCGTCTCGGAAGTTGTCGGGGAGATGCTCATGGTTGCCCTTGTCATTGTATTAATCTCGGTATTCTCTGCTATTCTCTACAATTTCCTTCCGACAGACCGTGATCCGAGCATTAACGTGATGATGACCAATGACCAGCAGAACATAACCCTCTGGCACAAGGGAGGAGACTGGGTGAAGATACAAGATCTGACCGTCATAATCGGGAACGACACTAACCGTACATCATTTTCTTACAGGAACGGGAATCTTATCCTTACCCCGAATAAAACCGTATTCGATCTAGGGAGCAACATCACGGTACAAACGCGAACATTTTTTGAAGGGAATGAAACCGTTAAACTGGTCACGCCCCGCACAGTGATCTATACTGGGAAGGTCAGCCTGTGAGCGAGGATGGCGTAGCCCCGGTCGTTGCTGCGATGCTCATACTTGCCATAGGAGTAACGTTTTTTGCTGCATGGAATGCCTATTATGTCCCCTCCATGAAAGCACAGTCTGAGATTACCCATCTCAAAGATGTTGAGACCGGGTTCCTGCGGTTTTCATCGGATATCGGGACTGCCGCTTCCTTAAACCGGAACATGCAACTGTCAGAACCGATCCCGCTGGGTGGAGGGGACTTTACCTTTGATGCGGTAAAGTCCGGCGGATTGCTCACGATCCAGAATGATACATATGGATATATGCGTATTCGCATCATCAACGGAACTACTACGGCACCGGCAATTAACTTTCTCCATCTTCCCGATTATTCATACCAGCCGGTGAATAATTTCTGGCAGGACCAGGGGTATGTGTGGTCGTACGGCTATGTGAATGTCACGAAAGACACGCTTGCAACTCCCCTTCAGTCTACCGGCATGGACAACGTCGATTACGGCTTGACCGGGGCTTTGTTCGGTCTGGAAATGGTTCCCTGGCCGGAGGATCCCGCCCAATGTTCCCAGATAAATGTGTACAGCGTAAACATAACCCCGGCTGCAGGGCATACTGTCGCGAGCGGTAACGGGAACGGTTTGCTTGCGCTGAACAGTACGGTCGTGAGCCAGCAGTTTACCAATGTTACGAACCTGAATATCAGCATCAATCGTAATCTGCCGGATGGATTCCAGAGCGCCCTCTGGGACGCTGTTAACCAGAGCGCCAATGAAGCCCTGATCTGCGGAAATGTTCAGGTAATCCCCCCCGATCCCACAAACCCCAGCTCGAACCTGACGATCCAGATGGTGTTTGCACCGATCCCCAACATGACCCTGAACCGGAAAATAACGGAGATATCACTTGGGGCAGAGTGACAGGCCGTAACCGCCGGGTATTCCGTTTACACAGGCCCCGTGGATTTCATCGTGTACGCTCAAGGGCCGGGAAACAAGGTAGTGCAGAAGATTCGCATGATTGGTATCCTTACTCTCCTCAACCATTTTTATAATCCCTGAATGTTGGCAAAGGGCTCGAATCTTCTTTCAGTGATCTTACAGGGTAACCTGGGGTAATATGACGATCAGGTTGTTGACGTCCACGATGATATAGAGCAGGATAAGAACGCAATAAAAAAACACAGCTGATCCTCTTACCCTCTGTTCGGCTATGAGAGAGACCGGGAAGATTATGAAGAGGAGCAGGGTCTTGACACCGAGATGCAGGGCCGGGCTAGCCACGATTCCCGTCATAAAGGGATTCAACTCTGCGCCGCCCATCCAGAGAATGATCTGGGTCGTTACTACGTCGAGAAGGAACAATGTCCCAAGAATGAGCAGGAGTTTCACGATCCGGCCTAACGTCTCATGATCTATGGGACGATATCCCGGGAATGTGCACTGGACATTATACCCGGTTCTTCCTTCAGG
>NZ_JBAVIG010000032.1:0-23424 GCF_049686655.1 Methanoregula sp.
GGTCAAAGAACTCAAAATCAAATTAATCCTCTACAACCTCTCGAAAATTATTCTTGCGATCTTCAGATGGATCTTTTACTGAGGAATTCTACAGAGCCCAATTAATCTCTTTTGATACGCTCAGGACGCACACCTCCGCATTCCTTTGAGCTTGGGAGCCAGGTTGTGTTGAATCCGCACATGGGCTTCTGGAATATGCGGGAATCACGCAAGAGGCGGCGCTTGCGGGGATCATCGCGGGACGGTTTACCGTCCCGCTCTTGGCTCATATAAAATAAGTGTCCGTTTTTGGGTTCTACCCTCGTAAACCGTTTTCAAACAGACTGCACCTAGGCTCATATAGAGTAAGTCTCAGGCTGATTGCAATAACTTTTAACCGAGAATATATCAATTAGAAATTATGACGGAATATCGAGACCCTGCAAATCCGTTGTATAAACAAGATAAACCTGAAACACAAATAATTTGGAGATACCTCAATTTTGAATATTTTGTTGATTTGCTAAGTACGAGAACTCTTTATTTTTCAAGAGTAGATAGAGTCGGCGATGATCCTCTTGAAGGCCGGATAACTGATGAAACCTTTAGAGCACTAGAGAGAGAATTTGAGGGAGTTTCATGGGGGAGCCCCGCTGCAAAAGATGTTGCAATGAACAATCATAAAACTCTATTCAAGAGTGCTCCTTTTCATTTCTTCGTAAATTGTTGGCACATGAATGACAGAGAATCGATGGCTATGTGGAAGATATATGGAAAAAAGGGGATTGCAATCGAATCTACAATTGGCAATTTAAAAAAATCAATCCGTACAGGAGCAATTGATTATGCAGAAGTACAGTATATTACTGAAACGGATGTCATACCGACATATAATATTAAAATTCCTTTCGGATACAAAAGAAAAAGTTTTGAATATGAAGAAGAATTTAGGGCAATTCGGTATGAGCAACCCCCTGTTATTAATGATAAAATCGATTTATTAGTTCCCAATCCGCAAGAATTTCTACGTATCCCTGTCGATATTGATAGCCTAATTAATCGTGTATACGTATTTCCTTATGCTAAACAAGGGTTTTATGATTGCACGAAATCAGTGATGGAAATATACGGGCTTGCTGATAAAATTTCACAATCCAATTTTACTATAGGTCTAAGTTACTAAATGAGCGCGCTGGTCGTTAATGTGCATCAAATCGTGAAACCGCTTATAAGAAATTTGTCGAGGAAACATAACAAAAAAACCTCGCGAAATGAAGGCTGAAACTGCTTTTTTTCTTTCATCCGGACGTTCACCGTGCGTTTCCTTTGAGTGTGGAAGTCGTTTATGATGAATTATGTGTGGGCTCGTGGAAGGTGCGGGAATCGCACAGATGAAAATAGTGGATTGGTTATTTCTTCTTTTCAGCCTTTAACGGCTTTTTGGAAGTTTTCACGGGCTTTTTCTTTCGGGTGGTGCGCTTTTTCTCGTTGATGGTTTCGATGGGCAACCGTTGGGAAACTATGATCGGATTATCCGTGAAATAAACTCTAAAACCCGATTTTCCTTTTTGTTGCTTTTTCTACAGCAATGTAAAATTTCCTACGAACCCTCTCAATTCTAGCCTTTCCCTCGTCATCAATTGGCGATAATAGAATTTGCATAACCACTTTTTCAAAATCACTTTTTGTCTCTTCAGCATCTTTTGGGGATAATTTGCTTTTTTCGAGTTCTTTAATCTGGATATCCGACATTTTTTCAAGTAATTCAATCTGAGCTTTTGTTGAATCGATCATCATCTTCACCAATAATATGGTCACTCTAAAAGGACATGAACGCTCACATTCATTTCCAGATCAACCGCCATGCATCACTGAGTCTCAAATGCATCGATTAACCGCGAACGCATCAGAACCCCAAAATTTCATATCTTTTCGTGATAATCCAACCCAAGATAAAGAAGGAGATCTACGGTGCATATACGACGAGAAGTCTTGAAAGAAAAATCCTAAAAAATTGATCCACATTTTAATGATCAAAATGTTGACAAACCGGGTCACACTAAATTTAAAAAATGATGTAAAAATGAGTGAAAACTGGTACTTTTGCCGATGCGCTGGCGGGTAGTAAATTTGAAAGAACACATTTTCTATATATCGTGTGATGCTTTCCAATTGGAAAGAAAATAGGCTGCAATCAGTTAAAACGATGGCAATTAGTCGGATTGTTCGGAAAACCAATTTTTGCCAACTACAACGATCATCAGGTTGGAAAAATCACTGATCACCAATCTATATTTTCTGTGATCATTCCGGATCCCCGGTTTTTCTCGCCGCAATTACTTAGGACACAATCAGCGCGTGCAAAGTGTTAATATGATCACAGTATCAGACTAATCTGAGCCTTAGGAGGTTCACGTTTCATGAAAAAAGACCAGATTAAGGGGGATTCTGGCTTTGAAGAGGGACGCTCCATAGCAGCATTTTTCACTCGTGGTTCGATTCTCTAAATCGATTTCCAAATAGCAATAGCCAAAAGAAACTCCATAGCAGCCATTATGCACGGATTGTTCTGTTCTCTAAACTGTTTATTCCGACAGCGTGACCGATCGGAAAAATACATTGCCCGGTACGGGATCACCTGAACCAAAAAAAGTAAAATTTGTCACTTATTATGAACCGTTTATGAGGAGGGGGTTTCACTGGGAGAAATTCCGCCGGTCGTGTTTCCTGCCTGAGAACCGGTCATATTGCCTTCCGGAGCACTGGTCACGTTTCCACCCGGCCCGACGGGCATGTTTGAAGCCGGGGCACCGGTTATATTACCTTCCGGAGCAGCGGTCACGTTTACTGCCGGTATGCTTACCGGTGCTGATGTTTCGCTCACCGGGATTACTGTAGTACTTGTCGCGGTTACCGCTGCAGTGGCGGGTGTCGTGGATGATGATGAACTGGTACATCCCGCTATCAGGACCATGCCGATAACGAAGACTGCAATCGCCAGTGCAACACCAAGCTTCCGTTTCAGGACGGGACTATTTTTCTGGGAAAAGAAAATCAAACTCATTCGTATACACCTGTGGTTCAAAATAATCTGTATCTATATTCTCTATAGATCTGTCAGACTAATGATCCTCTGGATTATAGAGTTTTTAACATTATTATTGCTTTTCCACGGCGATTGTGCAATTCAGGCGTTATGGAAAGGGGATGATGAGGTAGGAGTTCTTAAAGAGGGGAATAATCATTCACCAACAACAGCCGGATAGGACCGGGAGGATCAACGGGCTGAATTGAAAATGAAACGGGTTATTGATTTGCCAGAAAAAGGGATTAATGACTGGATGACCAGATCCCCAATAAACAGGGGATTATTGATATTTTTTCCTGAAAAACAAGGCCACGCATACAAGTGCGATCAGGGAAATTGCCGGAGGTAAACCTGATGCCGGGGTTGCTGTAACTGCAAGCGCTGCAGACTTCTGGTTCTCCTGCGCCAGCCAGGCGGCACTGCTGCTGTCCGATGCCTGCGGCGTTCCGGCAGGTATCACGAAGGTGTCGGCAGCGGTAGGCGGAGGCGTGTACGTCTCGGCAACAGTAGGAGTTACTGAGGAAACCGTGATGGCATCCGGTTGCGAGAACGTGGTGCTGCCTTCACTGTTTGATGCGATCAGGGAGACGCTGTACACGCCCGGGCTCGTATAAATATGGGAGGGGCTCTCCACCGTCCCGGTAGTCCCATCCCCGAAATTCCAGAGCCATGCGGTCGGGGACCCGGTTGAAGTATCAGTGAACTGGACAGTCAGCGGGGCTGTGCCGGACGTGGGAGTCGCGGTAAAATCCGCTGCCGTGCCCGAACCCCCGACAATGATATAATCAGTATCGGTTGTTGCGTTCTGGCCAAGCGCGTTCTCTTCCGTCAGGGTAACGGAGTACGTCCCGTTGCTCATATAGGTATAGGTGGGATTTTCCAGGGTGCTGGTATTGCCATCCCCAAAACTCCAGCTCCAGGTAGCCGGGGACCCGGTCGACTCGTCCGTGAATGTTACCTCCAGGGGTGCCAGGCCGGATGTCGGTGAGGCGGTGAAGAGAGGCAACGGGACGGTCGTTGCTGTCGCTGCAAAGCTGTATTCGTCACCGGCTAATACCGTGGATGTGCCGCTGGGTGTCGTAACGAGGACGTCAACCTGCCCGGCGGTTGAACTGGCCGGGGTGGTTGCGGTAATTTCTGTAGAGCTGACAACTACGACACTGGTTGCTGCTGTGCCGCCAACAGTTACACCAGTTGCTCCGGTAAAGCCTGTCCCGGTGATGGTTATAGGGGTTGCAACGGAAACCGGGCCGTACGTCGGGGAGATGGCTGTTACGGTCGGGACTGTAGTCGTTGCTGTTGTATAGGTGTATTCGTCGGCAGTTGACTTCGCGGATGTGCCGCTGGGTGTGACAACCGTAATGTCAACGGTCCCGACTGCCTCAGTCGGGGAGGTTGCGGAAATTGATGAATCAGTATTAAACGTATACGAAGTCGCTGCAGTTGTGCCGAACATTACAGTAGTCAGATCGGTAAAGCCGCTTCCAGTGATAGTTACCACGGTGCCACCAAGAGTCGTGCCGGATGACAGGGAGATGCTGCCGACAACCGGGATAACCGGAGTTGCAGTCGCAACGGTTGTTACCGTAGTAGTCGGCGCTATATAGGTGAATGCTCCCGTCCCGGTCACTGAACCACCGGCTGCGGTGATGACAACGTTAACGGCTCCGGCTGTGCCAGCCGGAGTGGTCGCGGTGATCTCAGAATCGCTGACAAATGTGTACGAGGCTGCCACGCCACCAATGGTTACCGCGGTTGCACCGGTAAAGCCGCTACCGGTGATGATTACTGAAGTGCCGCCGGCCGTAGTGCCGGATGTCGGTAAGATGCCGGAGAAGACTGGAACCGGTACTACGGTAGTTGTCGCGGTAGTGGTTGTCGTTGGAGTTGGTGTTGCCGTTGTTGGAGTTGGTGTTGCTGTCGTTGGAGTTGGTGTTGCTGTTGTTGGAGTCGGTGTTGGCGTGGCTGTCGTTGGAGTCGGTGTAGCGGTTGTTGGAGTTGGAGTTGGCGTGGCTGTCGTTGGAGTCGGGGTCGGTGTAGTAGTCACAGTTGAATTATCCGCAGATGCTGACGAAGTGACAATCCCCAGGACCACAATTGTCAGACAGAAAACCAGAAAAAAAGTTTTAGTATTCATTCACATTCCTGCACAGGATACATTCGTGTCTCACTGTCCGGAAGCAGTGCTACCGGTTTGAGTGTTGCCACCAGTCATGGGGCCATTCTGTCCGTTCCCCTGGTAGTTGCCATTCCTCATTCCACCGGCATGCATACCGAGCGCAGCCATGAGCTGGGCCGGCGTTATGGTGGTTCCTGATGCCGCAGACAACTGAGCTGCTGCATCAGTGAGGTTGACCCGTCCCTGGGCCGGGGGTGTCAGGGCGTTGGTAAGATCGCTCTCGGATACCCCGAGGGTCTGTGCAGCTGCCGCAATCCGGGTCTCGTTGCTCAGGAAATTTCCTCCGGAATACTGGCCGTGCGAATACGTTCCCGCAGGTGAAACACCGGTACCCTGCTGGCTGGTGTCTACCGGTGCCGCGGAACCGGAACCCTGTGCGGGTGCGCTGTTCCCGGAGGTATCTGTGGGGGACACTGCCGCTGCTGACTGGCCGGAATTATCGGTGGAGGTCTGGGTACATCCTGCCACTACAAGGCTCATAATAAGTAACGCTGAGGCAATGATACCGATGTAGCCACAGCGTTTAAGAAATCCTGGTTTCTGGATCTTCATGGTTCATCACATTCACTAAAGGGAAATCATTCCAGAGAGCAGATGCCGGGTCTCCCGGCAGATCATCTTCCAGTTCCCTTGTAAAGTATATTTAACATTTTGTAAGATAAGCATTTCGATTGCTACCATACACATTACAATTTGGAAACCAGAATCGTAACAAGCCGCTTGTCAGGCGCATGCATCGTTTTTAAGGATCGAAACATTATCAGACATGCAGGGCAGGCAATGGCCGGTGCCCGCTGTATTTCCGGATCAGTTTTACGGGACAAAAGAACATTACCTGTTCCGCTGGATTCTCCACCGGACATTATTTCGGAGAAGTACCCGGTCTGCCCGTGCCCCGGTTGAGGGAGACGGTACAAAAGTAAACGCAAGGATTTCCCTGACTACCCGTACATGAAGTGCAGAAAGGAACAGAACGATCGCGGTTCAGGCCTGTCCACAACAACGTGCCGATGAGGAGACCCGGGAAAAAATCGTGCACAAAAGGCGATCAGATCGCACGCCACCGCTTCACAACAATATCGTCGCCTTTCTTCTTGATCTCGACCTTGATCGTGGTTTCCTTGTATTTTATCTCGTGAATACCAAACTTTTTTGCATCCACGATTCGCTGCAGTGCCAGCATGTCAGTCCTGTGCATACGCTTGAAATCGTCCCCTTCGTAAACCACTTTTACCATAATCCGTTCCCCCCTTGGGATATACTGCTCAATCGACCAGTGCCCTTATCAATCTTGTGCGATGCGTGTTCTGGGGATTCCGTACAATCCGGATTACGATTAAACCCCAATTTGTGCTTTTTCTGGGGGAAACATTAAATATCGTATCCCAGCATATCCCTATATGAGGAGTTATGAGCAGGGAGAAGATCAAAGTCCCCGGAAAGGTATACGAAGAATTAGTCGCCCTCCAGCGTGAGATTCATTTCACCCAGGACCACTCTGACACGATCAAGAAAGCTGAAGACCGCGGGTATATGAATGCCGCTAACTGGATACGACAGAATGAGCGGGCATACAAGATAGGGTTTGCCTGGGGTTTTGAATCGGATGGCGAAGAGAGCCAGGGCACACTCCGCGACATACCCCAGCGGGAAGCGCCCCCGGTCCACCGGACGATCTCCCGCCCCGCCCAGACCATGCAGCCCCGGTCAGCCAAGAAGTCATCCGGTTCCGGAAACTCCGACGGTGTTTTAGCCGGGATCCGGAACTGGCTTGGCAGATATTTCTGATCTTTTTTCATGCAGCAGACGATTTCACGGGCATATTAATAAGAGCATATATGATATGCCACCCGTTCCGGTTGTACCAGTGACAAAACACGGTACCATGAAGAGCGGGGCACGTGCCGCGTCGGTGGGGAGATTACCGGATCGCAACTGTGCGTGATGCCCTTCACGCACGTTTATTCCAAGGGCCGGAAAATAGTTATCAGGTGCTTTGATTATGCCACGCGAACTCGATGAGAAGGACATTGCGATACTGAAGAAACTCGCGCCGGAATGCGGAGACCTGACGTGTTCCGGCTCCGGGCATATGTTCCATTCGATCCTGCCCCCGGTCTCCAACCATTTTTCCGAGGACAGTGAGGACTTTATCCGGCGCCTCAGCAGCCTGGGTGACGACGAACTCACCTATATCACGGACCTGATCAGGAAGGGCGACGAAAGTCTTGGTTGCCTTCCCGTAGAGGACGTGGAGGCGCTCGTCCACCTGATCCATGACCGGCTCTCCCCGGAAGTCGCACAGAACGTTATCTCCGCGTATGAGTCCGGGAATGCCTGTGAGCATTGATCCCGGCCTTCCTGTCATCCCATGAAAGATTTCACTGCCAGCTCAACCGGAATTAATGCCACATCGGCAAGAAAACGGAGGGGTGCTGCTCTTGATCTGGGAAGATCGGGTAATCCTTCTGCTATCCCGTCACTCGCAGCCGCATTGTCCGATCCAGACCCCGGTGTCCGTTCTGAGGCTGCGCTCGCGCTCGGGAAATTAGACGATTCAGCGGCAGTTCCCGCCCTTATCACCGCACTCGGTGATGCCGAACCCATAGTCCGTTCAGCAGTTATTGCAGCCCTTGGACGGATACGGGACCCGGCAGCAACGGGCCCCCTTCTGGCCGGTCTCAGAGATCCCGAGATCAGCGTGCGGACTGGGGCCGCAATGGTTCTTGGAAAACTCGGGGATATGCGGGCGGTTGATCCCCTGTCAAAGATGGCGGGAGATCCAATCCCGGAAGTGCGTGAAGCTGCGGAGTTGGCCATGGTACGGATCCGGAAACGTCACCGTTAATATAGTCCCATGAGGGCGTGCACGTCATTAGTCAATCCGCTCAACACATTTTTATTCACGGCAGATCAGACAATAAAATCGCTTATCGGTGAGGTAGTATGGAAAACAAACGCTCGGTTACGGATCTCCTGACCGCATTTTTCTCGCTGGTTCCTCTGATCCTCTACACGATCATCGCCATCATGCTGACAGTCATCGCGATCTTCTCCGTATGGGACGACATTAAGCTGATCGCCCAGATGATCCTGTCCCAGGACTTTGCCAACGGGCTCGTGAATGTTATCTATGCACTGCTTCTTACGATCACGATCATTGTGCTCTTTGAGACGGTAACCGTCTATTTCCGGACAAAACGCGTGGAAGTCCGGGCACTCCTGATTGCGGGACTCACGGGTATTGTCCGCCATATCCTGGTCTATAACGTAGCATCCGTTGACCCGACGGTCGTATTCGGGACTGTTGCCCTGCTGGCAGTCCTCATTGCCGGCATCGTCCTGATCAAACCGGAGTCAATCTGACCATTTTTTGAGGATCGGAATTATCATTCCCGCAAACGGGATAGTGAGTGTTTTATGTACGTCCGTCGCATCTGCTCTGAGGAGGTGGGACGATATCCGCAATCATCGAAGCAGCTGATCTGAAAAAAACCTACGGTACCATCATTGCAGTGGACGGGATCCGTTTTGAAGTCAGGAAGGGGGAGATCTTCGGGTTCCTCGGCCCCAATGGCGCAGGCAAGACCACGACCATGAAGATGATCACCTGCGTCTCCCCCCGGACCTCCGGTGCGCTCCGTGTCCTCGGGCTGGACCCGGACAAAAACCCCGCGGAGATCAAGGGTCGTCTCGGGGTTGTCCCTCAGGAAACAAATCTCGACCCGGACTTCACCTGCTTTGGCAATCTCTTCTCCTATTCGCGGTACTTCGATATCCCCCAGGAGGAGGCAGCGAAAAAAGCCGACGAACTGCTGGCGTTTGTCCAGCTGCAGGAGAAACGGGACGTAGCGGTGGAGAAGTTGTCCGGCGGGATGAAGCGCAGGCTGATCCTTGCCCGGGCGCTCGTCAACAACCCGGACCTGCTCATCCTCGACGAGCCCACTATCGGCCTCGACCCGCAGGCCAGACACCTCATCTGGGAGAAACTCCGGAGCCTCCAGGCACAGGGCAACACGATCGTTATGAGCACCCATTACCTTGACGAGGCAGCCCGGCTCTGCGACCGGCTCGTGATCATGGACAACGGGAAGATCCTGGTGGAAGGTGCACCTGCTGACCTGGTGAAACAGCACGTGGGCCATGAGATGGTTGAAGTGGAGAAGTCAGCGGAGGTGATCACGTGCCTCAGGGACCTCGGGATCCCGTTCGAAGAGACCGGGGACGCGATCCAGATCGCCACGGATTCATCCCGCGAGATCGCCCGTATCCTGCTGGAGAAGTGCAAGCCGGAGAAATTCACCACCCGTCCGGCTACGCTCGAAGATGTCTTCCTGAAACTCACCGGAAGGACGCTGAGGGAATGACCATGCCGTCACTCATCTCCGTCCCGAGAATCACCCGCCGTGCCGGGAAGGTCTGGCACCGGAACATGGTGGTCTTTATCCGGACCTGGCAGGTGAACTTCTTCCCGCCTCTTGTCGAAGCGCTGCTCTACCTCTTTGCCATCGGCCTTGGCATCGGGTCATACGTACACGATATCAACGGCATCCCGTACGTGAATTTCATTGCCCCTGCCATCCTCGCCATCGCGGTGATGAACTCCGCGTTCTTCGAATGCACCTATGGTTCGTATGTCAGGATGTACTACCAGAAGAGTTTCGATGCGATGATCGCAACACCGCTCTCGATCGAAGACGTGATCGCGGGCGAACTGCTCTGGGGCGCCACACGGAGCGTGATCTACGTGATCATCATGCTCCCGGTCCTTGCAGCGTTCGGCGTGATCTCCCTCCCCCTTGCCTTGTTTGTGATCCCGTTCGGGTTCCTCGGCGGCCTGATGTTTGCCGGTATCGCGATGTGTTTCACGGCAATAAGTCCCGGTATCGATACCCTGAACTATCCCTCGTTCCTCTTCATCACCCCGATGGCCCTCTTCTCGGGCACGTTCTTCCCTCTCACCCTGATGCCGGTGTTTCTCCAGTACATTGCGTTTGCCATCCTCCCGCTGACCCATCTCGTTGCGATCATGCGGATGTTTACACTACCTTCGTTCTCGTGGCTGATCCTTGTCCATTTCGCCTGGATTGTCGTTGTCACCACGTTCTTCTGCCTGCTCTCCATCAACCTGATGAGAAGGCGGCTTATAGTCTGAGATCCGGTTGCACCTTGGCACCGGAGATCCCTGGAGTCCTTTTTGCATTCCTCATCCAGCGGACCTGTTGCGGCCTGACGGGAATGATATTATGCCCTCCCGGCAAGAATAGGAGAAGAGATACGTATGTCCCGGCTCGTGCAACTGTACTTCCTGTTCCTCTTCTCTACCGCCGGGCTGATCCTTGGCCTCCTCTTCCTTTCCGACATTATGTGGCTCTGGCCTGCGTTCATGATGATCGGCCTGATCCTCGTCACCAATCTCATGGTCATTGTCCTCAGGCTGCACCAGTGAATGGTGACCCGGCATGGGAATAAAAAGTGGGATTTATTTAGCGCTCAGGTATGCGAATCCGCAGGACAGATAATTCCTCATCCTCAACCGTATCCTGCCGGACAATTTCAGATACAAATCCGAGATCCGCAAACAACTGCCTGACTTCGCCAGGCCCGGTCAGCGATGAAACCAGCAGGAGTACCCTCCCGCCGGGGGCCAGGACTCTCGCAGTACCAGAGGCAAACCGTTGAATGGTTTCCCGGCCGGTTTTTCCACCGTCAAGGGCATACTCGAGCCAGTCGTCAATGCGCTCGTGTGGCTCCGTGGGGAGGTATGGGGGATTGAAGATAATGAGGTCGAACGACCCGCGGATCGCATCAGACAGATCGCAACGGATTATGTCGATACCTGCCTCACGGGCACAAAGAGCGGCATGCGGGTTGATATCGGTTGCAACTGTCGGGGCCAGCTTCCTTATCCCGGCCGCGATAAGCCCGGATCCCGTTCCCACTTCCAGTACCCGGTCACCGGGTTTCACTTCAGCCAACGCTGCATCGAGCAGCAGGTACGTGTCGGCTTCCGGCTGGTACACCTGGCAGGGGTCGTAGTCCATAATTAGTGGAATGGTTGGGCGGTATATGCAAAAAGGGATCGGGCGGCATGTCCCGGCATGTACACGAGGGATAACCCGCCACGGTTTGTTGTCGGGGAAGGTACCCGGTTTTTCTGATTATAGGAGGGATGGGATCCACAGGTAATTACGATGTACGAAATCCCGGAACGTAATCGGCCTTGCACCTGGATTACCCCGTTTGACCCGAAGTTAGGTGCAGGCTTGTCGACTTTAGGTCCAAAACCCTGGAAATCATAGAGTATTTATTGCGTATACTCACCGGGAGTTTATACCTAAAAAATGACCCCCGTTTATCTGAATGGAGAAGACAACAGTGGAACGTATAACGATGAATTTTTTCCGACCACCAGGTAAATCAAAGAATTATCAGGAATCACTTGCAGGAATAATGGATTCCGACAAAGGAGAGATCACAAGGTCAAAAAATGTGCGTTTTCTCCAAACGGTGTACCATTTCTTCCGGGGATTACCGGCAACCATATTCCCTTATGACCCCCGCACCGTATATGATTAGGAGTCAGCAATGAACAGCAGCAGGATCGTTCTCAATATCGTGTTCTGGATCGTTTTTTCCTTTGCGTTCGACGCGGTTAGCGGCGTTCTCTTCCCTGACCTGTCGATGGAGGCGACGCTTATTCTCTGGTTCACCAGTCTCTGCACAGGTACGTTCATCTTCAACGCGGCGTGGTACTGGTTCACCATTCGCCAGCGATAAAGGGAGCTCCGGGTCACGTTCGGGTATGTGCCTTTGGACTTCACAGGAAGAGAATAAAACGGTCCCGGAGAAAGGAGCACTCCCGCCGGCAAGAAGATTAGTTCAGGGAATATTTGCAATCGTGGCAAAATCCTCGAGATACAGCTCTTCAGGCCTGCTTTTCAGGATCTCTTCCGGCAACGCGGCCATAACCCGCCCTACCCATGCCTCACCGAGCATGCTGCCAACTGCACCCCGGAGACCATTGCGCACGGTCTTGCGCCGGTGCGAGAAGAGCGCCCGGACCACGTCCGCATACAGGCGCCGGTCGCCGATATAAAAGATCGGGTCCCGGGGAAAGATCTTCACCACCGTGGAATGCACCTGGGGCCGGGGCGAGAAGCACTGCGGCGGGAGCCGGAAGCAGGACTGCACGGCCGCATAGGTCTGCACCATGATGGAGAGCCGCCCGCAGTCCTTTGTCCCCGCCTTTGCCACCATCCTCTCGGCAAACTCGGTCTGGTACATAAGCACCGCAACTTCGAAACCATATTCCAGCAGCCGGAACGTGATCTTGGATGAGGCGGAGTAGGGGAGGTTGGAGACCGTGATCTCGAACGGGGGGATCCCGCAGCGGGTTGCATCGCCCTGCTGGAGCGTCAGCTGGCCGGACTTGATCTCTTCAGAAAATGTATCGGCGAGCTGCTCACAGAGCTGGCTGTCAAGTTCAATCGCATGCAGAACGGCACCGCGGTCGAGAAGGGCACGGGTCAGTGCCCCGTTGCCCGGCCCGATCTCAAGCACCTTCTTCCCCCGCACCTCTGCAAGGTCCGCAATGCGGTTGACCGCATTCGTGTCTACGAGGAAGTGCTGGTCGTGGTACGCTTTCATTTCGTGGTAAAGACGTGGTATTTGACGTCCTTGTCCTGGAGCTCTTCAATGATCCGTGCCTGGATCATCTTCTCCGGGTGCGGTATTGCCTTGATCCGTGCGGAGATATCTGCAAAGTCCGCAAACGGCTTCTTGTTCCGCTCCTCGAGGATCTCCCACATCAGCTTCTTGCCGATGCCAGGCAGGAGGTGGAGCATGTGGAGTTTCGGCGTGATCGAGATCGCCTTGTTAAAGAACAGGACGAAATCCTGCTCACGCTCTTTCACAATCTTCTCAATAATGAACGGGAGTTCACCTTTTGCGGTCTGGGTCAGGTCGTCGTACCCGATCCGGCGCTTGACGCGCTCGACCTTCTCCCGTTCGGCATCACCGATATAGACCTTCTCGTACAGCTCGATCCGCACCGTGGGTTTTGGGACCAGCTCAAGAAGCTTGAACTGCTCAAGGCCCATGGCCTGGACAAGCGGCTCCCGCTTGAACGAGGGGCGGGGATCGTCGGCGTGCCCTTTCATAAGCACATCCAGTACGATCGCGTTGACCTCTTTTTTCTCCGCCTTCACAAGACCACACCTCAGAAGTGTGTCGTTACAAGTTCAATAATAGTATCGATCTCTTCCGGAGATAAGGTAAAACGCTCCTTTGCAAAGATTGCCCTCACTTCATCCCGTGTCTTTGGCATGATATTGGCAATCCTGTACGCGATCTCCGGCTTCATCTTCTCGAGCTTGGAGAGTTCGGTCACCAGTTCCCGGGATTTTTCGGGACTGGTCTTTGCAAGCTGATTGGCATGCTCGATACTGCGCCGGAACTCGTAAGACATCTCCTTTTCGGCGGCGATCCGTTCGGATTCCACACGGAGGAGGACGCTGCGCATCTCCGGGAGCGTAACCTTCTCTTCGCTAACTATACCCTTGACTTTGATGCCAATCACCTGACAGACAATTTACTTTTGTGCTTTTAGATGTTGTGGTCGTGCGATGACAACTTTGTCGGCGTCACCATCGCGGATGGTGAGCATCCACGCCCGCCCGCGCTGGCCGAGGACTGTTCCTGTCAGGCCGTGGAAACGGCGGTGGGGCATGCCTTTCTGGACACTGGGGTTACAGACAATGTGTACCTTCTCGCCAATCTCAAACTTCTGGATAACGCAGGTGCACGGTGGCAGCCCTCTCTCTCGTAAATCCTTCTTGAACTTATACCGTGTTTTCTTTCGTGGACCATTGTGGTGTGCCATTGTTTATTCTCCCTCCTGTGCTCCTTCAACCTGTGTTACGTCGAGGCTGGTAACGTGAGCCGTTCTTTTCAGGATCTCGGCAAGACTTGGTTGGGTTCTGCCTGAGTCCCCGGATACGAGTTCTTTGATGTAGAGGCCGGCTTCGCCCAGGACTTCGACAACAAATCTGCCGTCCTGTTCCCCCACACACTCGATATCGAGGACCCTTCGCTCCCGGATCTTGTCGGCTCTCCGGTGAGCGACCCTTTCGGGCGTGCGCTGGTATATTGTGACGCCCTGCAAGGTTTTTACGGCTTTTGCGAACTCTTCCGCAGGTAATGCGCCTTCAACCTCGACTAGGATCCTGTATTTTTTATGCGCTTTGTTTGATTTAAGGGTTTCCACCTCCGCACGATCCGCCCAGCGTTTAATCGCCACGGAAACACGCCCGTCCGCAGTCCGGTTAATCTCCGCTTCGAGCACCGCAAGGTCGATGGAGCGCTTCTTTGGCGAGACCACTTCGAGGATGAAAGGCCGGCCGGTCCCGATCATCCGGGCATCGATGTCCTCACGCCCGGCACCATGCAGGACTGCATTCTCTCCATCGAACATTTCGATGACCGGCCGGCCGATCAGTTCCTCGACGGAGTCGAGGTACTGGGCGCCGGTGAAGTTGCACTTCTCGCAGCCGGCTCCACGGCAGGCGCGGCAGTCCCAGTGGGTCTGCGGGATGCCCCGCTCGAACTTCTGGTACCGGCCGTAGAAGAAAACCGAGTTGATCTGCACCTCGACCGTGCCGGTGGCCGGGTCGAGGATCGTGACCACTTCGGGCTTCCTGAAGTCCACGACTTTGCCGGTCTTTGCCGACACGGCCTTGCCGACATCGCGGTTCACTTCCGATTTGAAGGGCTCGGGCTCGGCAAGCGAGAGGTCGCTCCAGACCATCTCCTCGTTCTCGGCGATCATGGGGGGCACCCGGCACCCGGCAAGGAACGTGGTGAACTCGATTTCCTTCGTGGCCTCGATCACCCGGTCGGCCCAGAGAGGCACGTCATCGAAGAAGTTGCCGCAGACCCAGCAGGGGCCGGCAGGTTTTTTGTACGGCTGGTTCGCGTCAAGCGCGAGTGCCACACGAAGGCCCTTGCCACGCTCATCGTTCGAGAGCCCGTGCGAGCGTTTCCCGAAGAACCGCCCGAGGCAGTGGTCGCACGTCTCCCCGTACGCGAGGATCTCCTGAACTTTCTTTTCTATTTCCATCCGCTTATCCTCCGGTCCAGTTCATTGTGTAACACGGTGATCGTGTGGTCCGCGTGCAGGCACCGTGGCCCGACCGAGATCCGCGGGCAGTCCCGGACCAGTTCCTCTTCCGCGGGTGCAAAGTTCAGGTGGTCAGAAAGGAGGAACGCATCCGGAAGTGCATCCACGGCCCGGACATCCGTCCCCTGCTCGTCCAGCACGGCGAACCGGTGTTCGCCAGCCAGCCGTTCAAGCCCCCCTTTCCGCACGAATATCCCGTCCGCACCCTCGCGGAACTCGCTCCCGCAGGGAATGTCGATCACTTTTTTTATCAGGGCTCCCGCACTCCGTTCGTCAGGCGAGAGAGACTTCACCGCTGTCCCGGAGAATTTCACGGTCTTTGGTCCGGACGGGGCCCCAAGCAGGACGAGGTAGACATTCACGTCGCGCCGCAGGTCATGCGAGAGGAAGAGTGAGGCGTTCACGCACCGGCAGAGCACGTCCATACGCCCGCCACTGCCCGGCAGGTCATTGAGCGAGAAGCCCCCGTCCGTCCGGGCCAGGTGCCCGACAATGGCAAACGAGGTCATCACTGCATTCCGGAGAAGCGTTTCATCAGGCGCTGCATATTGAACTTCCCGCCGCTTCCGCCCCGCAGGCCCTTGAGGGTCCGCTGCATCATCTTGTAGTACTTCAGGAGCTCCCGCACTTCGTCAGGTGTTGCGCCTGCCCCATGGGCGATCCTCTGCATGCGGGAGCTGTTGATCAGGGCTGGCTCATCGAGTTCACCGGGAGTCATCGAGTCCATGATGATCCGGTACCGGACCATCTTCGTGCTGGTTACGTCGTAGACACCTTCCGGAAGTTGCATATTCCCGAGAGGGAGCATCCCCATGATCTGCTTTAAGGGGCCCATCTTGTTGAGGGCCTCGAGCTGCTTGTACATGTCGCGAAGGGTGAACTTGCCCTTCATCATCGCATCGACATCCACGTCCCCGGGGCTGATCGCCTCGTTCGCCTTCTCCATCAGCGCCTTGAGGTCGCCCATCCCGAGCATCCGGGAGATGAACCCGTCGGGATCGAACCGTTCGAGATCCTCGATTGTCTCCCCGCTGCCGATGAACGCGATACCGCTCTTGGTCTCGGCGACCGCGGAGAGCGCCCCTCCTCCTTTTGCGGTACCGTCCATCTTGGTGATGATCACGCCATCGATCGCGATCGCCTCGTGGAACCGCCGGGCCTGTTCGCTCGCCTGCTGGCCGAGTGCTGCATCGATCACGAGCCAGCGGTGCGTGGCTTTGGTAAGCACGTTGAGCTCTACAATCTCCCTGATGAGATCGGCTTCAAGTGCATGCCGGCCCTGGGTATCCACGATGATCAGTTCCTGGTCTTTCAGGGCAGCGAGACCTTCGCGGGTGATCTTGATTGCATCTTTCTCCTGCGGGTTCCCGAAGCAGGGCACATTGATCCTGCCACAGAGGGTTGCGATCTGTTCGTAGGCACCCGGCCGGAATGTATCGGCACAGACTACCCCGACTTTCATGCCCTTCTTCTGGAAATAGCGGGCAAGCTTGGCCGTAGTTGTAGTCTTGCCGCTGCCCTGGAGGCCTGCCATCAGGATCGTCTGGGGCTCAAGCCTGACCTCGGTCGATGCCCAGACAAGCCGCACCAGTTCCTGGTACACGATCCGGAGCACGTGCTCGCGGACGTTCATGCCTTTTGGGACCTCTTCCTCAACCGAACGCGTCCGTATCGCTTTTGAAAGCTCCATCACGAGCTTGACATTGACGTCCGAGGAGATCAGCGCCCGCTGGAGGTCCTTGACCAGTTCATCAACTGCGGCCCGGTCGACAACACTTTTGCCTGCGAGTTTCTTGAGTGCGTCCTTTAATGACGTGGATAGGCCGTCGAGCATCATGCACCCCCGTCCAGGAGTTCATCTACGACCCGGGCCGGTTCGAACGGGAGGATATCGTCGTAGGCCTGTCCTACGCCAAGGAACATCAGGGGTTTCCCGATCGTGTGGGCGATCGAGATCGCGGCCCCGCCCCGGGAGTCCATGTCCGCCTTGGTCAGGACCACGGCATCGGCCCCGACCGTCTTGTCAAACTCGAACGCCCGGGTCACCGCATCGTTACCGGCAACTGCCTCGTCGACATACACTACGAGATCGGGTTTCATCACGCGCTTGATCTTCCCGAGCTGGCTCATCAGGTTCGCCTTGTTATGGAACCGGCCCGCAGTATCGGCAAGCACGACATCGAGGTTATGGGAGGTGGCATACTGGACGGTATCGAAGAGTACTGCAGAGGGGTCCGCTCCTTCCTGGTGCTGGATAATCCGGATCCCAAGCCGCTCGGCATGGACCGCAATCTGTTCGATTGCCCCGGCACGGTAGGTGTCACCGGCCCCGATGACGACCGTGAACCCTTCTTTCTTGAGATAGGCCCCGATCTTCGCAACGGTTGTGGTCTTCCCGGTTCCATTGACCCCGGTGAAGAGGATCTTCACCGGGCGGTTGTGGGTCCTGATATACTCTTTGAGATCGAAACCCGTGCCGAGAACATCCATGAGGGCAGACCTGAGGGCCCCGACAACAAGGGCATCCACGGATTCACCGATCTTCCGGTGCTTCCCGACAAGGTTCTTCCGCACGCTCGCGATGATCGCATCGGTTGCCGGGAGCGCCACGTCGCTCTCAAGGAGAGTCATCTCCAGTTCCGAGAGGGCATCGGCGACGTCCTTTTCCGAAACCACGAGCTCCCGGTCCTTGAGGAGGATCTTCACTTTCTCGACAAAACCCGGAGAAGAGGGTGTAACCGGTGTGGCCGGGGATTTCCCCACAACAGGTTCCGGGGAGGCCGGAGCGGATTCGCTGCCCGTATCCGGGACAGCATCACCTGCCTGGATACTGCCGCTGAGCCGTTCCCGTGCGGCCCGCAGTTTGTCGCGAAGTCCCCCGAACATGGACGTAAATGCCCCGGTTATTCAGGAACCTGGCCGGCAGCCATTGCCTGCTGGTAGCCGGATTCGATCCTCTTGTTGATCTCGTTCATCTGGGCCCGTAGGCGGTCGAGCGTCTCCGCAACCTTCTTCTGGGAGGCTTCCATCTCCATGATCCGCTCTTTCAGGAAGTCCACTGCGTCCTTGTTCGGGCGCTCGACGATCACGTCAGCGCCGATCGCGAGCAGGACCTTCTCGGGATCCAGGACTTTTGCCCGGACACTGGCACCGCCACCGATCTGGAGGAGGACCGTGCTATCCCCGGCCGTGAGCATCGCCTCAAGGGCCTCGATCGCGGCATGGGCCTCCAGCCTGCCGTTCTCCAGCATCTGGAGCTGGTTGACAAAGATCTCTGCCTGCTGCCCGTATTCCTGCAGGTAGTTCTGGAGCATCATCAGTTCGCGCTGGTCTATGGGTCCGTTCTTGTCTGCCAAAATCTGCCACCCCTAAAATATAGTTATCGATAAAATACCGATATACTTGTCACTCCTGATATGTATGTTCTCCATCACCATAAATACATCATTGTAGGAACGAATGACGACAGCCACCAGGGAAAATAAGGCGGTGGTAAACGGTGACAAAATATCGGGAGACCTCATGGCTCGCTGCCGGAAAACCGGTATTTCTCCCTGGGAATGAAGATCTCGAAAAGGGCGCCTTTTTCGTATACCCCCGACTCCTTCATGGTCAGGCCGGTGATCGCCAGGATCTCCCGGATCAGGAAAAGGCCAAGGCCGGTGTTCTTCCCGAACCCTTTCTCGAAGATCCGCTCCTTGTCATCATCGTGCACCCCGACCCCGTCATCCGCATACTCGATCGCGATCTCACCGAGGCCGTACTGGAGGGTGGAGACCGTGATGTGCCGGACCCGCTCCCCGTGCCGGAGCGAATTGTCAATCAGGTTCTCGAATACGTTTACCAGCAACGGGTCCGCATACACTTCAAGCCCGTCAAGCCGGATCGTTAACCCGACCTGCCCTGCGGGAAGGCGGGGGCGGAGGCCTTCGAGTATCGTGCCGACATTCTGCCACTGCGGAGCCCGGACTCCGATCTCCTCATAATTTTTCGTAAATTCGATCTGCCGCTGGATATTCTGTGCTGCTCCATCAGCCCTGGCAAGAAGGGAAAGGGCTTCCCCGTCGGTGACCTTCATCTTCGAAAGTTCCAGGAACGCCAGGAGGGCCATCAGCTGGTTCCTGATATCGTGACGGGTGATGCTCGCAAGGAGGCTGAGCTTTTTGTTGGCGGTACCGGTCGCTTCCTCCGATCTCGCGAGCTGGCGGTTGATCTCCACAAGATTGCGGTTCTGCTGTTCCAGCAGGTCACGGTAACAGTTCATCAGCTCGATGAACGAACCGACCACATAGGCCACGATGACGAGCAGCAGGGTACGGAGGAGGGACTCCGGGGTGATGATCCCTGCGATGAGCCAGCTGACGGCTATCTGGAGACCTCCGAGGAACAATGCCACCCAGACCGCTTTCCTCCCGTACCAGAAACCGGCAATGACGATGATGAGGTAGTAAAACTGCGTGTAGACAACCGAAATCTTCAGGAAATAGTGGATGAAGAGCTCGAAGAGGAGCCCGGTGAAGATCAAGACACCAAGCGCATACGGTTTGATTGCTTCGAGTGCGTGCCACCAGGATTCACGGATCCTGCACAGGTCTGCCGGTTGATCGTCATCTACCATTGGTTCTCTCCTGCGGTATACTGGCATCAGGGCAGGTAAAAGTCTTTGCAGGCATCACATGAATGCACCGGGCTCCGGCGGAATTCATGCCCCGGTGAACCGGTCTTTTATCACAGTTTATTAGGTAAAAAAACAAACGGGAGAGTGCGGATATACGTCAGCACACAAAAGAAAGGGGGGGTTGCGGTGGAATTCAAGAACAAAGTCCTGATCATCGGGTATGGTGCGGTATCCAAGTGCATGTTCCCGATCCTGCTCCGGCATGTGAACATCCCGTTGGAACATATCACGATCATCGATTTCAAGGACAAGTCGGCAGACCTCAAGGCCTGGACCACGCGTGGCCTCCAGTTTTATAAAAAGAAGGTTTCGCCAAAGAACCTCGGGGAGATCCTCTCCGAGCACCTCTCGCCCGGAGGGCTCCTGATCGATCTTGCCTGGAACATCGACTGCTGCGAGATCGTGCAGTGGTGCCATGACAACAATGTCCTGTACGTGAACACCTCGGTAGAAGCCTGGGATCCCGATGCCGAGAAGTTCACGGCCACCCCCTACGAGAAGACGCTCTATTTCCGGCAGATGAAACTCATGGCGCTGACACGGGACTGGGAGGATGCCACTACCTGCGTAGTCGACCACGGGGCAAACCCCGGCCTGATCTCCCATTTTGCCAAGAAAGGGCTGGTCGACATCGCCGAGCGGATGATCACCGATGAGATCGCACCCGACCCGGCACGGACCCGGGCCCTGATCAGGAAAGGGGACTACGCTACCCTCGCGATGGAGACCGGTATCAGGGTGATCCACTGTTCGGAGCATGACACCCAGATCTCCCGGTCCCCAAAGAAGATGGACGAATTTGTCGGCACCTGGTGCATCGAGGGGCTCAGGGAGGAGGGGACTGCCCCGGCCGAGATCGGCTGGGGAACCCACGAGAAAGAGCTCCCCCCGGAGGCGATCATCCCCCCGGTCGGCCCGAAGAACGGGATTCTCCTGCCCCGCATGGGTATCAACACATGGGTCAGGTCCTGGATCCCCAACCAGGAGATTGTAGGTATGGTGATCCGCCACGGCGAAGCATTCGGCATCTCGGACCGCTGGACCGTCTGGAAGGACGGGGAGGCGATCTACCGGCCTACCGTCCACTATGCGTACATGCCCTGCGATGCCACGATCGCCTCCCTGCACGAACTGCGCGCCCGCAATTACGAGCTGCAGCCCAAGCTCAGGATCATGAGCGACCGGGAGATCGTGTCCGGGGCTGATATCCTCGGGGCGCTCCTCATGGGCCACCCGTACAAGTCCTGGTGGACCGGCAGTATCCTCCCGATCGACGAGGCGAAGAAACTCGCGCCGGGACAGAATGCCACCACGATCCAGGTTGCGCTCGGCGTAGTCAGTGCGGTGATGTGGATGATCGAGCACCCGCGTGAGGGATTCTGCCTCCCCGACGACCTGCCGCACGAGTTCGTGCTCGGGATCGCTGTACCTTACCTCGGTGAACTCTGGTCCGGACCGTCCGACTGGACGCCATTGAAAAACCGCGTAGTCTACTTCAAGGAGAACCCGGAGAACAATTACGACCGTGAAGATATCTGGCAATTCAAAAACTTCTTATTCGTGCAATAAATCAATCATATAATGACAAAAACTGCGGTCGACACCAAGAAGAGGCGGAAGAAGAAAGGGACAGAGGAGACACCCGTCCACCATATCGGGAAGGCACGGCTGGAACTGCTGCGCACGCTCACCCACGAACATGGTACCCCGATCTTTGTTATCGATCATGAGAAAATCCGGGAAAACTTCCGGGAATTCCGGGAGCACATGCCCGATGTCCAGGTCTATTTTGCCGTCAAGGCGAACTCCAACCCCGATATCGTGAAGACCCTGTATAACATGGGCTGCAGCTTCGATGTCGCTTCCATGCCGGAGTTCATGATCGTGTACGAGAATATCAAGTCGATGCCGAAGAAAGAAAGGCTCGAATGGATCTGGGACAAGATCATCTACGCGAACACGATCAAGCCGATCGAGACGCTCGAGGCGCTCGACCAGTACAGGCCCCTTGTCACTTTCGACAACATTTACGAGCTGAAGAAGATCAAGGAGCATGCACCCCATGCCGGTCTCGTGCTCCGGATCCGTGTGCCCAACACCGGTTCGATGGTTGAGCTCTCCTCCAAATTCGGGGCACACCCGGGCGAGGCAGTGGACCTGATCATCTCGGCATTCGATATGGGACTCGTTGTGGAGGGACTGAGTTTTCACGTGGGCAGCCAGTGCACCAATTTCGAGAACTATATCCAGGCCCTCCAGATCTCAGCGAGCATCATCAAGGAAGTGGAGGAGCGGACCGGAAGGAAGATCCGGATTCTCGATATCGGCGGGGGTTTCCCGGTGAAGTACCACCCCGGGATCCGGTCTATCCGGACCCTTGCAAAGAAACTGAATGCCGAGATCAAGAGGCTGTTCCCAAAGGACATGCAGATCCTTGCCGAACCGGGCCGGTTCCTCGTGGCAAACACCTGTACACTGGTATCCAAGGTCGTGGGCAAGGCAGTCCGCGACGGCAAGCCCTGCTATTACATCAACGACGGCGTGTACCATACTTATTCCGGGCAGGTGTTCGACCACGTGAATTACCCGGTCCTCCCGTTCCGTGACGGCGAGACGCAGATCTCGGCCGTCTTCGGGCCCACCTGCGATGCCTTCGATACAATCACGCTCTCGGCCGAGCTGCCCGACCTTGATATCGGCGACCTGGTCTATTCGGAGAACATCGGGGCGTACTCCCATGCCTCCTCCACGTATTTCAACGGTTTTCCGCCGGCAAAAGTCGTGCATATCAACAAATAACTTTTTTGCGGGCGGTTTCCCGCGCTTCAGTTCCGCTCTTGCTTTTAAGGGCTGAGGGCAACACCAGACGGGAACAGCCAGATATGAAGTCTGGCACGGGCACTTTCGTACCGCAGAAACCGGACTGGTTCGCAAGGCCCGGGGAGTAGCCGGAACACCGGCACTTAAAAAATATCGGGATGCCCGGGTTCAGATCGACAGGTCAGGAAGGAGAAAGAGATTGGAAAAAGCCTGCTGAACCCGGCAGGATCCACGAATGCGAGCTCACGCCAGGTTTCACTCATTGAATAATTAAGGAATATGCAGTGGCAGGAATACCGCAGAGATCTTCATGGTTCTTTCCGGGCACATCTTCGGCCCGGGACTCGAGGGTATTTTCCACAAGGGAGACGATACTTCGCCCGGTGGTAGGGATAATTGCTGCAGTCGCTGATAATTTCCTGATCCGCCGGTCCTTTGTGAGCAACTGGAATTCGAAGTGGTTTATCGCCGGAATCAATCCCCTGCGCAGGAGACGGAAG
>NZ_JBAVIG010000033.1:0-3278 GCF_049686655.1 Methanoregula sp.
GCCAGGTGTCGATAACAGGGCATTTTTTTACCTCGGTAAGAAGCCGGTCTCCTATGATGGTGTCACAAGCGGTGATTGACCACCTTGTTGGGACAAGATGCCTCATAGAATCCCGCCCCATGGTCCCCACGGAGAATGCCTTCTGGATGCTCGAGAAAGGGACCCCGGTCTTATGAAGGGCCCTGACTGCATCGGCAGCCTTCAGATCGGTATCATAAAACACTTTTTCCAGGTTATGGTCCCACCGGCCGGTTTCGATCGAGAAATTTTCTATCGGGGCACTGGGCCCAAACGGGGTATGTTCTTCCGAAAACGACTGGCCCTGGGGAGTGCTTGTAAAGGAGACTTCGCTCTCGATGGATGATCCCGAAAGGGAGATCTCCTGCAGTTTTTCAACGAAACGGTTATCGAGATCGCCGGCATGGACCCGGTGCTTTCCGCGGATAAGATTAAGGCGGTACCCGATAATTTCTTCCTGCGTTTTTTTACCGGAGATCCATGATTCCGGCATATCCATGATCCGGGTATCGCCGTGCTCCTGCACAACCATGGGGCCTGCAAAGACATCCGGGTAATTCCAGCTGCCGATAAAAACAGACGGTGGAGTACTTCCTTCGAGTTCTTTTCCCACGGTGACTGATTTCATCTGCGTTGTCGATGCCGTGAGTTGCCGGAGATACGCACCTTTGCCGATCATTTCGTTACGAGAATAACAGCAGCCGGCAATATAATAGGCCGGGTGCATGAGGCGAAAGTGAAGCGAGGCATGGAGAGATTGCACGATCTCCCGTTTATCTTTTCAGAAAGGTTACCTCCTGACGGTATAACCGGCACGCATGAGGATCCGGATCATGGCATCCTCCCATTTCTGATCGTCAGGCTCGCTGTGGATTTCGGTGCAGCTGTCCCAGATACGGGTAAGAGGGGGATCATCCGAGCAGAGGGTTCGGATATACTTGACACGGCCCGCCCTCCTCCCGGTATGATTGAGGATGAGAAGGCGCCAGCACCCATAGTCCCGGCAGATCTCCGGGCGGGTGAGGTGAACCGTACAGTACGCCAGAACACTTCCGGGCCGGTGCCGGAAGAACGGGCAGGTGTGCGGTAGTTTTTCAAAGATACTCTTGTCATCGAAAAGTTCGTGCTTGTCAGGATCCACCGTCACCGGCGTCTCTTCACCGGTATAATTATTGTAAATCAAAAAACGGTAATCCCCGTACGTTTCCCTGATGGCGTGAACATAGCCCAGGTGACTGCAGCAATCGCCGCACTGGAAACATTCGAACGCCAAACGAGACCGCCCCTTAACGTATACTCTGCCAGATTGCAAGCACGAATTCAAGGGCGATAAGGATGATAATCACCCATTCAAGGAAGTTTGAGTGCTGGATACGCACTTCGTCTGACAGCATCGAGTAATTTTCCTGGATGACTTCAATCTTCCGACTGACACTCTCGCTCCACTGGCTGCTCCTCAGTACTTTCAGTGCCGTTGCATATACCCTGGCATAGTAGACGTCTTCCGTTACTTTGATCAGGTTGTCGACCTTCTCGATGATCTCGGAGATCTCTGCCGAAGTCTCCATGAGTTTTACCATGATTGCGTGGTACTGGCGGCCCCTGCGGAAAGCCGAAAGCCGGTCGGCATGCTCGATATCGTCATACATCTTCTCCATCTCCCGGGTCAGCTCCCGGTCATAATACCGGAGTTCGAGTACCTGTACATTAGCAAATTCGATCAGATCAATGATATCAGTCGGGCTGTCAGGATTGCAGAGGAGTGCTGAGTCCCATGAGAGAATCGCAAGATCATCAGTCGTGTAACTGAGGGTGTTCTTGATTATCTCTTCACGCATCTGCGGAGAGATATTGGTTTTTTCCCCTATCAGGAGCGCAACCGGGTCGATGGAGTCATCCCGCCGGTCCGTAACATAAATCGTATAATCCTCGTAGAAATCCGGGTTGATGGCAAATCCCTTGATGTGCGGCCTGATGATCTCGCCAAGCGTCTTGAGGTACTGCACATAAAACTCTGATAGACCTTCCTGGCCTGCAAAAAGGAACGCGATCTCTTCCAGTTCCGCGATTTCTGCATCCGGATTCTCGTAAATAAAACAGAAACTGATCACCCCGATATCATATACCCGGGCGACCACGGTAAATTCAAACGGCCTGCCGTCCCGCTCGACCCGCATCGGGTGCATCTGGATCGTGAGCGGGGGGTCTTCGAGCATGATGGATTTTGGTTTGACCCGCACAAAACTGGCCCTTGCCGTAAAATAGTTCTGGGCGAGGGCTTTCTCAAGCCAGTCAAGATCGATCTCCCTTCCGATATCATATATCCGGTAAAAACGGAGCGTAATCATGGTGTTATCCCCTCCTGCGGAGTGTATTCACCTTTATATCTGCAATAATGAACAACTATGGAGATAATAAATCCTTGTAAGGCAGGATCCCCGTCGGTACGAGGTGATCTCGACAATTACTGCCCCTGCCGGGAGGAGCGGGGCCATCTGTTGCAGAATCGGAATAGTTCGGGTTAAGAATAGTTAGATCGTTAAACTATTAATCCTTGAAACCAAATCCTGCAACTGTGAGCGGTGATCTCAGAAACAGGATTGCAGACAACCTTCTGGCACTCCTGCCTTTTTATCACAAAAAAATATTCAGGGCCGAACATGGCATTACTGGAATGCAGGCAGCCCAGTATCGCCTGCTCGGTGTCCTGATGAGAGAGGGAACGCTGCCGATGTCAGAACTCGGAAAGCGCCTTTACATATCCAAACCCTATATGACAACGCTCGTCGACCAGCTCATCAGGGAAGGTCATGTCGAACGGATCCCTGATACCCGGGATCGTCGGGTGATAAATATCAACATCACACCATCCGGGAGCAAACACCTCAAACAGGCGGGAGCGTTATATAAAAGCGATGTTAAAAATATTCTTGGGGATCTGGATAAGAAAGATCTTGAAGAACTCTGCCAGTCCTTGGAAAAAATCCGGAGTATTCTCTCAAAAATCAGTTAAGGTGAGGTATGGAAACTCAAATACCGAAAGGGCAGCCGGAATACGGAACCCCGGATTCTGCAATAGCAGAAGAACAGGGCTATCCCGGCCTGCATCCGGATGACATTATTCGCATAGACCACATCACAAAAACCTTCCTGAGCAAGACAAAGACAGTAACGGCAGTCAACGATGTCTCGTTCACGGTAACCCGGGGGGAGATCTTCGGTCTTCTCGGGCCGAACGGGGCCGGGAAGAGCACCCTGAT
>NZ_JBAVIG010000034.1:0-3295 GCF_049686655.1 Methanoregula sp.
GAGGGCGGGACGATCGTGCTCAAGGAGATCCTCCTGCCCCTCCTGAAATCCGGTAACCAGATCGCGTTTGTTTCCCTGCTTACCATTGTCGGTATCTCCCTCTTCATCGGTGACGGCGTGATCACACCGGCGATCAGTATCCTCTCCGCGGTGGAAGGTATCCTCCTGATCCCCGGCTATGAGAACACCTCACAGATTATCCTGATGTCCATCGCGGCACTGATCGCGATCGGTCTCTTCTCCCTGCAGGCACGGGGCTCGGAACGCGTGGCCTGGGCATTCGGGCCGGTAATGGTCATCTGGTTTATCGCCCTTGCGGCTACCGGGTTCATTGCCCTGCTTGCGGCGCCGGAAGTCCTTCTCGCCATCAATCCGGCGTACGGGGTGAACTACCTGCTTCACAACGGGCTTGAAGGGTTCCTCATCCTTTCTTCCGTCATCCTGTGTGCTACCGGGGGCGAAGCCCTGTACGCGGATATGGGGCATCTCGGGCGGGAGCCGATTGTCCGGGCATGGTATATCGTTTTCGTTGCCCTTGCCATCAACTATCTCGGCCAGGGCGCGTATATCCTGACCCACCCCGGGGCCCAGAATGTCCTCTTCGAGATGGTCTTCTCGGAATTCGCGTTCCTGTACATCCCGTTCCTGATCCTGAGTATCGCTGCCACCGTTATTGCTTCGCAGGCGATGATCTCCGGGATATTTTCCATCGTGTACCAGGGCATCACCACCCGGATCATGCCGCTGCTGCGGATCGAATACACCTCACCCCAGCTCCGGTCGCAGATCTATATCGATGTGGTCAACTGGATGCTCCTCTGTGCCGTGCTGCTGGTGATCGTGATATTCCGGTCTTCCAACAACCTCACCCACGCCTACGGCCTTGCCGTGTGCGGGACAATGACAATTACCGGCGTGATGATCCTCTGGATCCTGCTGCTGCGCGGCGAAATCATCAAGAGCCTGATCTCCTTTGCCGTCCTGGTAGTCACGTGTGTATTCCTTATCTCGAACCTGCACAAGATTCCCTATGGCGGGTACGTGTCGCTGTTGATCGCCTCCATCCCGTTCTGTGTCATCCTCATTTATGTCAAGGGGCAGAACAAGCTCGCAAATGCCTTAAATCCGATACCGCTCGATGAATTCCTCCCGAAATTTGACGAGATTTACCCCAGGGTGAACCGCATCGCGGGATCTGCACTGTTCTTTGCCCGGGATTTCCGGAAGCTGCCCCAGTACATCCAGCGGATCATGTTTACCAACAACATCATTTACGACGACAATATCATCATCTCGATCATCCGGACAGAACAACCGTTCGGGGTCACCTGGGGGGTCACAAGGGAGATAACGCCGGGCCTCTCCATCTTTGAGATTTATCTGGGGTATATGGAGATCGTCGACATCGGTCATATCCTCAAAGAAGCCGAGATCGATGAGAAGACTATCTTCTACGGTATGGAGGATATCATCACTACCCACATCGTATGGCGGATCTTCGGCGCCATCAAACGCCTCTCCCCATCCGTGGTGCAGTTCTACAAGCTGCCCTCGGACAAGATCCACGGTGTCGTGACCCGTGTCGATATGTGATCATCCCTGTTACGGGCCTGATCCGGCGATATCCTCTTATCGGTTCCTGACAAATAGTCCAGATACGCGGGAATACCTGATAAGTCCGGGATATTTCCGGACACTATGTCCTTATTAGTTTCCCGCATGAAACACTGGCGTGGATATCCGAGACCGGCCAAAGGAGCGGGATTTAGGGTCCCGTCGCGCAGGCGTTCGCAGGTTCGAATCCTGCTCCACGCATCTTACTCAGGGGTTATAGGTATCCCGTAAAAATGCCACTCTTGTAAAATCGCTTTCACTGTTCTGCTATACTGCCCGCATCGCGGCGCGCTATTTTGATCAACTCAATTCATTGGAAGATGAGATATTGGACACAATCCAGCGGGTGATAAAAGTTGTAATTCTCTGTGGTATTGGTACAAAAATTATAGGGTGGTGGTGAACAATAGTGCCACTTCCAAACGATCAATGTGTTTTGGTTTCGTTTAACTTGTCTATTTCGTAAATGAAAAAAACAATCACTCCAAGGAATGCGACTACGGACATAACAAATTCAACTGCGACTGCTCCTGGAGGTTGTGTTTTTAATTCAAGCATTTTCATAAGGAATGAAACGAGAAGATTTGGGAAAAATCCACCGATAATTCCCATTGCAATACCAATGAGAAAAAATTTTCTTTCTTTTTTATTTACACTATCTGAAGAAACTTCCCGTTGATCGTTGGGAATCTCCGGTTTTAATGTATCAAAAGCTTCTGATGGTCTTTCCAACAAAGAATTCGCAATGATTTCAGGATCTACATCGATACCGCGTAACCGAAAATAAATAAAGTGATTTTCGTCCCTACCTATCAGAAGTTTAAGGGATGATTCGGCAGGATTGAACCACTCATAAATAGAATCTTCAGAAATACCTCGTGCAATCTCGTTTAATGATTGCCACGCTTCCTTTGATGGGATCGGTTCTTTAAAACAGAAATCCACATAAAATTCATTTTCGGGTACTTGGGAATTTTTGATATCCGGATCTTTGTGCCCGCCGCATGACATGATCGTTTGAATTCTCGGATAAGAATCGATAACCTTTACGAGCGCTCTCACCCTTGGATCAATGTTTTCGTGGTTCATATCAACAAACTCACTTGGATTTTCTCATAACATAGAATACCCCAAAAAGAACCAATGCATAGACCCCAAGACCGGAAACAAAGAACACCGGGTTGATGGCATACCCCGTAAAAGCCATCGAACCCATTGCAATTATTATGGATACCAATGTGAAAGCAATAATCTTCTTCTGAAGGGCTTTGGTTTCCTCGATATCCTTCTTCGTGATATATGCAAGATACCCCATGAGGTAATACGGGTTTTCTCTGAATAACTGGAATATCTCATCTTTTTCTGTTGCTGAAACTTTCCATTCGATTACCGATTTGCAGAAGTTGTCGATATCAGATTTTGAAATATCTGATGGGGGTGATGTGGGTATTTCGCTTGTTGGAGGTATATGAGTTGTATCGGAAACACTCGCTTCCGTGTTTATGGTAATAATTTTTGAATATCGTAATATTGCTATTAAGGCAACCATTCCCACAACAAATGCAAAAATTCCCGCCAAAAAAGATACTGTCAACCCATCGATGACAATCCCAGTACCTGCAAGGATGTAACTTTTCGGAACATAAGTTGTCGTCGTTATATTTGTGGTGATATTGACGAC
>NZ_JBAVIG010000035.1:0-46775 GCF_049686655.1 Methanoregula sp.
TATGATAATGAAACACTGATCCGGGGATTTGCAAAGGCCTGCGACAGCGATCCCCGGCTACACCTGACACTGAAGGGGGACGGCCCCGATGAGCAATACATCAGGGAGCTGGTCACCGATATGCAGTTAACTGACAGGATCAGCTTTCGGAAAAAAACCGGTTATGCGGAAGTCCCTCTTGATTACCGGAATGCGGATATTTTTATCACAACCTCAACATCCGACGGCACACCGGTATCCGTGCTTGAGGCAATGGCAAGCGGCCTTCCCTGTATTGCAACATCGGTCGGGGGCATTCCGGAATGGGTGGAAAACAATGTCACAGGACTCCTGATCGAACCGGGCTCTCCGGATCAGGTTGCGACTGCCATCCTCATACTAAGCCGTGATCAGGGGCTGCGGAAACGTCTGGGAGCCACGGCACGGGAGGTCGTGGTAAACAACGGGCAATGGAAAATACTCATGGGACGGGCAGAGAAAGATTATCAGGAACTCATAAAAACATATAGACAGGACTCACCATGAAATGGCAGGACAGGCAGGTACTGGTGACCGGGGCCGGGGGTTTTATCGGCAGTCACCTGGTTGACGAGCTTCTGCAACGGGGAGCAGATGTCACCGCATTTGTGCATTACAACGCCCGGAACGACTGGGGCATGCTGGAAGACCGCTACACGGATGCAACACCACACCTGAAGGTCATTGCCGGCGATGTCACAGATTCATTATTCGTAAAGAAGGCCGTGGCCGACAAAGAATACATCTTCCACCTGGCTGCACTCATCGGTATCCCCTATTCTTACGTTGCTCCGGAATCCTATGTCAACACAAACATCAAAGGAACGCTCAATGTAATGCAGGCCTGCATTGATGAGGGCGTTACCCGTGTAGTCCACACATCAACCAGCGAAGTATACGGGACTGCGCAGTATACGCCCATCGATGAGAAGCACCCGCTCCAGGGCCAGTCCCCGTATTCCGCCAGCAAGATTGGTGGCGACAAGATCGCCGAATCCTTTTACTGCTCGTTTGGCCTGCCGGTGACGACCATCCGTCCGTTCAATACCTTTGGCCCCCGACAGTCCACCCGGGCTGTGATCCCCACGATCATCACGCAGGCACTCACGTCCAATAAGGTGAAACTCGGCTCGCTGACGCCGGTCCGGGATCTCACCTATGTTGCGGACACGGTTTCCGGTTTCATCAAATTCGCGGAGAGTAAGAAGACTATTGGCAAAACAGTCAATACCGGGACCGGCCGCGGCGTAACCATCGGGGAACTTGCAGAGACAATCATCCGGAAAGTCAACCCCAAGGCAAAGATCGTCTGCGAGCAGAAACGTGTCCGGCCGGAAAAGAGCGAGGTTATGCAGTTGTTGTCAGATAACAGATTAGCCAACGAGCTGGCAGGATGGCAGCCTGCATACACACTTGAAGACGGCCTTGGCCTCACGATCGGATGGATGAAGGAACACATTGCTTCGTACAAAACCGGAGTATATACCGTATAGGAGTGACTTATGCAGGCGATCATTCTTGCGGGCGGGAAAGGCCGGCGGCTCATGCCGTACACTACGGTTCTTCCCAAGCCCCTTATGCCCATCGGGGATTATCCCATCCTCGAAGTGATCCTCCGCCAGCTCAAACACTGCGGGTTTGGGAAGGTGACAATAAGCACAGGGTACCTGCACGAACTCATCCACGCGTACCTGGACAGCAACAAGACGCTGGGGCTTGACATCACCTATGCGCACGAAGATACCCCGCTCGGTACCATTGGCCCGCTCCGGCTGATCGAAAATCTCGACGACACGTTCCTTGTCATGAACGGGGATATCCTGACGGACATAAAGTATCGTGATCTCATCGCGAGCCACCATAAGAACAATGCGATCGCTACCGTAGCTACCTACCGGCGGGATGTGAATATCGATTTCGGTGTACTTGAAAAGGACGAGGCATGCAGGATAACAGCGTTCACGGAGAAACCCACATTTCACTTCGATGTCAGCATGGGAGTCTACGTATTCTCGAAAAAAGTGCTGGACTATGTCCCGGAAGGAGAGCCGTTCGGGTTTGACCAGCTGATGTACGCCCTCACGGCGAAGAATGAAGCGGTGTACAGTTACCCGCACACCGGTTACTGGCTGGATATCGGGAGACCGGATGACTATGCCCGCTCCATCGAGGAGTTTGAGCGGTATAAGGATCGTTTTCTCCCATGAGGCTGTTGGTTACCGGGGCATCCGGTTTTACCGGTACGGCCCTGATCCGGTTCCTGTCTCCGTATGAGGATATCCAGATCACGGGTATTACCCGGGACAAGGTAACCCGGCCTTCAGGAGGGCCAGGTGGCGTAACATGGGTTACGGCGGATCTTCTCGACCGAGATCATCTCTGCAGGTTGGTAGCCTCGCTGCAGCCGGATGCAGTTATCCACCTTGCGGGTATGAACCACGGATCGCCCGCGGAATTATTTATGGCAAATATCTGCGGCACACAAAACCTGCTGGAAGCAGTATCCGGAATAAAACGCGATTGCCGGGTTCTTGTCACCAGTTCATCAGCCGTGTACGGTTATCAGGGATCATCCCCCATAAACGAGGAAAATCCGTTCCAGCCATTGAATGAATATGGGGCAGCAAAAACAGCCCAGGAAATCCTTGCCGTAATGCATTACCGGGCCTTGGGAATCAGCGTGACAATTGCACGCCCATTCAATCTCGCGGGTCCCGGCCAGGCTCATGCATTTTTATGTGGGAAACTTGTCAGTCAGGTCGTGGAGTTCGGGCAGGGGAAGAGAAAAGCCCTTGATCTCTTTGAAACGCAGTCATCCCGTGATTTTGTTGATGTCCGGGATGCAGTAAAGGCATACTGGGCGCTTGTAACTCATCCACGTTTCATGGAGGATTGTGCCGGTAACGCATTCAATATCGGGTCGGGAAGATCGTACGCGATCTCTGAAGTGATCGCAACGCTTGAGAAGATCACCGGCAGGAAGTATCCTGTCAGTCTCCCGGCTGACCCACAGCGGGTCGCCCTCTTATCACAGCAGAGCGATATTTCCCGGATCCACCGGGTTACCGGCTGGAAACCGGAGATTTCCCTTGAAGAGACATTACGCGATATGCTCGCAGCGGAACAGGCACGGATCGCTGCGTAAAAAAATACGTAAAAACAATTGAAACGGGGAATTTCAGATGATCCCCATCTCGCTTAACCGCGCTGGCAGGTACTTCTTGGTGACGAAGTCCAGTCCGCGTGCAGCAAATGCCTGCTGTTCCGACTTAAGGTTCATCCCGATCTGCAGGTTAATCTGTTTTCGCCAGTAATCCGTTGCAAACCGGGGATCGGTCAGCTCGGCCTTCAGCGCCTCCACATCCTTCTCGGTCAGCTTGTCCGAAGGCAGGTTGTAGTCCCGGATGTCGCTCGGCTGCAGTCCGAGGAACTGGGCCTTCGGCGTTGCGAGCAGTTCGGACATGTGGGCGCTTTTGATCGCCCCGTATGCCACAGAGGCATAGATCCGGTACGACCACGGGTCGCCATCGGTAAAGACCATCACGGGGAGATCCCACGTGGAACTGATCTTGTTGAGCATCCGCCGGGTCGAGCGGGCCGGCTGGCCCTTGAGGTGGACGAGGATCGCGTTGTGCTCCTCGTCAAACCCGTTCTCGATCAGCCGGTCGTACATACCTCCCGTCTCTATGGCAATCACGAACTTTGCATCATGGTCCACGAATTCAATATTCTCCACATTGTTCGGGATCGTGTACCCGGCCTGCCCCACATCGTCCTGGCAATGGATTGTCTTCATTCCGCGCCGGGTCTCCTCGCGGATCCGCATAGGTCCATAAATAGAGGCGCCGTTCTCTTCGGGGTGGAGGTGAAAGCCTTCGCGGGGGACATCCGAGAGGATCTCGAGGTCCTCGATTAAGAAATTGCTCTCATCCTGAGCCCCGAACTTTGCGCGCTTCCAGCCCTCGGAGATGTAATACATCTCTCTTAATGTCGAGGACCGGTTTTCTTTGAGTTGCTGCTTGATGAACCCGATCACATAGGCCATCTTCAGGAGGTGTGTTGCGCTCTTGGCCGAGGCCGCGGTCCGCATACTCTCCTTGTCCCCGTACTTCCAGACCTCACTCGCGTCGTCGAACTCGATGTTGTATTTTGTACGGGTGGGCAGGGAGATGGACGGGATCTCTCCTGCTCTCATCTGGTCGTACCAAGCCGTGGCGATCCGGAGCAGGGCCGCCAGCGATTTCTTCTCCAGTTCTTCTTTAGACATCGAGGTCCACCACCATCTTCTTCGCGTCGTCTATACCCCGTACTTCGAGGATCCCCCCGCCGTTCCCGGAGTAGGAGATGCGCGAGGTCTCCTTTGGGGGTACGATAAGCTTCCAGACTTTTGTGAACTGGCCCTCCATGTCGCTCACGAAATCCGCTTTCGGGTGTGCATCGGCTGCATCGTCGGCAGAGATATCGTAGACCGAGATCTCACCCTCATAGCCGCTGTAGTTGGAGAGCTCGATCATGACTTTCCCGTCACGGGTCCACCGCTTGACAATCAGTTTCCGCATGAGCTTGCCTTCGATCGGTGATGTATCGACCAGCGGCTTCTCAACGATCTCGCTCACCTTCTCCGCGATCTCGGGGATGATTGCACAGACCGCCCGGGCCCGATCCTCGGCCAGCTTGTTCTTGTCCCTTCGGGAGACGAAGAGCTTGAGGTCGCGGCCGAGGTCCTGCAGCGCGAGCACGATCTCCTTCTCGATCTCCGGGATGCTCGCGATCGCATCCTTGCTCTCGCTCGTGAACGGGACGTTCGTCGATGCCACGTGGACGAGAATCAGGACGGGGCCGGTCGGCAGGCCCTGCTGGGAGATGTTGTAGGACTTCCAGTTCACCCGTGAGATGCACTCCGTGATCGCACAGGCGCCCTGCTGGTACATGAGCGGGACGCGGTTGGCAAACCGGAGGATGATCGCGTTCCCTTCCGCGGGAAGTTTCCCGCCGTACCCGATCGCGGCCTCGACCATGAACGAGTGACCGGAGAAGACCGAGCTCGGGCGGGTGCGGGCTGCAACAAAGTCCATCTGGAACTCCTTGTCGAGCCCGCGCCGGATCAGTTCCTCTCCGATGGGTGAGAGACACTGGGATGACGGGGGTGCAGGAACGGCAACCGCCTGCATGGCCGCGAGAAGGGACTTGAGTTGTTCGGTATTGAGCCCGTTTACCTTGAGCATGGCTTTCAGGCCGGCCTGGTCGCACATGTCCTGGGCGGACCTCTTGCCTACCCGGCTGAACCCGTTTACCAGGAAATCGAGAAGTTTCTCATCACGGGTCACGGCCATCCGCTTGAGCTGGCCGAATTCGATCCCGTGCGGGTGCGGCTGGATGGCAACCGGACATGCTATCACTTCCTGGCTGACGCGCTCGAACGTGAACGCCTCGTCATCCAGTTCCACGCGGAAACGGGCATGGGGGTTGACGATAGATGTGTACCTGAGGTATTCGATCAGCTTCTTCTTTGCCGCCATCGTGCTTTTGAACTCGATCTGGACCCGGGTGCCGTGAATCCGGTCCCACTCGAACGGGCCATTGGCAATGATATCCGGCTCGTTCGTCTCGATCTTTATCTGGACCTCGAACCGGTGCGCAGATTCCTTATGCCCGGTGCGGGAGATGACAACCGTGGGGAGACCGCTCGTGAGCTGGGCATAGAGGACGGCTGCCGAGATGCCGATACCCTGCTGGCCGCGGGTCTGCCGTATCTGGTGGAACCGCGAGCCGTAGAGAAGTTTGCCAAAAACGAAAGGCACCTGAGCCGGAACGATACCTGGACCATTGTCCTCCACGATGATCCGGAATATGTCGGGGCCGGTCTTTTTGATGCTGATAAAAATATCCGGGAGCACCTGCGCTTCCTCGCAAGCATCCAGCGCATTGTCCACTGCTTCCTTGATAGTTGTAATGACACCGCGTGTCGGGGAGTCGAAGCCGAGCAGGTGTTTGTTCTTCTCGAAGAATTCTGCCACACTGATGCTGCGCTGCTGTTTTGCCAGTTCGTCAGCAAGAACCACGGGCCTCTACCTCGGCAATGGCTTCCCTGAGGCCGAGCGTCTTCTGTTCGCCGGTCTTTAAGTTCTTCAGGGTGATCTCCCCGGACTCTGCCTCTCGCTGCCCGATGACAACGGCAAAATCAGCGGATTTCGCGGCATGTTGGAGCTGGGCACCAAGTCCACGTTCCATCAGATCCATCTCGGTGCGGATGCCGGCATCGCGGAAAGCACGGCCCACTTCAACAGCCCGTTTCCGGCCTTCACTTGTACAGACCAGACCAATCACGGTATCCTTCCTGGCTTGCGTATCGCCAAGGGAGACCATCACCCGGTCGAAACCGATCGCAAACCCGCAGGAGGCCACATCATCTCCACCAAAGAGATGGGCAAGCCGGTACGCTCCGCCGCCAAGGATCTGGTTCTCTGCACCGAGGTTCTGTGCAAAGGCCTCGAACACGATCCCGGTATAATAATCGAGCCCGCGGGCAATGCCGAAGTTCAGAGAGTATTTTATTCCGGCTGCATCGAGGGATCCGATCGTCTGTTCGACCCGCTCCTTCTCCGGAATAGTCCCGGCGATCTCGAAGGCTTCCTCAAGGTCCCGTGTATTTACGAGCGCCGTGAGTGATGCTGCAAGCTCAGTCCTGTCCAGCGACTCGAGAGTGGCGTTGAGCCCGTCGAAGTCCTTCTTGTCAAGGTGTGCCCGCACCCTGCGCTGCATGGGCGGTTCGAGATCCCGTACCAGGTTCTTCATGAACGAGAGATGACCGACTTTCAGATCGTACGTTACACCGGTTGCATTGAGCATATCGGAGGCGAGCATGATTGTCTCTGCATCGGCCGCGGCGGTATCGGCGCCAATCAGTTCGACCCCGAACTGCCAGAACTGGCGGTACCGCCCTTTCTGCGGCCGTTCGTACCGGAAGCAGTCCGCGTAATAGCACCAACGGAGGGGTTTTGGGGCCACCTTCGACTCGTTGATATACATCCGGATCACTGCTGCAGTGATCTCGGGCCGGAGGGCCATCTTCCTGCCACCCTTGTCCTCGAAGACATACATCTCCTCGATGATCCCTTCGCCTGACCGCATGGTGAAGAGTTCCAGGTCCTCGAACTCCGGCGTGCAGACCTCGCGGTACCCGTAGCGACGCGCCACTTCCCGCAGGCGCCCCTCAACAGCCCGTCGGGCTTCCATCTCATCCGGTAAAAAGTCCCTTGTCCCTCGCGGTTTCTGCAGCATGATAAAAAATCCCTATCCTGATTTGTTCGCAAAACATTATCTCTTGTTCGCCCGTTTTCGCGACACGCTGCCAAGGAAGCGCTCAAGCGTCCCTTCGCCATTCCAGATCTTTTCTTTCTCCCGGTTTACCTGCAGGTAGAGCGCGCCAAGGATCAGTCCAAGGCCTAGGATCTCGTAATCCGGCATGAACCACGCGACCTGGAAGCCAAGGGATGCGAGAGCACCATATGCTACACCCCAGTATGCAGCCTTCCGGAACCCGGGCAGGCCGGTCCGTAAAAAGATCCGGGCATCCCGTAACCAGAGGAAGATGACCGATACAGTCCCGAAGATCGCAACATAGACCAGATATGACATGGCAATGAACTAACTTATTATGCGCCGTTCCATATCTGTATTATTGAACCATGCCAACAAACCCGACGTTACAGGATCTTCTGGCCCGGTACCGTGACGGGAAGATCTCCCTTGAGGCCGCAACTGAGGCGATTGAAGGGCTCCGCCTTGAGAGGATCGGCGATTTTGCCTGCCTCGATCTCGGCCGGGATGTCCGGTGCGGCATGCCTGAAGTCATTCTTGCCGAAGGGAAAGATCCTATCCACCTGGCAGAAATTACGATCCGTCTAGCTGAAACGGCCGGCAGGTGCGTAGTTACGCGCGTTGACCCGGCGCAGGCTGCACTGATCTGCGAGCGGGCGGCTCACGCAGGCATTCCATCGGAATACCGGGAGACAGGCCGGGTACTGGTTGTCGGGAAGGCCCCGGCTCCAAAGCCCACCGGAGGAATTGTGGCGATCATCACTGCGGGCACATCGGATATCCGGGTAGCGGAAGAGGCACGCATTATCGCCGAGGAGATGGGCTGTCAGGTCAGGACTGCCTACGATGTGGGTGCGGCAGGCATCCACCGGTTGTTCCCGGCGCTCAAGCCCCTGCTCGGGGCGCACGCATTCATTGTCTGTGCCGGGCGCGAGGGCACGCTGCCTGCAGTTGTCGCGGGACTTGTCGACAAGCCGGTCATCGGCGTGCCGGTCAGTGTGGGATACGGGTACATGGGCCACGGACAAGCAGCGCTTGCCAGCATGCTCCAGTCCTGCTCGGTGGTTGCAGTCGTCAACATCGATGCCGGGTTTACAGCCGGGGCGTTCGCGGCGCGTATCGCAAACAACGGGGTATCACCATGAAACGCGGGTTCTATATCGGGAGGTTCCAGCCGTACCATAACGGGCACCAGTCGGTGCTCGAGCACATAGCAAAAGACGTGGACGAGATCATCATCGGTGTGGGGAGTGCACAGCTCTCCCACAACGTGTCCAACCCGTTCACATCCGGCGAGCGCGTGCTGATGATCACCCGGGCGCTTTCGTTGCTCGACTGCCCATTCTATGTGATCCCGATCGAGGATATCCAGCGCAACGCGCTCTGGGTGGCGCATGTGCGGTCGATGACCCCGCCATTCGATACCTGCTATTCGTCAAACCCGCTCGTAGTCCAGTTATTCAGGGAAGCAGGTGTAGAAGTCCAGTCCCCGGCGATGTACGAGCGGGAACTCCTCAGCGGGACCGAGATCAGGAGGCGCATGATCGCCGGGGAGCCCTGGAAACAGCTGGTCCCTGCCGCGGTGGTCCGGGTGCTCGACGAGATCGACGGGACTGAACGCCTGTGCCAGATTGCACGGGACGACTGAACGCCATTTGCCGAAGGTGTTTGAGAGGCAAGCAGTACATAATCCGGTGATACCCCATGCATGAATTCATAAAAAAACTCTTTGGCGGGAAAAGACCGGCAGCAACGACAATTACCCTCGATTCTGTCCCTGCCTGGATAACCGAACACGAGAATACAACACAGGCAGTCCTTTGTTCGGAAACGGAGGAGCCGATCCGCATAATCAGGAATGCCGCAGCCCAGCTCCAGCTGATCGTCAACACCCTGGCCGGCGCCGGGCACGACCCCCTGCTCCACCCGAAACTCAAGAGCATCGCGAAGAATTCCCTCCCCCTCTTTGTAAAAGCCATGAATGCCTCACTGGTAAAGGAACTGCCCGAAGATCCCGAAGAGTTCTATGCCGCGGCGGTCGAATGCGTGAAAGTCTGCATCAATAGTGCGCGGGGCCAGGGCCGGTATCTCCAGGCGGTCTTCCCGGAAGAGATGAAGTGCGTCAAGCAGGGTATCGATGCGATGGGCCGGGAGATCAACAGCATCACGGGATCCATTGTGCAGTACAAAAAAGAGATGCAGGAACTGGGGACCATACGAACGTTGCATGAAACGGTAACGGACCTGAAAACAGATTTTCTGAAATCTGCCGACAAGGACCGGCGCATCTCGGAACGGATCTCCGGGATCACAAAACGGCTCGAAACAATTGAGAACGAGGAACTGGCGCTGGAAGGCGATGAACGTCAGGCAGGCATTGCCGCAAAGAGAGAACAGCTCGCCCGCATTGCACAGGCGCTTGATGAGGTAGGCCGGTCGTACTCCGCCCACTCCATGACTGCATCGCATGTATTCCGGAAAGCGGAGAAGATTGCAACCCGTCAGCACCATCCGGCGGAGATCGTTACGATAAATCACGCAATGGATCTCCTCTCAAGCCATGATGTTCCGGATGCCGACCAGCTCGGCGAGATCCTCGCGGCCGCCTGCCCGATCGCGGAGAAGATGATCGCATCCGGGGATATCATTCTGAAAAACAAGGAGGAACGGGCAGTTTTTTCGGATATTCTCCTGTTCTGTACCACGATCCGCGGGAGCTGCCGGGAACTGGTCGCCCGGGAAGAGGAGTACCGGAAGGCAGAAGAGGCGCTCGCTACAGACCCGCTGCTTATGAAAACCGGCTCTCTCGGGCGTGAAAAAACGCAGCTGAAATCCATGCTGGAAAAAGAACAAAGTGCCAAGCGGGAACTCGGGGAATGGCGAGTAAAGACCCGGAAGAGGATTCCCGTGCTAACAGAGGAACTGCGTAAAAAAATTGAGGGTATGGAAGAGAACGTGCAAATTCAGATTGATGACCGGCTGCCGTTGTGAGGGTGAGATGCCGGCAGGGCGGGTAACTGCTCAGGTTTCATTCTCGAATTCTTCCAGATCCGAGGTCATCTCATCGACATGCTCGATGAGCCAGTTGAGCTTTTCCTGATTCAGATCTTCGGTCAACATCAGTTTCATGGATGTGATTCTCCGGTTCCGGCGGGTGTGCCGGAATGATCATGGGAGATTTTTTACTCGTTCACCGGGATTGCATCTCGATGAAATCCTCCAGCTCTCTCTGGCCCGCCGGATGCTCATCCGACCAGCCATAACAGTCCTGGATCAGTTTTGCTATGACGTTTGAGAACGTCATATTCCCCCGTTTGAGCGAGAGAAGCGCCTCATACACGTCAGGGTCAATCCGGATCGACCGCCCCTCTCCTGCACGAGGCATAATTACCACTTTGTGGTCACGATATATAAATATTTCTGATAAAAAGAAAAAATACGCGTCTGACTTTAAATAAAGTTGACCCGGGAGACCCGAATTGACGAGATCTGATGAAGTGATATCTCAAAATACTCCTTACAAAAGTGATTCCCCTGAAATGTCTTTCAGGATGCCGGAATTATTCGGATGAACGAGAAACTGGAGAAATCAGTGTAAGCAAATTCCGGCACATCTCCATGGCAGCCCCCGATCCTCAGCAACGTCGGACAGTCCAGGGGAATCCGGGCCACTTCAAGATGAACAACCTGTTCATTATGTTTGAGGTCAACCGGGGTGAAGTCGAGCTGCTGTTCCACGATACCATCCATCGTTTTCCTGCAGCAGATATGCTGGTGCTGGTGGCCGCAACACATATGAGTCAGGCCACGCCGGGCGAGCGTTTCGAATGCCATCGATGCCGTATAATGATAACCGGTGAAAAAATCCCCGCTCTGGTGGGAGAGTCGTTGCCAGCACTTCAGCCGGAGAGTCTGTGTGCCGAGATCCATGGGGCCGCCATGTACGAAAAGCATTCCCTTATCCGCCCACTCCATGGGCATCGCATCGAATATCGACAGGAGCGGGGAGTCACGGAGCTGTTCGTGCCGGTACGTGCTCGCCGCATCACTCCCGCTGACAATGATCCCGTGAAGAAAGGCGTGATCATGGTTGCCAAGTACGGAGACGAGGCGGAATTCCCGTGACAGGGTGTGGATTCTTTCGAGAGTCTCCTGAGGACGGTTTCCCCGGTGAAGGAGGTCCCCGAGGTTTACAAGTATATCAACAGGCCCGAAGTCCTTTTTAAAGGCGGGTAAACGAATGCAGGTCGCAAGTGCTCCAATTGCAGCTGCATCGGCGTGTACATCAGAAAAAACTACTGCACCCATACCGGTGGGGGTATATTAGTGCTTCATTCTCATATAAACCATTGATACCCGGAGTTCTACATATCCGGTAAGGCACGTTAAGATACGTTCATGAGATCGGGACCATAAACCTACTATAAGGATAAGATTTGGAGTCCCACCGGATAATGATAATATCGTCAGGGATCTCCTATAACCACAGACGATACACCGACCCACGGGAGATTTATATATGATGGAACAGTTTCTCGACACCTATATCGAGCGCATGAGATTATCCTATCCCGGATTCCCGCCATCAACGGCCCATGAGATTGCTTCTGCGTTCCTTGCATTCAAATTCGGTATCTATGCAAACGCAGTCCGGGAATGTACCCATGCACTATCCCTCATCCCGGACAGCGCTCCTGATGCGGCATTGAAAAAAGCACTTTCCATTGTCCGGGCAAATGCGCAGGATCGCGATAATTCACAGGTCACCGCTGATCTCGCCGTTGCATTTTCTCCGGAAGAGCGGAAGTTTACGGCCATAAACCTGACTCAGGACAAGATCGAGGATCCCGGTACCTATGAACTCGACAATGCCATTATCCTCGTCTATGTAGTGGCCCTGATCACTTCAGCAGACGATGAAGAGGCACTGGAGGAACACCGTAGGCTGATTGTCCGGCTGCTGACGGATTATAAAAAAGCGCTGGGACTTGAGTGAGAACGATCTCCACGCTGATTTTTTTTTGGAAAATGCCCATCAACCTTGTTTGAAAATTTTTTGGCGTACGTGATCGCGTCTGGAAAATTATTCCGGATCAACCCTGGTTAAAATTTTTAAATAAACCTTACCTGAAAAATTTTGAGCGCGATCATGATCGCATTTGAAAATGTGATCCGGATCGGCACCATACCACAGATGCAGGATGTCAGGTCCCGGGTTTCAGGGATCAAAGTATTGTCGGGTCCCGGGAACTTCCAGTATCCGTGCATATCCGGAAGCTCCCACCTGGCACGACAATTTCAAACCGTGCGCCCTTCCCCGGTTCCCCGGTCTCCCGGATTGTGATGCCGGTAATCGAAAGAATCTCGCGGGCAAGGAATAAACCCTGACCGGTATTTTTCCCAAACCCACGTTCGAAAATCTTCTCCTTCTCGGCATCTGGAATTCCATTGCCGTTGTCCTCGCAGATAATGATCAGTCCCTCATCTGACTGCCGCAATGAAAACGTGATGGCCGTCAACTTTCCGCCATATCTCAGCGCATTGTCGACAAGATTATAGAATACTTTTTCAAGCATGGAATCCGCAAAAATTTCTGGATCCTTATCTGGTATCACGGACAGTTTTATCGATCCCAAACTGGTGGTCTTTGTCACGTTGGAAATTACATTGTTCACATTCTGCCATTGGGGTGAATGGACACCAATATCCTGGTAATCCCTCGTGAATGTAATCTGCTGCTGGATCCGACGGGTTGTGTCTTTAATTTCCCGGATAAGTTGGGACAGCTCCCTGTCAGAGATGAGAGCTATAGCCATATCCTCAAGACCAAGAAGTCCTGTGACCGTGTTGAGGATATCATGCCGGATGATGCTGTTTAACAGGTTCAGTTTTCTGTTGGCAACCTGGATCGCTTTACTCATCCGTTTGAGTTCTGTGAGAGAGGAATCGCGTTCCATCATTTCCAGTGCAAACGAGATGTCATCGGTGAGCTCCTGGAGGAGTTGGAGTTCCCGTTCATTGAAAAAATTGGACTCGCCCGAATAAAACCGCATGGCACCTACAACCGTACTGCCGTTCCTCAACGGGAATCCCGCGGACGAGCAGTACCCGCGTTTTGCTGCTTCGTCATAGTAGGCGGCCATCCGGGGATCTGACGGGATATCGTTGCTGACAGTCGGATGCCCTTCGCGGATCGCGATACCCGTCAGTCCCATCCCCTGCGGGACATTGTCCACAGTAATAGAGAGCCTGCTCAGGTAACCTGCTTCGTACCCGCAGGCAGCGACCGGCCTCACCTTGTGGGTAGCCGGGTCCACCATGCCGATCCAGGCCATCAGGAATTTTCCCTCTTCGACTGCGATCCTGCAGGCTTCGTCAAGGAGTTCCTGCCGGTCGTGGATGCGGATCATCGCCCGGTTGGTCCGGGATACGACAGAGTACAGCCGGTTGAGGATCGTAACCTCCGCATAGGCCCGGCGATGTTCCACCGCCGCCTTGATTTTGTGTATGAGCTCGGCAAACTGCGGTTTGGCGGCTCCACCCTTCTGTACATAAAAGTCTGCACCGAATTCGAACGCCAAAATAGCGATCTCTTCCCTCCCCTTGCCGGTAAACATGATAAACGGGATATCATTGTCAGTTGCCCGTACCTGTTTTAAAAACGCGATGCCATCCATCTCAGGCATCTGGTAATCGGATACAATGGCATGGATCCCATTGGACTTTAACAGCTCAAGCGCACCTGAAACTGATGAAGCGGTTATAACGGTAAATTCGTTTGTCCGCTCAAGGAACAATTTGCAAAGATCAAGGAACGCTGGATCGTCATCTACATAGAGAACTGATATCATAATAACCGACTACAGAGAATTTTTTTTTTGGTGATTACTAAACAGAAGCCACCAGGGAATACTCAATAGATAATTTCACTATAGATTCATAAAGGTCATTATGCCGGCTATAGCAGACAGGGTTAACCCGCCGGCTTATCAGGTGTTACGGAAACCTGATCCAAAGGATGTGTATGCGTGAAATCATCTCCACGACACGGAGGGGCAAGGGAGGTGTTTTTTATTAGTGTATAGCACTGATCCGCCGCGTTGCGCCCCTCCGGGGGCGGGGTTCATTGCAATTTCCACCACAAAATGCATCTTTGGTTTTTACTGCTCTGTAGAAAACCTCATAATCGCTGACGCTCTTTTGGGCTTTGCTCCCGCCGCTATGGTATCCCCCAGTTGCGATGATGATGTACCATTTGACTAAGGTCATCGCACTGCGCCCCGTCCCCCGTGGGAGACTGGTGGCGCAAGAGGGGGCATCGTCTCTTTGAAAAAAATGATTTCTACAGACCGGTTTTTAACAATAAACACTGTGTTTTAAAAAAAGTGTCAGCCAGTCCGGCTACAGACTGTCCATGCTGATCCCGCTGAAATCCTGGGCAACTTCCCGGATATCCTTGACACCAAATGCAGTCTGCACCTGCATGAGTTCGAGCTGGTTTGCCGCATCGCACATGTAGTCCAGGATATCGACCGAGAGTTCTTTCTGGATCTTGCTCTTGCGCAACTGGTCCACCAGTGCCGCCATCTTTTCAGGAGGCTCCATGCGGAGTTTTGCAAGGCTCATGACACACATGTAGATCCTTGTCAGGTTACGGTCAGTACCGGTGATACAGTCAAAGAAGTTCCTGATCACCTGTGCCTGATAAATTTCTCCAGCCATTCCTTTCCACCTCCTGTTCTTTCTTCGGTAATTCCACTTTACCGCTTACCATCTTATAAACTTTGCGGGAAAAATCCCTTTTTTACGGGAAAAAAACAAAAAATTGCCGCTCTTTTTTGAAAGTGCGGCTGCATTGTCTGACAATCGAATGACAATTGTCATACAGCCGCCGCAGGGCCCCGCACCTACTTCGCGGCACTCACGATTTTGATGACATCCCCGTTCTTCAGTATGTGGGTCTCCTTGATCCGCATCTTGGTCCGGGCATCGATGGCATACAGGAACCCCTTGCCAATATCCGTGTGGACCTGGTATGCAAGATCGTGGGGCGTGGATCCCTTCTTCATCAGGAAGGCATCGGGCAGCACATCGCCCTGTTTGTTGCAGTAATGGTTCTCATCCTCGACCGGGTAGACAACGATCATGTCGAGCAGCTCGAAGACCGCCTTGTTGATCGCCTGCTGGACACCGGTCCCTTTGCACTGCTTCATCACGTCAGCAATCTTTGCAAGGCCGGCCTTCTGGGCCGGTGAGAGCGTGCCCTCATTTGCAATTTTGAACATCTCGTCGCCCGGCAGGTACTGGATCACGTGGGCAGCCGCGGCATTGCGCAGGGCCAGCTCCGATGCTGCGCTTGCAAAGAAGACCCCCTCATCGGCAAGTCTCGTCCGGAGGGCTTCCGGGGTCTCATCGAACTTGTTCCCCACGATGAGCATCGGTTTTGAGATCTTCACGATCTCCGCGCAGAGCGGCACGAGATCTTCCATGGTGGCATGGACGAGATCGAGCTTGAGGCCGAGCGAGATGTCCCGGATATCTTCCATCGAGATACCAAGGCCCGTGAAGGTCTCGGCAATACCCTGCTCGATGGCCGCGCCTTTTCCCTGGGACTGGCGGCTGATCCGGGTCCAGTGCTTGTCCAGGATGCCGTAGACCCACATGGTCATCTCAAAACCGAGGAACTTCACATCCTCCGCGGGATCATGGTTGCCGACACCGACCGGGTTCCCCTCGCTGTCCGTGCCTCCGCTCGCATCGATCACGTGCAGGATCGCATCGGCCTGCCGGAGGTTGTCGAGGAACTGGTTGCCGAGGCCCTTTCCCTTGTGGGCATCCGGCACGAGTCCCGCCACATCGATCAGGTTCACGGCTACAAACCGGCTGCCGTCAACACAGTGGGTGCATTTGACATTCAGTTCCGTGCAGGCGCACTTCGTACGCACATATGCCACGCCAAAGTTCGGGTTGATGGTCGTAAACGGGTAATTGGCAATCTCGGCATTCGCCATGGTGGCAGCCTTGAAAAACGTGGATTTTCCGCAGTTTGGTTTTCCTGCAAGGGCAAGCGTGAGCATGATCTGTTCCTCATCGGATAGGTATTACGTGTAGGTAAAATGATAGCCGGAGATACCGGCATGAATCTGACAAAGTTTTTCCATTACGGCTTATTAAAAGGTACTTATGACATTTGTTGAACGAAAATGCTACTATTTTGATGCGCCCGGGGCAGGAAACACTGCCGACGCGGCGCGCTTTTCCCGTGAGCGGGCAGAAGAGCTCGGGGTAAAGACGGTAATTGTCGCAAGTTCCTCCGGCAAGACCGCGCAGGTGTTTTATGAAACCCTCAAGGGATCGGGCATCAGGCTTGTCGTTGTCACGCATGTTATGGGATTTACAAAACCCGGAGAATGGGAATTTTCAAAAGAGACGGCTGCGGACCTGCGGAAGCAGGGAGTGACCATCATCACCGGCACCCATGCGCTCTCGGGGCTTGAGAGGGCGATCTCCCGCTCGCCGCGGATCGGAGGAGGTTCCCGGACGGAAGCCATTGCCGAAGCACTCCGGAGAATTGTTGCAGTCGGTCTTAAAGTCGCCGTCGAATGCGTCCTGATTGCTGCCGACCAGGGAGCGATTGGCGTAGAGGATGAGGTTATTGCAGTCGGGGGAACTGCCACCGGCGCGGATACCGTATGCGTGATAAGGCCGGCCCACACTGCCAGCTTCTTCGATCTCCAGGTGCGGGAGATCGTAGCAATGCCGAGGGCCCGGTAACAATGGCAATCGCTGAACTCAAAACTGCATTCGGGCTCCTTTCCCGGATGCCGGTTCTCTGGATCCCGGGGGTTGTCTGCGGATTATGTGCCGCTGCGCTCTGGCTGGTCTTTAATTTCAGCGGGACCTTTTTTGCCGGCAGGCTGGTGATTGTATCCGGCCTTATTATGCTCCTCTTTATCACCGGCATGTTCTGGAGTGCCAAAAATGAGAGCGGGAATATCCGGACCCTGGTTGAAGGCGGCATCAGGTATTACTTCAGGGTCCTTCTCCCCATCCTTGTCATTATCTTTACCGTAATGCTCGTCTTTATCCTTATCTTCATCACCCTGACGCTTGCAGGAGTTACCCCGGACCCGGTTCTCATGGCGGCGGTTTCCCTGGTGATCATGATCCCATCCATTATCCTTTCCTTCTTCTGCGATACTGCGGCCGTGTTTGAAGATCGCGGCGTATTCGATGCCATCCGGCGCAGTATCGAACTGGTCGGGACCCGCCTGCAGGAAGTGATCGCGTTCCTGGCGATATGCGCGGTAATTACAGCCGGGGTCCTGTTCAGCCTGATGATTCTCTGGGAGGCGGTACTCTACGACAGGCTCGAACCTCTCACTCACTATACCGAAGCGCAGATCCAGGCGTTCACACCAGATCAGCTTGTCGCCATTATCGGTCCGGACGGCACGTGGATCACCGCTCTCGTGCTGTTTATCGCCTGCCTGATCCTCGTGCCTGTGCTCTTTACATTTAAGGCATGCTTTTTCAAATCCCTGGCGCAGAAAGAGGTCCCCGTCCAGCAGGCAACCGGGGAATTCGACAGCAAGGGCCGCTGGTATAAATACTGAAATACGAACAGGGAAAAAGCTGACAACCAGCATGAAATAATGTAGTAAAAAACTGCTCTGTAGAAAACCTCATAATCGCTGACGCTCTTTGGGCTTTGCCCCCGCCGTTATGGCATCCCCCGGTTGCGATGACGATGTATTACCTGCCATTTGACTCGGGTCATCACGCTGCGCCCCGTCCCCCGCGGGGGACTGGGGGCGCAAGAGGGGGGGCATCGACTCTTCGAAAAAAATGATTTCTACAGAGCAGAAAAAACGACAAAGTGCGGGGATTGTACCGGAATCCCAGGCCCGCCCGGGTGTAACCTTTTTTCTTTGTCCTGCCCTACAATTTCAGGAGGATAAATAAAGCGATCGAGAACAACCCTCCACCGATAGTGGCCAACAGGTTTGTTCCCGCATTTCCGAGGAACCCGCGGTTCTCCAGCGTGGCCCCCACAACACTGTCAATATTGGTGCCGACAAACCCGGCCAGCGTGCAGACAAGGACCATCGGGAGGGTGATCACACCGAGGAAAAACGCCGCGAGCGAGACGACAAGGCCGCCAAGCAGGGCGACCGATTCGCCAACAAGCGTCACACCGCCATTCGTGCCGATGGGGACCTTTTTCAAGGTGGTGATCATGTAGGGGATCCCCCCGGTAACGCCGATCTCGCTCGCCAGCGTATCAGCAGCAGCTGTAGCAACGCTGCCGACATACATCACAATGAAGATCGGTTGCTGGAAGACCCCGAAGAGAACGGCCGCCGCAGTAGCCACGATCCCGTTCGCAAAGACATTCCGGTATCCCCGCGCACCGCTCTGCCCCTGTTCCACGCCAATCCGCTTCTTGTACTCGAATTTATACTTCGTGGCCGCCGATCCCACGATGAAAAAGACGAGCATGATCATGAACCAGCGGGGGCCGGCAAATACCAGCAGGACAATCCCGACCAGCGCTGAAGAGAAGAGTCCCGAGAGATCCGCGGTCTTTGACCGGAAGGCAAAATAGGCAAACGTAAACCCGACAATGACGGCTGCGACAACCATCTGGAGATCGGCCTGGTAATTGAGTTCCTGGATCAGCCACATGGTCATCGCGGTACCGACACCCTCGATTACCAGGGAGTCCTCGTATTTCAGGAGGATCACCTTGAGAAGGACCGCAGCAATGATGCCGAATATCACCGTCAGGATCGCGGCCTCGTGGAGGTAGGCCATGACCAGCACACCGGCCCATGCGGTAGATATCACATAGTACAGGTACGTATTCAGGTCATCTGCACCCGTCTGGAAGACAAGTTCTCCCAGTACCAGCATCGCAAGTGTTGTGGAAAAGACAAAAAACGGCAGGAGACTGATCCCATAGAGTGCGGCAAGAACGCACATCGTGTAGGTCAGGTACTTGGTATCGAAAAAACGCCAGAGGAGAAGGGCGAAAAATATGACAACGAGGCCCATCAGCCATGCGGGTTTCATGTACGGGCCGATGAGGATCGCGCCACCGACGAATGCCGATGCAAACCCGAGGCCCCGCTGTCGCTGCATTGGACAGTCATTTGCTTTCAAGCAAAAAGAGTTTTATTATGCACCACATGTCCGGAAGTATCCGGTTTACCGATGAAATATGGTACATCCCCGGGCAGGATACGATCACTATATTTTATTTCACAACCAACTTTCTCCACAAATGGTGTCATCTGATCAACTGCCGAAAAACTATGATTTTGCCGAAGTGGAAGAGCGCTGGCGGAAAACCTGGCGCGATGAGGATCATTATTTTGACCGGAACTCAAAAAAACCGCAGTTCGTCATCGATACCCCGCCTCCTTACCCGACAGGGAATTTTCATATCGGCAATGCACTGAACTGGTGTTATATCGACTTCTTTGCGCGCTACAAGCGCATGAAAGGCTTCAACGTAATGTTCCCGCAGGGATGGGACTGCCACGGCCTTCCCACGGAAGTGAAGGTTGAAGAACTCAACCACATCACCAAGAACGATGTCTCCCGCGAGGAGTTCCGGCGGATGTGCCGCGAACTGACCGAGAAGAACATTGCAGCGATGCGCATCACCCTCCGTAAGATGGCGTTCTCAACGGACTGGTCCAACGAGTACATCACGATGACGCCGAAGTATTACAGCAAGACGCAGCTCTCGTTCCTGCGCATGCTGGCCTCCGGCTACATCTACCAGAGCGAGCACCCGGTCAACTACTGCACCCGGTGCGAGACCGCCATCGCGTTTGCTGAGGTTTCCTACGATGACCGGGAGACCCAGCTCAACTACTTCAAATTCGATGGCGTCGAAATTGCCACTACCCGCCCCGAGCTGCTGGCGGCTTGCGTGGCAGTCGCAGTCCACCCGGGTGATGAGCGGTACCACAAACTGAAAGGCAAGTCCATGAAGGTGCCGCTCTTCGGCCACGATGTCCCGGTCGTGCAGGATGAAGCTGTGGACCCGGCATTCGGTTCCGGCGCGGTCATGATCTGTACGTTCGGTGACAAGCAGGACGTCCACTGGTGGAAACAGCACAACCTCGCGTTGCGGAAGGCAATCGACCGTCAGGGAAAGATGACTGCCATTGCCGGTAAGTTCCAGGGCCTGAACACCACCGAATGCCGGACTGCGATTCTTGCCGACATGAAGGAGAAGGGGATCCTGAAACGGCAGGAAAAACTTGCCCAGCGCGTGGGCACCTGCTGGCGCTGCAAAACCCCCATCGAGATCCTTTCCGAACGGCAGTGGTTCGTGAAGATCAAGCCGGAGGAGATCCAGAAGGCGGCGCACCAGATCACCTGGTATCCCGAGCACATGCTCCGCAGGATGGAGAACTGGGTGGAGCAGATGGAATGGGACTGGTGCATCTCCCGGCAGCGGATCTTCGCGACCCCGATCCCGGTCTGGTTCTGTAAGAAGTGCGGGGAGATGGTGGTGCCGGACGAGAAGGACCTCCCTGTCGATCCCACGATCGTAAAACCGAAGCATCCCTGCAAAAAGTGCGGCGGAACGACGTTCGACGGCGAAGTGGATGTGCTCGACACCTGGATGGACTCCTCCATCTCGGTCCTGAACGTGACCGGCTGGGACGGGAACGGAATGCCACCGTTCTTCCCCGCCCAGATCCGCCCGCAGGGTCATGACATCATCCGCACCTGGGCATTCTACACGATCCTCAGGTCGGTCGCCCTCACCGGGAGCAAGCCCTGGGATGAGATCCTGGTCAACGGTATGGTGCTCGGCGAAGACGGGTTCAAGATGAGCAAGAGCCGGGGCAACATCATCGTCCCCGAGGAGATCCTGGTCAAGTACGGCGCCGATGCGCTCCGCCAGTGGGGTGCAATGGGCGCAGCGACCGGCTCGGACATTATGTTCAACTGGAACGACGTGGTCTCTGCCTCCCGGTTCCAGACCAAAATGTGGAACATCACCAAGTTCGCCCTGATCCAGCTGGAGAAGGGCGGGTTTGACAAGGATACTCCGGTCACGGCACTTGCCGACCGCTGGCTCCTCGTCCGGCTCTCGGACACGATCCAGCAGGTGAGTACGGCGATGGAGAACTACCATTTCGACGATGCGCTCAAGGCGATCCGCGAGTTCGCGTGGGACGTGCTGGCCGACAACTACATCGAGCTCGTCAAGGGCCGGCTGTACAAACAGGACGCGTCCCGCGCGAGCGCCTGCCTCGTGCTCCACACCGCGTTCGATGCCCTCTGCCGGATGCTCGCCCCGTTCACCCCCTACTTCGCAGAGGAGTGCTACTCCTACCTCAACCCGGGACACAGCGTCCACAAGCAGCCCTGGGTCTCGTTCACGTACGAGGATGAAGCGGCACGGAAGGAGGGAAACCTTCTCGTGCAGGTCGTTGCGGAAGTACGTAAGTACAAGCACGATGCCGGTCTTGCCCTCAACGCCCCGCTCGGGAAGGTCACCATCTATGCCCCGCACACGGTCAATGATGAAGGGGACACCGGCCGCACACTCAACGCCGATGTCCACTGGCGCACGGATGTAGCGAAACTCGACCGGGTCGTTACCGACATCGACTTCAACCGCAGCATTGTCGGCCCCACGTTCCGGAAGCAGGCGCAGGCCTTCATGACCGCGGTCCGTGCGCTCTCACCGGAACAGCTGGCGAACCCACCGAAGACTATTGTTCTTGAAGGTACGGAAGTTGCCCTGCCGGAGAATGTCTTCACGCCGAAGTACTCCTATATGGAGGAAGGTGCAAAGGTGGACGTGCTCACGATTGGGGATGTCATTGTGACGATCACGAAGCAGTGATTCAACCCTTTAAAATTTCTTTTTAAGATCGTATTCGTGATTATTATTTGGATACTTGCGATGTCTGCCACCACCCCCGAAGGGGCGCCCCCGCGGCGGCTCAATTACCGGGATTCACAAAACCGGTAATCTGCCCGGCCGCGACCCGACAAGGTATCGCGGCGACACCCCTGCGGGGGTAGGAGGCATCACATATTTTCAGGAAGTATCCTGAAACTCTCATCATTTCCGAGAGTTCGTATTTTTTCCTGAGGGGTTAGGGGGCTCACAAAAATATTTTGCTGAGGGGAATGGGGGGTCACGATAATTTTTTGCTGAGGGGGACATCCCCTCAGCTCATTGTTTTTTACAGGACCTGACAGGGGTCACCGACGCGGACTGAATCATATCTGTAAGGAAAAAGGTGAGGGGCTGGGGATATACCCCTCAGCCAAAATTTTTGATGTTTTAATGAGGGGGTCTGGGAAACTGATCCAATCTATATAGGATCTATCCGGTTTTCCTTAGGCTCCATTTCATATCCAGCCCAGTCCGGCTTTGATAGTCGCAACGAGGGCTCCCCGCCTCAGGGCCTCTCCGAGGCACGGCGGGGCAGATTACCGGTTTTGTACTTGTGAGAATGAGACAACACCTCGCCCGGTAAAATAATTTGTCAGGACTGCGCAAAAACCCGGTCATCTGCCCAGCCGCGACCCGACGAGGCGTCGCGCCGACCCCCATCAGGGGGTGGGTTCACTCGCAACTCCACTACGGTCACCAAAATAGAGGAATCGATCTAAACGTTATTGTCTGGAGAGAAAGTCCACTTTAGCGCTTCCCCTTCCCTTTCTTCGTCCCCGCCTTTGCCATCTCCCGTATCGCCTCCGCCACGAACAGTGCAATCTCCCCCCGGTCCTTCAGCGCATCGATAATAACAAACCGCGACGGTTCGGCCCGGGCATACTCAAGATAATTATTCTGGACCTTCTCCAGCACCTCGCGTTTCTCGAAATGCTCCCGCTCACCTGCGGGTTTGAGCCGGGTCAGTGCATCGTCAACCGGCAGCACGCAGAGGAATGTCCGGTCCGGGACGATCGTCCAGCCATTGTGCATGGCCCGCAGCCATCTCTCCGGTTCCGGAATAATTCCCTGAAGGGTCACGGACTGGTAGGCATACCGGCTGTCGCTGTACCTGTCGGAGATGACGATCTTTCCTTCCGCAAGCGCTGGCCGGACAATCTTGGCGAGATGTGCTGCATGGTCCGCGACGAAAAGGGTCGCTTCCGTCACCGGATCTGTCTGTTCGGCAATGGCCCTGCGTACCGACTCCCCGACCCACGTTGCGCCCGGTTCCCGGGTGAAAACCGGGTCGAGATCGGCGAGCAGTTCTTTGAGCGCCTCGTGGAGCGAGCTCTTGCCGCTCCCGTCAATTCCTTCCAGCGTGATTAACAACAGCGTCCCCTCCGTATCCATGCGAGCGGGACTGCCCCGTGGTGCAGTGCGGTAGCAATGATCGCACCGTCGAACCCGGCATCGCTGAGCAGCTGCAGATCCCCGATCGTTGCCACACCGCCGCCATAGAATAATTTCCGGTGATAGGCCGCCCGCATATTTTCGAGAGATTCCTTACTAAGGCCCGTCTCCGTCCCGACGGCTCCGATATTGAGGATGATGCACCCCTCGAACTTCCAGCCGTTTGCCTGGCGGAGCAGGTCCACCGGGTCCCTGTTGAATGGTATGACGCGCCCGTTTTTAATATCGATACTCAGGAGACCTCCCGTATACCGGGCGAGAGCATCCCCACCGGTCTCCGTGCCGACAATATTCCTGACGTGATAGCCGCTCAGCAGATCCTCCGGCGACCTGCAACCCCGGTCCACGTAACACGCCGAGACCTGCCGGGCACAGTCCCGGACAAGCCGGTCGTGCGAACCGGTGCCTTCGATCCGGTCGAGATCTGCGATATAGATATTTCTGGGAGCAATGGCCCTGACAAAACCGACCGGTTCTGCCGTCGGGGAACAGCCCCAGTCGAGCGGTTTGTAGGTTGTACGTTGCCCGGATTTACCGTGTACAACCAGATTGTGCCGCAAATCCATTGCAAGTATCAGTTCCATAGGCGAACGCAACCACTATTAGTATAAAAGATCATTAAACTTTATGCAATTGTTGGTCAGCCCAAGCTCTATCACCGAGGCAAAAGATTCCACTGCTGCTGACATAATCGATGTGAAGAAACCCTCCGAGGGCTCGCTGGGCGCCAATTTCCCGTGGGTCATACGGGAGATCAAATCGTTTTCCCATAAACCGGTAAGCGCTGCGATCGGTGATTTTGACTTCCGGCCGGGTGGTGCATCGCTCGCTGCTTACGGTGCGGCATGTGCCGGGGCCGATTATGTGAAGATCGGGCTCGCATTTGAAGGCACTGAACAGGCACGGGAAGTGATCAGTGCCGTGGTCAGGGCAGTCAAGGAAGAGTTCCCGAAGAAGTTCGTTGTCATCGCCGCATATTCCGATTACAAGCGCATGCACTCGATATCGCCATTCGATATGGCCCCGATCGCTGCCGAATGCGGGGCTGACTTCGCGATGGTCGATACGGGCATCAAGGACCGGCAGAGCACCTTTGCCTTCATGGATGAGAAGACACTCCGCTCATTTACCGAAACGAACAAGGACCTGGGGCTTGGGACAGCTCTTGCCGGTTCGCTGAAGTTCGAGGACATCGATGCCCTCAAGCGGATCAACCCGGAGATCATCGGTGTCCGGGGCATGGTCTGCGGCGGCGACCGGAACGCAACGGTGCGGGAAGATTTGATCAAGACTGCACTTGCGATGATCAGGTGACTCTTATGTTTGTCGAAAAACTGGACGTACCACTCTCATTAACATTTGACGATGTCCTGCTGGAACCGCTGGCATCCTGGATTGAACCTTCGGAGGCCGATACCCGTTCGCGCTTTTCCAAAAATATCCGGGTCAATATCCCGCTCGTCTCAGCCGCAATGGACACCGTGACCGAAGCGAATATGGCGATCGCCCTCGCCCGGGAGGGTGGTATCGGCGTTATCCACCGGAACATGACTCCCGAGCGGGAACTGCAGGAAGTCATTGCCGTCAAACAGGCCGAAGAACTGATCGAGCGCGATGTGCTGTACGTCGAAGATACTGCTACGGTCTCCGATGCGGAGCGGCTGATGCACCAGTACAGTATCGGCGGGGTACCTGTTGTGGACACGGGAAAGATCATCGGTATTGTCAGCCGGCGGGATGTCAGGGCGATCGTGCAGAAGCGCGGCGATGAGAATATCACCACGATCATGACGAAGAAGCCGATCGTGGCAAACGAGGATATCACCGCGGAGAAAGCGCTCGAGATCATGTATACCAACAAGGTCGAGCGTCTCCCCGTGGTAAACAGGAAAGGAAAACTGCTTGGCATCATCACCATGCAGGACATCCTTGAGAAGCGCCAGTACCCGCTCGCGTCACGGGATGCCAAGGGCAACCTCCGCGTGGCCGCAGCGGTCGGTCCGTTCGATTTCGCCCGTGCAGAACTGCTGGACCAGAACGGTGTCGACGCAATCGTTGTGGACTGCGCCCACGGCCACAACATGAAAGTCGTGGCAGCAGTGAAGGAGATCAAGGGCAGTGTAAAGGCCGACGTGGTGGCGGGGAACATTGCAACCCGGGAGGCTGCCGAAGCGCTCGTTGATGCCGGGGTCGACGGCATCAAGGTAGGTATCGGCCCGGGCTCGATCTGTACTACCCGGATTGTTGCAGGAACGGGTGTCCCCCAGATTACTGCGGTCTCGCAGGTAGCGGATGTGGCACGGCATGCGGATATCCCGATCATCTCGGATGGGGGCATCCGTTTCAGCGGCGACGTGGCAAAGGCAATTGCAGCCGGAGCCGATACGGTGATGATGGGCAGCATGTTTGCCGGTACGGATGAGTCCCCCGGCAAGGTGATCACTATGAAAGGCCGGCGGTACAAGCAGTACCGCGGCATGGGATCGCTCGGGGTCATGAGCACCGGGCAGTCCAGCGACCGGTACTTCCAGAAGAAGGACATCGGGAGCACGAAGTTCGTGCCTGAAGGCGTGGAAGGTGTCACCCCGTATGTCGGCCACGTCGGGGAAGTGATGTACCAGCTCGTGGGCGGGCTCAAGTCCGCTATGGGGTATACCGGTTCAAAGACCATTGCCGATATGCATATCAAAGCCCGGTTTGTCCGCATAACCAATGCAGGCATGACCGAGAGCCACCCGCACAATATCATGATCACGGACGAAGCGCCGAACTACCGGCTCTTCGAATAATCCGGTTCTTTTTTGGCACAATCCTTATCGTTCCCGGGCTTTAAGTCCTCTTGTGGATATTTTCATTTTGCGGCATGGGAAGGCAGAGGATGCCGGGCACAACCTGGCCGATGCCCACCGGAAACTCACAAAGAAAGGGCGTGAGGAGATAGCAGCAGTTGCCGAATGGATGGCCGCGCAGGAATTACGGTTCGATCTCATAGCTGCAAGCCCGCTTGTCCGGGCGCAGGAAACTGCAGCGATTGTTGCGAATACCCTCGGTACACCGGAAAAAATGGAGACCTGGAATATGCTGGTCCCGGGTGGAGACCCGGAGATGATATGCCGGGAAATCGTTAAGCACCCGGAAGATTTTGCGGTCCTGCTTGTCGGCCACGAACCGCATCTCTCATCGCTTATCGCCCGGATAATCTCAGGGAACGAAGGGACCGGCATCGTGATGACAAAAGGGGCGCTGGCAAAGATCCGCAATTTTTCCTGTACGCAACGCCCGTCCGGGGAATTGAACTGGCTGCTTACGGCAAAGCAGATGGCCGGAACCCGCCACTGATCATCCCTCCCGGGCAGAGGAATTTTTCACGAGCATTATGTGCCATCGCGGTCAACACGTACTGTAACGAGAGCCTATCATGTTCTGGAAACCGGCCCGGAGTGCCGAACTGGTCAGTTGCACCCTCATTTTTCTGGGAGGTATGACCGGGTCGGTCCTCAGGTTTGTTGCCGGGGAGATGTTCTCATCCCTGCCCGGGACACTTTTTGTCAATACGCTGGGTTCATTCTTCATGGGCATCTTCATGTACGAATCTATCTATATCGGGCGTTTCAGCAGGCAGGCACGTATGCTGGCGGGTGTCGGGTTCCTTGGGGGATTCACCACGTTCTCCACGCTTGCTGTCATCACCGTCCAGCAGCCCCCTGCAGTATCAGCGGCATACTTTTTCCTGACCCTGGCGTGCGGCCTTGGGGGAATTCTTGCCGGCCGCTCAATCATCGTCCTTGTGAGGAGGCCCTGAATGGAACCCGTGATATTGATTGGGATAGGCGGGGGAGCGGGTTCGGTTGCCCGGTACCTGTGCTCGAAGCTCCAGCCCGTCCGGGGGCTCCCCGCAGGCACGCTCCTTGTCAACGTACTCGGGAGCTTTCTCCTCGGGCTCATCGTCTTTTCCCGGGCGCCACCGGATATCCTGTACTTTGCCGGAGTCGGGATAATGGGAGGATTCACCACGTTCTCGACCTTCAGTTACGAGACCTTCCGCATGCTGGAGGATCGGGATTATTATACGATGCTCCTCAATATCCTCACAAACGGGGGAGGCAGCATTCTCGGCGTGGTGATCGCGCTTTGGATCTGCACGGCCCCCGGCATTCACGGGTGAAATACTATGGACGATGGCGTGCTGTTGCGGATTTACATGGCGGAATCGGCGCTGATCAATAATGAGCTGGGCTACAAGTACCTGGTCAGGTTCTTTCTCCGGAAGGGATTTCCCGGGTGTACGGTTGTGCGGGGGATGTCGGGATTCGGCCACGAACACCTCCTCAAGACCGTGGATGTCTTCCAGCTGTCGCTTGATCTTCCCGTGATCATCGATCTCGTGGACACCCGCGAGCGGATCATGGCAGTGCTCCCGGAAGTCGAGCCCATGATCGTCCATGGGCTTGTGACCCTCCAGGATGTCCGGATGATCCGTAAAGTACCGGAGAAACAATAAGTGCGCCGGGATCTTTCCCCGATTATCTCTATGCGAATTGTTTGAACCTGTATCAGTCTGATTTGTTATCGGGCGTTCAGGCAATACTATTTTTATTCAGTTATTTCTTCGAAGAATTTTACCATCTCATCACCAGTTCATCGCGGGACATTACGCCGGCAGGTTCCGGGCCATTACGTTTTTGCAATGAGCTCCATATTCTTTACAAATACAATTCTGACAAATCGTCCCCATGGACCAAGCCTGTTTTAACCGGTCGGTCCTCACGATTGAAGTGTTCCCACGATAACCACTAGGTACATGGAGATAATCCCCATATATTTGAAAGCAACATTTGCCGCAGGGTGTTTCTGGGATGTCGAGGCAGCATTCCGGAGGCTTGAGGGGATTGTTGAGACCGTGCCCGGCTACACGGGCGGACCAGTACCCGATCCTACCTACGGGCAGGTCAGCGAAGGTACCACCGGCCATGTCGAAGCAGTGGGGATTGTGTATGATCCCGCAGTCATTTCGTACGGGCAACTGCTCGATATGTTCTGGACCATACACGATCCAACCCGGCCGGATGGGCAGGGGGATTATACCGGCCCACAGTACAGGTCCGTGATTTTTTATCATGATGCTGATCAGAAAGGAACTGCCCGTGCATCCCGCAACCAGCTCGCTGCATCGGGAAAATACGGGGACCGTCCCCTTGTCACGGAGATCGTACCTGTGTCCACATTCTGGCCGGCCGAGGAGTGCCACCAGCATTTTTACGAAAAATGTGCCCTTGGCTACTGCACAAGCCGGCAGATCTTTTGAGTGATTCCCGGAAAAACCGTTGCTGGATTTCCCCCGCCCGTGCAACGATATTTTTTGCATTTCACGGGCCGGGTTTTATCAAAATAGTGCCAAAGATCCCAGGGAACTTAAATATCCTTTCCGTTGGAGGGGTTCTTCCATTGAACCTGCAGGTGCGGGAACACTACCTGGACGATTTTACGAATATAAGTGCACTTGCACAAAACCAACTGATCAGAGTGTTCGTCCCGCTGATGGCGGGACAGGTTACACTCGTACCGTATCCGTAAGTACCCGCATCCCGGCCAACGGAGCATCCGTCAGCCCACTTTCCCTGCCGGGTCCTCCCGGAAACCGGATGTGAGGCCTTCAAACGAAAGGAACAAACAGACCGCTGTGCAATAACTCCCGACAGGGAAGGCTTTTGCATCCAGCAGCCAGGAGACAATGCCATGACAACGACCAGCAACCACATCTCCGGAACAGATACCGGACAAGCCCCGCACCACACCCGTGACGGATCGCACCGAAGCACGGATACGCACCCGTGCCGGATGCCGGCAGGCGGATGGCTGAAGGAGGTTGCCACGAGCGAGAACTGGCGCACGACAACGATTGTACTGCGCCACCGCGACCGGGCAGCCGCACCGTCCTCTCATTAATTCCATCCACGGGGGAACCCGCTACCCTGTACCGCACCTGCCGGGCGAGTGCCCGGCATATTTCCTGTTTTGCTAAAAAACAATTTGTTTTTTGCGTGAGCTCGGTCATAAATCAGAAAAATACTCCAGAGAAATAGACATGTTCCCTTATGGTTGACTTGGAGCAAAGAAAAAGGAGGCTCCCCCGCCTCAGGGCCTCTCCGGGACACGGCGGGGCCGGGAGGTTTTACAAATTACTCCCGGTCCGTGATCCGCCGCGGGGGCGCCCCGTCGGGGGCGGCGGCATCCATCGTAACCGGGGGTATGGGGGTTTCAACCCCCGTCATCAAACCTGGAGAGCCCTGTTACCAGAGAAAATCAATAAAATAGTAACATTCCCGAAGGTTTCATTGTCCGGAATTTTCTAAAAGAAAATTATGAGAGGCCAACACTGGGCTCGTATTTCTCCGGGGTTCAAAAAAAAATTACCGGATCTTTGTTCCCGGCTCCACCGTCTTCAGCGGCGTGAGCAGCGATGCCGCATCCCCGGCTGCGAGGATCATGCCGTTGCTCTCGACCCCGAAGATCTTTGCCGGCGCAAGGTTCGTGAGCACGACCACGTTCTGGCCCACGAGCTCCTCGGGCTTGTAGAACTGGGCGATTCCGCTCACGATCTGGCGGGTCTCGCCGCCGATATCTACCTGTAACTTCAGGAGCTTGCTCGACTTCGGGATCGCTTCAGCAGCAAGAACTTTTCCGGTCTTCATCTCAACTTTTGCAAAATCTTCGATTGTTATTGAGGGAGTCTTTTCCATCTTTTTGTTCGCCTCGGCTACGCGCTTGTTGAGCAGGGTCTCGAGCTCTGCTAACTGGGTGTCTTCCATCTTCGTAAAGAGCGGGACGGGTGCCTTGATGCATGCCTCGGGCACCGGGTGGGTGGCATCGCTGACCGGGTGCTTTGCCACGCTGTCGTAGTACCCGAGCTGCTTCCAGCACCGTTCCGCGGTATCGGGCATCACCGGCTCGATGAGGAGCGCAAGGGCCTTGACGATCTGGACTGCGTTCTTAATGACCTGTCCCGCTGCCGTACGATCGGTCTTGATCAATTTCCAGGGCGCATTGGCCTGGATGTAGGAATTGCCAAACGCCGCAAGCGCCATGATCGCGTCTACTGCACCCTTGAACTCGTAGTCCCGCATCAGCTGGTCCACGATCGCCAGGCTTTTCTCTATTTCAGCAGTGATTGCAGGATCGACCGGGCCGGGCGGTATTCCTTCGAACTCCTTCTGGGCAAAGAAGAGCGTACGGTAGACAAAGTTACCAAAAATATTGACAACCTCGTTGTTGATCCGCTCGCCAAAGACCTTCCACGAGAAGTTCAGTTCCTTGGTGTGGCTCGTGTACGAGAGGAGGTAATACCGGAGGTAATCTGCAGGCAGGCCCTTATCGAGATAGTCGTCATTCGTCCAGACCACATAGCCCCGGGACTTGGAGAACTTGTGGTCATCGACTTTCACCATCCCGCTCGCCACGATTGCATGGGGGACGCCGTAGCCGGCTCCCTTCAGGAGCGCCGGCCAGAAGATCGAGTGGTGGTAGATGATGTCGCCGCCGATGAAATGCGTGACCCGGTTCTCGCCGCACCAGTAGCGCTTCCAGTCCTTACCGGTCTTCTTTGCCCATTCTTCAGTGAACGCGATGTACCCGATCGGGGCGTCGACCCAGACATAGACCACGAGGTCGTCGCGGCCCGGGAACTTTACGCCCCATTCGAGCGTCCGGGTGATGCACCAGTCATGGAGCTCGTCTTTGATCCAGCCAATCGCGTAGTTCTTCGCATTGCTCGTGCCCCGGACCTTATCGAGGAATGGCAGGAGGAAGTCCTTGAATTCCGAGAGCCTGAAGAAGTAGTGCTCCTGGTCCCGGAACTCCGCCTTCGTGCCGCAGACCTTGCAGACCGGATCCTTAATCTCGCCCGGCTCGAGATGTTTTCCGCACCCCTGGTCGCACTCGTCGCCCCGGGCGGGGGTGCCGCAATGAGGGCAGATCCCTTCCACGTACCGGTCCGGCAGGAACCGTTTGCATTTCGTGCAGTAGGCCTGGTGCACGATCTGCTTGTAAATGTAGCCGTTCTTCTCGAGTTCTGAGACAATCGCCCGGGTCCGGTGATGAGTGGCCGGGTCATCGGTCATGCCGAACCGGTCGAACATGACGCCCATCCGTTTGAATGTCTCATCGAAATGCTTGTGGTAACGTTCCGAGAGCGCCCGTGGAGAGATACCGGATTCCTCTGCCGAGACCACGATCGGTGTCCCGTGATTGTCCGAACCGCAGACGAAGACCACCTCTTCGCCCGCCCGCCGCATATAGCGGACGTACGCATCGGCAGGAACGTACGTTCGCAAATGACCTAAATGGCAGGGACCGTTGGTGTACGGCAGCCCGCAGGTAACCAGCAGCGGTGGTGTATTCATCAGTACTTTTTAGATGCTTATGAGTAATAAGATCTCTACTATGGTAAAACGGCTGAAACTGGCAACGCGGGGGTTCGGGGCTGAGCCGGGCAGGCCGGATGTGTCCGCACTCGCGGCCTGGATTGCAGAACACCGGGGCAGGACTGCGGATATTGTCACCTACCTGCTCGACCAGTCGCTCGCCCCGCAGGTTTCAGCAGGGATCGGGATTCCCTGTGCCGGCGGGAAATTCTATGACCGGCGTATACGGGACTGCCTCCACGGCGTCTGCGACGGCCGGATCACGGACGAACTCGGTCTCGACCCGGCCCCGGTTATCGAGGATGCAGCCGGCATTGTCGTGCAGAAGAAAGGGGCCTGGTGCGCCCTCACGGCACCCCATGATCTGGACATTAATGACCGGTATTACCTTGATGAGGACGAGCACAAGGACGCGATCCATTCCATATACACCGACCTCATGCGTACCATGCGGGACACCGGGGTTGCGGGGCATGTCCTGATCGCGGAATCGATGGATGAACGGGAAGTACAGGCACTGGCCCGGAAAAATGTCTTCTTCTTCCAGTCCGCTCCCACGAGGCAGGACCTTGCGGTCCTCCTTGAGCGCCAGCGGCAGGTTGCGATTACGAAGGAGATGCTCCCGACGCTCTTTGAGCTGAAGGGCGAATATGATTTTTCACGGATCATTCTCATCGACCCTGACCGGGGGTCGGTGCATCTCGCTCTAGCCCACCTGGATCCGGACCAGATCAGTGCCGGCGGATATTGTAAACGGGACTGCGGGGAGTACTGGAATAACCTGGTCGCGTCAGCAGTATACGAGCGCTGATCTTTTTTCGCGGGCAACCCCGGGGTTCACGAACTCAAAGGGACAAAAAAAGGATTATGCCGTTCGATGTATACCGGGATTACGACAACTGGTGGGTCACCGGGGGAATACGGATCAGGTCATAATAGTTTACGGTGTACCCATCCGGAAACGTGATGGTCGTTACTGACGGGGAAAAATCCGGGGAGATCAGCGGGGCAAACCAGTAGGAGCTGAGTACTTTCTTGGCGCGTTCGAACGAGAGCGACGGGGTTGTTAACGTGGACACGCCGCCGGTGGTTGTCACGGATGCAAAGGAGGGGATCGTGATCTGGGCCGATGAACTGGTTACCCGGGTGACGGTTACCGGATGAGAACTGGCACTGTTGAATGCGGACTGGAGTTCCGTGGCAGGATCTGCGATCCGGAAGAATACCGCAGTCTGCTCTACAAAGGAGAGATCATAGTTCATGTCCACCTGGGCATCGCCATTTCCCGCTACGGTGATGCTGAGGGATTTCATGGTAAAGGCAGATGCCGGCATCACTGCACATGCCAAAACGATGAGACCGACAATAACGAGGTACACATTTTTCATGGTGACTGGTATTGGATGAAGGTAGTTAAAAGATTGGTGGATAGCCGGAGTTATGATCTATTCTGCCGGGATTCCCCACGAAAACGGATGACATTCGGGCACGGCCGGCGATCCCTGGAGTCATATGAGAGGGATACACCGAGGGGACATGGATCAGGAAATTTTCATTCCGGGTAAAAGTCCGCAAAAAGGGACGGGTAATTATCCGGCTTAAAGCCCTTCAGCAATCCGGACAAATTCCTCGAAGTGCCGGCTCTTCCTGAAAAGCCACCACGTAAACCGTTCCACTACGGTAAAACTGAAGGAGCCGCCCGCGGCATTCGGGTGGCCCCCGCCGCCAAATTCACGTGCGATAAGGTGGCTGATCGGCGGCACGGAGCGCAGGGAAAATTTCCCGTCCTTTCCGATGATGACTTCGATGTCGGTCTTCTTTTCGTCCCGGATGAAATGTGCCGTCTCGCTCGGGTAGCCGTAGAGCGGGGCAAAGGCGATCCGGTATTTCTTCCCGGTAATCGTCGCATGCTTCAGGCTCCGGCGCATCATCGCATACATCTCTGACTTGATCTCTGCGTACTCCTTTTCGATCAGCTCGTCACTGAACACGCCCTGTACAAGGCAGTCCCTGACATGGTCCCGGTTTTTCCTGCGCTGGAGCACCTGCCCGAGTATTGCGGAGCGGGGGTCCGCATGTTTCCAGAGATCGTAATCGCAGACCACGCGGGCAACCTCCCCGGCAACAGGATTGTCCGGCATGAGATCGCGGGCTACGATGCCGGTACCGCAGGTGGAGGTATCTACCCGGAGAAGAGTAACTTCTTTTTCCACGTTCCGGATCTCTTCGTCCCGCCACCGGTGGTGATCGCGCCATTCCACGACCCAGCCGTTTACCCGGGCCTTGCGCGCCACATCCTCAAGATCGTGGTGGTACCCGAGGTCAGAGATCGATAGCAGGTCACCATTGCCCTCGCAGGCTGCGACCAGTGAGAAGAGCATGGAGAATTTCCCCACGGAACTCCAGATGGTAAAGACCCCGTCGGTACCGTATTTCATGCGATGGACTGCATCAGCCCCCACGGCATCCAGGTCATTATGGGTCAGGTGGACAACATGCGCTGTGCGGCTTTTCACTGCGCTGGCAAGACCTGAGTCCTCGCTGTTTTTCCCCGGGAGCGACATTGGTTAATACTGTCATTCCCGGCGTATAAAAAAGAGCGGTCGGGGCCGCGATTGCCGGGAGGGGTACCGGGCCGGGGAACAGATCATTTATTAGTCAAAAGTGACAACATTTGTACTCCTGCCCTAGTAGCTCAGCTTGGGAGAGCGCTAGACTGAAGATCTAGTTGTCGCCTGTTCAAATCAGGCCTGGGGCACTCTTGTTTTCTTTTACTCATCTCCGCATACTGGTACAGGACCAGACAGATCAGAAAGGCCAGAAAATGTATCATATCGTCATCGATTTGAAGGATTTTGTTTTTCCGGTACGGCATCACCCGCGAAAGCCGTTCCGGACCAGTCCGGTCGGGCGGGTCCCGGGAAGTGAGGCATAATGGACTTCATGCTTGCACTCGTCAGCATCGTTACGCTTTCGATAGTGCTCCTCTATATCTGCCAGCTCTTCAGGATACCAAGTATCGTAAGTTTCCTCGTCATAGGCATGCTGGCGGGGCCCTACGGGTTTGCCATCATTGCCGACCAGTCCTTAATCGATACCTTCGGCGAGGTAGGCATCATCCTCCTGCTCTTCACGATCGGCCTTGAATTTTCTTTTGAAAAACTGCTCAGGTCCTGGCGGATCGTAATTATCGGAGGCCTGCTCCAGCTCTGTACCACGATCGTCGCCATTACGTTCGTTGCCTACGCCCTTCATGTCCCGTTCAGGGGCGCGATGTTCTTCGGTTTCATAATCTCCCTCTCCAGCACGGCGATTGTCATGAAGATCCTCCAGGAGCGCAGGGAAGTTGATACCCTGCAGGGCAGGACGCTGCTTGGGATCCTCCTCTTCCAGGATCTGGCAATTATCCCGATGATCCTCATCATCCCGCTGTTCATGGGCACCAGCGGCCCTGACCTGAACGATCTTCCCCTCCAGGTGGGGAAAGTGGCTGCCATCCTGCTGGTCGTCATCGTCCTTGCCCGCTGGGTTATCCCGGCACTCCTGTACCGGGTCACCCGCCAGAAGAGCCGCGAGCTCTTTTTCGTTACGATTGCCGGTATCTGCATCATCGTTGCGTGGCTCACTAACCTTGCGGGACTCTCACTCACCCTTGGGGCATTTGTTGCCGGTTTGATTATCGGGGAATCCGATTACAATATAGACGCCCTCAGCCACATCATCCCGTTCCGGGATGTATTTGCCAGCGTATTCTTCCTCTCGATCGGTATGCTGCTCAATACGAAGAGCATCCTTGGGGACCCGGCGTTTATCATGCTCATCCTGCTGATCGTCACCCTCATCATCGGCACCAAGATCCTGACCGGGGTCTTTGCTGCTGCCGTGCTGGGCATGCCGGCACGGATCTGTATCTTTACCGGTTTTGCCCTCTGCCAGGTAGGGGAATTTTCGTTCGTGCTTGCAAAGACCGGGCTGGATGCCAAATTCATACCTGACCAGGTGTACCAGATCTTCTTAGCATCCGCGATCATTACCATGGCACTGACACCGTTTGCCATGAATGCGGCACCGCGGGCAGTTGAAATGTTCTACCGGGTAATGCCGGGCCGGGCTTCACGGGACATACGCAAAAGTCTTCCCGGTACAGAACCGGGGGAGGCGCCTGTCGATCATATTATCATCGCAGGATACGGGATCACCGGCAGGAGCGTGGCAAGGGCGGCAGAGATCACCGGCATTCCCTACAAGGTGATCGAACTGAACCCGGATATTATCCGCCGGGAAAAGACTGCCCGCCGGCCATTCTTCATATTCGGGGATGCGGTCCAGGAAGAGATCCTCGAGTATGCCGGGATCCGGGATGCCAGGGCCCTCGTGGTGGTTGTCTCAGAGCAGGAAGCGATTCCCCGGATTGTCCACAAGGCCCGCCAGCTTGCGCCGGATATCTATATTATCGCGCGGACGCAGCATATCCGTCATTCCCAGTACCTGCTGGACCTCGGTGCTGATGAAGTCGTATCCGAGGAGTTCGAGGCTGCGCGGGAGATCTTCACCCGTGCCCTGAAAAAATACCACCTGCCGGAGACCGAGATTGCAAAGATCGTCGGAAAACTCCAGAGCTGGGGGTATGCCAAGTTCGTGAAAAATGCCGATACCGGCCGGACAATACAGGGTATGGATACGGTCCTCCTCTCCCTGCGCATCCATATGCTTACGGTTGAGCCGAATTCCGCGGCGGAAGGAAAGGCCATTGCCGACCTGTGCCTGAAAGAGAACTTTGGTATCAGCGAGTACGGCCTCCGCCATGAAAACACGACTGTTTTCAGGCCGGACGGGAATACCCGCCTCCGCGCCGGGGATGCCCTCATCGTCTTCACCACGGACCAGACTGCCGGGGAACTCTCACCCCGCTTCTCCGGTAAGCAGGAGGGCTAGGCCCGGGCCAGCAGGTTAACTGCCTGCGCCAAAAAATAAGATCGATCTCCGTGCCTGCATGCGATTTTCTGTCGCCATAACGATCGATCAGCCGGTCTTTTGTGGCCGTATTAAAATAGGGGAAACGCGATAATGTTCAACCGGTGAATTCTCGTGTCAAACGAACAGATGCTCAAAGAGACCGCATCCGGGCTGAAAGATTTCCTTTCCTCGAAGAACGTGATGGGCGATCCGATGGATTTCGGGGACAAACTGGTTATCCCTGTTACGCGGTTCGGGTTCGGGTTCGGTGCCGGCGGCAACCACATGAAAGATGGCGGTGGCCAGGGCGCCGGCGCGGGTGGCGGGATTGAACCCGTGGCACTCATTATCCTCCATAAAGATGTCAGGGGGCCGGAAGGTGTACAGGTAATGTCACTCAAAAAGGACAGCCAGATCGCACAAGTAATTTCGGCACTCAGCGAATCGATGGCACCGCAGCTTATCGATGCGATTAAAACGATGACCCGGAACAAGGCTTCGGAAGCGCCTGATAAGAAAGAAGATCTCTGATTTCCCCCTCTTTTTTATGGATGAACTCCTCATACCGGTCTTTGTTCTCGCTTCCATCATTGTCCCCCTCCTTGCCCTGGCTCTCATTCTCTACGCAGTTCCCGTGAGGGTCACCTTCAGGCTGGTTTTCCGGGATGGCCACCAGGAACCGGCGCTGGCAGTTTCGTGGAGCGTGTTTGGTATCCGGACATCCCACGCGGAAGGCATGACGGTAACTGATGTGCTTGTTGCGAACCATGCGGTATTTTCCCGGACGGGATCTATGCAGACCCGGGGTACGAGGCATATACCGGATCAGCCGGCAGGATTGGCCGGGACTCCGGATGCCGGGGAGATTGTCCATATCATGCAGGGAATAATGGAGCTGGCCGGATCGTTTGGTCCCGTATTCTGGCGCGAGTGCCGGTTTGAGGAGGCCCGCGGCCGGGTGACCCTGGGTCTTGGGGACCCGGTACTGACCGGGGAATGCTGCGGGATGTACTGGGCATCCCGGTTTATTCTCGAAGCCTCCCGGATCTACCTTGAACTGGAGCCGGTCTTTGACCGGGAGATCCTCGAACTGGACATCACGGCGAAGATGAAAGTCCGCCGTCCCCTTCGTATCCTGATCGCAGGAGTACAGCTGGCCCGGCACCCGGCGATACAGGAGGCTATGAGGGTTATGAAACGACAGTCACGGAGAGTGCCTGTCTTATGACTGCTGAGATCCGGATGCAGGAGCCGCTGGTGATCGGGAACCGCACTATTATCCCGGTTGTCAGTGACGTGTCACTTTCTCATGAACAGGGCATGATGGCATCCGTCCGCCCGCTGGCGCTTCTCATTGGAGAGGACGGGAAATGGGGCATTGTGCTGCTGGAAGGGGATTCCGTAGTGGCACTGCTGGAAAAGATCGTCCTGCCGACCTGAACGGGCCGGATCTCCCGGGTCGATAATCCCGATCCCGTTTCCCGGGGATACCTGCATCCGGTCAGGTCGCAGGACTGATCTGCCAGAGGGCAAGGCGGTACTGGTTGTTATTTAGCGTATAGGTCGCAGTCACGTTGAACGTACCTTCGGTTTTCCTGCCGTCCACAGTCAGCGCCTCGTGACACCGGTAACTGATAACCGCGGTATTGTCCGGGAGTTCGCGGATAACCGGCTCTTCCATAGTAAACCCATGCAGGGTAAGTGACGGAAAGAGCCGGTCGAGCAGCTCCTCTTTGCCAAACCTGCCAAGACTGTTGATCTCCACGAAGCCCGGTGCAAGCAGGGCCTCAAGCGCCTGCCGGTCTTTCCGGAGCCATGCATCGGCCCGGGCATGTTCCCGCGCGATCAGTATCGTCCTGAGGTGCCCAGGATCCCGTGATGCAGCATTCCGGCCGGCCAAGAAGGATCGCTCCGGTTATTCCCTCTCTCCCTGCTCTTATATACTATTCTCCGGCAGGGACCAATAACGAACACGAATTTTTCACGCACTTTTCACGTATATCCCATTAAAAAAGTGCTCTGTAGAAATCATTTTTTTTCAAAGAGACGATGTTCCCTCTTGCGCCACCAGTCCCCCGCGGGGGACGGGGCGCAGTGCGATGACCCGGGTCAAATGGCAGGTAATACGTAGTCATCGCAACCGGGGAATGCCGTAGCGGCGGGGGCAAAGCCCAAACGAGCGTCAGCAATTATGAGGTTTTCTACACACCTAAAAAAGAATGAACGTAGTGCCGGAGCGGCATCATTTCGCGAGGAATTTTTCAATCCCGGATTTGAGTTCTACGATCGAGACCGGCTTCTGCAGGACGCCCAAGTAGGGATCCCGCAGCAGGGCAATCTTCTCCTCTACCGCAGGAGACGCGGTAAACAGGATTACGGGCAATTCCCGGATATTATATTCCGATCGGAGCTTTTCTAAGAATTCCCATCCGTTCATGGGGGTCATCATGATGTCAAGGAGGATAAGGGACGGGGGATCGCGCTGCACACGTTCGAGTGCGTCCATCACGTCAGGTACAAGGATCGGCTCATACCCGATACGGCGAAGGAGGATCTCCATCATCTCAAGGATCGGTTGGTCGTCTTCTACTAGCATGATCTTATGAGTCATGAGGCAGCTCCTTTGGAAGATGGATGGTAAATGTACTCCCCGCGTTGACCGCACTCTCCACGGTGATATCCCCCCCGTGCATCTGGACAACCTTTTTGGCAATGGAAAGGGAAATCCCGAGACGATCGTATTTGCGGGAGAGGACTGCGGCATCCGCAAGCTGGAACGGCTCGAAGATTGAGCTGATCTGGTTCCTGGAGATGCCGATACCATTGTCCTGCACAGATATCAGGTGTTCTGTTCCATTGACTCCGGAACGGTAAAAGATTCCGATTTTTCGCGGAGGCTTGGAATAATTGATTGCATTGGAAATGATGGAATCGGTAACACTGTAAATCCGTTCGGCATCTGCAGTCAATTCGACCGACTCGTCAATATCGACCGTTATTTCCGCTTTTGTCATATATCCGCCCGCGTCGATCACTTTTTTCACAAGGGGCGACAGGGAAAATGTCGAAGTGGACAACTGCAGTTTCCCGCTTTCCAAGACAGAGAGATCGAGCATCTGGTTGATGATCTGGCGTTCACGATCAACGCTGACAAGACACCGTTCAAGGATCTTCCTGGTATCATTGATGATGCCAAATCCCGAGGGGTCCGAGATGAGCAGGTTGAGATATCCCAGGATCGGCTGGAGCGGGGTACGCAATTCGTGGGCAACCGTAATGAGAATTCCCCTCCGGCGTTCATTGTCCTGGTGGATCTTGTCCTCGAGCCGCTGTTTTTCCGAGATATCGACGATATTGATGAGTACTGCCCCGGCATCCATATGCCGGATGGGCGTTGTGTAGAGCGCCCCGATCCGCATCCCGCCGGTCTTTGTTACGAACCGGAACTCTTCGTCGTCCGAGACCGGCATCCTCTGGTTCCACTTCGTGGAGAAGGAAACGAAGAGCTCCCGATCGAGCGGATCGATGAAGATGTCGAGCGTTTTACCCGTGATCTCTGCAAGCCCGTAACCGGAAAAAGCCATGAAGGAAGGATTGGCATACCGGATAAGACCGTTCTGGACGATGAGAATGCTGGTAGGTGAGTGTTCCGTCAGCTGCCGGTATTTCATCATGTTGTCATTGTTCAGTTTCTCCGCGAGTTTGCGGGCATTGATATTCATCACCGAACAACTGACCGTCTTTTCGTCAATGCTGCTCCAGGACAGGTTGACCCAGCATGCATCGCCGGCTTTTGAGGCAAACCGCGTTTCAAAATCCGATGCGGTCCGTTCTTTTTCAATGCGTTCCAGGAACCGGCTTTTCTCCCTGGGGGTCAGCAGCAGGTCCAGGAAAGATTTTTGCGCGATCTCCTCCGTAGCGTAATTGAGCATGCCGGCAAACTTGTCGTTGATCTGCCAGATGGAGAAGGTGGTCTTGTCGAAAAGGACGATCCCCAGCTGGGAGTGCTCGAAAACGGTCCGGTAACGGGCTTCTCCGGCCTGGATCCGATCGATGAAATAGGCGATGATGACTGCGATCAGGACAAAGAGAATCGCTTCCGTGGTGACACCTACCATGGCCACGGAATCCGGATAACTGTAATAATAGCCGATTGCCTGGAACGCGATACCGCAGATCCCTGCAACAAGGAGCCCGCGCTTCGGGAAACAATAAGCTGCATAAACGATGGGTATGAAAAACAGCTGGTAGTTGATCATACTGAACAATCGGGAAAAAGAGATGGCCGTAATAAGCATGCAGGAGACGGCAAGTGAGATAATGACACAGATCCTCACCAGGTCCGTCTCTGCAATGGAATAACGATAGATACGGATGGTTTTTTCGGCCATGTCTGCGTTTGACGAATTTGGCGTTCTTTTTATTTTAAGGTACACTATGGACAAAAGTTTCCGTTATACCGGTTATTCATGGGCCGGTGGAGGGAGAGGCCGGTTATGACCGCTGGATGGTTTCACGGAGGGCGTTCAGGATTATTTCAGTGGGTTGATATAATTGGCAAATCAACCAACGATCGTACATGCGACCCCATATTATTGTCAATGTCGCGATGAGTGCTGATGGCAAACTCTCGACCCGTGAACGCCGGCAGGTGAAGATCTCCGGTACGCAGGATTTTAACCGCGTCGACCGGCTCAAGGCCGGCAGCGATGCGGTGATGGTCGGGATCGGGACGGTTCTTGCCGATGACCCGTCGCTGACCGTCAAAGCTGAAGAATGCCGGAACAACCGGATACAGCGTGGGACGGACGAGCAACCGATCCGGATTGTTGTCGACAGCCGGGCGCGTATTTCTCCCGATGCATCGGTCTTCCGCAAGGGCAGCGGGAAGCGGGTGGTTGCAGTTTCACGGAAGGCCAATCCAAAAAAGGTGGAGCAGCTTAAAAAACTGGCTACCGTGATCATTGCGGGAGAAGATACGGTGGACCTGCTGCAGCTCATGGAGGAGCTCGGCGATATGGGTATCCAGCGGATCATGGTCGAAGGCGGGGGAACATTGATCGCGGGACTCATTGAGCAGGGGCTTGTCGATGAGATCTACAGTTATATCGGCAATATCATCATCGGGGGCAGGAATGCCCCGACCCTTGCCGACGGGGAAGGGTTCATCAGCGAGTCCGATTTCAGCCGCCTCACCCTGCTGGAATACCGGAAGATCGAGACCGGGATCCTTCTCCACTGGAACGTGGAACACCCGCAGTGACAAAAGAGGGATTTTTCAGCCCGGAGAAATCATCTGAAGAAATTGCTCTGTAGAAATCATTTTTTTTTCGAAGAGACGATGCCCCCCCGCATGTTGCCTCCCCCTCTTGGGAAAGAGGGGGTCACCCTCGTAGCTCCCCCAGAGAATAACCGGGTGATGGGAAAATAAGGAATTCTCCAGAACCGGTTTCTCCTTTTTTGCGGGATTCAATCGGGATACAAAGGACCGGGTTCTGCTTCCATCCCGCACCGGGAAGCCAATACTCATCTTTTGGGAAGGATAACCGGGATATACGTACCTTCCCGTCATAGTACTTGCAGCAGTCTTCCTCCTCATCGCGGTCCGGCAGATCGGCAGGTTCCACCTGAAAATATGGCAGATCATGCTCGGTGGAGCGCTTGCAGTACTCCTGACCGGGCAGATCGCTCCTGCCGATGCATTCCACGCTGTCGATGCGGATGTGATGATCTTCCTCTTTGGCATGTTCGTGGTCGGGGAGGCGCTGGTGTCGGGCGGGTACCTGTCCTGCATTGCCCACAGGTTCTTTGCCGGGGTGAAAAACCCCGACCGGCTCGTCCTGTGTATTCTCTTTGGCGCCGGGATCCTCTCGGCCCTGCTGATGAACGATACGCTTGCGGTGATCGGCACGCCGCTGGTGCTTGCCCTTGCAGCAGGCCGCCGCATCTCCAAAAAACTGCTCCTGCTCACGCTCGCCTTTGCGATCACGACCGGCAGCGTCATGAGCCCGATCGGGAACCCGCAGAACCTGCTCATTGCCCTGCATTCCGGCATGGCATCGCCGTTCATTACGTTCGCCGTGTACCTGGCCGTGCCGACCCTTGCCTGCCTCGGCATCACCTATGGCGTGCTGCGCTGGACCTGTCGCGATGATTTCCAGCCCCGGGGATGGGAAGAGCAGCCGGCTCCCGCCTGCGATGCGCGGAAGATGATCCCGGCACAGGTCGCGCTCGCCGTCATCCTTGTGCTGACACTGGCAAATGTCGTTGCATCGCTCGTTACCGTGACCATGCCGGTATCCCTGCCGCTGATCGCGATCGGTGCCGCCCTGCCGGTGCTGATCCTGTCGGAGGACCGGACCGCCATCCTCCGGTCGATCGACTGGTGCACGCTCGTCTTCTTTGCCGCGATGTTCGTTCTCATGGCAAGCGTCTGGCAGACCGGGTTCTTCCAGTCCATGGCCACAGACGGGATGTTCACCTCGGTTCCTGCACTGCTCGGCACCAGTGTCGTCATCAGCCAGTTCATTTCCAATGTCCCGTTCGTTGCCCTCTTCCAGCCGCTCGTGCAGCAGGCCGGCAGCGGTACCGCACGGCTCATGGCGCTTGCGGCCGGCAGCACGATCGCCGGCAACCTCACGATCCTGGGTGCGGCAAGCAACGTGATCATCATCCAGAACGCGGAGAAGCAGGGGGAGACCCTGACATTTTTTGAATTCCTGAAAGTCGGGCTGCCCCTGACTATTATCCAGATTGTGATCTTTGCCGGGTGGCTGGCGGTTGTGGGGTGAGAGGAAGGAGAGCAGCGGCTCACGAACCTGGATCTGCCGTGTGAGAGCTGCCAGGCAGCCTGTATATCCATTTCCGGTTCACAGGGATCGGGCGGGGCATTATGACGATGGAATCCTCTTGAAATGTGGGCATCGCATTCAGTCAGATGAGGGCACCGGGCGCAGTCTGCGATCGTTTTGAGCGTCGTGGTAAGAGAAACGTTGTTCTTTCCTTCCGGTCCGGTTAATAAAGTGGGAATATACCCGTCCGGTTTAATTTACCGGAAATCCGGATTAGATGAACTCCGGAGTACTACGAATCCGGCTGAGCCGTGGGGTGCCGGGGCGGACGGGCCTTAAGCTTGTGCCTGCAAGGGGCAGCCGGAAACCGGGGAGTGCGGGGCGTCTGGCACCAGCCGATGATCACGCAGCAGGCCGGGGAACCGGGGGGGGGGAAAATTTGTCCTGCCTCTGCAGTTCCATCAAAATGCCTTTGTAGGGTAACAGCGATTATGGTACAAGGGCATCTTATGGGAAGCGAAGCAGTATCCCTCAATACGGTTCTGGAATATGTCGATAAACTCGACATCGAGGACCAGCAATACATCCAGGAGATTATCCAGCGCAGGCTTATCGACGCAAAACGTTCGGCCATTGTACACCGTGCAAAGGAAGCGAAAGACAGTGTCCGGAAAAACAAGAGCCGAAGCGGAACGGCAAAAGATCTCCTGGTGGATCTGAATGGTTGAACTCATCTGGGATGATAAGTTCAAAAAGATCTACAGGAAATGGTCCCACCGGCACCCGGAACTGAAAGAGTAATTTGCCAAAAAGATCGTTCTGTTCGAAGATGATCCGTTTCATCCTTCCCTGAAAACCCATACCCTGAGCGGCGTCCTGAAAGGTCTCTGGTCGTTCCGGATCACCTACGAGCATCGCCTGTCTTCGATTTTATTGATGAAAGCCGGACCCGGGTTGTATTGATCGATATCGGCGCACACGAAGAAGTGTACTAGATCTCTTTTTTCAAACGAAGATGAGAACCTGGCCGGTGATCGCGGGGCGGTCTCGGCATCAGCCGGTGATCGCAGGAAGTCAACAAATCCAGATAATTCAATTCGTGTTTTGCAGGCCGGCGCTTTTCCGCTTTTTCAGTTCCTGACCTGTAGATGACTGCGTTAGAAAGAATAAATACCACGAATATAAATCGCTCATTGTGGACAGCCGGGGGTTGTTCCACAGAAGAGGAGGACGGGTCCACCAAGCGACGAACTTCGTTGGACCCGGTCCCGCCCGTAGGCATGAGAACACCATCTTCTGTCCTAATGAAGATTTCCCGTGCCTTGCGAGCGTAGCGTATGAAAAAGGAGTTGAAAAAAGTATGAACCTACGCAAAGTGAGCATCGTCCTGCTGGCACTATTGCTGGCAGCGATGGCGATGGTACCGCTGGTGAGTGCGACGAGCGCTCAAAACATTCCGGATAAGATGATCCGGGTTGATCCAAAAACTGATACGCAAGGATTTGTGGCAGTAGATGTCATCAATATCGATCATTCGATAAAAGATGCGACACCGTATTATTACCTGCTTGTTCTCAGCAAAGAAGGAAAACAGAATTATCTGAGAGATCTCGATACGGTCAGTTCCGTGGAAGATGTAACAACGCAGAATTCCACCGCGTATAAAGCAGAACTGACCAGGGAACTGAAGGCACTCTGGGATAAGTATCCTGTCATCTCTGAAACATCAAACGGGGATTTGGGATATCCATCTTATGGAGGGACAATTACAACGATGAAATTTTCACCTTTGGTGAAAGGTGCTCGTTTATCAGATGAAGAAAACAAACTCCTCGAGACAATCCAGTCTCTTATGAAAAAATCGTATGAACAGAAACTTGCTGATACGGTATCTCCCATGTGGGCCGGATCACCGTCCCATGCAAATATCAGTTATTGGGCGGCCTACAAAGAATCATTCCCTCAGCCAAATACCGTAGCTGCCAGTGCCCCAGTTCCTGATACATGGCCCTCGGTATTACCAGAACCGTTTGCAACATTATACCGGTCAATTAACCATTATTATAATCCGAACAATGGAGTCGGGAATGCACCAGGCCAGACAGCCACGTATATTAACGCAGCCAACTCGCAATATAAAGTCCAGTATTATACCCAGGCAGCGACGGATCTCGGATATGCATCGCATTTTCTCGAGGATGTAGGAAACCCGATGCATACCGGGAGAGAGACGGATCAATACAGCAATCCCTGGGTACATTTCAATTACGAGAGTTATGTTGCCAACCGGTGGTACTCCAGTAATTTTGACTATGTTGTAAAAAATAACAACAATTATTATTGGTATACGGACTGGGCTCAGGGCACAAAGGACCTTGCCACATATTCAAACGGTTACCTTGATACCATATATACGAAAGTGTACAATAAAGGCCAGACCAACCTTGCCCAGGATTCCAGTATCGATGCTATTTCCCAGAACCTGATACAAATGACGGCAAAATATACGAATGGGTTAGCCCTGTATGCAAGGATCGGGTAATAATAATTCCCGACCAACGTATTTTTTTTTAGTAAACGATGAGGTAAGATATATGAAAAAAACCAGTTATATTATTCTCATTATCTGTTTTTTTATTATCTTCACTCTGGTTACCGGGTGCATTGAAAGTTCTTTTAAAAAAACCGATATGGTTTTAGTGAAACTGGACCGTGCCAAAAACATTCAGTGGACTGCCGTGATTGACAATAATGACTATGCGACATCTCAATCGCTTGCACCTTCTTCCAGTCAATATATCCAGACTTCAGACAAGGGGTTTTTCATTGCAGGTTTCTTTTTCAATAGTTCCGGGGGACATAGTCTCAGGATTCTTA
>NZ_JBAVIG010000036.1:0-7867 GCF_049686655.1 Methanoregula sp.
TGATCTGGAAGCCACCCTTCTCTCCCCAGAATGTGAGGGCGACTTTCGGGTTCTCCTTCATGTTTGCGAGCGTCTTACTGAAGTACTGGTTCGAGATGAGCATCGTCTCGTCGTCCAGGATCTTGAACGCCCCGATCGGGACAGCATTCGGGGTGCCGTCTTTTGCTGCCGTGGCAAAGTATGCGATCTTTGTTGCAACAAGCGATTCCTTGATCTCATCGGTGAGCTTAACCATTGCAGTTCCTCATTTCATAATCATCTGAAAGGTATCTTAATGGTTTGCAGGGTTGCGGGAAATCGGGAAGAACACCGGCCCTGGCCTGTTCATGACCCGCGAGATCCTCTCAATAACCGGGATCCCGATCACCGAGAACGGCGTGCCCGGTTCTTTATCGCGGTGCCCCTGGGGGGCGTACCGGTTAGCCGAAGGGAAGTGAGAACCCCGCAGGCGAGCCTTACTGAGTCCCGGGTTCCCCTGAGGAGGGGTAAATGAGGGGAGATCCATTCACACCCCCAATCCGGGCTCTCTCATGTGCCTGCCTTCATGGATGCGATCGGTCCGTGCCCATTATAGCAATGATCCTAGTGCATCGGCGTGACATTTACCTGATTTCCATGGCTGGTCACGACGATATCATGTTCACCGTGAAGCCGGCGCAACCTTATCGAACCCGATTTTGCAATAACAGGATAGGTATATCAGCTGGCCCGCTGGATAGTGGCTGGTTCTGATATTTGCTTAAAAATACCCATAACGGTAATTATCAGACGAGAGGATGTTCTCGTTGAAATCACATGATGATGAGGCTCATGACGATATGCCTCTCGTGGAACCGGTTCCGCAGGCACCCGTCATGAGAGGGAACGCTGTGCAGGAAGTGCCCGGGAATCTCCTGGTACAGTCGGAAACTGTACCGTCCACCGAAAATCCCGTGGAAAAATCTGTTCTGCCCGAAATTTTGCCTGAAGTGGAACCCCAAACGGGCCCCGCCACTGGAATTATTGAAGAAGACCGCCGTGAGCAGCAGATCTCCTCATTTTTCAAAAAACAAAAGACCGTAAGAGACGGAACCGAACCAGCATTTGCAGAAGATACCGCGGTGACCTATACGGATGAGCGGATCATATCTGCGGATCAGATCTCAGATCTTTCGGGAATGATTCTCCCCAAGGGTGCGACATTCCCGATCGACGAGATCAACCTTCATGGCATGACGAATGTCTTTGAGAGCACCGGGACCGGGACCCTGCCCCCGGAACTTGACGATCTCTGGAAACGGGAATTTTCGACTGCAGGGTTCAAGGACCTCGAATCCGAACCGATCATAGATGGGAACAAGGCAGAAAGGGGTATGGCAAAGAAATCCCGGTTTGCCTCACTTTTCAGTGCTATACGGTCTGAGATCGTGGACTATGATCCCAGTCTCCACGGTCCCCTGGTGAACCTTTCCTTTGAGACAGAACCTGGTATCGAAGAGATGGAGCTGTATCCGGTCAATGAGCCCTATGCCTATGTCCGGGTCATTTATGACCATTCCACCCACGAATACACCTACCAGATACTCGAACCCGTTCTTTCCGAACCTGAAAAAGACCGGTTACAGGAATTAAAAGAACGCCTTTTTGAGACGCTCGATATCAATACCAAGGACATATCAAAGGAGGAAGCCCGGAACCAGCTCAGGCATTCTGTCGATGATATCCTTGCCGATTACGGGATCAGGTTCACCCCGGTACAGCGCGAAAAGATCCTCTATTACATGCACAAGGATTTCCTGGGGGACGGCCTGATCGATGCGATCATGCATGACAAGTACATCGAGGATATCTCCTGCGACGGGGTCAACACACCTCTCTTTGCCTTCCATGCCAGCTACGAGTCGATGAAAACGACGCTGACGTACCACAATGCCGAGGAGCTCGACTCCTTTGTTACAAAACTAGCCCAGCGTGCCGGAAAATATATCTCCATCGCCGAACCGATTCTCGATGCCACCATGAGCGATGGTTCCCGTATCCAGATGACTCTCGGGCAGGAAGTCACCGCCCACGGCTCCACCTTCACCATCCGTAAGTTCAGGGATGAGCCGATCACCCCGACCGATCTCATCGAATGGCAGACGTTTTCCCCGCTCTCGGTTGCGTACATATGGCTTGCCGTGGAGAACGGCAAATCAGGGCTCTTTGCCGGGGGAACGGCATCCGGTAAGACCACGTCGTTAAACGCGATCTCCCTTTTCATCCCCCCGATGGCGAAGATCATAAGTCTCGAAGATACCCGGGAAGTGAAGCTCCCGCATCCCAACTGGATCCCCAGTGTAACGCGGGACTCGTTTGATAAGAACGGACGAGGGGAGATCAACATGTACGAACTCCTGCGTGCCGCCATGCGACAGCGGCCTGAGTACATCATTGTCGGCGAAGTTCGCGGCAAGGAATGCCAGACGCTCTTCCAGGCGATGAGCACCGGCCATGTCACGTACTCAACGATCCACGCGGACTCGGTATCCAGTATTGTCCACCGTATCGAGAACCCACCTATGGACGTTCCGCGTAACATGTTCTCGGCTCTTGATTTTGTCTGCATCCAGGTACAGGCCCAGATTGGTGGCAAACGGATTCGCCGGAACAAGCAGATCGTTGAGATCCTCGATATCGACCCGCGGACCAACGAACTGATCACAAACGAGGTCTTCAAATGGCGGTCGGCAACCGATGAGATCTCCTACTCGGGGAAATCATACATTCTTGAGGATATCATGGAAGCCCGGGGCTGGACCGAGAACCGGATGCGGGAAGAACTAAAAAGGCGCCAGGAAGTGCTGGAGTGGATGCGCATCAAGAAGATCCGGCATTACAAGGAGGTTGCGAAGATCCTCATCTCGTATTACCGGGAACCCGAAGTGGTTATCGAACGTATACGAAAGGACCTGTATGTGGTTTTGAACGGTGTTGCTTCAATCTCCCTCGCAAGCGGATGAAGGCCAGGACAAGATGCTCATCGGCGGAATGAGAGATTATTAACACCCCCCTTTTCTCCAGGTTGCTTTTACCGTAATGTGCGTGTTATCACTTCCAAGGGCACCTTCACACCCTAAAATCCATTTAAGAAAATTTTATTAAGTTATAGCAATCACACTTGTGTGCAATGCATATTATGGAAGGCTTCTTACCCTGGCAATGGTGCGTCTTCTGGTACCTCGTATCGGCGCCGTTCATCATCTACGGAATTTATCTGCTGAATCGCCAGGTTAAAGCACAACGTGAAACACTTTCGCTTTTGGCAGTGTCGGGTGCCTTTATCTTCCTCCTGTCCTCGCTGAAGATGCCATCTCCCGTGGTAGGGAGCTGCTCGCATCCCACGGGAACCGGACTTTCGGTCGTGCTGTTTGGTCCTTTTATCACGGTCGTTCTCAGCCTGATTGTGCTTATATTCCAGGCACTTTTCATGGCCCACGGGGGGATTACCACGCTCGGCGCGAATGTCTTCTCGATGGGGATTGCCGGGCCGCTTCTCGGCTATGCCGTGTACCGCGTGGGAAAAGCAGTGAACCTGAACATATTCATCAATGTATTCCTTGTCACGGCGGTCGCAGACCTCTTTACCTATGTTATCACGTCGATCGAGCTCGCTGCGGCATTCCCGGCAACACATGGCGGCTTTATGGTCTCGTGGGAGACCTTCTTTGCCATCTACGCGGTGACGCAGATTCCCTTAGCAATCCTTGAAGGTGTGCTCATTGCACTCGTGTTCAAGTACATTGTCCAGAGCCGGGGCGATATCCTCGTCAAACTCAAAGTGCTCACACCGAAGCAGGTTACTAAAATCATGGAGGGTTTCAAATGACCCTCAAATTTTTCATGAAGTACAAACTTGAGATCATCTTTGCGGTTGTCGTCATCGTCTTTGCGGCGGTCTTCCTTATCCAGAATGCCCATATCCAGGCAAACGCCAAACCCGGGCAGGAGACATGGCAAGGATCAGACGATATGGGCAGCGCTGCAATTGAAGCAACGGGATATACCCCATGGATACAACCCCTCTGGACGCCTCCCAGCACTGAAGTCGAATCCCTGCTCTTTAGCATCCAGTCCGGCCTCGGGGCGCTCGTGATCGGGTACTTCTTCGGCTATTACCGGGGCAAACGGGATAGTGCAAAACCTGCATAACCCCTCTCTTTCATTTTCTGATATTCGTGATACACAAGGACATGGATTCCCTATGAAGATCATGGAGGATAATCTGGACTACTATGCTCAGGCAAATGCTTTACGGGACGTGAACAGCTATCTCAAACTCGTCCTCGGGATGGGCGCCATCCTGATCTGTGTCGCCTCCCCGGGCCCGGTAGCCCCCCTGTTTATCCTCTTTACCCTCTCTGCAATTACTTTGGTATTCGCAAAAATCCCGGTCCGGGTGTATGTTGAACTCCTTCACATACCGTTACTTTTTGCGTTTTTCTCCGTGATTGTGATATTATTTTTAAGCGGTGGCGGCGAGCCGGTCCTGACATTTTCCATCGCAAACGTCCCGTTGACCGCTACGTCCGGTTCTGCAAACCTCGCATTCCTTGTACTGGTCCGGACTTTCGGCGGGATGTGCGGGCTCTTCTTTATCGCACTCACAACCCCCATGATCGAGATCTTTTCTGTTATGCACACGCTGCGCGTACCGCCGGTGCTTATCGATCTTTCCATGCTAATTTACCATTTCATTTTCGTTTTTATCGGCCAGGCAATCGCGATCCACGATGCCCAGACCATCCGGCATGGGTACACCACATTTAAACGGTCCCTCAACTCCATGGCGATGCTCGGCGCAATGCTCTTTATCCGGGCATGGAAAGAGGCCGAAGATCTCATCATAGCGATGGACTCGCGGTGCTATGACGGCAAACTGGAACTGCCCGGCCAGCAGAACCCCCCGAAGCCGGTGGCAATCGCATCCACCGCAGTCTATCTGGGGCTCTGCATTACCGTTGCAATCATGACCAGCACGATTGTGCCTTTCAGGTGAACGATGACAAACCTGCTCGAATTTGATGATATTCATTATGCCTACCCGAACTGCCGGGAGTCACTTTCCGGCGTCAGCTTCCCGATAAAAAAAGGAGCCAGGGTTGCCCTGGTCGGCCCCAATGGTGCCGGGAAGACCACCCTGCTCCTGATGTGCAACGGGGTTCTTGAGCCCTCGAAAGGGCGGGTGCTTCTCGATGGCAAACCTCTCGCGTATGACAGCCGCTCACTTCGTGAGGTGCGAAAGAAAGTCGGGCTGGTATTCCAGAACTCGGACACCCAGCTCTTCGCCCCCACGATTTACCAGGATGTGGCATTCGTGCCCCTTAACCTCGGGATGACGCAGGATGAGATCCAGTCAGCGGTCACGCGATCCCTTGCAGCCGTAGGGCTTACCGGCTACGAGAAACGGCCGCCCCACCAGTTGAGCGGCGGCGAGAAGAAACGGGCCGCAATCGCCGGGACCCTTGCGATGGAGCCGGAGGTCCTCGTCTTTGATGAACCAACCAGCTCGCTCGACCCCGCCGGTGCCGCGGACCTTATGGAACTGCTCGACGAACTTAATGCGAAGGGAACGACGATCATTATATCCACCCACGATGTGGAGCTGGCATACCTCTGGGCGGACCAGATCATCCTCATGAACAAAGGGACCGTTCTTCATGCGGGCACTCCCGAGGAGGTTTTTACGGACCCCGCGCTTGTGACGTCCTCGAACCTCAAGATGCCCGCAGTGCTGGAACTCTACACGGAGCTCGTCTCGCGGCAGATGGTGGAAAAAACGCAGTCGCCTAAGTCCGTCCTGCAGCTGGTCAGTTCGCTCGAACAGAGCATGAGTAAACCACGGTCGGACAGGGCGCTTGGGACCATCACGGTCTGCAACGTGGATGCGACCGGTGCTGATGAAATCACGGCATGGATAGCAGATCATCCGGGAATCAGGCGCGGGGCAATGGGGACCCGGGCGAAGAATCTTGCCGAGCGTGAATCGATAGTGCTCGATTTCACGTACGGCGTGATCGACAAGGGCATCCTGCGGGCACTCGTTGGCGAATGCTCGGTCCTCCTCACACCGGCATCGATGGTGCCGCATGTGTTCCGCCGGGTTGAGACCTACTACCGGGAGAGCGGCAATACGATCGCCGTTGTCCCCATGAACACGAAAACAGAGTCTCCTGCACCGGGTGTTCTGAAGGAAGAGGGCGAAAAAGAATGAGCCCTGATTCCGGTAACGCTTTTATTTCTTGAATTTCGACAGGTGCGGGAATATCGCTGCGACTGCGCCGATACTTGCTGCAATAATCCCGAGCACGGATGCAACAATCGTCGGGTTTTCCAGCAGCCCTCCCGATGCAGTCGCCGTGGGCTGCACCGTAACAACCGGTGAAGGGGTAGCCGTCGCCGCCTGGGTCACCACTACCATGACTGGACCGGAAGAAGAACTTAACGGAGGGAGCGTCCCGAATACGTCAGTGACCTGGCCGGGAACGACATAAATGGTCCCCTCGTAATCGTAGTACCCGCTCAGGGTAAGCCTGATAATGTGATTTCCTTCTGCAATACCGGTCAGGTTCTCCGGTGTCGTCCCTTCGAAGACCCCGTCGAGGAGAACGCTTGCTCCGAGCGGGGATGATGCGACGGTAATACCCCCTGTCGTCGGGACCGTTGGGGTACCGGTCGGTACAACCGTTGTGGCGGTCGTATTTTCCTCCGTCGTGTTTGCTGCTGCCTGCTCGGTCGTTGCAGTGGTCGGAATCTCTGTTATGGTAACGTTTACCGGGGATGTCGTGGTCGTCATTGTAAGGTTGGTTTCCGTGGGTGTCGGGACCGTCGTTGCATTTGTCGTATTATCGCTGCCCGCTGCAACAGGGATTACGATCAGCGCAATAAGGAGGAGAATGATAAGGTGCGCACGTATCTTCTTCACGATCAAGATCTCCATTATGGCCGTTTGAGAAATCTCAAGCTTCGACCCGGGAACCGGGACATCCGGTCTGGGATATGATCACATTTGGTGCTCACCCAATATCAAAGAAAGGGGTCGATCCAGTCAGCAGGATCCCAATCGGGCATGAGAAACGCCCGCAGAATCCAGCGGGGGGGGGAAAATGCACCGGTCTTCACCGGGGGGCTTAAGATATCCTCCTCCCGGGGGAATTATTATCCAAACACAAAATATAATAAATCTTAAAGCTATTTCACCGGGTGGAAAGGTGAAATGCCCCGTAATTTCATCCACGATGACAGTATCTGGATATGTCTCATTATTGCTACCTCCCTTGTAGTGATACTGATGGCCATATTCAGCCTCACCCATGGCATCAACGATATATTCCCCTATTTTTTCCTTGTGCCGGTAATCCTCGCGGCATATGCCTTTCCTGAACGGGCAGTCATGGTCACCGTCACCCTCGCCGGGATTTATTTCGTCCTGGTATGGATGTTCGGGACACTTTCGGCCACGATGATCGCGGTTCACACGGCATGGTTTTTTGTGTTCGTCTCTCTTGGAGTTGTGATTTCGCATTTTGCGGAAATTTCGAAAATAAGAAAAAATCAGGTTGAACACCTCAAGAAGGAGGCATTCCAGCAGATTGAGAACAATATGGAACAACTGCTGATCCTCAATGACCAGATAAGGAACCCTTTGCAGGCTATTTTACTGGATGCATCGGTGCTTGATGAAAACACCAATGTCCTCATCTCTGACCAGGTGAAAACAATTGAAGTAATCCTTGACCAGCTTGACGAGAGGTACCTGGAATCGGAAAAGGTCAGGAAATTTTTACGGAAATATTACAGTTTTGAGAAAAAATAGGGTTCATGTTAACGTCGTCATGCGTGCAGGTGC
>NZ_JBAVIG010000037.1:0-26189 GCF_049686655.1 Methanoregula sp.
ATCGTATCCGTTGATTATCCCGATCGTGACACGTACAGGCTATCTGCTACAAGCGGAGTTCAGAAGAATTTTTACGGTTTCCAGGTAGCCCGGAGCCCGGCGAGATTCCCATTAAAAAAGATTAAAGAGCTCCCTGGAGGATGATCTGTGTTGTACCATCACTGAATGCCCCGGTAATAATAAAATTGCTGGTCAAGGGTGCCATCAGGTAAACAGAAGTTCCGACAGGAATACTCGTATCACCATTGAGAACAAGACCACCGTTGTTTGGCGAAGGGGTTGAACCCACAAATGCAGTGCCTGAGGGTACAGTTACTCCAAGAATTGCCGGTTGTCCATTAACAGTGAAGTTAAGCCCGATAAGGGTTGCAGCATCCTGTCCCCCTGAATACGTTGCAACAATCATAGATTGATTCGGCCGGTTTATAGACGCTGAAACCACTTTGGTCTTGGTGATGTTTCCTGACATGCCAAATACGAATGCGGCGATAACTGCCGCCAGGATCACCGTAATTGAGACCATCAGGATTACACCGATGACCGGAGATACAGCGTCTTCATTTTTTGGGGTAAATTTCATTGTTTTAAACACCGATACTATGCCCAACGATGAACTTAACAATGTGTACTTAAATTATTTCATGTGTCTATATATAAATTTAACTTTTTCTTAATTTATAGATTCTCAAGGCCTAACTAAAAATTTGCATAATTCTGGAATTTCCGGAGAATCTGATGTAAATTAGGTGCCATACAGAAATCATTGTTTTTGATTGTTGACGCGCTTGATGACTTCGGCATATTGAATCCTGAAGAGATGAAAAGCGCAAAAACCCGCAGGGTTCTTCGAACACTGCTTCCGCAAATAGAAGATTCCTTAGAGAATTTCGAAAAATGATTTTTTTGTATCAGATCCCATGATAGAAATAATGAATTGTTTTATACAGTAGTGATGATGGAGGCATGGATGGATGCACCCGGATTATTTTTGATGAGCATGTTTTTAACCCAGCTTTTGCAGCATAATACCGATAATCGTGGGTGAAGGAAAAATTGTCACGATATTGACTACCCTGCAATTCATCAGGAGATCTTTTATCAAAACACCCCGGCTCGTTTAATAAAATTTCAGCGTGATATTGTTTGACGGCCTGAAAAAACATTTCGAGATGTTCGGGTTGAACATATTGCAAGGATCCCGAACTTATCAATACAATGTCTTTACCTTGAAATTTTTGAAGAAGAGTCCTGAATTTTTTATGAATAATCCGGTATTCCTGAATCAGGAATGGACTAAATAAAAAAGATTAGATGGTATTCTGCAGGATAACCTGGGTTGAACCGTCAGCGAATGCACCGGTAACAACGACATTGCTGTTCGTTGGTGCAGGCAGATAGAGAGAGGTTCCAACAGGCATACTTGTACCGCCATTGAGAACAAGGCCTCCACTGGTTGAAACACCAGCACCAGTACCTGCATATGCAGTGCCGGAAGGTGCTGTGCCACCGTTATTCAGATTGGCCGCAGTTCCTCCTACCGTGAAGTTAAGCCCAATAAGGGTTGCTGCATCCTGCCCACCCGAATACGTTACGATAATCGTAGTTGAATTCGGCCGGGACATCGTTGCTGCGACGACCTTGGTCTTGGTGATGTTTCCTGCCATACCGAACACAAATGCGGCGATAACTGCCGCGAGGATCACCGTGATTGCGACCATTAAGATCACACCAATGACCGGTGAAACTGCTTCATCATTTTTTCTGGTAAATGCCATAATTTTCAAACACCTTAAAATGCCCGACAATGGACATGACAATGTATAAAGAGTCTATTTACTATACTTGTATATAGATGTTCGTATCTGAAATGCAAGGTATTAGTTGGTCAAAAAATTAAAACCGTTCGGAATAGTGTAGTATAAGGAAAGATGATAAATTTAGTATGCGCGTTCTATAATAAAAAATAATGAAATTTTTTAATGAAATTTTTTTCCATTGTGTCAAAACTTACAGAGTTTAATAAATATGATGTGGAGCATTTTTTTATAGTCTGAAGATTATCGCATATTTCGATACCCGGAATTTTTCTCAAAATTCCGTAAAGAGACAGCGAAATATTGGTTTTTTTAAATTAGCGGGGATAGCGCGTAAGATCCCGGGGGTACTTGACCTTTTTCCGGCATATTCTGGAAGATTCAGATTGGAGAATAAACGCTGTAAAAAAAGTTAGATTGTATTCTGCAGGATTACCTGGGTTGAACCATCAGCAAATATACCGTCTACAACGATATTGCTGTTGGTGGGTGCAGTTAAATACAAAGATGTCCCGACAGGAATACTTGCATCGCCTAACAGAACAATACCATTTTTGCTTGTAGTATATGCTGTGCCAGACGGTGGGGTAGGAGATCCGCCATTCAGAGTTGCTGCTGCCCCTCCCACCGTAAAGTTAAGCCCTATGAGCGTTGCCGCATCCTGGCCACCTGAGTACGTTACGATAACTGCAGTTGCATTAGGCCGGGACATCGTCGCCGCAACGACCTTGGTCTTGGTGATGTTTCCTGCCATACCGAACACGAACGCGGCGATAACTGCCGCGAGGATCACCGTGATTGCGACCATTAAGATCACACCAATGACCGGTGATACTGCTTCATCATTTTTTCTGGTAAATGCCATAATCTCAAACACCTGAATAATGCCCAACCATGGACATGACAATGTGTAAAGAAATTATCTCCAGTAAACATATATAAACATTTCTTTGGAAACTGGCAGTGTAGAAAGTCATGAAAATTAAATTCACATTGAATTCTGGAGTATTAACAGATAATAAAGGAAAGTATGCTTTACATTTATCTGCATCAGTTCCGGCATAATACTGTATTTTATAAATAAGGACATCAGCTAAAGTCTGGATATTTCGAGTAAAAATACAGGAATATTTTATAACGGATTTGTTTCAGATTTAACAACGATATCTTAAAAGAGAATTTAAATTTCAGAAAAAGTTGTGTTAATATTAACGCGGGAATACTGGTGAATTTTGATGTTTGGATCATGATACCATATCTGATCCAGATAGATCAGATAGCCAATTCAAAAACTTCTGACATACATTGGCTGAATAGAATCCGGTATTATCAGCATCTTGTTGGAATGATGATACTGATCAATCAATACAGGATAAAAATACAGGATAAAATACTTGATAAACAAAATTTACCGAAATTTTGTTAAAAAATCTCGTGGAGGTCCTTGCTGGAAACAGGAACCACGATTGCCCAGTTAGTGTGAACTGTCGGCACGCGCAGATTAAAAAATATCCGATGGACCGTAAACAGTTGTCGGGTATCCGGAAATATTGCAGATCTGTGCAGGAATGATCAAGGACCATGAATAGGTTTCCTGAAATAGTCTGCCAGTCTTCAAAGACCGCATCTGTTTAATACCCGTCAACAACAGAAACCGGGTATGGATCAGAAGATCGCCATCTTCCAGCATGTCCCCCGTGAACCCGCCGGTTATTTAGAGACCATCTTCCGGCAGAAGGAGATCCCGTTCGAATATATCCGGCTGTACGATACAAATGAAGTACCACGCCTCCGGGATGCAACCCACCTCATTTTTCTTGGCGGGCCCATGAGCGTCAACGATGAAGAAGAATTTCCCTGGCTCATACAGGAGAAGGAACTCATCCGCAGATCCGTAAAAACCGGCCAGAAAATCCTCGGCATCTGCCTCGGGGCCCAGCTCATCGCATCCGCATACAGTGCCAGGGTATACAGGTACGTGAACGAAACCGGATGGTCCCTGCTTGATCGCAGACCGGATGCTGCGGGAATATTCTCCCGGTTCCCGGAACAGTTCCACGTCTTCCAGCTCCACGGGGAGACATTCGAAATTCCCCATGGCGGCCGGTTGCTGGCTTCCGGGAGCGCGGTCCGCAACCAGGCATTCTCCTGCCGGAATGCACTCGGACTCCAGTTTCACCTTGAGCTTACCGATAAGATCATCCGGGACTGGGCAAAAGACCTGAAGATTCATCAGAAAGAGAAAATCGCCCGCGACACGCCACGGTATCTTGCAGAGAGCAAACGGCTCTGTGGATTGATTGCTGAAGAGTTTACTGGCTGCTCCACAACCAGGACGCACAGTGGATTTCCGGTGAGTTCTGAAAAACACGATTAAAAAACATGTGTTCCACCGGATAATATCCTGATGCAAGGATTTCCCCTAGGTAAAAACATCCCTGGAAGGGTCCAGCAGGATCTCGTGGGAAAGATTCGTCAGCGCAACAGCCCCGAGCGCCCCGATGACTCCATTGCCCCCGTACAATGAGATCCCAAAGCGTTCCGCTGTCGCTTCGGCAACGGTCCGGGCCACAACCATACCACGGACCATCTTTCCGTACTCCCGGAGACCTTCCGGCATGTGCAGGCCGGTCCTGATCGCTATCCCCCAGTCGTCGGACAGGGATTCATCAGCAACGAACCTCCTCACTTTCTCAACAAGGGTGCCGTACCGGGCCGGGAGCACTGCCACCTCAATATAACTGGCCGAGTTCCCGGCTGTCTTGGTATAAACAGCCGGGTTCAGCATGACGACCTGGTGGCTGATCGGTATCACTCCCTTGATCCGGCTGATGTGGTTGAGCAGGGCAAGGGCAAGGGCAAATGTTGCCCCCCCCTCCCGGGTATCCGTATCATCGATGCCAATCGTAACCTGCATAAGAGTATTTGTCCGGATCTTTCCTTCCACGATATGGTTCCGGGAAGCAGATTCGACATGGATCACTCCTTCCGCTCGGGACATCATGTCCGAGAGTGAATAGGCAGGGCCGCCTATGCAGCGGATGTGCTGGGTGATGGTATCCCCGGCCCGTTCAATACCGAAGATACCGACTGCAGAGAGCGGGGGAAGACCCACCTCAATGTCCCTGCTGCCGATTGTTGCCGATTCGCGCAGCAGCGTCCCGTCACGGCTCACCTTTGACAAAACACCCCCGGCAAGGGTATGGTGATACCCGCAGAACGCCGCACAGGCCCCGCTCACACATTCATGGTATATGGCAACATCATCGCCATCCACGGTGGTAAAGATCCGCCGGCAGGTACTTGAGGGCATGGCACTGATCGCGGCGTAGCGTGCAGCCGTCCTCCCCCGTTTCTCTTCCCGCATGAGCACGCAGCCCTCGCGGAGAAGGCGGTTTACCCAGTCCTGTGCCGTGCTCCGGGGAATGCCGGCGGATTTCTGGATATCGGTCACCGTAAAAAAACCATTGTCCAGAGTGAACTGCCGCATCATGCGCAGGTAATCGCGCCGGTGTTCAAGTACGCTGGACATACCGGTCCCGGATGAAGAGCAGGTCGCCGATGATGGCGCTTGCCGTTTCTATGGATCCAGCCCCCCTCCCGATCAGGGTGATCTCCTTTGCCATGTCGGTCTCAAGGGTCAGGGCATTCAGCGTACCTTCAACCACGAGAGGATGGTTCTTGGAAATGATCCTCGGGGAGACACGGATCAGGTTTTTCCGGGGCATCGCTTCTGCAATCAGGCGGATCGTGCATCCTTCTTCCTCGGCCAGCCTGAGTGCATCCGCGGTCAGGAGATCAATGCCCGTGCGATCGACATCACTGAGTTTCACACTATTGCCCCAGATCGTATTGGCAAGGATCACCAGTTTGATCGCCGCATCGATACCCTGCACATCGTACGTGGGATCCGCTTCAGCGTACCCCATCTCCCGGGCTTCCATCAGGGCCTGTTCATACGTAAGCCCCTCATCCGCCATCCGGGTCAGGATAAAATTACAGGTCCCGTTCAGTACTCCGTAAAGGGCGAGGATCTCATTTCCGGCAAGACCGTATTCCAGCGTATGCATGATCGGGATTGCTCCGGCCACCGTTGCCTCGTACCGGAGTGCAACCCCGTTCTTCCGGGCCAGCTCCCGGAGATCGTGGAATGCAAGGGCAATAGGCCCCTTGTTGGAGGTAACGACATGTTTTTTCCGGCCAAGGGCTGCCCGTATATAGCCGGTAGCAGGTTCCCCGGTAAGTGCATTGGTCGGTGAGACTTCAATGAGAACGTCGTAGTCTGCCGATTTTACCACATCATCCGCTGCTATATCTGTGCTCCCGCACAAACCGGTCTTTTGTTTGTGTGCAAGCATCTCACCGATAGTAATCCCGGCCGGGCTGATGATACCGCTCCGGGAATCAGCAACACCGGTGACCTGGATCCCGAGGTCTTTCTTTGCAAGCATCCCGGCAACGCCTTTCCCTACCGATCCAAGCCCGATGATCGCAACCTTCATGCGATCTCCTCCAGGGGTTCAATCAGGAGAAGGGATTTCTGTGCAGATACCCGGCGGAGGATGGCGAGTGCAGACTCCATATCCACCTTACTCAGGGCCTTGATGGTGATCCGGGAGGAGGAGCGCTGGTTCACGGCCGGCATGCTCATGGAGAGTTCACTGACCTCAGCAAACCCGGTAGAATCGATCTGGTCCACGGTATCCGAGAGGTCGGTGTGCATAAGATGGCCGATCATGATCACCGTCCGTTTGTACAACAGGCGCTCTTCCCCGATACGCTGGATATGCACTCCCTGTTCCTGCAGGAGCTCCACGAGTCTCTCCCGCTTGCCATCCGGCAGCTCAAGAACGATCTGGACATTCAGTGTCCCTTTTGCGAGATCGGGTTCCCGCTGGTGGATGACCGCAATGATATTGCCCCCTACATCAGAAATCGGTTTGAGAGCGGCCACCAGCTGGCCGGGAGAATCGTTCATCTCGAGTTTCATGGAGACCTGCACAAAACCACCTGACAATTAGTAGAACGCCCTGCAAGATAAGTCTTTATTTTGGTTATCCGGACATGATGAGCCGTAAAAACGGAGATGTGAACGCGGAGAAACGGGCATGGTGAAAAACATTAAAAAAAGATGGCCTCCGAATGGGAGACTGCTCTCAAAAGGAATGGCAGGCTTGAGAAGAATTCACGGGTTTTTTAACGCTCGTGATCCCGCCGTTCCCGCCGCTGAAACAGCCATCCTGCAGAGCAAACGGTTCCAAAGAATGTTCATGAGAATTGTATATCCCCTCAGGTTTTCCTATGAAAATCTGTAGTGCAGGGAAAGTTAATGTGGAGGTTTACCTCTGAACCTTCAGTTACGATGAACTCCGCCGCCCCCAATGGGGCGCCCCCCGCGGCGGATTAGTGACCCCACAAGAAAAATGCTGGAGAACTCCCTGCCCCGCCGGGTCTCGGAGAGGCCCTGAGGCGGGGAGCCCTCGCATATACCGCATTTCTTTATCGGTTTTTGTGATTCCGGCATGAAGATACAGGTTCATATCCGGTTCTACAGAACCGGGAAGAGTACTCCCCACATTGGCGACTTTGATGGGGACAGGGACAGAATATTAAAAAAAGATCCTATAAATTCCTGAGTTTTTTGTCAACTTTTTCAAAGAAATTCCGTTTTACATCCACAAACAGCGCCGGGTACTCTGACCGGACTACCTGGATCACGCTGGATATCCCGAGTTCGATCGTCTGCTGCCCGTCGATGACGAGATTTGCAGGCTTTGCACTCTCAAGGGAGATTTCAAGACTCCGGTTATCGCAGATAAGGTGGGGCCGGGATGACAGCATATACGGGGCAAGAGGAACAAGGAGGAAACCGTGGATCCGGGGATCAACGATCGGCCCCCCGGCACTCATGGCATACGCGGTGGAACCCGTAGGAGTACTGATCAGGAGCCCGTCAGCACGGAAATGATCGGCAACGCTGCCATCCACCGAGATGGAGAAATGGAGCATCTTTGCCGGGCGGGTAGTTACGATCAGGGCCTCGTTTAATGCCACACCAAGACGTTTCCCGTCTTTAAAGAGGGAGATCCGCATCCGTTCCTCTACGGAAAAACCATCTGGCATGGTGCTGATGAAATCGAGGGCTTCCTCAGGTTCCAGGTCGGCAAGGAATCCTACTTCCCCCCAGTTGATACCGAGCACCGGGATCGGGTGGTGCAGTTCACTGATTGTCCTCAGGATCGTACCATCCCCCCCGACGATAATGACCGCATCGGCATGAATTTTTGCCAGCGGGATGCCTTCGAGTCCAAGCGCCCGGGCCGTGTCCTGATCGAACAGGGTATCACACCCGCTTTTTGTAAGTGAACTCCGGATCTTCCTGGCAAATGCCAGCGCATCCGGGTTGTCTATCCGCGAAACAACTGCGATCTTCACCCGGTTCACCTCAGATACTCAATCACTTTATGGTGCAGGTTCCCGTTTGTCGCGACAAGGCACCGCCCGGCGGTTACTTCATTAGGGAACCGTATCGCATCCCCGTTCAGGTCGGTAACACTGCCACCGGCTTCACTGCAGACGAGCATTCCGGCCGCTGCATCGGTCACCCGCAGGGTCCCCCTGAGATCAATAAACCCGTCAATACGACCATCAGCCACATAGCAGAGTTCGAGTGCAGACGCCCCGAAAAGGCGCCAGCGCCGTATTTTCTGGCCGAGCAGCAGGACACGACCGGGATCGAATTTCCTGCTGTAGACACTCATGGCGCATTCATCCAGATTGGACAGATCCGAGACACGTATGGACTTCCCGTTGCACCGCGCATAGTGTCCTTTCTCCGCAGTAAATGTCTCACCACTCGAGAGATTGCGTACATACGCTTTCGTGACGACACCCTCCTCGGCATAAGCAACGGAGAGTGCGAAGAACGGGATACCCGCCACTGCATTGAATGTACCGTCAACCGGGTCCAGGTATATGGTTCCAGTCCCCCCTTCAAATTCGATCTTCCCTGCTTCTTCACTGATGAGCAGGGAGCACAAGGGGTTGTCCTGTAAGTAACTTATGACACAGTCTTCGGCAACCTGATCGATAAGTTTTGTGGGGGTTAAGTCGGCACCCATTTTAACGATCTTTCCCCCTTCAGGTGTCCCGACAAGATCCCGGATACTCTCTTCCACGGATCCGGCCATGACATCACATGCGGAGAAAAAATCTTTTTTCATGACAACCAGGCTTCCATTTTCTTAACGTTGTATTTATGTAATGCAACAGAAATAAATTACTAACGCGTTTACCATTTATGACAATTAGGTGTGATTGAAATGAAAGAACAGACTGAAATCGGAAAGATCAAGGAAGGACGCTATATCGTCATCGAGGATGAGCCCTGTAAAGTTGTCGGTATTGCCACGTCCAAACCGGGAAAACACGGTGCTGCCAAGGCACGTATCGATGCCGTGGGAATTTTTGACGGCGTCAAGAGATCGATCGTCCAGCCGGTATCTGCCAAGACATATGTACCTGTGGTGGAGCGCAAAAGCGGCCAGGTACTATCCATTGCCGGGACCGTTGCCCAGCTGATGGACATGAAAGACTTCACTAACTTTGAGATCCCGATTCCTGAAGAAAAACAAGGCACAATCGAAGTTGGTAAGGAATACATGTACATCGAATCGATGGGCAAGAAGAAATTCGATTGATTATTTTTCCCAATACCGGATCAATTTCCTTTTTTTAATAACCGGTTTTTCCGTATCCGTGTTTCACCTCGTGAACATGTGACCATTATAGTGCATTCGGAACTTTTGTATAACGGTTCCCGAAAAAACAAAGGCCTATCAGTATTTCCCGATATAGCGTGTAGGGACACGGATCTGAATTGAATAGGAACTGAGAGAATGAGCTGTGATGATGAAATAATAATTTCTCTGCCCTTCGAAAAATTTCTCTATCCAGGGTCTTGGATCCGTTGATATAATGTTCCCATCCGCATCGGTTGTTGTTACCCAGAGTGAGGAATCCAACCCTCCCGGGGGCGTGATGGTCCTGACGATCCGGTTGGGATCGTTCCCATCCATCACATTGATGGTGAACTGGGGGTTGGTCACGGAAAACGATCCCTGGATAACCGTCTGGGAACTTCCACTGCCTTTCATGCCGCTGGTCGGTCCGACCGTGACTGTCGAACTGCTGAACGATTGCCCTTTGCCGCTCGCAGGGCCGGCAGGATCTACGGTATACCAGAGTTCCCAATAGGGAAACGGGACATACATGATACCGGTTGTTCCGCTGCTGCCATTATTCGATGCAATGGTAGCAAAAGTAGTCATGTTGGTATCATAAGGAACACTGTTAATCCGGGTCCCCGCGGGTATGGACTGGTTAAATGATACACCGTACGTTGAAGGATTTACAAAAGCAACCGTCTGGGTCACTTTCGGATTCCATGTCGGTACCGGCGAGGGGATGGGAGAAGGAGTAGGGGTCGGAATAACGCTGGTGGAAGTTAGTACAATATGAGGTTCCGGGCTCACAATTTGCTGATCCGCCACGGCAACGGGCAGGGGAGTTGTAGTGGCAACGGAAATACCTGTATCCACCGGGTGTCCGGTAACCATGGGCTTTATGACTAAGGCAATGACGAGAACGAGTATTAACCCGGCTGCCAGATACATCATGTCCTGTTTGTCCATGGAGATCAAGGTACCTCTTGATTTTTCCCACATAAATATTACGGTAAAATTACAGGATCAAAAAGGAAGATTTATGAATAGAAACAAACAGGATCCTGTGAACTACCGACGGCCACAGGTAAGAAGAAGATTGGAAAACTGCGGGATCTGAACGGTAATTTAGCAAAAAAATCCCATAATCCTGAATATCATTTTTCAAAATAAGAAAAACTTATAAATACAATAATAACATTTTATCACACAGGGACGTTGGTATACGCCAGTGTCCACTATCTTACTTAAGGTGAATCTATGAATTCGCGTAAATCCAATGACGAGGGATTCACTGGCCTTGAGGCGGCGATTGTGCTGATCGCATTCGTTGTCGTCGCGGCAGTGTTCTCCTATGTAGTGCTTGGCGCCGGGTTCTTTACAACCCAGAAGGCCCAGCAGACCGTGCACACAGGTGTGCAACAGACAACGTCGGCAGTTGAACCATCAGGACCGGTCAGTGTGCAGGCAGAAGCAGATGGGGCAACCATTGGTAATATTACCTTCTACCTCCAGCTTGCTGCGGGGGGAACCGGGGTGGACATGAGTAAAGTAACGTATACGGTTTCCACCTCTTCAATGGTCAAGACCTTTACGAATTCTACAGCAACGTTATCCTGGGTAAAACAAAATACACCTGTTGACCCGGGCCAGACCACTTACGGAGGATTGTTAAATGCCCGCGAGATGGTCCTTGTAACGATCCAGCCAGGTTTCACATCAGCACAAATGGGCACCAATACCCCGTTTATTGTTGAAGTTAATCCTCCCGTTGGAGCGGCTCTGCCAATTGCCAGAACGATCCCCGCGGGAATGACTGCCAACACGTGGTATGAGGTATACTGAGGAGGGTGAAAGAAATGAAAAATCTGTATTCAGAAGATGCATTCACCGGCCTTGAAGCCGCTATCGTGCTGATCGCATTCGTTGTGGTTGCGGCAGTGTTCTCGTACGTGGTACTTGGCGCAGGGTTCTTCACATCGCAGACGGCCCAGTCCACGGTCCACACGGGCGTGAGCCAGGCCAGTTCAAGTATGGAACTGGTCGGGAACGTTTACGGGGTTAAAGACGCCACCAATAATTACCTGGACTATGTTAACACGACTGTTTCACTCACTGCAGGTGGTACTCCTATCGACTTATCTGCGATGGTAGTATCATATAACGATAATAACGGCGGTCACAATGCAAATTTGACCTATGAGGGCGTTGCCCAGGAAGGATCTGCGTGTACAAATTCACTTGGCGGTACCGCTCCCCAAAGCTGGTGCATATCCGACAAAATCAATAACATAACGACTGGTGCGATGCTCGATAATGGTGCTCAAATGATTATCACAGTGGGGGTACCTACAAGCGCAACACCAAATACACAATTGACAATTAATTTCCAGCCTGCGGTTGGAGCAGTTCTTCCCATCGCAAGGACCATCCCCGGTGGCCTCACCGCAGTCCAGCCACTCTACTAATTTTTTTCCTTTTTTTTAGTCACTTTCCTGGGATTCATTATTTCCCGATCAGGTCAGGCAATGAGTTCTGGTGTTAATTCCGGACAACCTGTATGACATTGCACTGCACGAATGGAGATGAAAGAAGGGATTTTATTAAAAATTGAGAAGAATGCTTTACAGCGGGTGATTGTAACCCTGCTTATCGTGGTGTCGTAGCAGGAGTGTTTTTGTACGTGGTTCCCGGCACAGGATTCTTCCAACCGGTGCACGACTCCGGAGGCTGTATGCAATTCCATGGCAGAGGGAAGTTCTATTATTGAGATCCTCGCTGATTTCTATGGTATATCCACAGCAGGAGTACCCCCACCTGCATCAATTTCAGGGTTGCGGTTACTGCCAGTTAGACGTCTGTGAAATCGGACCGTAGCTCATGTTCTGTTCCTGTCCAACCGGAGCCCGTTATGAATTCCACAAGACAAATACGGCATTCACAGGTCCCACCAACCATTGTATCAGGAACCATCCCCATAAGTATATTTCACGCAGAACACCCCGGGGAACCTCAGATAATATCCAAAATATCAACGACGAATTCATTGTTTCAGCTGGAATAATCTGCAGCCGGCACAGAAACATCTATTACGAAAATATTGCCGGTTATTTTGGCGGGAAAAAAGATGTAACATATCCTCATTTCTGAATGACAACAGTCACGCACGGGTATTATATGCAGGTACATATCTGTATATCCGGCCCTGGAGGACAATTCAGAAAGTCCTGAAATAACCCCCGCATTTTCTTATAAATTACAACATAGCGCGTTCCCGGCCTGTTTTACGATAAGAATGTTTATTAATTAAAAATGTGATATAACGAATAGATACTCTATGGCGGTAAATCAGGCACAGGTTGACCACATCATCACTGCTGCCTCCGAAGATGATCCGGAAGTAAAGCTCCAGAACCTTGAACGGGAAGTCGACCTCATAAAGACCTCTATCAAGCGTCTTCTCATGGACATACGGGAACGTATGAACGAACTGGAAAACCCGTTCACCCTGTCAATCCCGGGCAGCGGCGGAGCTGGAGCACCGGGCATTGCACCCGGCCTGGATGCCGATGTCAAGGATGCCCAGAAATCCGCGCTTGAGGCACGAGAAGCGGCCCTCGATGCCAGAGAATCGCAGATGGACGCAACAAAAGCAAAAATGGATACAGAAGCTAAAAATGAACCCGTCAAAAAACAACCTGAACCTATTGGCTCACCAGCAAACGAAGACAAAAAAGTTCTCGAAGACCAGATGCTGGCACTGCTGAAATCCCAGATCGGAGCTCCCCACAAGGCAACGGTATCCCCCACTCCGGCCCAGCCCCAGGCAAACGAAAAACTGAGGCTCCAGAAAGTCTACAAACTCTTCAAATGGACTCATCAGTCTGTAAGGAAATTTGGCCATGACAGGCTTGAGATCATGCTGGAATCCTACCGGGTCATGGGGTATATATCCAAGGAATCCGCTGACGAAATACGTGAAATATCCCGCCTGATGCCGGCAAACCTTGGCGAAGAGCATGAGGTGGGCCCCGATGAATTCGTATCCGAACTTTATGCACTCAACAGGATACTGACGCCAAACGATACTTCCCTTGACCGCGATATGATCGAGGTCATGATGGAGCAGCGCCAGCAGGAGCCTGTCGTTCCCGGGAGAAAACCTGAAGAACGTATAGATCTGTCCACAATCTCACTCAATGAGAAGAAAAGTTCGTCTCATAATAAAGAGAAAGATGAAGAATGGATGAACCTCCCGGACAGGATCTGATAGATGTCTGCCGAGACATTCACTACCGCTATGTTCCTGATCACTGCTGTTATAGCGGCAGGTGTGCTCATCAATGCGGTTTTCCCGGTTGTATATACTATGGCAGGGACATTCCAGTCTGCCACCCATGAATCTGACCAACGTCTCCGCACGGATTTCAAGATCGTAACCTCATTTGCCAATTATAATGGGGGATCACCACAGAATCCCGGTGTTGCACAAATCTGGATGAAAAATGTCGGCAGTTCCCGGATACCGCTGTCTGATATCACCAACCGGTCAGACGTCTTTGCCGGTGCCGACAGCGGTTTTGATCGCCTTACCTACGATTATGGATATAGCGGAAATTCCGGGACATGGACTGCAGAATTGTATGATACCAATAATAACCAGTACTGGGATCCGGGAGAGACTCTCCTGATCACCGTGTATACGGATAAGATACCTTCACCGTCCAGCGGAGACACGGTATACTTCCAGTTCATACTTCCCGATGGGATCTGGAGATCTACGGACTTCGCGGCATTCAATCCCGCGGGGAGCTGAAATACCGTGGCCGTTGCAGAACTGATCGGGGCCGCGATAGGAGTGCTCCTTCTTGTCGTGGTAGCGTACCTTCTTGTGGGGGGTACATTGTCGACCGCCGAAACCGTAGTCACGGCCCAGAAAGATATGACGCTCCTGAACGAGATACGGCTAAGAACCAGTATCATCGTGTCTGATGAGTGGATTGATAACAGCAGCTACATGAATTTCAATATCACGAATACCGGAGAAGAGACGGTCACTGACCTGCCTCATCTGGATGTTTTTTCGTTTGATAAATCAAACGGGTATACACACCTGACATATGACAGCACAAAAACCGGAACTCCGGATCCGGGGAGATGGCAGATCGCCGGGTTTGTAAATGATAACATTCATGAAGGAGAACTGGACCCGGGAGTGACGTTGAGGATCAGGGCCAATATTCCTGCCGGGGAGAGTCCGGACCTCTTCCATCTGGAAAACTTCCAGTTTACCACGAGCACCGGGGTTTCTGCATATTCTGCAGTATTGAATCCATAATATCCAGGGAGTATTCAGGATGGCAACAATATCAGATTTGATGGGAGGTGAAGACCGGCGGATCATATCGACCGGCAACACCGAGCTCGATAAAAAGATAGCCGATGGTCTCCCGATGGAGTCCCTGACCCTCATCGAAGGGGAGAACGATACCGGCAAGAGCGTGCTCACCCAGCAGATCATCTGGGGGGCTATGAAACAGGGCCTGTCCGTCGATCTCTTCACTACGGAGAGTACCAGCAAGAGTTTCATCAAACAGATGGAATCAATGAGCCTCGATATCTCAGAATATTTTGCCTGGGGCTACCTCAAGATCTTCCCCCTCCACGTGGTCGGGTTCGAATGGAAGAAAGAGGAGATGGTCAACATCCTTGCCCACCTCATAACCCACATCCAGCAGAGCAAGTCGCAGGTAATTATTGTCGATTCCCTGACCCTGTTTACCGAATATGCCGAGACCGATGCCATCCTCACCTTCTTCACCAACTGCAAATCCCTTGTTGATCACGGCAAGACCATCCTTGTCACGCTCCACACCTACGCCTTTGAGGAAGACACGCTTGTACGGATCCGGTCCATCTGCGATGCCCACTTGAACATGAAAAAAGCATTGGTCGGCGATAAATACGTGATGGTCATGGAAGTCATCAAGGTCAGGGGCGCACGAAAGACCACCGGAAACCTTGTTAGTTTCGAAGTCCATCCGGGATATGGCATGAAGGTCATCCCGATGAGTTTTGCGAAGGTCTGATATGGGTACACTATCCGTTGCGGTCAATCTGCCGTTCAAGCCTGAAACCATAGATAACACCATCGATTTTTACAATGATATCGAATCCAGTGCGCTCTACAAGATGCTTCCGGCCAATGCCAAAGAATATGTCAGGGCCAGCCCTCATCTCCTCGAATACCTCCACACATTCCCGGTCAATACCTATGGGATTCCGCTCTTCCTGTCGGAGTTGAAAAAAGACCTCCGTTCAATGAAGAGTCCCAACATCATATACCCGGTAAATGACACCACCTTCGTCCATATTCTCCCCGACCCTGATGATGTCAGGAACTTCTATATCCCGATCGAACCGTCTTTCCTCCACAGTGTCAGCCAAATGCTGCCGGTCATCGAGACGAAACTAATCGATCTTATCGATGCACTTGAAGAAGATCCTATCAGCGACAAGGAACGGGCCGAAGTGATCAAGAAGATGCTGGCAAACGTAGCGGTCACACGCCCGAAGAACGTTGATATAGCAACACTCACCGGGGGGGGGCCCGGCCAGCAGGATTTCAAATCGAAGCTTACGAATTTCCTCAACACAGACTTCACGGCAAAAGACAAGATGAAGAATGTCAAGAAAAAGTTCCAGATTCCCATGACTCCCGATGGAAAAGTGATCCTCACCAACGAGGAATACCGCGCCATCGAATACCTGCTGATCCGTGACAAGATCGACATGGGAGTCCTCAAGCCATTCCTGTCAGACCCGTACATCGAAGATATCTCCTGTGACGGCGTAGGCCCGATCTTCATTGAGCACAAGATCTTCAAAGGATTGAAATCCGTTATTGAATTCAAGGTATCCAGTGAGCTTGATGAATTCGTTGTCAAGATGGCGGAGCGGATCAAGCGCCCCATCACCTACCGGAACCCGGTCATCGATGCAACCCTTCTCGACGGTTCGCGTATCAACATTGTCTACGGGACCGCCATCTCCCGGCACGGGAGCAACTTCACCATCCGTAAAGTGAACGAGGTCCCCTTAAGCATCCTCAATATCGTCGAGAGTAATGGTATCGACTACCTGGCTGCTGCGTATCTCTGGATCTGTGTTGAGTACGGGATGTCACTCTTTGTTTCCGGTGAGACCGCAAGCGGGAAGACAACACTCCTGAATGCAATTACGACATTCATCCCACCGGAGAACAAGATCGTCACTATCGAGGATACGCCCGAACTGAACGTTCCTCACCGCAACTGGATCCGCGAAGTTGCGCTTGCGAAGGGCAAAGGAGAAGGCGGAGGGGCAGCTGGTGAAGTATCGATGTTTGATCTCCTGAAAGCGGCACTTCGTCAGCGTCCCAACCAGATCCTTGTCGGGGAAATCCGAGGGGTTGAAGGAGCCGTTGCCTTCGGTGCCATGCAGACAGGTCACCCGGTAATGAGCACATTCCACGCGGCTTCCGTTGAAAAACTGATCCAGCGTCTCTGCGGGGATCCGATCAATATTCCCAAGACCTATGTGGATAACCTCAACCTTGTTGTCATCCAGAGTGCAGTAAAGCGCCCTGACGGGCAGCTCGTCCGCCGGATGATCAGCTGCAACGAGCTGGTCGGTTTCAATGCCGAGACACAGGGGTTCACGTTTGTGCAGATGTTCACCTGGGAGCCGGTATCGGACACATTCGTCTGGACAGGGAAAGGCAGTTCGTTCCTGCTCGAAAACAAGATTGCCACGATGCTGGGCATCCCTGACAGCCGGAAAGCCGAGATTTACCTTGAAGTAGAAAAACGGGCAAAGATCCTGGAAAGGCTCCACAAAGCCGGGTACACTAAGTTCTGGGACCTGTTCCATATGATGACAAAGATCAAGAAACAGGGGCTCCTGACAATCGGTGGATGATATGGCTGATCCTGTTCCCGATCCAGCCGAAGCCAAGGAAAGCAGGCAACTCCCGTTTGCCTCCACGATAGAGGACATCAAGGAAACTCTGGCCCAGGTCACGGAAAACAAGAAGATGAGCGCGGACCTGCTCTTCATGAATACATACATGGCATCCCTTGCGCTCGCCAGTGCCGCCCGCCCGGAAATTTTTTCTTATGCCGCAAACCGCAAGGAATACGTATCGGCAAAATACATCGCCAAGGTCGATACGTATGTCAAAAAGTGGGGTTACAGTTACTCTGAGTCCCTCAGTATCGTTGCCGAGCGCACAAAAAACACAAATCTCCAGAGCATGCTGAACCGGTATGCAAATGCAATAGAATCCGGCCAGCCTGATGATGACTTCCTGAAGAACGAGCTGGCAACCGTACGGAGCGTATACCGGAGCCAGATCGAACAGGGTCTCGAGCTGCTGAAAAAATGGGGAGACGCCTATATCGCAATGCTCCTGTCCGGTACGGTCATTGCCGTCACCATGATGATCTCCATAGCGATCTATTCCCCTGCGGGCACGCAATCGACCCTCAACATCGCATATGCGATTATTCTTGTCATCTGTTTCTTTGGCAATCTCCTGATGTACCAGTCTGTACCGGATGATCCCAAATCCCATGGCCTCACGGCACACTCCTCAAGGGAACAACAGACAATCCATGCAATGGAACGGATTATTGTCCCGTTAACGATCGCGGCTGTTATCGTACTTGCCCTTCTTGGCGTCAGTGCCGGAATGATCTATATCCTTATTGGTGTCCTGATGGCACCTCTTGGGATCATCGGGTTTATTGACGATTCCAACATCACGATGCGGGACAATGATTTTTCAACCTTCATCAGGAGTTTTGGTGCCGTGATGGGAGGACAGGGCACAACGGCAGTTTATGCACTTGGCACGATCGACAAGAAATCGCTGACGGCACTCGAACCGCTGGTCAACTCGGTATATTCCAAGATGAATCTCGGGCTTGACGACAAACAGATCTGGGACAAGTTCATTGGCGAATCCGGCAGCAATCTTATCTATAAATATCTCAACATTTATCTTGACACAATCACCCTTGGCGGTCCACCGGAAGCTATCGGCACAGTTGTGGGTTCATCCATGCTTGAACAAACCCTGCTGCGGGAAAAGAAAGATATGCATGCGAAAAGTTTTATCGTCCTGCTCGTACCGATGCATGTGGCGATGGCAGGGATTTTTGTTGCCCTCTTCCGTATCATGGTAGTCCTGACCGGTTCTGTAGGTTCAATGATGGCACAGTTCCAGAATTCATCTTCAGCCGCGTCGGTATCAGCCGGTATGAGCGGAGGCGGGATGTCGGCAAATGGTGCACTTGGCGGGCTCAGCATGTTTACGAATTTCCCTGAAAAAGATATGGGTTTTTTCGTGGTAGTTATCCTGACAATTATTACGATATCCAATATCACGGCTGCACGGATTGTAGGAGGCGGGGACAGGTATATGTTTTATTTCTATGCGGCATTATTCTGTACATTGACGGGACTTGTGCTCCTTGTCGCACCCATTGGCGTGAACATGTTCTTCAGCCCGGAGGGACTGCAGCAAATGGCATCAGCGGGAACATCAGCAAGCGGAGGTTGAAGTGGACGCACGAATACGCAGAATACTCATGTTGTTTACCATCCTGGTGTTCGGGTTAATCCTGATTTTCTTTGATTTTACCCTTATCCAGCTGCTCTGCATGATGATAATTATCGTAATTATCATGCCATTCCTGCTGGGTCTTGCCACCATCGACGAAGTGCGTACAAAACTTGTTTCCGTGAAGAAGACCGGTCTTCTCAAACGCCTTGATGAAATGAAATTTTTTGAGAAATCCGCACCGTCTTCTGGTCAGAAGACTCCAAGGAAAGAAGAAAAAACCGTCCAGAAAACCGGTGCTAAGGAGACCAAACCAAAAGTCCCTGCGACAACAGGGGGAATCCGGCTCCACATTAATGCATTCATGAGTTCCGTGGGGTCCCTCGGCACTATCCTCAGTGCGAGGGCAAAACAAGGTAAGAAAGTCGAAGATATCAACAAGATGCTCGATAAAACCGTCAGCGAGAAGGTGACAAAGAGTGCACTTCCCGCGGCAACGGGCAGCACAGCCGCATCACCACCGCTTGGAGGGGCGGGCCCGGGGACCGGGGGATCTGCTACAGATACCGATCCATTCCTCAGCTTGTCAAACGATGAATTCGATCCAGGACTTCTTGACGGGCTGGATGATGAGGTTGCATCCTTCCCATCTCCTGACGGGGAGGGCACAACCGGAGGATCCGGCCTTCCACTTCCGGAACCTGAATTATCCATGCCATCACCGGAAGACTCCGCCGGCCTGGCTTCACTGCCTGCCGATGAGGGGACTTCCGGTGATGGGGGACTTGATGCGTTCAAAGGCCTGGACAGCGGGGATACACTTGATGCCGATTTCGGCGATCTTGAAAACCTGAGCCTTGACGACGTGGAACCCGATGACGATATGGTGGGGATGGGAGGCACGTCTGCTGAGCCGGCTGCTGCACATGAGGACCCTGCTCCGTCGGCACCATCACCCGCTGCACCCCCGGCTGATTCCGGAGTTGTCAAGACTGCATGGGTGCCATCGGATGCCCCAAAAGGTGCAGATATGTCAGAGGATCAGGTCAACGTCCAGTCCGACATGGCCTCCTTTGCCAGCGCTTCCGGTGGCAGTGACGAGGATCTTCTCAGTTCCATAGCGTCTGATGTAAAAACGGTTAAAAAGGAGAAAGACGTCAGCCTGCTGCGTGAACTCAAGGATTTCAAGGCGCCCGCGGGGGAGATCGAGAATGAACTCAAGGACATGTTCGACAGGATGAGCGTTGTCCAGAAACCGAAGGAGAAAAACCAGCCCCCTGCCAATGGAATAAAATAAACACAGGAACAACAGAAACGTAATTACCATATATTCCATAGTATGAAAAATTTCTTAAGAAATCCCGAGAGGTACCATGAAAGAAGTCCCGGCAAAGATTGAACACAACAATACCTGGGTCGTTGTCAAGATCGGTGTGGGTGAGGACCGGATTGCATTGCCGGAACCTGTCAACAAGGAGATCCTTTTTAAGACTGTTTCTGACGTGGCCGAAAGGAAAAATGTCCTTATCATTACCGTAAAAACGGATACCGAGGTTGTTTACAAAATACTTTCCGTGGAAAAGGTACTGGCAGTCATAAAGAAACTCATTCTTGGGTCCTGCAATGCCTACCGGCTGATGGCCTACTTCATGTCGCCTGCAATCAAAGGCGGTGTCATGATCAAGGATGCCCAGTGGGAGAAAGGCAGTGTCGTCGTCGTTCATTCCGGCATCTGGTTTGTAAGTGCCACAAAACAGATCTGCGTACCGGTCATGGAAGTTGCCGCCATCGAACTCACGAAACGGGAAGTCCAGAACAAGCCAACAGACGTAGTCAGGATCAATCACCTGGAATCCGGTGAAGTTGTATCGAGCTTCGTTCTCTGCCCGCTTTCAACACTCCAGGTTCTCTACAATTTCCTCAAGGAGACCACAAAAGGCATGGATATGAAAGGCACCGAACTAGACGGTGTCGACCAGCAGGTTGCCATGCTTATTTACTCCGGCATGGACTCCCATGCGATCGAGAATATGCTGAATCTTCCCCATAAACAACTCGATTCAATCTACGACAAAATCCTCAACCTTGGGATTGCTGAAGTAGTTACAATCCGGAGGGAAGTCCAGCTCACCACAAAAGGCGTACGGTATATTTCCGACGCCACAAAATCTCAAACAAACTAAAACCCCTCGTTTCTTTAATCCCATACTGTTTTATGTAATAATATCCCAATCAGGTACTTGATCGTCAATGGGAAAGATTCTGATCGTAGATGATACCCTCTTCATGAGAACGCTTCTCAAAAATATCCTGTTCTCCGGTGGACATACCATCGCCGGTGAGGCCGGGGACGGGGAAGAGGCTGTGGCAAAATACAAGGAACTTAAACCGGATCTCGTCACCATGGACGTTGTGATGCCCAAGATGAATGGCATTGAGGCATTGAAAGGAATAAAGGCAATTGATCCCGCTGCCCGGGTTGTCATGTGTACAGCGGTGGGACAGGAACAGATGGTCAAGCTTGCCATCAAGTCCGGTGCCAAAGGCTATATTGTCAAGCCGTTCCAGGCCCCTAAAGTGCTCGAAGAAGTCAAGAACGTCCTTGCGTCCTGACGTTATGGTGAAAATACTCATCGTTGATGACTCCGTGTTCATGCGGACGGTCATCCGGGATATGGTGACCAAAGACCCGTCAATAGAAGTAGTGGGAACGGCATCCAACGGAATTGATGCCCTGGAGAAGATCCAGAGCCTTGAGCCGGACCTGGTCACCCTCGATATCGAGATGCCTAAGATGAATGGTATCCAGGTACTTGAAGAGCTCAGGAAATACAAGCGTCACCCCAAGATCCTGATGGTCAGTTCCCTGACATCCAGGGATGCAGAGATGACGCACCAGGCAATCCGGCTGGGTGCTGACGACTTTATGCTCAAACCCAAGGATATCCCCCATGTGCGGGAGATCGGGGATGAGCTGGTCTCAAAGATCAAGCATCTCGTCACTCTTCCTTCCAAACCTGCCGAGCATAAGCCCTGTGTTAAGGGGGGCCCGGCTGAACGGGTTGTGCTCATCGGTTCTTCTGCCGGCGGGCCACCTATGCTCGATACGCTCCTGGCAGAGCTCCCTTCAGACCTCCCCGCAGGTGTTGTGGTTACCCAGCATATGCCAACGGGATTTACTGCGGCACTCGCCGAGAGGTTCAACCGCATCGCGACGATGCCGGTCAAGGAGACTGAGAACGGGGACGTGATCGAGACCGGGAAGATCCTCCTTTCAAAGGCCGGTGTGCACACCATCATCAGCGGCGATATGAACGCCAGCAATATAAAAACCGGCCGGATTATCCACTCCAATACTCCACCGGTCCACGCAGTCCGTCCGGCAGTCGATAAGACATTCGAATCCGCAAGCCATGTCTATGGGAAAAATATCGTCTCGGTTATCCTGAGCGGCATGGGAAACGATGCGGGGGAAGGGGCACACGCAATCAAAGAGGCCGGTGGCATAAGCCTCATCTGCGACGAGAAGGATTGCCTTGTCTATGGAATGGCCAGGTCCGCTATCCAGAAGAATGCTGTTGACAAGGTTCTCCCGCTCAACCGGCTGGCACGGGAGATCGAACGAACCGTACTCCAGATGGAGGATACCTATGTCTGAGTTTGAGGCATACCGGGGTCTTTTTGTCGCAGAGTCCCGGGAAAACCATGAGAACCTTGTGAAAAACCTCCTCCTTCTTGAAAAAGGAGCGGACCAGAATGCCATTGATGAGATCTTCAGGTCATGCCACACCCTGAAAGGCGCTTCGGCATCGATGGGCTTTGCCGATATGGAACGCCTCTGCCATGCAATGGAGGATGTCTTCCAGCTGATCAGGAGCGGCAACGCGGAGATGTCCCAGGAGCTGGGCAATATTCTCCTTGCCTGTTCAGATGTACTCGAACAGATGATCGACGATGTAGAATCCGGGGGAGACACATCATCCAAAAATCCTGACGAACAGGTCCACGCCCTGAAGTCATGGCTCGGGGAACGGGGTGGCAAAGCGCAAACAACCGGTCACCCGGTTCCCTCCCCGTCATCAGTCCCGGAAGAATCTCATCCGGATACAGCGCCATCTCCTGATACCGGGGACCTTCCCGAGTACGACATCCGGATAACCGTTGCAAGCGAGTGCATGATGAAAGATGTGCGGGCAATGATTGCAATCGGTAATCTTGAGGCCTTGGGAACCATCACATCAATAACTCCTTCCAAAGTGGCAATCGATGAGGGAAAGTTTGACGGATCGCTGGATCTCCGTATTGCGAGCGATGCCGGCGAAGAGGCACTTAAAACCGCAGCGCTGGGCACAGAAATCGCCAATGTTGAGATAAAACCGTCAGTAAAACAGGAATCCCCGTCACCAAAAGGTGTGGATACTGATAAAAAACAAGCTGCCGGGCCAGACAAGAACCGTGAGATCAAACACCTCAGGGTCGACATCCACCAGCTCGACCATATCATGAACCTTGTCGAGGATCTCGTGATCAACCGGGGCCGGCTCAAGCAGATCGCTGAACAGCACCACATCAAGGAGATGGATGAAGCGATTGGCATGGTCGATCGATCGGTATCGGATCTCCAGAACCTGATGATGAACATCCGGATGATCCCGCTCAACCAGATATTCAACCGGCTGCCGCGGGTTGTCCGTGATGTCGCCCAGTACGACAGCAAGGAAGTCGATTTTGTCATTGAAGGTGGGGAGACCGAGCTGGACAGGAGTGTGATGGACGGGCTGAACGACCCGCTCCTGCACCTGATCCGGAACGCGGTCAACCACGGAATTGAATCACCGGAGGTGCGGGAGAACGCGGGAAAACCCAGGAAAGGATTTGTCAAGCTGTCCGCCCACCGGGACAGGGACAATGTCATCATCGAATTGATCGACGATGGCGGGGGCATCAATATTGAGAAAGTGAAGAGGAAGGCAGTCGAGAAAGGGCTGCTTACCCAGGAAGCGTCTGATACCCTTACTACGGATCAGGCAATCGATCTCCTCTTCCAGCCGGGCTTCTCCACTGCTGACAAGATCACGGACATCAGCGGGCGGGGGGTGGGGCTGGATGTGGTCAAGCGATCCATTGAAGCCTTAAAAGGCACAATCCGCGTCGAAACCACGGAGGGGAAAGGCAGCCGGTTCGAGCTCCTCCTCCCGCCGACGATGGCAATCGTCGATGTCATGATCGTCCGGATAAACAACAAGCGTCTCGCCATACCCATAAGCAGTATTGTTGAGGTGGCAAATTTCAAACGTGACACTACCCACCACATCGGCAAGGGTGAGGCGATCCTGCTCCGGGATGAGGTGCTCCAGATATACTGGCTGAGCGATATGATGGGATCATCGGCGGTCTGTGAGATTCTAATTATTGTACAATACCAGAAAAGGAAGTGCTGTATTCCCGTGGACGTTGTCGAAGGCAAACAGGAAGTCGTTGTAAAACCCCTCAGCAGGTTTATCGGGAACACCCGGGGCGTCAGCGGCGTCACTATCCTCGGAGATGGTGATGTCGTGCCCGTGCTTGACGTAAATACGATGGTGTAGGAGTCAGACATGAAACTAACAAGCGTTCAATCCGATGCAATCCAGGAACTCGGAAATATTGGCGCTGCACACGCAGCAACCACCCTGTCCCAGATGCTGGGCAGTACCGTGGAGATGAGTGTGCCCGCCATCAAGGCGATCGATATTTCAGAACTCGGGAACTATATGGGGGAGGAATCTGCCGCCATGGTCGCCTTTGAGCTCCAGGGCGAGATCCCCCACGGGGGATATATCATCTTCTATATTTCCCGTGAGTCCGCAATACGCCTGACCAACACTATGCTCGGGCTGACCGATATGAACCGGACTATGAACGAGATGGACGAGAGCGCGTTGCTGGAAGTGGGCAATATCATGGTCTCGGCATTCCTGGATGCCACTGCCGAACTGCTCGGATTTATCATGCTCCCTTCACCACCGGCCCTGAGCCTTGACATGGCGCATGCAACCATGTCAAGCCTGATTGCCCAGATGTCGGAAGAGGTCGATGATGTCCTGCTCTTCTCCACAGAACTGGTCTGTGAGGAGCATAAGATTGACAGCGATATCATTATGCTCCCGGAACCTTCCACACTGGCTAGAATTGTTGAACTGATGGAAAACATGATGAAAAGTATTTAATAAGCGTTGTGAAGACGATGCCCGATTCACATTCAAAAAATGAGCAGACCGCGATGATCGGGATTGGCGAATACCGGGTCGGCTCGTTTCCCATGATGACGATCGGACTGGGATCCTGCATCGGCCTTACCTTATATGACGATTCCCTCAAAGTCGGGGCCATGGTCCACATCATGCTGCCGGAGAGTGCCGGACGGAACGACCGGCCGGGCAAATATGCGGACACTGCAGTCCCGACAATCATCAAGGAACTCAATGCCATGGGCTGCAAAAACCGGTCCCTGGTCGCAAAGATGGCGGGGGGAGCTGCAATGTTTGAGTATTTCGGTGCCAATCTCAATATCGGTGAAAGAAATGCGATCAAGGTCAGGGCTCTCCTGGAGGAACACCATATCCACGTTGCCAGGGAAGACGTGGGCGGCAAATGCGGGCGATCGGTAACGTTCCTCCCTGCCAACAGCGGTAAGTTCAGCATCCGGAGAGCAGATGGCACAACAGCCGAACTCTAGCATTGTTGTTTTTATCCTGATTCTCGTTCTTTTTGTACCAGTATCGGCAGATCTGCAAAATCAGTCAGCCCCGGCTGTCCCGTATACCATCACGCTGTTCATCCCATCTCATGATATGATTCACTCTGCCCAGATCACAGACATGGTGAGCAGTCCCGATAAAAGTGTCATCATTTCTACCTCCTTTGGACTTTCTGCATATAACGGAACCTGGTCTACCAGGCATCTCGACCTTGGTAATATTTCTGAGGGCCTGATGAGCGATTATATCACCACTATTGAGTTTGACGCAGACGGTAATCTCTGGATTGGCTGTCCTGAGGGTATCC
>NZ_JBAVIG010000038.1:0-8962 GCF_049686655.1 Methanoregula sp.
CCTGCTTTCTGTCACGGCGTTCAACGTACCGGTGCGGCAATCCCTGGCATTTTTGTACCTGCATCCCTGGTCTTTGCCCGCCTGAACCCGGCCCTGTTACAGGAGCATATCATACGAGCTCCATGAAGACGAGATGCGCTGGTGGCGGGGCGCTTGGTTCCACACAACAGGCATTGATCCCTGCAACCGGAGCACGAGCATGGACATCCGTCAGGGGCCGGTCATTGCGCAGGCCGGGAATATCCATCATCTCCATCCAGACCTCAGGCTATTCCGGGCAGACTGTGCAGGAAATACAGATTGAAGCGATAGAGCACGCAAGAAGAGCTTCGCGAAATTATCCGGGCTGCGGTGCGACGGTACAGTTTACACAATGATGGCACGTGCACACCAATACCCGGAAAACTGCTGACCCGCAGGGCATCCAGCCGGCTACCGGATCCATGGCATCCGGTATACTGGTGCCCGGTGAACCCAGGAAGATTCGCATCCTGATCGGATAGCAGAATGATCGGATAGCAGAAAAATAAAATTGAAAATCAGGGATTCTCTTTTTTATCCGCGGTCGGCAGCCGAGGGCTTTTGCTTTTCTTCCAGCGGTAGATACCGTACCCGATGGCCCCGACGATTATGAGCGGGAGGATAGTCAGGAGAAAGATGATGATCGCGTCGACCATACCGAAGAACCCGGCTATCCCCTCGTTGAGGGTAGCCACGAAGTCATGGCCAGTCTGCCCTCCGACCGGTTCAGGCTCCTGGAGATAGACGGTGATGGTGGCGAGATCGATCCTGTTGTTCAGGTAGTTCAGCCTCCCGTTCAGCTGATCGAGTTGTGTCTGGACCTGGTCTATCTGCTCCTGCACCTTGATGATATCCTCAACAGTTGTACTCTGCTTCATGATCGCATTGTACTGGGCCAGCTGGTTCGTGTATGACGTCTTCTGTGCCTGGAGATCCACGTATTCCTCGGTCACATCCTGCCCGCTTGTCGAGATCGACTTGACGGTCCCGAGTGCCTTTGCTCCTGCAATGGCATCGTCGAATCCTGATTCCGGGATACGGATCGTGACGGTACCGGAGAGCTGGTTATTGTAATTGTTCTGGATGTTTGTTGACGACAGGTAACCTCCCTGGGCGATTGCTAATGCCTTAAGGGCATCGACCGTGCCGGGTACGTCCCTGACTTCGAGAGTCAGGTCTGCGGTCTTGATAATCTTGGTGTCGATACCGGGACCGGTAATGTCGCCGGCAGTCGGTAACGGGGCAGGCACCGGTATCCCGGCAGACCCGCCACTTACCCCCGGGGCTGCTTTTGCTTCAGTCATGAGACGACTGTTTGACGTGGAGATCTGGGTGATATCCGTGGGGGCACCTGGCGCGGAGACGCTGCCAGAGGAAAGCCCCATGCAGCCTGCTGCAGCAATCATGGCAATGATTACCAGAAGCAGGGCAAAAACCTTGTAGTTCATATACAATCCATAGTCAGGGAAATATAAAAGCACGTCGTTAACTGCGGTTTTTTTTGAAGTCATGAGTCACTTCCCCGGCCCGTTCCGGGATAACCAGCAGGTTCCATGATCCAACTCTTCCGATTTTACGAATTTAATATACTCCCTGCTGACCGTGTATGCAGAGTTCCATCGTGGAGGATGGAGCCTTGAAAAACCTGAGGCAGAACGTCATGTCAGCAAAATCTTCTCTTCTGTTATTTGCCGCGGGGTGGATTCTGCTCGCAATGGCCACACTTCCGTCCCAGGCATCGGGTGCACCTGTGCCTGTATCCGTTACACCGCCAACGGCTGTTACCGGAACGTTTCCGCTGGTCGATGATCAGGTCCCGCCAGGCCAGGCGCACCTGCTCCGGCTTTCAGCCAGGGAGGACGCCGGCATGCAGGCAACCATCACGTACCTCGATTCCGTCAATGGATCGACCGGCACTCTCTCTCCCATCCACGGGGACTTTGTAAACTGCCAGGAGAACATCAGCCGTTCGATAACATCCGCTGATCTCAGGGACGATGCACCGGATCTCCGCAGGATCGCGGAATTGTTTCGTGGGGAAACGGACGCCCGGTTCCAGGAAGCCGGTGGAAACACCGAAACACCCGGGCAGGCAGTCCAGCTTGGGACATCCGGGAACCCTGCAGGCACTCAGGCAAAAGACCGGTACTGGGAGACCAGCATGTGCCCTGGTCTCCCGGATTAGCGTGTGGGGCAGTCTGGCAGTACTATCATGCAATTACAGGAGAGCGGGTATGAAACTATCTCAGCACAGAAGAACCTTACGGAGATCACCACAATGCGCAGCACACACAAGACTGCATTACGGGCAAGGAATGAAGCCAATACCGACCAGACCAGAAAGACGATCCATGGTGCGACGCTAGGACATGCACAGGCAATCCGGGCGGCAAAGAAGATCGTTCCCGAACGCGAAATGGAGGGAAACCTGCTGGATCAGGGCGAAGGGGTGCTGACCCGTTCCGGCATGATGAACGCTGATCTCACCTCTCTGGGAATCAACTGCTCGAATACCCGGGTCCTGGTCGATACCGGCCATGCCCAGATCGCAGCCACCCTGCTCCAGGTTAAATCCGGCAATGTTCCCGGGGCGCGGGCTGCCATTGCCCAGCTGAACGGAATCATCAAATCCCTCAGGAATACCTACCGGGAGATTCTCGTACGGGAAGACCTGCCACAGACTACTGCCCAAGGTGTTCTCTCCGTTGCGCAGTCTCTCGATGTCCTGTCAGTACGCCTGGGGGCGTTCTGTTCATGAAATGGTGCGAGGTATCGGGTAACACCCCGGGGACCTGCACAGGATCTGAATGATAATCGGTACAGCCACCCTGGGACGGATGCGGGTTCTGCCAACAGGAGAGGGCACATGTACACGAGCCCCCCCGGCAGACAGAACCCGGCAGGACGAGGATACAATCCAGATGGTTTGGAGGTTATCGCGAGCCCGTGAGCGAGGGAATGGACACTTTACAAGGACATAACGAATCCTCATCCACAACTATGCAGCACTGCAATATCCCATACTAATCCATACCCGGGCGGGAGAGCAAACCCCGCCCCTTTTTTTAATACGCGTTTCCTTCCTTCATACCTGATTCCAGCGGGACTGTCGTGGATCTCCCTTATATAAGAATACGGGAGATATCTCATGGTGATACTATGACCGAGACAATAATCCCGGAGAAACCGGAAGGTGGAGAAGAGCTGGAGAAGCTGGGGCTCGAAGGGCTCATCAAGGCGCTCCAGGACAGCACGGATCCCCAGGTGCGGCAGTATGCAGCGTACCTGCTCGGGAAGGCGCAGAGTCCCCGGGCGATCCAGCCACTTATCGAAGCCCTCGCGGACTTTGACAAATCTGTCCGGGCACAGGCTACCCTTGCTCTCTCCTCGATCGGGAAAGCAGCAGTAGAACCTCTCGCGGCAGCCATGAAAGAACCCCGGTGGGAGACCCGGTACCGTGCAGCCGAAGCACTTGGTAAGATTGCCGACGAGAAAGCCATCAAGCCCCTGATCCAGGGCCTCAAGGACAACCGCGAACACGTGCGGTACATGGCGGCAAAAGGGCTGCGGGGACTGGGCGATTCCGATGTCATCGAGCCGATGGTTATCCTCCTGCGGGATGAGAACGCGTATGTCCGTATCATGGCGGCACGGGCCCTGGGAGCCATTGGTGGTAAGAAGGTCGGGGAGGCACTGACAACGGCACTTGCCGCCGAGCAGGATGCGAAAGTCAAGGAAGTAATAACGGAAGCCCTGAAATAATCACTCTTTTTTCCGGGTGTATAGGACACATATTCCGGGAATTCATCAGGCATGCGTATATGCACGGCACCGGAATAAACGATCTAATTTTTAATATCAGGAATTGTATTAGAAATACTTGTACGAGTTTGATTCCCGGAGTCCTTACTGATGCCCCCCCGCACACCGGAATTGCAGCTGATGGATGCCATTGAATACGGCAACCTGGAATCAGTACGTGCCCTGATCGCAAAAGGAATCGATGTCAATTACCGGGGTTCACACGGCGAGACGCCTCTCGTCAAATCGATGCTGAGCGACGACCCGCGGATCTGTGGTGTTCTCCTGGAATCCGGGGCGGATGTCAACCTCCCGACCATCAACGGGTACAGTCCCCTGACCTTTGCCTGCCTCCAGAATAACTTTGAATATGTCAGGACCCTGCTGAAATTTAATGCCAGTGTCTCCCAGAAGACCGAGGAAGGCTGGACGCCTCTCCTCGTCTCATCCACCAACCCTTCGATATTCTTTGATAACATGGATCACGAGTTTTACAAAAAACTCATTGAGATTGTCTACAAATATTCCCGCTATCACCCGGATTACAATCCTGTCCGTACAGTAAGCCTGCTCCTTGCAGCCGGTGCCAATCCCAACGAGTCCAACATGTTTGGTACCACTTCCCTTATGGCCTCTGCAAGCATGGCCAATTACGAGATCATAAAAGTGCTGCTGGAACAGAAGACCGCGATCGACCTGCACGATACCGAGGGGAAAACAGCGCTCATGTATGCGGTGATCGCGACCATTGAGGAGCTGATCGACAGTCTCATCCACCTGCGTCTGGTCAGCTCTACGATTACGCTGACGGATTTCATGACCCCGGAGATGCTCGCCCGGCTCAAGCCACAGTTTGAACCGCAGAAAGAACTCTGTGTCAATTACCTGATCGAGAATGGTGCCGATATCCGGAGCCGGGACAAGAAAGGCATCTCCATCCTTACCCATGCCTCGCGGACGGGCAATATCAATGTGGTGAAGAACCTTGTCGGCCACGGTGCCGATCCGAAAGAAAAATCCCCCCGTGGGGTCACGCCCCTGTACGCGGCGGCAATCAACGGGCATGCCGGGATCGTGGATTTCCTCCTCTCCGAAGGTGTGGACATCGATGTACGCCTCAATGACGGGGAAACGCCTCTTATGGCTGCAGTCTGGAACGGGCAGATCGCAACGGTCGAACTCCTCCTCAGGCGCGGTGCAAATGTCCATGCCAAGAAGGTCACGCCCTACAAATCCTCCGGTGACTCAAGCCTTGTCTGGGCTATGCACCGCCACAGGAGCGAGAAAAACGAAAACTATGACATCATATTCCGGCTTCTTGCCGATGCCGGAGCAGAATAACCGCACCTGTATCTTAACCATTCCCAGGATCCTGATCATGACGCTCTTTCCAATTCGAGAAACACCTGGGAGAGGCTTACCGGTGAATCTACCGGGTACTGCAGATCCGGACCCTGCCCGGAAGCCCTGAGGTCCACATGGGTTCAAAGGATATTCCTCCGGCAGGACACCGCTCGTTCTCGTATTATCTCCTGCTCTTCATGGTGATCCTGGTCATTTCCATCGTCGGGTTCCAGACCATCAACGATTACCTCTACACGAAGGATAACTTTGACAGCGAATCCCATAACCTCCAGGTCCAGACCGAGCAGAATGTCGACGCGGCAATGCGACTCGCCGATACTGCTGCAAATGTCGTCGATAACAGCATGAATGACCGGATGATGCAGGGATTGACTGAGGTAAACCAGGAATATGCACGGACAGGAGGAGACCCTGCCGCTATGGATCTTGAAACGATCCAGAAGAACCTCGGGGAGGGTTACGATATCTACATCATTAATGCATCCGGTGTCATTGTCAAAACGACCTATTCCCCGGAACTCGGGGAGGATTTCAAAACAATCCCGTACTTTTACAGTTACCTGACCAGAATCCGCAATTCCTCCGGGTTCTTTCCCGATCGCGTTGTCAGTGAACTTCTCGGGGCCGGCCAGTTCCGGAAATATGCGTACATGCCTACACCGGATCACCGGTACGTGCTCGAACTGGGGCTTGGCGGGCCGACGTTCAATGAGATAAACCAGAAGCTGGATGGTTACAAGAATATCCAGAATATTGTCAATGCTGATCCGTATGCCGAGCAGTACGCGGTTTTCAATACCATGGGCCGCCGTGTCGACAACAACTCCCTCACCGATAATCAGACCGAAATATATCTCCAGCAGGTTATAAAGACGCGCCAGGATCTCGAGATATCCGATCCGGACCATTCCCGGACAACCCATTTCATCTTCATAGACCTGAAAAATGACATGTATGGATCCGATCCGAGCCGTATTGTAATGATTACGTACAATCTGAACCTGATCCAGGACGCGCTCAACCAGCTGATCATCTACCATCTGCTCATCGCCCTCCTGGCAATCTGCTTCGGGTGCATCATCGCCTATTTCCTTTCCCGCAGGATGACCCGCCCGATACAGGTGATTGTAAAGGATGCAGGCATCATAGCAGGAGGTGATCTGGATCACCGGATCGGGACTACCGACAGCAGCGAATTTGGGGTTCTTGCACAGAGCATCAATACCATGGTCGATTCCCTCAAGAACGCGTTCCAGAAGATGAAGGACGACGAGATCTTCCAGAAAGAGATGATCGATCAGCTGCCGGTTGCCATCTTCATAAAACGGGCTGACAACGGCCAGTACGTGTACTGGAATGCGACCAGCGAACGGCTTTTCCTGATTCCCGCATCAAAGGTGATCGGGAAGACTGACGAGGACCTCTTCCCGGCGGAGATGGTGTCAGCCATCCGGAAGGAGAGCATCGAGCTCTTCATGAACAGGAGCGATGTGCGCAACAAGATTATCTCTAACAAGCATCTCGACGGACGGATCATCCACATGATCATCGTTCCCATCTTCGGTTCGAATGGCACTCCCCAGTACGTGCTCGGGATCTCCGAAGACGTCAGCCACCAGAATATCAACCTCAAGATGGACCTGCTCTTCAGCATCACCCGGCATGATGTCCTGGACAACCTGGCAGTCATTGCAAGCCACCTCGAACGCGCCCAGCTGATGAACTCGCACGAGGAGATGCAGCAGTTCTTTGACAAGACACTCGGGTCCATAGAATCCATCCGGAACCAGATCGTGTACATGCGTGTCCTCCAGGAAGGTGGTATCATCTCGCCGAAGTGGCAGGGGATCCTGGAGGCGTTCGATGCTGCAACCAACTTTCTCCCGGAGCACCGTGCGACGATCGGCGCAGACGTGGAGGAAGTTGAGATTTATGCAGATCCCCTGCTTCCGCGGATATTTTACACACTCCTTGAGAATTCGCTGCGGAATGGCGGCAGCCGTTCGTCCGGTATCCACCTTTCGGTGAGGAAGGAAGATGCCGACCTGCTGATCTGCTTCGAAGATGACGGGTACTGGATATCGGAATCCGATAAGGAGAAGATCTTCGATGTAGGCTATGATACCGGGCAGATCCGTGGCCTCTTCCTGATACGCGAACTCCTCGGGTTCACCGGGATTACGATACGCGAAGCCGGTACACCCGGAGTAGGTGTATTTTTTGAGATCCGTGTGCCGGCGGGCAAATTCCGGTTTACTCAGGCGATGTAATTCCTGTGACTGCCACATCCTATATATTGTGCAGCGACCCCCGCCCGCAGATCTTTTCCCTTCCCGTTTCTGCCTCTGGTGTCCCGGCATCTGGTACGCATGCCGGGTTGCCTGTATGATTCTGTTCGTTTGTTGAACCGGCGGGTTCGTTGAACGGACCCGGATGATTTTTTGAATTTATATCCAGAGCCCTGCAGAACAGGTACATACAGGGATCTTGTATGTCAGACAATTATGCTATCCGAAGATACCACCGCCAGACAATGCCGGTGCCTGGTATGAACAGGAATAAAAAATATCTCAAAATCTTCCTCGCGATGTTGCTTGTCGGGGCCGCCGTTGCCGCGTATTTTGTCTATACTTCCGGTATCCTTGCGGACGACAACCCCCTCATTTCCCAGCAGTTCCTGGACAGGATCAATCTTGAGCGGCAGGCAGCCAGCCTGCCCCCGGTCCAGATGGATGATCACGCGACTTATCTGGCCACGACAATTAGCCGGCAGGCGAAACTCTCCCAGCTGACCGGTGCATCGCAGCCCGATACAGAGGCAGGTGCAGGCACGAACATCTTCGTCATCCCCAAGATCTCGTGGGCAATATCCGGCTACGACTCCCAACAGCAGATGTTCGATACGCTGGAGAACAATGACAACACGTTCCGGTCCAATATCCTGAACAGGAATTTCAGGCTTGTCGGGATCGGAGTCAGCGGTGACGGGTATAATTATTATATAGCAACACGATGGCAGTGAGCCCGGCACACCCGGGCAGAGGGCTTCATACCGCCGGACATTACTCCGCCATCCATTTTCTTACCGGAGTGGCTCTCATTTCTTATGGGTCAATGCAGGAAGGAACCCGTAAAACCCGGAATGCCGTCACCGGAACGTGACGGTCCCTCTCCGGGTCCCTTCAACTGCGTGCCCCTCATGATGCAATACCGGTGCCAGGTACTGGGTGATCCTGGTCGCGATCCCTTTCTGTGTCAGCCAGTCCTCGATATTTTCCTCGGCAAGGCAATGGTTGAGCCTCACGGTCTTTCCTGCAAACGATTTGAGCAGCTGGTCATAGATCGGGGCCGCAAGAACAAGTGAGTATGTGAATCTCTCGCCATGGTACACCGTGATCGTCCCGTCCTCCTCCCGTTCGTACTCGAAGGCGTCTCTCCCGTCCCGTGTTATCAGCTTCGTCCTCATAGTACCTTTGATATGTATCGATCTCATGATTGGGGATAAAAAGCCTCTCACTGTGGGTGCTGATAATCTGGTGGTTGATCATGTTTCAGGTTCTGTCGCGTTGATTTTCTTTAAAAAATTTTCACTGAAATTTTTTCCGGATTTTTTATGTAAATTTTTTCCTGAAATCTTTCTGAAATCTTTCTGAAAATTTTTTGGGATTTTTTTCAAAAACTTTTTTTGGGAAAACTTTTCCTGAAATTTTTCCCGGATATTTTTCATGTAAATTTTTTTCTGAAATCGTTCTGAAAATTTTGTGAGAATTTTTTC
>NZ_JBAVIG010000039.1:0-2799 GCF_049686655.1 Methanoregula sp.
CGCTGGGTGAGAAGGTTGATCAGAAGTATTCGTACAAGTGGGGGTCAAGGGGTGCTCCCCTTGGGCTGCCTCCCCCTCTGGGGGAGAGAGGGGGTCACGCTCATAACTACCATAGAGTATGTCCTGATCACTTCCCCAGAAACGCAACAATCTCCCCGATATCCGGCACCGAATGCACCGGGTAAACCTTCACGAACACGACCCGCTGCTTCTCATCGATAATCACATTCGCCCGCTCGGAGAACCCGTTCGCGTCCCGGAAGAGCCCGTACTTCTCGGCAACCGCCCCGTGCGGCCAGAAATCGCAGAGGAGCGGGGTCTGCGTGATCCCGAGGCTCTTTGCCCATGCCTTCTTGCAGGGGATCGAATCGACACTGATCCCGACCGGGATGCAGTTATTTTTTGCGAGCACCTCACGCTTCTCCTCGAGCGATTTCATCTGGGCTGCACAGAACTCCGTCCACGCGAGCGGGTGGAACGAGAGGAGTACGCGTTTCCCTTCCTGCTCGTAGAGATCGAAAGTCTTGTCGTTCTGGTCCTTGAGCGAGAAGTTCCGTGCCGGCTCGCCTGCCAGTACGATAACTGCCTGTACCATAGGTCACCTGTACTGGTGTTCTGGCAGCCGGAGGGGATGAGGGTTTGGATATGACCAAACCCGGCAGGCCCTGCTGCCGGCCCTGGCCACCCTCTCTGCATCTGTACCCATGCGACCCCCTCCCCCGCCCGGTAGCCCAAAACCCGGCATTTCACTCGTAAACACACAAAAAATCCTGTAACTATCCGGACGCGATTGGGGGGGTCGCATGGGTACATCGTGTTAAACCCGCCCGGGCACCCTGCGGTTCCGGTCAATCCCCCGGAACGATACCTCCTCCGTGAACATGACCGAAACAGAGGGTGGTATCCTGCAGTCAGGGTCGGTTCCTTGCGGGTCATTTGTACCCACACGACCCCCCACAGCCCCCTGCGAACTACCCTATCACCACCTCTTTTATTCCGCGAAGTACAACCGGTCACGTACATATGCTGCCCGTGAACGCCGACCTCCACATCCACTCGCCGTACTCGATGGCCGTCTCCCGTTTCATGCAGCCGGAGCAGCTGCTTGCCGGGTGCGTGACAAAGGGCATCCAGGTGCTTGGCACCGGCGACGCCCTCCACCCGGTCTGGCGGAAGACCTGGGAGCCGTTTTTGCAGAACGATGCCGGCATCGTGGTCGTCCCTACGGGCGAAGTAGAGGACGAGCGGAGGGTGCACCACCTCATACTTGCAGAAGATTTCTCCCAGTTCGCCGAACTGCAGGCGCTCATGGAAGGGACGTGCAAGAGTTTCGCAACGACCGGGCGCCCGCACATCTACCTGTCAGGTGAAAAGATCGCCCGCCATGCCCACAGCGTCGGTGCCCTGATCGGCCCGGCTCATGCGTTTACGCCCTGGACCTCCATGTACGCGTACTGCACCGGTGTAGCGGACTGCTATGGCAGCGAGCCCATCGATTTCCTTGAACTCGGCCTCTCTGCGGACAGTTCGTACGGGGCCGCTATCCCGGAACTTAACGGTATCCCGTTCCTCACCAACTCCGATGCCCACAGCCCCCATCCCGATAAGCTCGGCCGTGAGTTTAACCGGCTCGATGTCCGGGATGCGACCGTAAAAGGAGTGCTCGACGCAATACGGCAGGGGCACGTGGTCATGAACGCCGGGTTCTTCCCGGAAGAGGGGAAGTACAACCGCACCGCCTGCGTCCGGTGCTTCACCCAGTACCCGCTGGAGGAAGCAGTCCGGCACGGCTGGCGGTGCCCTGCCGATGGCGGCGTCATCAAGAAGGGCGTATCAGACCGGGCAAAAGAGTTGTCCGGGGGCAGCGCGCCACAACCCCGTCCTCCCTATGTCCACATCCTCCCCCTCGGTCAGATCATCCAGACCATGGAGGGGGTGTCGTCCCCGAACACGAAGAGATCTAAGGCGATCTATGCAGAATTTATCGGGAGGTTCGGGAACGAGATCAACGTTCTCATCGATGCCCCGGTCGCGGAGATCCGTGCGGTCCACCCGAAGGTGGCGGATGCGATTTCGGCCCTGCGGAACGGCACCATCACCCTCCACCCGGGCGGGGGTGGGAAGTACGGCACGTTCTCACTCGGATAAACGAAGTTTTCCCTGATATTCCTGCCAATGTGCCAGGACACCCCTGCTTTTTCCCCCGTTTTACCCTACGGCGATGAAAAACCGGGATATGAGGCACGCCCTGGGAAATGCCTGCACAATTCCCTACGGAAACGGTGCTGCGTTATCCCAAACCAAATCTTTATTGCCCGCACACCGCAAACTCTGCCCTGTGAAAACCATGGCCAAGATAATCCTCACAACGGACCAGGGGATCCCGGTTGCCGACAACCAGAACTCCCTGACTGCCGGGCAGAGTGGTCCGGTCTTTCTGCAGGATGTCCACCTGATCGAAAACAGGAGATGATGGTATGACTGACGACAGTAAGTGTCCGGTAACTGGCGGAGCAAATAAACACGCTACCGGCAGAGGCACATCGAACCGGGACTGGTGGCCCAACCAGCTGAACCTTAAAATCCTGCACCAGCACTCGCCCTTGTCCAACCCCATGGGAAAGGGTTTCAACTACGCCGATGAGTTCAGGAGCCTTGACTTGGCGGCCGTAAAGAAGGATCTGCAGGCGCTGATGACCGGCTCGCAGGACTGGTGGCCGGCGGATTTCGGCCACTACGGGCCCTTGTTCATCCGCATGGCATGGCACAGCGCCGGCACGTACCGCACCGGTGACGGTC
>NZ_JBAVIG010000040.1:0-4053 GCF_049686655.1 Methanoregula sp.
CCCTGAAAGCACGGAAATTCCAAGCGCAGGTCAAAGAACTCAAAATCAAATTAATCCTCTACAACCTCTCGAAAATTATTCTTGCGATCTTCAGATGGATCTTTTACTGAGGAATTCTACAGAGCCCATTTTTGTTTAATTTTTTAATTAATAAATCATTGAAAGTTCCTTGAAAAATACTGTTCCGGATTTCTTGATTTGTAAGTAAGGTACCGCCAGTGTTTAGTCGCTCAAAAATGTGATAAATACTCGTATCATCTTTCGGATCTAATTGTTTTACGACAATCGCTCTTAAAACACAATTTAATAATTTACGCTTATCTTCACCAGATAATTCTTGAAATGTTTTATTATACCACTTACTTAGTGGGCTCAACTCTTTTAGTCTAAAAATTGTAGATTTTCCTTTGTATTCAGCACCAAATTGACCTTTGATAAAGTATTGAATTGTTCGTAATCGTTGTTGGCCATCAATTACATTAAATTTTTGAGTTGTTGAGTCGATGTAAAGAAAAATCGGTGGTACTGGTAATCCTACTAGAAATGATTCAATTAATCGTGTCGCTTGATATGGTTTCCATACGTATTGTCGTTGAAAAGGACGAACTTCTATATCCCCACTAATCATTTTGTTATTCAATACTTCTAGGGTAAAATCTGCAGGATAGGAAAAAATTTGATAATCGGGTAATGTTATATGAGAATCTTCCTCTTCGGATTTGATTTTTTCAATTGATAATGTAGATTCCGTTGAATCAGTCATGATACTACGTATCACGAATATGTATTTATCAACTTCTTATTTCCATTATTTTCAAAGTCGGATTTCTCCGAATTATTACATCATCTTCATTCACGGGTCCGTGGGACATATCTATTGCCAGCCTTGCTTGAGGATCTAGAAGAAACTTTTAGAATGACGGTCGGAGATCTATCGTTTCCCGGTTTGTTGAACCGTAGAACGCTCAGTCATGTTCACTCGTCCTTGTTCCGCTCGCTGGCGCTCACTGCACTCCGGCTCGCATCACATCACTTCGCTGCTCCACGTTGTGCCCTATTGACAAGATGACGCCCCTGGCTTGTCGCGAGCTCCGGCGCCAGCGGCTGTTCTGGCCCGCTCCTCTCACCATGCTCCGCATCGTGTTCGTCGCTGTTGATGCGAAAACGTAGACGCTCAGTGACTCGCTCGCACGACGCACAGGGGGCTCGGACTCGCCGCTGATGCGGCTCCTTACCTTCGCGCCCCTGTCGCGGTGCTCGCTCGGGCCGCTGGGCCCCGGACCCGCCGCCCGCTTCGCTCCTCCCGCCCTTGAAAGGGACGGGCAGTCATAGCGATAGGAACGGAGGTCGGTTTCAGGGTAGGGGAGGGAGGACAAAGCGACGGTTACCGGACGCATCAGCGGACGGTCGCTCGCTTTGTCGGGTGGGTCCAACCGTGGCGATCGCGTACCAACAGGAAACCGAGAGGGCGGGTCCTGGTCACACGGCGCGGTTACGGGACGCATCAGCGGCCTGTCGCGCTGTGTGCCTGGGCGGGCCTTGCGTAAAAATAAAATTAAATTCTGCGCAATAACCTTATTTCGCAAATCGGACAACGCACCGCTTTTACTTTCACCCTGCGCACGGCGGAGAGTTATATGCTCTAACGTCGATGGATGTATGGTGAAAAACACCATGAGGCCAACAACAAAAACAGATGTAAAGTTCGAGCACATAGGGGCAGCCCGCCTCTATCAGAGCTCGGTCCGTATCGATGTCAAGACAATGCAGGCAGTCATTCCCACCAGTGAAGTACGCAAGCTTGAACAGCACTGGCCTGCGGCAATCTATGACATATCGGATGTTATGAAGAACGCGGACGCGGCCCCGGTCGGGAAGGCATGGATCACCCGGTCCGGCAAAGCCGTGATGATCTCCATTAATGATGTGCAGTACGTCTCCCCGCTCGCACAGGTAAAAGGAATGCTCAAGGGTGAGCGGAAATATGCGAACGTCTCGACCATGTGCCCGGTGCACTCCGTGACCACAATCCAGCCGGCAGGGGCGACAGCATGAAAGCCGCTGACGTAAAAGCACAGATTAACGAGCGGATCATAAAGGCGCTCTCTGAAGGAAAGATCCCCTGGCTGAAGCCGTGGACCGAGAACGGCCCGCGCAATCTCTTCAGCGGCAGGGCATACACCGGGCTGAACCGGTTGATCCTTGGGCTCAGCTCCTATCCCCTTCCTTTTTGGGCAACCTACCGCCAGTATCTCGCCGCAGGGCTACAGGTCCAAAAGGGCGAGCACGGTACCGGGATTATCTACGCGGGCCGGACCGTAAAGACCGACACGAAGACCGATGAGAACGGCAAGGAGACCGAAAGCAAAAAACAGATCCGTTTCCTGAAAGCCTTCGTTGTCTTCAATGTCGCCCAGACAGATTATCAGGAGAAGGGCTACAACCTGCCGGACCTGAAAGAGAATCCGCACCTGCTCGGATGCGATGCCGTCATTCAGGACTACACAGGCCGGCACTCAATAAAAATCACGGCGGGGGACCGGGCCGCATTCCTCCCGCAGATGGATATTATCACCTGCCCGGAGATCGGGCAGTTCCGATCATCCGAGCACTATTATGCGACAATGTTTCACGAGTGCATCCACTCCACCGGGCCCCGGCTCGACCGGTTCAAGAGAACCGATCCGGTGTGCTTCGGGTCCGACACCTACGGACGTGAGGAACTGGTCGCCGAGATCGGGAGCGCATACCTGGCAGCACTTACCGGCATCGACTCCTCAGCTGTCGTCCAGAATCAGGCAGCCTATCTCCAGAACTGGGCAACGGCGATCAAGGCTGATGCAGATCTCGTGATGTATGCAGCCGGCAGAGCAGAGAAGGCAGCGGATTTCATGATCGGGGTTTCTGCCCCGGTCTCCCCGGGCACAACCGGGACCGATGCGGCGGAAGGGGTGACGGCATGACCTCGATTTATGATGCCATGCCGATCAAGGTTCTCGAAGAACTCGAACGCATCGAGACCAGAATACCCGTGATCGAACGTCGGGCATTCATGCTGCAGGCTGAAGCGCAGGATCTCCGCTACAGGCACGATGAGATCATCGCATCATGGAAAGCCCGGGCCGCGTGGGAGGGCTTAGATAATCTGGTGGCCGAGAGGCACCGGCAGGATATGATCGCATGGCACTGTGATCCCCTGCCGAGCGGGATCTCCACTCAGTAATGAGGTATCTATGATCAGCCGGCGTGAACTCTGGGAGTACCGAAAGAAACGATCAACCATTTTTGGGCTGCTGAAAAGTCTGCGCTGGTGGCTGCACCGGACAAAGAAAAAAATCCTTTTTCGGTGCGGGTAAAAGGTGGCCCGGACAGGGTCACCATGAGGCCAATCACGAGCCCTGCCCGGGTTGGTACAATATCGACTCCTGGCATTATCTTTTTTGGCAAAAGTTGGCCCACCCCGAAGGCTCACGCGACGGGCCCGCACTGCGGTCCCGTATCCGGCTCGCCTTCTTCCCGCCCGGACTGCTGCCCGGTGGCTGTCCTGTTGAGATGCCCTGATCTTCCTGGGCCCGCCCGATGCTCACGCGACACGGCGATGGTCGCCGTGTTCCGGCTCGCATCCTCCCACCCCCACCCGGAAACCTTACCCCGTGGTTATCCTAATGACTGCCCGTCCCTTTCAAGGGCGGGAGGAGCGAAGCGGGAGGCGGGTCGTGGCCGCAGTGGCCCGAACGAGCGCCGCTTCAGGGTGCGAAGGTAACGAGATGCATCAGCATCGAGTCCGAGCCCCTGATGCGTCGCGCGAGTGAGTCACTGAACGTTCGACATGAGTACGATCAACAGCGACGAACACGATGCGAAGCATGGTGTGAGGAGCGGGCCGGGGCAGCCGCTGGCGCCGGAGCAACGCGACAAGCCAGGGGCGTCATCGTACCAGCAATCAACTGAGGAAAAGCAGCGAGGTGATGTGAAGCGAGCCGGAGCCTCAGCGAGGACGAGTGAACATGACCGAGCGTCTTCATATCTCCCGATCAGCTGAGGGAGGATCGC
>NZ_JBAVIG010000041.1:0-12397 GCF_049686655.1 Methanoregula sp.
GTAGAAAACCTAATAATCGCTGATGCTCTTTTGGGCTTTGCCCCCGCCGCTATGGCATCTCCCGGTTGCGATGACGATGTTTTACCTGCCATTTGACCCGGGTTATCGCACTGCGCCCCGTCCGCCGCGGGGGACTGGTGGCACAAGAGGGGGGTATCGTCTCTTCGAAAAAAATGATTTCTACAGAGCAAAAAAATATAAAATCACTCATTGCCCCACCGTGCCTCGGAGAGGCCCTGAGGTGGGAGCCCTCCAGAATATCATGAGTTATCATAATACCCCGGTAGGTGTGGGGGATTTTTTTGATTGGGGGCAAAAGTTACCCGAAAAAATTTTCAGGACATTCGTACCAGACCGCAAAAGAATGACGCTTAAGTCTATTGCTAACCATGCACTGAATAGGAATAATATGATGCCATAACGCACAGGAAGTACCCGGACCCTTCCCCCGGGAAATCAATACATTCATCTGCGATCAAAGGAAATTTCGTCATGAGAATATGCAGATCAAATTCCTTATTCTGGTTCTTGCTGTTGCTTTCCTGTGTATCCCCGCAGTTCTTGCCGAGGATACGTCTACGTGGACTTCGTACGGCCAGAGCGCTCTCCTTGCCGGGAACTATGCCAGTGCGATCACGGATTTCAATAATGCCCTTGCACTGGATATGAATTATGTGCCTGCACTCACTGGCAAGGCCATGGCACTCAATGCCATGGGGCAGTACGATTCCGCGCTTATTACCGCGAACCAGTCACTTTCGTTCGTATCCCGGAACGCGGATGCCCTGAATGCCAAGGCGTACGCCCTCTTCGAGCTGGGGCGTTACAATGAATCCGTTGATGAATATAATACCCTGTTCACCCTGCAGGTGAACCATGCAGATGCCTATTGCAACCAGGGAGCTGCTTACATGATGCTGAACGACTCCGGCGGGGCTGTCGAATCCTACACCAGCTGCACGTCGCTCGATCCCGGGAATTTCATGTCCTGGGATTATCTGGGGCTGGCCTACACGGGACTCGGGGACTATCCCGACGCCCTCTCGGCATTTAACCAGGGAACCGGCATCACGATAAAGAATGCGACCCTCTGGAACGACAAGGGAAAAATACTCGTATTAATGGGAAGACCGGCCGATGCCCTGCAGAGTTTTGACAAAGCGCTGGGAATCGATCCTAATTTTGCCGATGCCCAGGCAAACCATGACAGTCTCTATGGTACGCTTCAGATTGTCAATATCACCGGCACGGTCACCCCCACGGTGACGATCAGCCGGATCGGGACGTTCTATACCACGGTAATTCCTACGGAACCCGTTGTGTTACCGGTCAGCACACCTTCAACCCCGGCCGGTGAACAGACATCCCCGGTACCGGCAACCACCGTAACCGTTGCGAAGAAGACCACGTATTCGCCGCTCTCACCTTTCGCCGTGCTCTGTGCAGTGATAGCAGCGGGTGCTATAATGATACCGGGAAGAAGGCAGAAAAAATAGACCGGAACACTTTTTTTTAAAACCTGAACTGCGATTGATCTTTTATGGTCAGACCCTTGCCGAAAACCGGTATTTTTTATAAGATTCTGACAGGTAATTGACATGATTCTTGTTTCAATTTTTTTATTCATTCTCGCCGGCCTGTTTGAGATCGGCGGGGGATATCTCATATGGATCTGGCTGAGGGAAGGCAGGGGTGTTGAATATGCCGTACTCGGTGCAATCCTGCTCGTGCTGTATGGGATCATCCCCACATTACAGACGGCAAATTTCGGCAGGGTATATGCAGCGTACGGCGGGGTTTTTATTGTGCTCGCACTGCTCTGGGGCTGGCAGATCGATGGTGTTACACCGGACAGGTTTGATGTCATCGGTGCCGGAATCGCACTCATCGGCGTATTCGTCATCATGTACTGGCCGCGGTGATCCGGTCAGATGATTTTTAGTAACGGTAACCTTGGGAATTGAATCGGGATTCGTGGAGCAATGATGCATATGGGTAAGTACACGATACAACCCCATGGGGGGGGTTTCGCGTAAGACCTCACAATGAACAGGCTCAGGTTCAGGGACGAAAGAATGTGCTATTCCCGGGCACCTGTAAAATTTCAATTGACGTATTCTGAAAATGTTCGATTGGGATTTTACTCTAAAAATTTCTTCATTTTTTTAAAACAGCGCATGTTTAAGAGTACTTTTGCATAATTCCCCGGTACACGTCAACCGCTTTTTCCAGTCCATCGATCCTGACGCGCTCGTTGACCGCGTGGAGAGTGGAGATCTCACCGGGGCCGTATTCGATCACCCGGAACCCCTCCCTGCGCAGGTGCCGGGCATCGCTTGCAGCCCACTGGACAATAGGAAAGACCGGACCTCCCCGGACCCGTTCCACTTCCCCGCAGGCAACCGTGACGAGCGGGCTTGCGGGGTCCGTGCTTGACGGGACATGGGTTTCATTGACGGTGACTCTGGCATGCGGGGCATGGGCCCGGATATCGGCCAGAAGATCCGGGATGGAGCAACCGAACGGGACACGCATCTCGAGATCCAGTTCGCAGTGCTGGGCGACCACGTTAGATTTCTCACCGCCACGGATCACGCCCGGATTGTAGGTGAGTCTCGTGAGAACATCGCGGATACCGCTGATTTGGAATTCCTGTTCCAGTACGCCGGATGATTGTTCAAGGATGTTTTTCATCACGGGATCTACCGGGAATACCCGGTTATGCAGGGTCTTCATGTACTCTAAGAAGGACATCGCTTCCATGATGGCACTCATACCGACTACCGGGTAGAGCGATCCATGGGCCGGGGTGCCCTTGAATACGAGGCTGATCCGGCAGAGCCCTTTCTGACCTATACTGGGATGATGGGAAGGGGTCGGCTCAGCAATCAGGCAGTCGCACGGGGTAATTTTGCGGTGGGTGAGAAGGTAGCGGATCCCGTTCTCCCCCCCGGTCTCCTCATCACAGACAAATGCAAGACTGGCGGGTATCTCCGTTCCGGCATCCGCGAGGTCACGGCATGCAGCAAGGATCGCTGCGCAGCCGCCTTTCATATCCGTTGAACCCCGGCCCCAGACAAACGTGTCGTTGATGAGACCGGAGAACGGCGGATGTGTCCAGCCATCAGGAAGCGCCGGCACCACATCTACATGACCGCAGAAGAGAAGCCGTGCACCTTCCCTGGCTGATACCAGGTTTGCAAAGCCATTCCCGTTCCCGCACACTTCCGACGGTGCACCGATTCCTGAAAGGAAGTTCCTGATGTATTCAACAGCATCATCCGTTGTCCCGGGCGGGTTTTCACTGCGTATGGCCACAAGGTCTGAACAGATCCGTCTGACGTGCATGGGGAACTCCGGTAAACGCTCATGACTTCAAACAATAGTCTGAAAAGAGACGCCCGAGGGATGCATCGTCGTACAGGCTTTTCAGGAACTCGGTATCGAAGAACTCATCGATGATCGCATAGAAGAAATCGGCCGGCAAAGGCTTTTTGCTGTCGGGATCGGGGACGATCCGGAAACTCCGGTAGCTGGCCGGGTCCTCAGTATCGTAGATCATCTGCCAGAGTGATGGCAGTACCGAGAATTTCTTCGGGTGGTTCTCGCGCAGCCAGTTGACAAAGCCCGGAAATTTTACCCGGTCACCTTTCTTCTCCTCATCAATGCGCCAGCGCAGGTACTCTCCGCCCATGATGTTTTTCGGTGAGGCAAAATTATATGCATAGATCCCCGCGGTGTAATCGATATGGGCAAGGGAATCGATGAAGTAGAAATAGAGCACCTTGTTGAATCCTCCCGTGTCCTGGAGCATGAGGGATTTTCCATAGAGGTAATCGAGGACCGTGAGGTATTCATTCTCTTCAGGCATATGGACAGGTTCGTGCAGGCATGGTAAATATATTGCCGTTCCGGTTGGCAGGTCAAAAAAAACAGGGTATGTGGCCGGAGTAACTTAATGGTAAAACGGCTCGCGGGCGGCAACGGCCTGCCGGAACAGGTCTTCGAGTTCTTCCCCGTGCCTGCCACGTATGTCGATATGGTTGTCCGTCCTCATGAGACAGGGCTTGAGTTTACCATCGGAGGTGACGCGGAGACGGTTGCAGAAAGCACAGAACTCGGTGTTGTGGACCGGCCGGACTACTTCGACCTCGGCCCCGTCAAGACAGTATTTTTTCCGGTGATGCATCCGCCGTGTCACGATCTGCGTTGACCGCAATGCAAGTCCCTGTTCGAGCCCGTTAAGATCGCCATGGTGCTCGCAGTTATTGAAGTTCATCAGCTCGATCAGCTGGAGGACGAGGTCCCGCTTTCCCCGGACATAGGCAAGAAAATCATCCACTTCGTGCTCATTGATGCCTTCGAGGACGACCATGTTAAGCTTGACCGGTGTCAGTCCTGCCTCCCGCGCCGCTGATATTCCTTCAAGTACTGCGGGCAGCTTGTCAACACCGGTGATCTTCCGGTAGGTATCGCGGTCCAGGCTGTCGAGGCTTACGTTCACCCTCTTCAGTCCTGCGGCCTTGAGATCGCGTGCGAGACCCGCAAGGAGCGTCCCGTTTGTTGTCAGTGAGGATTCCATCCCTCTTGGCACCGATCGTACGATCTCAAGGAGGTCCGGGCGGAGGAGCGGTTCGCCACCGGTAAACTTCACGCTTTTGATCCCGAACTTTGATGAAACGGCTAGGATCTCGGCAATTTCAGGTGTTGACAACTGCTCTTTTGATCCCTTTTCGCCTTCCCGGTGGCAGTAGATGCACGCAAGGTTGCACTGCTTCGTGAGGCTGATCCGGATATTGCTGACTGGGCGGTTGAAGGCGTCCCTGAGAACCATAAGCGACCTGCTTACCCGTTGAAATTCTTCGCCACTATGTAGAGTTCCGTGCTTCCCTTGCGGGTCGATCTGGTCATCATGGTCTTCACAGAATAGAAATGCTCCTTGGTCATCGCATAGAGCTCGGGGAAATCGGTGCCCTGGAAGGACTTGACGGCAAAGTTGCCTCCCTGCTTGAGGACCCTGCAGGCAAACATCAGCGCCTGTTCGTTCAGTTCGATGATCCGGGCCTGGTCATAGGTCTTGTGGCCGGAGAGTTTGGGGGCCGCGTCGCAGACCACGACACTGACCACATCGAGCAGGGATTTTACTTCGGCGAGAATATCCGGGTCATTGAGATCGCCGGCGATCGTTTCCACACCATCGAGATCTGCAATGGGATTGAGATCAATGCCCAGCACGCGACCGTCCGTCAGCGTCCGCTCCACCTGGAGCCAGCTGCCCGGGGCGGCCCCGAGGTCGACCACGTTGTCATCCGGCCGGATGATGGCGAATTTATTCTGGATCTCGAGCAGCTTGTAGGCTGCCCTTGAGCGGTAGCCTTCCTGTTTGGCCCGCATGTATGTCTTGTCATATCCCCACTGTGAACCCATTGTATAGTAAAACTCCCGGATTGTCGCGTTAAACCCAAAACGCTATAATTAAAGTATGACGATATACTGTATAAGACAGTTTGTTAAGGGGTAAGCGATGTTAAAAGCTACGATTGATGCAGACATATTCCGGGAAGCGATTGAAGCGATCTCAGCCCTCATTCCTGAGTGCCGCCTGCATACGGATGAGTCCGGGATCTCAACGCGGGCCGTGGACACGGCGAACGTGGCGATGATCGCCCTCACGCTCAAAAAGGAAGCATTCGATACATACAAGGCGACCACGAGCCAGCTCGGAATCGACCTGATGAAGATGAAGAACATCTTCGGCATGGCCGGGAAGGGTGACCTGATCAGCATAGAGATGGCGGACAATGCCCAGAAGATGTCCATATCAGTCCACGGCTACCATTACTCGATCACGCTCCTTGACACCAACACCATACGGAAGGACCCGAACCCGCCGACCATCAACCTCCCGGGCAAGATCGTGATCAAGGGCGAGGATCTCAACAACGCGATGAAGGCAGCAGCCGTGATCTCGGACAAGATTGCCCTTGGGATCAACCTGAAAGACCAGACATTCTACCTCGTTGCCGAAGGGGATACCGATCATATCCGGCGTGAGTTCTCGAAAGACGAGCTGGTATCGCTCACCCCGGTTGAGGCACGCTCGCTCTTCTCCCTCGATTACCTCAAGGACATGGGTAAGGTCATGAGCAAGGCCGCGGAAGTCGAGATCTTCCTTGGCATCGACCACCCGGTCCGGTTTTCCTTTGATATTGCCGGTGGAAACGGGCATGTCGAGTACCTCCTCGCACCCCGGATCGAGGCTGACTGATGGTATATTCCCCATCGGCAAAGGAACTTTCACATTTTCCCTTTTTAAAAAAAGCCCAGGACCATGTCAAGGGCCGGTTTTCTTCACTCGATTCCCTGTTAAAGGACAAGAAAGGCGAAGCGCTGGTCGAACGTGCCCTTGCCCGGATCCAGGACGCGATTACCCCGAGAAAAACCTTCACTCCGGAGGTGAGCGGTTCCACAGAGGATGAGATCGCCGGTTATGCCCTTGCCCGGGTCGTGGTTTCGTGCGTGAACGACCGGCAGCTGATCGACCGGCTCACCCGGTATGAATCCGAGCGTGCGTATTTTTTTCTCGTGAACGAAGAGGACTGGAACCAGAACTACCGGCAGGAAGAGGGCGAATACTCCCGGCTCTGCGTGGCCCTTGCTGAAGAGCTCGGCATCCGGATCACGCTGGACCGGATGCCGTTTGCCGATTATGTGGAGCTCGTTGCCCCGCTCCACGATGACCGGTTCCACCTGGTCAACCGCAGGGTGGAGAACAGTTTTGTAGCGATCAAAAAGGAGGAGCGGTACGAGCTGGTCCGGGAACGGATCCGGCTCATGCTGCGCAGGGATCTGCCACACAAGGTCCCGTCATCGCTCTGCGAACAGCTGGCACCCCGCGTGACGCTGCTGAAAAAAGCGTACCAGGAACAGATGCTCCAGCAGTTCGGATCGATCGAGGAGAGCGCATTCCCACCCTGCATGCAGGCCCTGATCACGGCACTCACTGCCGGAACGAACCTGACACATGCCGGCAGGTTCTCGCTTACCACATTCCTCCATACGATTGGCATGAATGTAAACGGTATCGCGGAACTGTATGCCCGGTCACCGGATTTCGATGCCGAGCGCACTATGTACCAGGTAGAGCACATCACCGGGAGAGGAGGATCGGGCACCGAGTATAATACACCTGCCTGTGCAGCAATGCGCACTACCGGTATCTGTGTGCACCGGGACGTCCTCTGCGAAAAGGTGAGCCATCCCCTGAGTTATTACAAGGCAAAAAAGCGGGACCAGGCCGGGAAATTTTCAAAACAGGGAGCCGTGACGGGGAAAGAAAAAGGGAAACAGGGTGAAGAAAAACCGCCCGTCCCGCCTACGTGATCTTTTCGTTAACGAGATATCCCGCACCGGACAGGAATACGATAAATATCCCGATTGCGGTGAGATACGCATAGCTTGCCACGTTCTGGAGGGACTGGGCAAAGATCTGGGCAAAGACCCCGGGCAGCACGGCAAGCAGTACTACGAGTATCAGGAATCCACTTACACCGATGATCACATCAAGAAGTCGCGCGTCCATCCATCACAAGTATGTCCCTAGGAAATATAGGTTTATCCGGGCACTGCAGGATCCTGCATTGTACTTTAGCAGAACGACACACGGTTCCGCACGTGTAGCACCAAAAGACAGATTAATATCGCCCCGTCCTCCACTGGTACGATAATGGATCCGGTTCAGGAACGAAATGAGGTACTGGCCCAGCTTACCCGGGTAGTGGACCTGCTCGGGCAATCCATGCATGACCGGCTCATTCCTCCAGGGGGGGCACAGGTCGGGTACGCGATCCGGGGCGCACGGGACAAGAGTGGGGTGGCTGCAGTTGACGGACGAATCACCACTGCAGAGGGAAAACCCGTTATCGGAGGCCCCTGTTCATTTGGCTGCGATGAAGAGATTGCGCGTGCCATTGTTACGGTTATGAGGTTCGATCCCCGCAGGAGAAGCGCGGCGCTGATCCGGTTCTCCGACAGGGTACTGCAGGTCCTGGAAGATGACCTCTTCCTGGAATGCGCGTCCTACGATCCAAAAAAGGCCCCCGCCGGCATAAGCACCATGGACTGGAGCGTTGCATCCTGCTGCAGGAAGGAAGTCCCCGACGTAATTTATCCCGGAGGGAATCCCGGTGAGGATGCACAGATACTCATTCTGGGCGAAGATACGAACGACGTTGCAAACAATATTATTATCTGCTCAAACCGCATTTAACGTATAGAATTCTTGAGGAATCATTCATGGGAATCAAACCGTCATATATCAAGACAATCGGAACAGAACTCCTGAAACAGCAGCGGGATTACTTTTCGGGCAGCTTCGATGAGAACAAGGTGCAGTTAGGCGCATCCGCAGTCATCGGGAGCAAGCGTGTCCGGAACCGTATCGCCGGGTACATTACAAGAAAAATAAATACCAAAAGACGCTCATAACCCTATTCATGTTCGAAGGTGTCCTTCCGGCAATCATTACCCCTTTTAAAAGAAACCCTTCGATGAGCCTGGATGTTCCGGGCCTCGAACGCAACATCGGTTTCCTTCTCTCCCGTGGCATCCATGGGATTGTGCCCTGCGGTTCGACCGGCGAATCGGCTACTCTCACGTTCGAGGAACATGAGAAGGTCATAGAAGTCACGGTCGGGAAGATCAATGGCAAGATCCCCGTGCTTGCCGGCACGGGTTCCAACAACACTGCCGAGGCAGTGCGCCTGACGAAGGCGGCGAAGGACATCGGTGCGGACGGCGTGCTCGTGATCAGTCCGTACTACAATAAGCCGAACCGGTCAGGTCTTGTCAAGCATTACGAGAGACTTGCGGACCTCGATATACCGGTGGTTATGTATAATGTCCCGGGAAGGACCGGCCAGAACATGGAGCCGGACCTTATTGCAGAACTGGCGCAGCACCCCAATATCGTGGGCGTCAAGGAAGCGAGCGGCAATATCGGGCAGATCTCCCGGATCATCGAAGAGACCCAGGACGAGGACTTTGCGGTTATCTCCGGCGATGACAACATTACCCTCCCGATCCTTGCACTCGGGGGGTCCGGCGTGATCTCGGTGGCGGCGAATGTCGACCCGGCCCGGATGGTGGCCCTGTACGATGCGGTTAGACATGGGGATTACCAGAAGGCACTGGTGCTTCATTACGCGATGTCGCCGCTCTTCCGTTCCATGTTTATCGATACGAACCCGATCCCGGTCAAGAAAGCCGTTGAGCTGGCGGGACTTGCCGGCGGGCCGGTACGGCTGCCGCTCGATGAACTGGATGCAAAAAAGACTGAGCAGCTCAGGAAGATCATTGCTACCATTCCTGCAAAAGCAATGCCAAAACCAAAAGTACCAGCAAAAGTACCTGCAAAAAAATCGGTTAGAACAGCATCCCGTACAACGCGGGAAGCTGGCATACGGAAGACCCGGTGAACCAGTCATGAAGAAAAAAGTCATTGTATGCGGGGCCTCCGGCCGCATGGGCCAGACAATCGGGCGGATGGTCTATGAGTCTTCCGACCTTGAACTGGTTGGCGGGATCAACCTCAGGCCCAGCACATTCTTTGGCGTTGAGATCGTTGAGACCAGGAATGCCGAGGATCTCCTGAAAAGGACAAAGGCAGACGTGCTGATCGATTTCACGATTGCCAGTGCTGCTGTAGAAAATGTGAAGATGGCAGCCCGGAATAATGTTGCACTTGTTGTCGGGACCACCGGGTTTACACCGGAACAGCGTGCCGTTATGGAAACGGCGATCCACGGTCATGTGCCGGCAGTCATCTCCAGTAACTTTTCCGTTGGCGTCAACATCTTCTGGCAGCTCGTACGGGAATCCGCGAAGCTCCTCAGGGACTATGATATCGAGGTGATTGAAGCGCACCACCGGAACAAGAAGGACGCACCAAGTGGTACAGCAAAAACAATTCTCCAGATCATAGATGAGGAAGCCGGTACCCGGGAGAAGACGTACGGCCGTGAAGGGATGACCGAGCGGAAGAACGAGATCGGCGTCCACGTGATCCGTGGCGGGGATATCGTAGGCGATCACACGGTCATGTTCTCGAAGAATTTCGAGACGATCGAACTCTCACACCGGGCCTATGACCGGTCGGTCTTTGCCAGCGGGGCCCTTCACGCGGCCCGCTGGGTTGTCGGCAGGAAGCCCGGCATCTATGGCATGAGCGACGTGCTTGGGCTGAAGAAGTAATTTTTTTGGATTTTTCGGCTCTGTTGAAACCCTTAGCCGGTTATGTAAATACTGTTTCGTGGAAGGTAAGTCCCCATCTGAATTCGAAGGAGTTTCACGAGAATGCTCTGAAAATGTGAGCATACCCACCCCCTGTGGGGGTCGCTCGGCCGCCTCGTCGGGCGCCCTCGCTGAGCAAGAAGGTTAATCGGAAAACATGTGTGCCGGAATGGGGTCAAGGGGTGCTCCCGTTGGGCTGCCTCCCCCTCTGGGGGAAGAGGGGGTCACCCTCATAACTACCACAGAGGATTCCCAAACTACTTTAGATTGAGGATTTCAACAGAGCCGATTTTTCGATATTTCATCGATTATAGCCAGTATTTTGTGCGTTTCTCAACGTCCCGGATCCTGATGCATAAGAATTACCTGTTGTCGCATCCGGAGTTCCTGCGTATCTTCTTCACATTACCCAATCCATTCCAGACGTGGATCATACCCGGATACCGGTAGCCTTTTCAATGACGTTCAGCCTTACGATTCCGTGGCATAATAGTAACCCTTTTTTTACCAATAAAATAAACATATTTACTGGAGTGAACGAGTTGGTAGCAGTCGTTGACAACGATAAGTGTACCGGATGTGAAACCTGCGTGAGCGAATGTCCTGCGTCGGCAATCGCCATGGAGAATGACAAGGCAAAGATTGACAAGGATATGTGCGTTGACTGCCAGACCTGTGTTGACGTCTGCCCCTCAGAAGCAATCCACATGGAATAAGCCGGATGAACGGGTTTTTTCAATTATATTTTTGGGTTTCACAAGGGATTACATCTCCCCGGGACACAGGTATCGCCCTTTGTTTTTGTCACCCTGCCAGGCGTAGCATTTTACCTGGTATGTATTTTCCCCGTTACGTGGTAACCAGGATTCCGGCGTTTGGGAAAATTGTAAAAAACAACGTTTTTATCATCAGAAGTAATATGGGACTTTACAACCCGCCATTATAATCGAAACGGGGATAAGACATACAGGACCTGACACCATGATCAATGTTGGAGTGCTCGGTGCAACGGGTGCGGTAGGTCAGCGATTTGTTGAACTTTTAGCAGATCATCCGTGGTTCAAACTTACAACGCTTGCCGCTTCCGAACGCAGTGCGGGAAAACCGTACGGATCGATTGTCAAATGGCGTCTCGATACGCCTTTTCCGGAGAATATCGGAAAACTCAAGGTCGTTCCCACATCGCCGAAAGCGATGAAGGGGGTCGATCTGGTATTTTCCGCCCTTCCGGCAGAGATCGCTACTGCTACTGAGACCGAATTTGCGGACGCGGGTATCGCGGTCTGCAGTAATGCCAGTTCCCACCGCATGGAACCCACCATTCCTCTCGTAGTACCTGAGGTGAACCCCGAACACCTGGCCCTGATCGATGTCCAGCGGGACAAGGGGCGGGACGGGTTCATAGTCACCAACCCGAACTGCTCCACCATCATGATGGTAACGGCACTTGCACCCCTGCGCCAATTCAAATTCTCGGACATCCGGGTCGCAACCATGCAGGCGATCTCCGGTGCCGGGTTTGAAGGCGTGGCGGCAATGGCAATCTATGACAATGTCATTCCCTACATTGGTAAGGAAGAGGAGAAGATGGAGACCGAAACCCTCAAGATTATGGGAACGTTCAAGGGGGGCAAGGTCCAGAACGCACCGTATCGCGTAAGCGCAAGTTGTCACCGTGTCCCGGTTATTGACGGCCACACGATGGCGGTCTGGGTGGATATCAAAGAACCCGTAGACAACCTCAAAAAAGCATACCGGGATTATAAACCCCCGATCAAGGGTCTCCCGACACAGCCGGCGGAGTCTGTTCACTTTTTCGATGAGGACTACCCGGACCGGCCCCAGCCGCGTCTCGATCGGATGCGGGGCAAAGGGATGACGGTCTCGGTCGGTCGCCTCCGCGAGGGTGTCCGCTTCATTGCTATGGGTCACAACACGATCCGCGGCGCCGCAGGCGCAAGTGTACTGAACGCAGAACTGATCTCAAAAAAGAAGTATCTCTAAGTGGGGAACCTATGCAGCAGATGAAAGAGAACACAGTATTCGTAGGAAATAAGCCGGTCATGAACTACGTCCTTGCCGTAGTCACGCAGTTCAACAATGGCGC
>NZ_JBAVIG010000042.1:0-2793 GCF_049686655.1 Methanoregula sp.
ACCACCTCGCGGAACCCCCTTTTTCGCGATCCACACCACCCCCAATCCGGCCCCGATACGTGCCCCGATTCCCGGAAATGTCCAAACGGAGCCCCATACGCACCCGGATTCGGATCCGCCGACCCCCTGTTTAGTACGATCCACCTGGAGGTTTTTCACAAACAGGGGGTCCGGATGATCGTTTCACGTCGGCAAACGACGAACTGTTGATAGGTATCCGACGTAAGCAATCCTGCGGCCGTACCCGGAAGGCCCAAAACAGGGGTTTTTTCATTTTCAGGTGCCTTGATCCGGCTGAAGGGGAGATCGGCCTTCCAAACGCGTCTGTAAAGGTTTTTATAACTCGATGGAAAATGCCCCGTTTGGCGTAAATCCTGCTTAAAATGGTTTTCCGGAAAAACTTGTACAAAATAGGGTGCTTTTTGCACATAATTCCGGAAATGTCTCTTCCGGAGGGGTAATCCGGGGCCGTAACGAGCCCGGATTGAGGGTGTGGGAGGTGAGGACTGTACATCCCCTCAGGGTTCCTGACCCGGGTCAGTGTTCATAAATCGCAAACATTTTGTTCATGAACTGTGAACCTATTGTTCAGGATCTATGAACGAACAGCTGCATGATCTCCCGGCACTCTTCCGGACCAGGGAACGCATCACCCTCCTCCGTGCCGCCCTGGACGTACCGGCCTGCACCGTCCGGCAGATCGCATCAAAGACCGGGTTATCGAAAGGACTTGTCTCCCCCTACCTTGCGCTGCTCGAACGCGAAGGGCTGCTTGGGAAAGACAAACGCTCGTACCAGCTGAAATTTTCCCCGCTGACCATTGCGGTAAAACGCCTTCTCAATATCGATCGTATCACTTCGGTTCTCGAAAAACCGGCCTGGGCTTCCGGTATCGGAATGTACGGGAGCTGGGCAGAAGGGACGAACACGGAAGAAAGCGATATCGACCTCTGGGTGTATGCACCGGCATTGCCATCAGGAATTATGGTTGCGGAACTTGAACGGGAAGTAGCCCGGAGAGTTTCTGCGGAAGTCCATGTACTGGTCCTCACCCGGGAGAAGATGGACGGCATGAAAAATAACGATGAACCGTTTTACCGGTCGTTTATGAAACAATCGATCACGCTTGAAGGTGAGTTGCCTGGCACGGCTTGACGAATGTTACGAACGCGGTCTCCTGCGAAAGGTCCAGCCATCGAACGATAAGGCGATGCAGTCGCTCGCACAGGCACGGGAGTGGGTGACCGAGGCAGGGTACGACTGCGATGCGGGCGCGCTCCGGTCTGCACTTATGGCAGCATATATGGGCTACTTCCATGCAGCCCGTGCAGTTCTGTTCCGTGACGGTATCCGGGAAAAAAGCCACTATTGTATCGGCGTATATCTCGAATCCTGTTGTGAGAAGGGATTGCTGGAAGACGAATGGGTCCTGCAATTCGATCACATGCGGGGACTCCGGCAAAATGATCAGTACAGCCTGGATGCCCGCCCGACTATCCATGAAGTCCGGCAGGCCGTGGAGGAAGCCGGGAAATTCATTGAACGGATGGATCGGCTGGTGAGGACTCCCCGTTGACGCAAGAGTCATCAGCCTTCGCGATCACCAGCGGTTGCCAAAGGGGTTTATTTCGGAGAACATAGGATTTCTTCAGAGCCATTTTTCCAGCAATTTAAAAAAACAAATTTCTGTTTATTGATAGTGAACCTGATGTGGATTTATGAAAAAAGCGGTACTGCTGTCGATCCCCGGTCATAGGTGTATGTTTCCCCGATAATTTCCCTGAGGAATTGTGTTGATGCAGAATCTGCCGGATTGGCCGTATGATCGGTCGTTCCGTAATAGACAATATAATGCTCGTTATTTCCATTAAGCCCGGGCATAACAACTGCAAAAAACAGTCCCGTAGTGTTTGTACTTTCATACCCGGTGGTGATCAGATGAGCCGGCACGTGATTTTTCTCTTGTGAATTCTGAACCATTTGGCCGGATCGGTTTTCTGTTGTCGCAAAACCGGTAAAATTCAATTCGACAGTCGTGATCTTTCCTGAGTCTTCAAGAAAATCCCTCAGGTTCTTCTGCGATGCCAGGAACCGGTTATCATCATTAAAATACCAGACTGCAATCAGGTAATTGTGCCCTGTACTCTGTGAAGTATAATTTTCGTACCGGGAATATGGTGACAAATCCGGGAATTGAGGTGCAGGTCCATTTTGCCATCCTGTAAGAATGAGGTGCTCATTACGTGACTGATTGATACCGGATCCGGAATTAGTCCACACAATATCCTGCCCTGGAAGATACCAGCCTGCCCTGACTTCCGGGGGTGTTGGATCGGTTCTGAAACCGGTCAGGAAAGCCGAGATGATCCCGGCACCGAGGATAATCAGTCCTGCGAGAACCAGTAGTTTCATCCTTTTTGAGATCATCCTGACATCCTCATGATTCCTGATCAAAAAATTATGTGGGTCGGGAATAATCCGCAACCGCACCGGTCCAGCTGCCAAATGTCTGGTACTGAAGATCATCGTCCGCGAATACCTGTTGATTGTCCCGTACGGGAAGCGGAACGATCACATCGGTGATCAGACTCGGCTGATAATTATTCAGGCCTTCGATATCTACAGAATACTTATAGAGGCCCGGGCTGTTGTTGATATAGGCTATCGCGCCAATCCATAAAATGCCAAAAAAAACAAAAATACCAATAATTCCTAAAGCGATCGTTTTCATGTTGATGTCTTTCATTTTTTTCACTTCTGGTTGGGATTTTCTGATCCTGAAATCTTTGTTGA
>NZ_JBAVIG010000043.1:0-31532 GCF_049686655.1 Methanoregula sp.
GAGATAACATACCTCTTAAAAAGGACTGGGATAGAATAATTTATCTGATTTTAGACGCTGCAACGGTTGCTAATTCTTTGAGAGTTTCATAATCTGCCGATGTGCCCCCGCCGACCACATCCTCAAATACATCATCTTTAACAAAAATTATGTCAATTCTTGTTAATTGGATTCCTGCTGATTTAGTTATCGTCATAAACGCTTGACTCGAATCGCCTATTCCCGGATCTGGTAATTGCGTAACGGTAACAGTTGCATTTGCCTGTTCTGTGTTTAATATCTCGTAGCCGGCATTAGCCAAAACGTTGGTCATGGGATCAACCAAATCGTATTAGGAGGAAGTCGTTTATAGTTTATCCTTGGTAAGGAGGAAGTCGCGAGTTCAAATCTCGCCACAGGCTTGCATTAAAAAGTTCAGATTTCTGGACCTCTTTTGTTGATTCCCGTTTACGCCCTGTGACAATGCCCATGGGTCTGTCCGGTCGTACCCTCCCCGCGAAAAAACGATCCATTCACGGGTTTCCCGATCCCGGTATCCTTGACGGAAACCGGAGGGGCAGGGACGCGATCTGTACAGAACCGGCATGACTTTGCGCACGGTTCTCATTCACCGTGGCAGGTTTAACCTCATAATCTGATGGTTGGCAGGAATTTCATAAGAAAAGATCGATCACCTGCCGCAGGCGCATCAGGATCGCTCCAGAAAATTGCGGACAATGAACCATATCCCGAACAGGATGAGGAAGATGGCGATGAGGAGCGGCCAGCGGTTCACCGGCGCCCAGCTGATACCGATACCGATGACGATTAAAAAGATGCCGATGAGTGCAAACGTCCAGCGCGGCCTGCGGGCCTGTACCGGTAATGCGGTATCGCCTGTTTCATACCCTGACAGTTTCATGAACGCGGACCCGAGGAACCCAAGTCCAAGACCGATCAGCACACCCGGCCCGGGATAACCGGCAAGGAGGCCGACCCCCAAGCCGATAAGCACCCCGGCAGGGATCAGGAAGTACCGCCCGTGCTTCCGGTTGCGATATCCAGTATCGTCTCCTGTTGTCATCAGCATATATTGTTTCAACAGGACGATATTGGTTTCGCACGGGATTTTCATCCTGTTTTTGTCGATCGGATGAACCGGGAGTTTATCCGGTTACTCCCGCAAGTGACCGGATAATCGTAGTTTTGCGTGAGTATCCTGTTAACGGATATTGTGCTGTTCCGGAGTTACTACCGGCAGAGCCTGTTTATTCCCGGTCTCATGTCACGTGACAACCGGGTTCCGGCTTTTCCTTTTTAATGGGAGGACGGTCAACCGCTTTCCTCTGCTGCAGGCTCTTTTTGTAATGGGTAATACTTCCTGCTTCCCGTCATGCCAGGAGGATTGTCCGGCCTTTTTGGTCCGGTGTCACAGCGCACCTAGCTAATAATCATGATAAGATCGCCATCTGGCGATACCCGGTAGTGTTTTCTCAGGAAATCATCGCCGGGTGTGCACCGGTTGCCAAAAACAATCTGGAATTTCCGGCGGATATGGTGAAGTGTGTGGCTATCCGGTTCTTCATTAGAATCCGGAGGTATTGCGGATGTCATCATGCAGAGGAGTTTCCGGGCTCGGGTAATAATCCGTGGTAAACGGGGTGTGAAAGTGAAACGCAGGAGCACGCAAATCACGGAAATGTATTGGGAAATATGCGCAGGATTCTTACGGGACATCTGTTCCTCTGTTTTTTTGCTCTGGAGAAATCCTTGTGCCGGAACAAAGAGTATTGGATTATATTTTTGTGCTCTGGAGAAATCATTTTTTTTTCAAAGAGACGATGCCCCGAGTCAAATGGCAGGTAATACAATAGTCATCGCAACCGGGGGATGCCATAGCGGCGGGGGCAAATGCCCAAAAGAGCGTCAGCGATTATGAGGTTTTCACCAGAGCAGTTTTTTTAGTAAATCCTGCTGTTCTCCTGCGCGGAACCGGGATGTTTTCATCAGGATCCCGGCAATTCCCCGTTCCCGGGGGATGATTTTATGGATATCCTGTATGAATATTTTTAGATCACATCTGGTGAACCATGAATCAGAAGGCATCTCCGGCAACCGGTACCGTCCCCTGTTCCGGCCGGCAGTACAGGTTTGCATCGCGGATGGCAAAGACGCCAAAATCATTCATCCGTGAGATCCTCAAGGTAACCGAAAACCCACAGATCATCTCCTTTGCCGGGGGACTCCCGAACCCGGGGCTTATCGATGTCGATGGCATTGCCAGGGCAGCTGCTTCCGTGCTGGCACAGGATGGACGTTCCGCACTCCAGTACTCTACTACGGAAGGATACCTGCCGCTCCGGCGTTACATTGCGGACCGGTACAAAAAACGTCTCGGGCTCGTAATATCTCCGGACGAGATCCTGATCACCAACGGCTCCCAGCAATGCCTCGACCTGCTCGGCAAGGTGCTGGTAAACCCCGGGGACCATGTGGCGATCGAGCGGCCGGGATATCTCGGTGCAATCCAGGCTTTCTCCCTCTATGAACCGGTCTTCCATCCGATCCTGCTCCACGAGGACGGGCCGGATATGGCACAGTTCGCCCATGAGATTGAACGCCACGCCATCCGGTTTTTCTACGGTGTCCCTAACTCACAGAACCCATCGGGGATCACCTATTCGGAAGACCGGCGCCGTGAGATCGGGAAACTTCTTGCCGGCCGGGACACGCTTGTTATCGAAGACGATGCCTACGGGGAGCTCTCGTTTGACGGTATCGCACTTCCTTCGCTGCGGACATTTCTTCCGGACCAGACGATCATCACCGGATCGTTCTCCAAGATCCTGGCACCGGGCATGCGGCTTGGCTGGGTGGTTGCACCACAACAGGTCATGGATCAGCTCGTTGTTGCAAAACAGGCCTCTGATCTCCATTCCAATTACCTCTCCCAGAGAATTGCGTACGAGTACCTGCTCCACGAGGATATTGACAAACGGATAGAGGGGATCCGTGAAGCCTATAAACAACAGTGCGGACTGATGATCTCCCTTATAGAAGAAATGATGCCGGACTCGGTAACCTGCACTCACCCGAAAGGGGGGATGTTTGTCTGGATGACCCTGCCGGAAAAGATCTCGTCCATGGAGGTCTTTGAGCGGGCAATCCGTGACCAGGTGGCAGTCCTCCCGGGCACGCCATTCTACGTAGACGGGGGCGGGAATACTAACCTGCGGATCAATTTCTCCAATGCAACGCCGGAAAAAATTCGGGCCGGTATCGGGCGGCTCTCCCGGGTGATCCGTACACTTGAGCGGGAATGATCCGGCCGGTTCCCGGCCCTGCACTTGTCTTTCCCGACCATCCCCCTTATACGGATGGAGTATAAAAATAGTATTCATTAATCCGGATAGTACATGCATATGTACCGGAAAGGGTATAAAGCGCCTTTATGAAACCTTATACCTGAGTAATAACACCGGCAAGAGATCGGCACGCGCGAAAAGATATGGGGACCATGGCAGACCCGGGACAATCATTACGAGGGAATTTTATCCATGAACAAGAGTGATGCGGAAGCGTTGTTGCGACAGGGCATTGAACTCTATGAACTCGGGCGGTTCCAGGAAGCAATCGTCATGTTCGACCGTGGCCTGGCCCTCTACCCCAACTTAGCCAAAGCCCATTATTTCAAGGGCATAGCGCTGTACGATCTTGGCAGGTTCGAGGATGCGATCGCTGCTTATGACCAGGCAATCACGATCGATCCTACGGACCCCAATACCTGGTACAATAAAGCGGCCACGCTTGCACAGGTAGGCAGGAACGAAGAGGCCCTGGTTGCCTGCGATCGTCTCCTGTCCATCCAGTACGATAATGCCGAGGCATGGATCCTCAAGGGTATCGCGCTCTATGAACTCGGGCGGTTTTCCGATGCAATCTCGGCTTACGACCATGCCCTGATGGTCGACCCCCGGCATGCCAAAGTCTATTACAACAAGGGGATTGCCCTCGCCGATCTCGGCAGGCACCAGGAAGCGATCTATTCGTACAACAAGGCGATCGAGATCGTGCCCGCATATGCACGGGCCTATTACAACAAGGGGATCTCGCTGTACGATATCGGGAAATTTGACGAAGCCCTGGCAGCGTTCAACAAAGCATACGAGATCGATCCTTCCGACATCTGGACCTGCTATTACCGGAGTTTTATCCTGGCAAAGCAGGAACGGCACGAAGATGCAGTCATATCCGCAGACCTCTTCCTCGAGCACGAGACCGGCCATGGGGACATCTGGGCGGTAAAGGGGATATCCCTCTATAAACTCGGGAAATACGAGGAGGCTGTGACCGCCCTGCACCAGGCAACAGAGCTGAATGCCGGGCTTGCCGATGCATGGTATTACCTGGGACTTGCCCAGAGCAAACTGAACCTGTATGCCGATATGGTGAATACGTTCTCCCGTGCGATTGAGGCGGCACCGGCAAATTCGACCGCGTATTTCCAGCGCGGGCTCGCCTACTACTACCTGAAACAATTCCGGGAAGCGGTACAGGACCTGGACCGTACGCTCTCGTTCGAACCGGACAATTTTGAAGCCTGGTTCCGGCGGGGTGTGGCCTGCATCAACCTGAGCAGGTACGAGGACGCCTATGACTCGTTCTCGCACGGGCTTACCCTCCGGGAAGATCATGCCGGGTCATGGTATTACAGCGGGATTGCCCTGACCCGGCTGGGACGGCACAAGGAAGCGATCGAATCCTTTGAAGCTGCACTCCAGCTGGACCCGGATTGTTCTTCCGCCGCATTCCAGGAAGGGATCTCGTATGCAAGCCTTGGCCGGTTCAGTGAATCTGTGGAAGCCTATGACCGTGCGCTCCGGATAAACCCCGGTTTTTCCGATGCCCTGTACCACAAGGGTTTTGCCCTTGCAAAACTGGGAAGGAATGAGGATGCGGTTGCAGAATTCGAGCGCACGGTCGCATTCGACCCGTCCAATGCACTGGCATACCACCAGAAAGGCCTGCAGCTGTTCCGGCTGGGCCGGTATGAAGAAGCGATCGAATCCTTTGACAACAGTATCGCATTAAAACCGGGATATGCCCAGGCGTTCTACGATAAAGGGGTTGCGCTTGTCAAGCTCGGCCGGCTCGAACAGGCACTCGATGACTTCAGCGAGGCAGTCACCATCAACCCCCGGTATATCAATGCCCATTACCAGCGCGGGCTCGCATTTGTCCAGCTGGGCAGGCCTGATGAGGCCATCTCCGCATTCGACCTTGCAATCGGGATCGACCCCACCCACACCCTTGCACTCTATCACCGGGGTTCCGCGCTGGTCCGGCTCGGCCGGTACGGGGAGGCGGTTGCTGCTTTTGACGCGGTACTTGCAATCTCACCCCAGAATACCAATGCCCTGTATGAAAAAGCGATGGCCCTGTTCAGCCTGCTGCGCTACCAGGAAGCAGTCCGTTGTTTTGAGGAAGCCCTGGACCAGAACCCCTCCCTTACAGAGGGGTGGCTCCACCTTGGGATCTCGCTTGCGCACCTTGGCCAGCTCGACGAGGCAATCCAGGCATTCGATAAATCCCTTGGGTTGAACCCGAAACTTTCGGAAGCTGCCATGCGGAAAGGGATCGCCCTTTATACCCTCAAAAGATATGAAGACGCGATTGGTGTCCTGAACCTGGCGCTCGATGACAACACGCGGGACGTGTATGCGTGGTGCTACAAGGGGCTTGCCCTCGTTGCGCTGGGCAGGTATGAGGAAGCAGTCCGTTCGTTCGACAAGACCCTGGAGATCAACCGCCGGTGTGCCCGGGCATTTTACGAAAAGGGCAATGCCCTCTCGCGCCTCGGGAAACCCCTCGAAGCGGTTGTCTCGTACGACCAGGCGCTGGAGATCTCACCTGACGACCCGAAACTCCTGTACCACAAGGGGGTTGCACTTGCCCAGAAAGAGCGGTATGACGACGCGATCACGGCGTTTGAGGACTCCCTTGCCATTGAACCGGACAATGCAGCCGGCTTTTACTACCTTGGTATTGCCTATGCGGGACGCGAGCGTTATGATGATGCGATCCGTGCCTTTGAAAGTTCCCTCTCTCTCGACCCCACCAATGCCCAAGCCTACCATTTCAAGGGAATTTCGCTCATCCAGCGGGAACGGTATGACGAGGCGGTAAAGGCATTTTCCAGCGCACTGACAATTGATCCCGAAAATGCCTCATCCTATTATTATATGGGCCTCTCCTATCTCCAGGCAAAACAGTACGGGGACGCCATCTCTACCCTTGAGCATGCGACCCGCATGGACCCCACCCTCACCGACGGGTTCATGTACGAGGGTATCGCACTTGCTGCATTGTCCCGCTACGAAGAGGCAATACCGCTCCTTGACAGGAGCATTGCAGCCAATCCCTCCCTGATCGAAGCCATGATCTGCCGGGCAAACTCCCTGTATATCCTGGGGAGGTACGACGAAACGGTCGAGGCGGACGACCGTATCCTCTCCCTCAACCCGACCCTTATTGATATCTGGATGCAGAAAGGCAATGCACTCTTCAGCCTGTCCCGGAAACAGGAATCGATCAATGCCTATACAAAGGCGCTCGAGATCCAGCCGGGCCTTGCAGAGGGCTGGGTCAGGAAAGGCCATGCATTCGCCGATCTCAACAAGATCCCGGATGCGATCAGCGCGTATACCCGGGCCCTCGATATCAACCCTTCCCTGCACGAGATCTGGATGCAGAAAGGGGATGCACTCAACAAGATCGGGAAGACTGACGATGCAATCTCTGCATATGCAAAATCCCTCAAAGTCGATCCTGACCAGGAGGCAGGCTGGATCAAGAACGGGAGGGCACTCTATGATCTCGGCCGGTACCAGGATGCAATCGATGCATTTGACAATGCAATCTCCTTAAACCAGCGGAGTATCGAGGCATTCTATTACAAAGGGATGGCGCTTGAGAAGGTCAACCGGATGGAAGGGGCGATCCATGTCTTTGAGATCCTTCTCGAGATCGATCCAAAGAACAGCGATGCACAGTATCACAAGGGACTCGCCCTCGCCCGGCTGGGGGATCACCGGGATGCAATCACGTCCTTTGAGAAGACGATTGCACTGCTCCCCGGGTTTGCACAGGCCTACTATTACAAAGGAAAATCCTTAATCGAGATCGGCAAGTATCCCGAGGCAATCCTGACACTTAACCGGGCTCTTGAGACAGAACCCTCCTATACGGAGGCATTTTATTATCTCGGCCTTGCGCTCTTAAAGACCGGTAAATATTCCCAGGCCCTTGAGGCATTTGACAAAAATCTCTCAAAGGATACCAGTAATGCCCCCGGTCATTTCAACCGGGGCATTGCACTCGAGAAACTGGGAAGACACGAGGAGGCGCTGGAGGCACTCGACCGGGCATTGATCTATGACCCGGAAAATTCCCTTGCCTTCTACCACAAAGGGAAATCGTATGCTGAACTGAAACGGTACGCCGATGCGGTCTTCGCATTCGACAAGACGCTCCAGCTCAAGCCGAAATATACGGATGCCCGGTTGCGGAAAGGTATTGCCCTGTTCCTTCTGGGCAGGTACCCGGATGCCCTCAACGATTTTGACAAGACTATCCAGGAGAATGCAAACAATTTCCAGGCGCATTATTACAAGGCCCGTACCCTCGCCGACCTGGCGAGGTTCGACGATGCGGGTGAAGAATATTCCCGTGCGCTGGAACTGGATGTCAATTCTGCCGATGCACATTTCTATTTCGGCCTGTCACTCTTTGAACTCTCACGCTTTGAAGAAGCGCTGGTGGAATTCGATCTGGCTATCAGCCTGCAGCCGGATCATGCCATGGCATATTATCACCGGGGTCTCGGGCTGGTCCGGCTTAACCGTCCCCGCGATGCGGTCATGGCATTTGACAAATGCCTCGCTCTTGCATCCTCATATGCCCCGGCCCATTACCAGCGGGGAAGATCGCTCTATGATATCGGCCTGTACCAGGATTCTGTCGATGCATTTGACCGCACCCTCGAATACAATCCTGCTGATGCCGATGCTGCGCTCTCGAAGTCCCGTGCCCTGCATGATCTCGGGCGTTATGAGGAGTCCCTGTCGGCAGGCGAGACAGCAATCTCGATCAATGCCGGGCTTCCGGATGCATGGTACCGCAAAGGAGTGGCCCTTGCAGATCTCGGACGGTTTACTGACGCAGTCGAAGCATTTGACCGGGCAATTGAACGCGATCCGCAGGCCGCAAAGACCCATTACGATCGCGGGACAGCCCTCGCAAAGCTCGGGAAGTTCCTGGAAGCCGTGGAATCGTTCGATCGGGTCCTCGTCCTGATCCCCAATTATGTCCCGGCGTTCTTCCACAAGGGAAATGCCCTTGCGGAAGTCGGCATGCCTGAGGAGGCAGTCCTCTCGTATAACATCGCCCTTGAAATTAATCCTGATGACTCTGCCGTGCTCTTCCAGAAAGGGATGGCACTCTCCCGTCTGGAGAATTTTGATGAGGCAATTATTGCGTTTGATGCATCGTTTACCATCGATCAGAATAACGCTGATGCAGTATACCAGAAAGGACTTGCCCTTGCCGCTCTCGGCCGCCAGGATGAAGCAGCCTCTGCATTTAACCAGGCGCTTATCATCGATCCCGGCAACAGGGATGCGTTGTACCATAAGGGGCTTGCCCTTGCGGAAATGGGTGAATTCACCGACGCAATCGATATCCTGACCCGGACCCTCGATACCAGCCCGAAGAATGCAAATGCCTGGCTCATACGCGGCTTCTGCCTGTTCGCTGTCGAGAAGTTCCGGGAATCAGTGGCATCGTACGATCATGCGCTCGAACTGGATGGCAGCAACCCCCATACCTGGTTCTACAAGGGCCGGGCCCATATAAGTCTCGGGGAGGATGAGGAAGCAGCCGGTGCATTTGACCGTGCCCTCGCGATTGTGCCGGAGTTCGGCGAGGCATTTTATTACAAAGGCGTGGCCCTCTTCCGGCTGAAAAAATTCCCGGATGCTGCAGCCGCATTCGATGAAGCGAACAGGATCATGCCGGAGTTCATCGATGCATTCCGTGAGAACGGCAGGACTCTTTCAGCGCTCGGGCGGTACCGGGAAGCGACCGTGGCATTCGAACGGGTCCTTTCCGTCAATAATGACGACCTTGTCGCACGGTACGGCCTTGCCCGTTCGCTCGATCACCTTGGATCCTACAAGGAGGCAATTTCCTCGTATGGCGACGTCAACAGGATAGCACCGGACTGCGAGCGGGCATTCTTTTACAAGGGCTTTGCCCAGATGCTTACCGGGCAGTATGACGAAGCCGCCGAATCGTTCACCCGTACTCTTGAGATCAATTCTGCCAACATCGAGGCATGGCAGGAAAAAGGCAAGGCACTCACCATCCTGGAAAAATATGCAAGCGCGGTTGAAGCGTTCGATGGCTATCTTTCTGTAAAACCGGACAGTCCGGAGATTCTCTTCCGGAAAGGACTGGCATTAACCGAGCTTGGGAAAAACGAACCCGCCCTCGAAACGTTTGAGATGTGCATCGCCCTGGGCCTCGATACGGCAGCCATCCACGCGGAACTGGCACAATGCCTGTATCTCCTCAGCCGTTATGAGGAGGCGATACACTCTGCAGACCGTGCCCTTGCCCTTGAGAATAAAGATATCCGGTCCCTCCTGGTAAAAGGTGAATCGCTGGCACTTCTTGGGCGTTATCCTGAATCCATAGATGCATTTGATGCAGCTCTCATGCTGGATCCGGAGAATGGACGTGCGCATAAAGGACGCGGGACATCTCTTGTCAGGACAGGGAGATATGAAGACGCAGTTATCGCACTGGACCATGCCCTTGAATCGGATACCGCCAATGCCGGGCTGCTCACCTGCAAAGGATATTCTCTTTACTACCTGACGCGCTATAAAGAGGCAATTGAGGCGTTTGGCAAGGCCCTCAGGCGCAAACCCCAGACCGCACGGGCCCTCCTCTTCCGGGGAAAAGCATACTGTCATATCAGCCGGTTTGACGACGCCATTGCCAGTTTTGAGAAACTGATAAGCATTGATCCGAAGAATGCTCCTGCCTGGTATTACAAAGGACGGGGACTCTCCCGGAAGGGCCTCCACCAGGATGCCCTTGCGGCATTTGAACAGGCCGTGGCCCTCGATGGTGCCTGCACCCCGGCCTGGTACAACAAGGCGCGTGAACTGAGTACTCTCGAACAGTATGAAGAAGCGATCCCGGCATTCGATCGTGCCCTCGACCTGAAGCCCGATCTCCAGGACGCAGCGTGCCGGAAAGGAGTTGCGCTTGCTGCCCTGAACCGGCCTGAAGAGGCGGTTGCTGCATTTGACTGTGCACTCACCATAGGGCCGGGGACCAGCGGACTGCTGTATGCCCGGGGAAAATCCCTCATGCATCTTGGCCGGTTTGAAGATGCCCTCGCATCCTTCAACGGTACCCTTGCCCTCTCTCCCGAGGATGCAGCTGCATGGCTTGATAAGGGACAGACATTGCTGAACCTGAAAGACTATACTGGTGCGATTGAGGCTTTTGACAAGACCCTCTCCCTCAACCCGGGATCCGCACAGGCATCCTTCAGCAGGGCACAGGCCCTGTCAGCACTCGGAAACGACGTGGAAGCAATCAGGTCCTACAGTACTGCGCTGGACATTGATTCGACCTGGTATGATGCAGCTTATTACCGGGGCTGTGCCCAGCTGAGGCTTGAAGATTATGACGGCGGCATCAGGTCCTTTGAGTACGTGATCGAATCTGTCCCCGGACATGCCCTTGCCCATTATCACAAAGGTCTTGCACTCCAGGCCCTGGGAAAATATGAGAAGGCGATCAGGTCCTATAAGCAGGCGCTCACGCATGATAATTCAATCCTCGACGCAGTATACGAGACAGGTCTTTGCTATGCAGGCCTTGGGAAATATGAGAACGCACTGAGAGCGTTTGACAAGATGCTGGAACTGACTCCCGACAGTGCGATGGTATTGTACCAGAAAGGGAGATCGCTTTCCCGCCTCTTCCGGTTTGAGGAGGCACTCCCGGCTGTCGATGCTTCACTCAGCCTCGAAAATAATTCAGCAGATGTCTGGATCCTGAAAGGAAGCGCACTGTACGAATTGGGCAGGTTCGAAGAATCCCTGGAAGCGTTTGATCGCGCGATTGCTCTTGCACCCGAAAGCGGCATTGCCTGGTACCGGAAAGGAAAATCCCTCCTTGAACTGTCACGATACGCAGATGCCGTTCCCTGTTTCGATCAGGTGCTTGCAATTGATGAAAACTGTGCCGGGGCATGGCTCAAGAAAGGGAGTGCCCTCCTCTCCCTTGGGCAGTTTAAGTCTGCCGTAGATATCCTGGCCCGGGCACTCGAACTCAAACCACAGGCAGCAAACGGCTGGTACGACCGGGCCATTGCCCTGATGGAAGAGGGTCGTGACGAAGAAGCGGTTACTTCGTATGACCGTGCAATCGCAATCAACCGGAAATATACCAATGCCTGGTATGACCGGGGAATTGTCCTTGCACGTCTTGGCCGTGACCGTGATGCCATTTCATCGTTTGAAAGTGCGACGGCAATCGATCCACACTTTACCAATGCCCTGCACGAAAAAGGTCTCGCCCTGGAACGCCTCCAGAAGCATAAGGATGCGCTTGCGTCCTTTGAAATGGTGCTTTCCATCAATCCTTCTGACGTACCGGCACTGTATCACAAGGGACTCGCGCTCTTTAACCTCCGGCAGTTTGAGGATGCAGCTTCAGCATTTGGCTCCGCTCTCGACCTGGATGCATCCCTGTTCGATGCCTGGTACCGCCAGGGAATATCCTACGTTCATCTCGGTAATCCGGATGAGGCGATCACTTCTCTGGACCAGGCAATCCGGATCAACCCGCAATCCTTTGATGCGCTCTTTGAAAAAGGACTGGTCCTCTCCGAACGTGCCGATTATACCGGGGCAATCACTGAATTTTCCCGTGCCCTGGAAGCAGATGACCAGAAACGGGATTGCCACTACGCCATGGGGCTTGCCTATGCAGCGCTCGGAAAACCTGATGAGGCGCTCGCTGCATTTTCCCGTTCCATTGCTCTCGACCCCGGGTTTACGGACGGATACTTCAACAAGGGAACTGCTCTCGAACAGCTGGAGCGGTTTGATGAGGCGGTCCTGGCTTTTGATGATCTCCTCTCCAGGGTCCCGGATCATGCAGATGCCTGGTATCACCGTGCCGCGGCATCTGAACATATCGGTAAGGACGAGGAGGCATGTGAGGCATACGAGAAGGCCCGGCACCTGGACCCGGAGAATACCGGTATCATGTACGCTGAAGGAAAAGTCCTGTCCCGTCTTGGACGGCTGGAAGATGCGATACGGGTATTCGATATTGCCCTCGGCATCGAACCCGGTTATGGTGAGATCCTGCTGGACAAGGGAAAGGCTCTTGCCCGGCTGGGCCGCCACACTGAAGCAGAGCTGGTACTCGGGGATGCTGCAGCACACCTCCCGAAACAACCGGAGCCTTCCGTCATGCGGGGCATCTCGCTGACAGAACTGGAACGTTATGAGGAAGCAGTTGCTGCGTTCGATACAGCCCTGGCCCTCACCCCCGGTAACCCGGAGGTCTGGTTCCGGAAGGGAATTGCCCTGTCGCTGCTGGGCCGACACGATCTGGCCATCTCGGCATTTGACAAAGTCTTAGAAGAGCTCCCGGGCGATCTGGAAGCACATCTCGGCAAAGGGCGTGCCCTCTACGAAACAGGGAAATTCGGCGAAGCAGTCCGTTCGTTTGAGCAGGTCATTGGGCTGTCCCCCGGGCATGCCGCTGCATGGTACGATAAAGGCCTGGCTTTATTCAGGCTGAACCAGTACGCAGAAGCGATTGAGGCCATTGAGCAGACGCTGAAGTACGATCCCGGAAATCACGAGGCCATGTATTTTGAGGCTGCTTCCTATCTGGCACTCGGGAAGTACGAGGAAGCCGTTGAATCCTACAACCACCTCCTCACGCTGACGCCGGAAAACGACATTGCCTGGTACGAGCAGGGAACTGCCCTTGCGAAGATCAACCGCTATGCCGATGCAGTTACTGCATTTAACCAGGCGATCCGTATCAGGCCAGATTATTTCGATGCCCTGTTTGCACGTGCATGCTCGCTCGATAATCTGAACAGGCCGGCCGATGCCATTGAGGCATATAACCAGGCACTTGCAATCCAGCCGCTGCATGTCCCGTCCCTCCATCTCAAGGGTGCGGCACTGGTGAAAATCGGGAAATTTGAGGAGGCTGTAAAAGTCATCGACCGGGCCCTGGAGATCGACCCATCCTACATTGAAGCAGTATATGACAAGGGCCGGGCTCTTGCGTCCCTGGGCATGTACCGCGAGGCTGTAAAAACATTTGACAAGGTACTCAGCCTTGAGAAAAATTACGGGGATGTCTATTTCGATAAAGGTCTTGCGCTCGAGAAGCTGGGCCGTCATGACGAAGCGATCGTTGCCCTGAACAAGACGCTGGACCTGGACGCCGGTAACTGGCAGGCATGGTACCACAAAGGGATCTCACTTTCAGAAGTCGGACGCCAGAAAGATGCGACCGAAGCGTTTGATCAGGTGATAGCGCTCCAGCCGAGATCGATTGATGCATGGCTCCATAAGGGCATGGTCCTTGCATCCACAGGAAAATACAACGATGCTGTCGAGGCATATGTCAGGACCCTCGAAATTGATCCCACCAATGCCGATGCCTGGTATCTCAAGGGCAGCGCAATTTTTGCAGTTGCAGGATATGAGGATGCGATCGAGGCATTCAACAGGGCCCTGGAGATCAAACCCGATTATGTCTCTGCGTACTATGACAAGGGACGGGCACTCTACCACATGAAAATGTTCAAGGAGGCGATCCTGGCATATGATAACGCCCTCTCGATCCAGCCAAAATTTGTCGAGGCGCTATACCACAAAGGAAATGCCCAGATCAGGATCTCTTCGTTCGATGCAGCCATTGTCTCGTTTGAACAGGCCCTGAAGATCCGCCCCAATCTCGGGTATATCTGGACGGGGAAAGGGATCGCCCTTGCCTGTCTCGGGAGGGATCAGGACGCCATCAGTTTCTTCCACAAGGCCCTCGGCATTGATCCAAAAGATATCCAGGCAAACTACCACATCGGTGTCTCGCTCCTGCGCCTTGGGAAATATCATGAAGCGGTAAAGAACTTCGAGGCTGCACTTGCCGGCCGGCCCGATTGTGCTGAAGGGTTCTACCAGAAGGGCCGGGCGCTTGCCATGCTCTCCATGAACCACGAGGCAATTGTGGTGTATGACAAGGCAATTGCACTGAAAGAGAACTTTACGGAAGCGTGGCTCTACCGGGGGATTTCCCGTGCCAGCCTCAGCCAGTATGACCAGGCACTCGGCGATTATGACCAGGCACTGGCGCTCCATGCCGCATACGCGGCTCCCCATGTTTTCCGGGGAATCGCCCTGATCCACCTGGACCGGCACGAAGAAGCAATTGCAGCTTTTGACGAGGCGATCTCGCTCCAGCCCGATTACGCCGAAGCATATTATTACAAGGGACTCGCGCTCCTCCGGCAGTCACTCTATGACGATGCCATCAGCGCGTTCGATAATGCCCTCGACAGCAACCCGAAGTATGCCGAGGCGTATTACAACAAGGGTGTAGCCCTCGCCTGCAAAGAACTCTTTGACGAGGCGATCCGGGCATTCAATATGGCACTCGGGATCCAGCCGGAATATTCAGAAGCGATTTATGAACGGGGCCGGGCACTCAAGAATACCGGAAAGCAGAAGGATGCCATCGCTTCCTTTGACCAGGTCCTTACCCTGAATCCCGGGTCTGCACCTGCAATTTATGAGAAAGGTAGGGCACTCTTTACTCTTGGCAATTTTACGGCAGCCATAACTGCATTCGATCGTGCAATCGATATAAATCCCGGCTGCTGGCAGGCATTTTTCTGGAAAGGGCAGGCCCTTTCAGAGCAGGGAAGTTTCGATGCTGCCATCACGGCATTTGACCGGGCACTAGAGATCATGCCCCGCCTGCCTGTCCTGTATGACCAGCGGGGACTTGCGTATGCAGCACTGGAACAGTACCGTGAGGCAATACAGTCCTACGACCATGCACTGGAGATCGATCATACCCCGAGGGTGTTCGCACACAAAGGAGTTTCCCTTACAGAACTCGGGATGATCCGGGATGCCATCGAAGCTTTCGACAAGGCGCTTGACCTGGACCAGGACCTTGCTGAAGCGTGGATGGGGAAAGGAAACGCCTTCTACGATCTCGGTAAATATTCGGAAGCGGAAACTGCCTACAACCGGGGCCTTAACCTGGATCCGGAAAATGCAGTCGCATGGACCCGCTACGGCATGGTCCTCTCATCGCAGCAAAAATACGAAGCCTCCCTGGAATCCTATGACAGGGCATTGCAGATCGATCCGACATTCTCGATAGCATATTTTACCAAGGGCAGTGCTCTCATTGCCCTCGGCCGCAACGAGGAAGCGGTTGAAGCGTTCAATGCGATGATCACCATCCAGCCTGAATTTGTCGATGCCTGGATCCACAAGGGACGGGCACTGCAGGAGATGGGGATGTACCAGGACGCGCTTACGGCGTTCAAACGTGCCCTGGAGATTGAACCCGCCCGTAAAGAGATATGGAACGATATCGGTGACATCCTCGAAAAGATCGGCAAACACGAGGAAGCAAAAATCTGTTACGAGAAGGCTAAATAATTTTTTTTTGGTATAGTCCCCTTCTAGCGACTATTTTATTAACCGACCCTGCCCCGTTACCTTTAGCGAACGCTCTTGGGGGCTCCAGCACATTGTGCTTCCGCCCCCGCCGCCAGGCATCCCCCATAGTGCGATAGGCCCTCAGAAGATTGATGGGGGGTCAAGGGGGCGCTCCCCGTGGGCTGCCTCCCCCTTTGGGGGAGAGAGGGGGTCACCCTCATAAATGCCACCGAGCTTAACTGAAGCACAAAGAAAACGGATTTCGACAGAACATAACGTGGAACTTTTTTCAAGTTGGATATAGTAATATTTATAAAATTTATTTTCCGTCGATAATACAGTGCAATTTTGGTAGTTAAAATGGTACTATACCATTTTTTTGATTATCAACGGTCTCTGCTGTTTAATTGTCCCTTAAAAGGGGAAATTATTCCGGTTTTTCACGAAGGAAGAAAAACCAGAGTGCAATTCCTGCACACAGGATAATACTTCCAAGGATTATCCCGGCATATTTCACATAAAAGGGAGTAGACGCATCCCTCAGCTGGACGGCCATATTACGATAATATGCAAGCCGGGGATATTCCGGATTTATTGTCTGGACTTTATCGAATGCCGCGATTGCCTCGTCATACCTCCCCATTCCCCCCAGGGCAAATCCTTTATTGAACCATGCCTCGTCATTGTTCGGATCGATCTCAATCGCCTGGTCAAACGCAAGGATTTGGTCGTTATAATACTCATTTGCGGTATTTAAATCCTGGATCTGGTTTTCATACAATAAACCGATATTATAGAGGATCTGACCACGGTTGATCCAGCCCTGGGCATATGCGGGGGAGATACTGAGACTCTTGTTCGATGCGGCGAGAGCTGCATTCAGACCGGTCTGGTTGAAACCGTCCGCTGTATGGGCAGCCCTGTTGAGTGCATCAGCCTCTCCATTCCAGGCTTCATAATAATCCGGTTCAAGGAGAATTGCCTGATCATACGCCGTGACGGCCTGCGTATAATTCTTTGACTGCAATAAATCGTTTCCCTGTGTGTACCAACTCACCGCATCACTTGAATACGCCGAGACCGGGATGACGAGGGCGAGCAGGACAATAAAAACTGCTGCCAGAACTGCTATGCCGTTGATTGTCTTCATAGTTACCGGAATATATCTGGTGCGATTACCATAAAAGAATTCATTTTTATGCTCTGGTGAAAACCTCATAATCGCTGACGCTCTTTTGGGCTTTGCCCCCGCCGCTATGGCATCCCCCAGTTGCGATGACGACGTATTATCTGCCATTTGATTCGGGTCATCGCACTGCGCCCCGTCCCCGCGGGGGACTGGTGGCGCAAGAGGGGGGCATCGTCTCTTTGAAAAAAAAATGATTTCTCCAGAGCACATTTTTATGCTGTCGTTATCATGATCCCAGCACCAGCACCCGGCGCGTGAGACTTTTGTGGACACGCTGGTCATGGTTCTGGAGAACAGTCATATACCGGGATGCGATAGCGGAAATGTCCCGGTGCGTAACAACGATTGCACGCCTCCCGGGTCTGATCAGTCTTCGGATCTCTTCGAGGGCATCGGTATACAGCCGGTCCATGGTATCCGTTTTTCTGATACAGACTGATTGTCCGTAAGGAAAATCCGTAACAATCGTGTCGATCGATCTGTCCCGGAATGGCAGGGAGGTTGCATCGGCCTGCAGGAACAACGAACCAGGGGAATTCTTTATGCTTCCCTGTATCATGAACCGATCAAAATCACACCCTACCGGGTAAAACCCGAGCATCCCCGCTTCGATGAGGAGCCCTCCCGTACCGCAGAACGGGTCCAGGAGGATGTCTCCTTTCCGGGCACAGGCAAGATTGACCAGGGTCCGGGCCATCCGCGGCATCATCACGCCGGGATGGAAAAAATCCCGCTTCCCGGGATTGCGGACATCATATGCGGATCGATCTATCGTGAACAATACACGGCCAAAATAGCATTTGTCCTCAGACAGGATTGCCCGAAATTCCACTTCAGGGTGATTTAATGAGACCGGGCCGGTAACCATAGTGCCGATCAGGTTCTCAAATTCCCTCTGGGACTGTGGATTCCGTTCATGACACCCGCCATGAACTTTCTTGGTCCTTCCGGCAAACGGCCGCGATGTTTCCAGACTGAGATCCCTGAGCAGATCCTGAAAAGCGGGAGGGGTAGGGTCACATTCTCCCAGGTACTCAAGTACGCCCTGCGTCATGGCGAGACGATGCGCTTCAGCCGGGTGCGGGCATTCGGCAACTGCTACCTGGAGGCGCCGGTCCAGCAGGGAACCGATACACTCAAGCTCAGCGAATGGAAGCGTGGGATTTTCACCGGAGAGCTCGAAGATCAGTTTCATCCTGAATAGATGGTACCTGAAGACTCAAAAATACGTGGGAAAAAATGAACGATAAAAGAGATTATTTTTTAGGCTTCTTTTTTCCCATGATGCCGGAAAAGAAACCAGACCCGCCACTGGACTTTCCTTCAAGTTCGGCAAGTTTCTCGTACAGTTCTTTCTGATCCCCGGTGACAGATTTGGGCGTCACGATTTTCACGCGTATGAGAAGATCGCCGTGTTTACCCCGTCGCTTCACTCCCTCACCGCCAATCTTGAGCGCAGTGCCAAACTGGATTCCCGCCGGGACTTTCAGGTCAATATGACGCTTATCGATCGTCTCGATCTCCGTTGTAGTGCCGAGGACTGCCTGGGCAGGGCTGATCTCGATGGTGGTCTCAAGATTGTCACCCGACCGTATGAAACGGTCATGGGGCTGGACATAAACTTCGAGGAACAGATCACCATTGGCCGCTCCGTAATCCCCTGCTTCACCATAACCTTCCATACGCAGGCGCATGCCGCTGTCGATTCCGGCCGGTATATGGACGGAGACTTTCCGCTTCACCCGGGAGTGGCCGGAACCATGACATTCCCTGCAGACCTTTTCGGGGATCTTGCCCTTGCCGCCGCACTGGGTACAGGTCGACATCCTGACAAACTGCCCGAAAGGAGAACTGGTTGCCTGCCGCATCTGGCCGCTTCCCCCGCACCGGGGACAGACATTCAAACGCTTTGTCTCGCTGCCGGAACCGCTGCAGGCAGCACACGGCTCCGAATGCATGACCTCGATCTCCCGGTCCATTCCTGCAACTGCATCCTCAAGACGGATCTGGATCCGCATCAGGAGATCGGCGCCTGGCTGGGGACCGGTTCTCCGCTGACCCCCGCCGCCAAAGAAATCGAAGATGTCGCCAAAGCCGGAGAAATCGGTATGGAAACCGCCGTTACCCTGCCCCCCCGCCCCGGAATAGGAACCTTTCGAGGCATTGGTGAACGTCTCGTGACCCATATTGTCATACTGTGCCTTTTTCTGGTCATCGGAGAGGACACTATAGGCCTCGTTGATCTCCTTGAATTTCTCTTCTGCACCGGGTTCCTTGCAGACATCCGGATGATATTTCCGTGCGAGATTCCGGTACGCCTTCTTGATCTCCTTATCGTCCGCACTCCGGGGAACACCTAAGGTAACGTAATAATCTCCCGCACTCATTTCCGGCTCACTCTTCTTTTACCTTATAATCCGCATTGACGACATTGTCATCGGTTTTCTCTTCCGGTTCAGCTGATGGACCGGTAGCACCGGGCTGTTGCGCGGATGCCTGCTCGGCCTGCATCTTCTGGTAAATTTTCGTGGTTGCCGCATAGACAGCCTCGGTGAGGGATTCCATTGCTTTCCTGATCTCATCGAGGTTCTCACCCGGGAGGACTGCCCTGACTGCTGCTATGCCCTCTTCCACCTTGGTCTTGTCACCGGATTCAAGTTTGTCGCCGCTGTCTTTGAGCATCTTTTCAGCAGTAAAAACTGCAGTGTCGGCCTGGTTGCGCAGTTCAATCTCTTCACGCTTCTTCTTATCATCATCCTCGAACTGCTTGGCTGCGTCCATCATCTTCTTGATATCCTCGTCAGAGAGCTTCTTGTCGCCCTTGATGGAGATCGCCTGCTGGTTGCCGGTGCCAAGGTCCTTGGCCGAGACATGGATAATACCGTTCGAATCGATATCGAAAGTGACCTCAATCTGGGGTATACCGCGGGGCGCCGGGGGTATACCGGTCAGCTGGAATTTTCCAAGCGTGAAGTTGTCTTTGGCAAGCGCCCGTTCTCCCTGGACTACATGGATCTCGACACTGGTCTGGCCGTCAGCAGCCGTTGAGAAGATCTGGCTCTTTCTCGTAGGGATGGTGGTGTTGCGTTCGATAAGCTTGGTCGCAATCCCCCCGAGTGTCTCGATTCCAAGGGTGAGCGGCGTGACATCGAGCAGGACGATATCCTTGGTCTCACCGGTCAGGACAGCGCCCTGGATGCCGGCACCCAGGGCGACACATTCGTCCGGGTTGAGTCCCTTATCCGGTTCCTTGCCGAGAAGTTTCCGCACCGTGTCCTGCACCAGCGGGACACGGGTTGATCCCCCGACCAGGAGGACGTGATCGATGTCCTTTGGCTCAAGTTTTGCATCGCTCAGTGCCTGTTTGACGGGTCCGACCGTTGATTCGATGAGGTCGCCGATCAACTGCTCGAGTTTTGCACGGGAGAGATCGATGTTCAGGAATTTCGGACCGCTGGCATCAGTGGTGATGTAGGGCAGGTTGATGTTCGTGGTCTGGCGCTGGGAGAGCTCAATCTTTGCATTCTCCGAAGCATCCCGCAGGCGCTGCAATGCGTAAGGATCGTTACGAAGGTCGATCCCCTCCTTCTTCCGGAACTCTTCGACCAGGTAATCGGTAACTCTCTGGTCGAAATCGTCCCCACCGAGATGGTTGTTCCCGGCCGTGGACTTGACTTCGAAGACACCATCACCGAGTGTCAGGATCGATACGTCAAAGGTGCCGCCGCCAAGATCGTAGACCAGTACGGTCGCATCGTGCTCTTTGTCAATGCCATAGGCAAGAGCACTGGCTGTGGGCTCGTTGATGATACGCATCACTTCGAGGCCGGCGATCTGACCTGCATCCTTGGTTGCCTGCCGCTGCGCATCGTTGAAGTAAGCAGGGACAGTGACTACGGCCTTGGTGATCTTCTCACCCAGATACGCTTCCGCATCAATCTTGAGCTTCTGCAGGATCATAGCAGAAATTTCCTGCGGCGTAAATCCTTTCCCGTCAATAACAACTTTCTCGTTTGTCCCCATCTTCCGTTTGATTGACTGGATAGTGCGCTGGGGATTGGTCACGGCCTGTCGCTTGGCAAGGCTGCCGACAAGACGTTCACCTTCTTTGGTAAATGCTACTACTGATGCGGTTGTTCGTCCGCCTTCCGAATTGGGGATAACGATTGGTTTTCCCGCTTCCATGATTGACATGCAGGAGAATGTTGTTCCCAGATCAATTCCCAGAACTTTTTCATGTGCCATATTATACCTCCTTATTTTGCTTATTACCGTTTGAAACTGCCACTTTTGCGTACCTGATCACTTTGTCATGCATACGATACCCGGGGGAGACAACATCGACGATAGTGCCGGTGGCCTCACCGGAAGGAATATGGGCAATCGCTTCATGCTCAGCCGGGTTAAATTGTTTTTTTTGCGAATCGATGGGATTGATATTATAACGTTGCAACTGTGCCGTAAACAGCTGGTGGATCTGTTCGACACCTTTACGGAGATGCGCATCATCTGCCCTGAGTGCACGTTCAACATTGTCCATGACCTCGAGGATATCGACAGCAAACCGTTCATTGGCCAGGGCGATAGTCGTTTCCCGTTCGCGTGCCGTGCGTTTTTTGAAATTTTCAAAATCCGCTGCAAGACGAAGGAACCGATCGTTCAACTCTGCATAGGTTTTCTTCAGTTCGTCCAATTCAGTTGTTCCAGGCGGTGATTCCCCGGAGTTTTTTTCGATTGCACCGGAGTCGTTTATACCGGCCTGAACCGCTTCGCGTTCTGCATCGTTCATAGTACATCCCATTCGATGTTCCAATATCTATTGCATTGTGGTTCTATATAAATATTTACTTCGTTATCACGAGATAACCGCTGGATTTCACCCCGATCACCGAATTATGGGCGCTTGGTCTTATGAATCGGGTTTTAAACAATTTCTGGACACATTTTTGCGTTTCCTTAACAGTATAATGTATTTGATCGCATTTGTACAATCGGGAACCTGTGGCCATTCAGGGAGACTTAAGACAAAATCTGCATACCTTTTTCTCCCACATTCGTCATACACTAGACCATGAAGTGGGCATTGCTTTCTGTCTGGGACAAGACGGGGATTGTAGAGCTTGCGCAGGCATTGACAGAAAAAAAGTATAATATTATGAGTTCGGGAGGAACAGGCAAAACACTGGCTCAGGCCGGGATAAAATATACCGAAGTCTCTTCCTACACCGGGTTTCCCGAGATGATGGACGGCCGCGTCAAGACCCTCCATCCCAAAGTCCACGGCGGATTGCTCGGTCGCCGCCATATCGATGATGCAGTCATGGCCCGCCACGGGATCGACAGGATCGACCTCCTTGTTGTTAACCTGTATCCTTTTGAAGCGATGTCAAAGCAGCAGATGGACCTTGAAAAACTGATAGAATTTATTGACGTTGGCGGGCCTGCAATGATCCGTGCAGCGGCAAAAAATTACAAGGATGTTGTAGTTGTCGTTGATCCCGCTGACTACCCGATGATCATGAATATGATTATGGAAGGGGGCATACCTGCAGAACAGCATCTGGACCTTGCAAAGAAAGCATTTGCACGCACCGCTGCATATGACGCGGCCATCAGTAATTATCTCTATAATCTGTCGAGCCCGTTCCCGACGACATTTTCTGTGCAGTATACCAACGGCAGGGCACTCCGGTATGGGGAAAACCCCCACCAGCTTGCAGCGGTTTACGGTGTGAGTGGCCTGGCTGGCACGGAACCCGTCCAGGGCAGGCAGATGTCTTACAATAACTACCTGGATGTCAATGCCGGTGTCGCACTCCTTCGTGAATTTGAGGAATCTGCAGCAGTTTTTATTAAACACAACAACCCGTGCGGGGTGGCGATCGGATCAGACATCTTTGATGCATATATTACTGCACGTGAGGTAGATCCTGTATCGGCGTATGGATCTGTCGTATCCGTAAATGATGAAGTGACAAAAAAACTGGCGGAAGAGATCTGCAGGACTTTTGTTGAAGTCATAGTCGCTCCCTCTTTCTCACGCGATGCACTGGAGATAATGAAAAAGAAAGAGTCCATGAGGGTGCTGGTCATCCCGGAGGAATCCGGGGCGGACGAAATCAGAACAGTTGATGGCGGAGTTCTTGTCCAACGAACACCTGCCTACAAGGAACACTGGGAAGTTATCACTGATCGCGATCCTTCAGCAGAAGAGATGAAAGCCCTCCAGCTTGCATGGAAAGTGTGCAAGCACACAAAGAGCAACACCATCATCTTTGCTGATCACCGGCAGACACTGGGTATCGGGGCAGGACAGATGAGCAGAGTGGACTCGGCAAAGATTGCAATAGAAAAGGCATGTGCCCCGCTGAAAGGCTCCGCTGTCGCATCGGATGCATTCCTGCCATTCCCGGACACCCTTGAAGTTGCAGCCAGCGCCGGGGCAACAGCCCTGGTCCAGCCGGGTGGCTCTATACGCGACAAAGAGGTAATCGAAGCGGCGAACCGTCTTCACATGGCCATGGTTTTTACCGGTATCCGGTACTTCAGGCACTGAATAATTTCTCCCATCTCTTTTTTAATTCTAAAAATCTGCCCTGGAGAAATCCTTGTGCTGGAACAAATAGTATTTGATTACATTTTGAGAAGAGAGGATAGTGCCTGTCCCCTTACCGCTCCTGCACATCGCGATGCTGCAGGAATTACCGGTTAAGCGCCACAGCGGCGCTGAGGTGAAATCCCTGGTAGCGGTACTATTTGGGTTCTGTTGACTTGGCATGGGATGGATAATTTTTCTTCGGAGAAACGTTTTTATCCCTCAACAAATTAACAGAACCACTATTTGTAATGAGTTCTACAGAGCAAAAAATCTAAAAATGAATGGGTCCGGTTATCCGGGATATTATCTCTGCACGGCCCCGTGATTTGCCTGTTCCACGGATTTGGCATATCGCGCAAGAACACCGGTAAGGGATTTATGGGGTTGCACCCATCCTTGCTTTCTCTCATCAAGAACTTTTTGATCCACCAGCAGATCTATCCTTTTCTCGAAGAGATCAATTGCTATCTGGTCCTGATCCCGGACAAACGCTATGGGCCCGCCAACCGCTGCTTCCGGGGCTACATGACCTATACAGGGCCCCCGGGTTCCGCCGGAAAACCGGCCATCAGTTATGAGAACAACACGGGAATAACCAAAGCCCATGAGTGCTGATGTCGGGGAGAGCATCTCCGGCATACCGGGAGCCCCGCGTGGGCCTTCATTCCTGATGATGATGACCTCTCCTTCCGCTATTTTCCGGGAAAGGATGGCACTCATTGCCGCCGATTCGCTGTCGAAGACACGGGCAGGACCGGTATGTTTCCACATAGCCTGCGGGACAGCTGCACATTTTACTACGGCCCCGTCCGGGGCAAGGGAACCAAAGAGGATCTTTAATCCACCTGCTGAATTGACCGGTGCGTCTATGGTTCTGATAACGGAAGAATTTTTTATTACTGCATGACGGGCGAGATCGAGAACATCCTTGCCGGATATTGTCGGCGATGACTCCAGCAATCGTTCCAGTTGTTTTAAGACGGCCGGAATTCCTCCCGCACGGTACAGTGTCTGCATTGAATGAGGCCCCGAAGGCTGCATATGGCAGATTTGCGGGATCGCATCCGCAAGGGTATTGAAGTCATCAAGACTGAGGGAAATTCCTGCCTCATCAGCCAGTGCCATAAGGTGAAGTACGGTATTCGTAGATCCACCGAGTGCCATGTCAACCCTGATTGCGTTCCGTAGGCTGTTTTGTGTTATGATATCCTTTGGCCGGGTATTTTTTTTCACGAGTGTAAGGACTGCTTCTCCGCTTTCGCGTGCAATACGTAATTTTGCCGCATCCACTGCCGGTATTGCAGCACAGCCCGGAAGGGACATACCCATTGCCTCGGTCATACAGGCCATCGTATTGGCAGTATACAGGCCCTGGCAGCTGCCGCATCCTGGCATTGCACATCCTTCCAGTTCATTCAGGGCCGCCTCGCTCATTGTTCCTGCTGCAACCTTGCCGACACCTTCGAACACTTCGATGAGGGAGAGATCTTTGCCGTCCTGATGGCCGGATAACATCGCACCGCCGGTAAGAACTACGGTCGGTACGTTGCAACGGACTGCTGCCATCAGCATACCCGGGACGATTTTATCGCAGGTGCCGATACAGACAAGACCATCGAACCTGTGTGCCTGGACCATCAGTTCTATGGAATCGGCCACGTTCTCCCGTGATGGCAGGGAATAGTGCATTCCCTCGTGTCCCATAGCTATGCCATCGCAGATCCCGATCACACCAAATTCAAACGGAACGCCACCGGCGGCAGCAATACCTTCCCGGACTTTTTCACCGAGTTGCCGGAGATGCATATGCCCGGGAACGATGGTATTGAACGCGTTGGCAATGCCAATGAAGGGTAGCCCCATCTCGCGATCTGTCACACCAAGAGACCGGAGAAGTGAGCGGTTGGGAGCTCGCTGATAACCGGTTTTTATCTCATCGCTTCTCATGGACATCGTTTCGCCTCTTACTGATAGTTTTTTTAGTGTTCCACAGGTTTATCTCTTGTTAACCGGGAAAACAGAAAGAAGTTACCGGTGTGAAAATGCCGCTGCCAGATCTATGAAATTCCTGGCAAATGCCGCAGTGAAATAAGCATGGGTATACATACCAAGTGCAGATGACGTGTAGAGACCGTCATTCCCATCAAGGATGCCTTTTCCTCTTGACAGCTGTGCGGCAAACCGGGCATCGGCATCGGGGATAACCCGGGAATAGTGAAATTCATGACCGATGAATGTCTGTCCCGGAACCAGAAGAGGAGATACTCCGGTCGCGGTGCCTTTTACATATCCGAGCCCCTGGATTCGCCCCGTCATTTTTGCACTGCCGGGAAGAATTCCCGCCATCCGGTATGATTTATCCGCCTGGATCTCCCGGGTGAGATACATCAACCCTCCGCACTCCCCATATACCGGTAATCCATCATCCGAGGCTTTTTTCAGATCCCGTGTGCAGCCTGCGGCTTCAAGGGCCGGGAGATGGAGTTCCGGGTATCCGCCTCCAAGGTACAGGCCATCAACATCCGGTAGGGAGTCCTTGAGGGGACTGAAAAAGAGAAGATCCGCTCCCTGATGGCGGAGACAATCGAAATTATCCTGGTAATAAAAACAAAATGCCTCATCCAGTGCGATGCCGATACGGGCCCTGGCAGAGGAGGGGGATTCACCCGGGGATGATGCGAGACCGATTGGGGGGACTTTTGCAGCAATCGACAACAATTCATCAAGATTACAACAATCATCCATAAGGGATCCGATCCCGTCAAGAGATTCAGTCTCATGCGCCATGACGAGACCCAGGTGCCGGCTTTTTGTCGAGATCTCATCTTTCCTGGGGATCCATCCGAGCACGGGAACTACACCTGATTGCCCGATCATAGCCTGGTGCCGGGGACTGCCGATGCGGTTGATGATGACACCGGCGATGGTGATGGTGGGATCAAATGCAAGAAAACCTTGTATGAGTGCGTGGGCGCTCCTCGACATGCCTTTTGCGTCTGCGACTAGTACAACCGGTGCCTTGAGGACCCGGGCAATATGGGCCGTACTGGCAAGATCGCCCCCGTCTATACCATCATACAGTCCCATCACCCCTTCAATGACTGCTATATCGGCTCCTTCCGAAGCACGGAAAAATGTCGACCTGCAACCGTCGTCGCCCATCATGAACGGATCAAGATTACGAGAGTGCCTGCCGCAGATCCGGGTATGATATGAGGGATCAATAAAATCCGGGCCGACCTTAAAGGGCTGGACTTTTAACCCCCGAGACGTAAGGGCCGCCATGATACCGCTCGTGATCGTAGTTTTGCCGCACCCGCTGTGGGTACCAGCTATGACGATACGGGGAATTGTCAGGATCTATCATCCCCGAAATGATATACCGGAATCCGGATATTGCTCTCCATGTCAAACACTGTTACCCTTCGGACAACACGCTCCACCATACCTTCACTGGTCATTATGATTGATGATTCGCCCACATTCAGGTATTATTTATTTTTCTTGCGGTACTGAAATACGAGATAAATAATCACGATAATCACTGCGACAACGGTTAACAGATAGAAGGGATTAGTGAGAATGGCGTTGATACCCGCAGGTTCAGTTACGTCTACCTTGACTTGTACAGTGTCTGAAGTGTACGCATTGTCCAGGGCATCTTTATAAAGGATCTGGGAATCCAGACCATATTCTTTGATGGTTGCGGTCCGATCAACGCTCATTACATAAGAAACCGTTCTTGATTCCCCCGGCGCAAGGTCACCGATATAGGCAATATCGTCATTGCTGGTGAACGGGTCTACAGTGTCAATTCTGACCTGGGCACTATAAACCGGAGTATCTCCCGTGTTTTTGTATTCAATAGTAATTACCTGTTTATTTCCGGGATTCATTTCCGCAGCGGGGGAAATTACTGTAAAATCAGCTTTTCCACCAACGGGTATGCCCACAGTGTCACTGCGGGAGGTGACAAAATCTCCTTCTTCATTCTGGTAGACAACTACAACATCAACCGGATAGGTCTGTTTTTGTGCATCGCCAGAAACAGATACTTTGTATCGGCAGGCAGCTGTACTTCCCGCAGGGAAATCCCCGATATATACACTACTGTCCGTGGGAAGGATAGGACTGTTGCCGTTCTGCAATATTTTTACAATGGATTTTGTCCCGTTTTCAGATCCGGTATTCTTGATCTGCATATCAATATACCCTTCAGTACCCACATTCAGATCTTCAGGAACGGCAGATAAAACATCAATAGACACAACGGATTTGATCTTAACGGGTATATTGAGGGTGATATTCTGGGTCTGGTATTCATACTGGAGAAGATCTACACCGTATTGGTTCGCAGTATAAAGGTAGGTATAGTTGAGCATTATGGGAACAAGATAGGTTCCACCAGCGGCATCTGAATTTATTTTTGTGGTGAAGACTGCATTCACGCTGCTTCCACCATCGAGATCGCCAAGCATCTGGGGGTCGGATTTGATTACGATTGGAGCGTCACCAGGTAAAAGGGTCACGGTTAAAAATTTTGCCGTATTTGGCAGATCGTCGCGGTTAATAATTCCCGGCTGGCTGTATTCGAACTCGTTGAGTCCGGTGTTTTCAATAACAACTGATAACTGTACATCGTCTCCAGGGTTGAATTCATTAGTGCCGGATATATATGCAGATAATTCCGGGCTTCCGGACGTGAATTTAGATCCTGCCATCGAAGGCACAATCATAAATGCACAGAAAATCAAAATTATACACGTCAGCCTTCCGATGATTGTCATCAGTCATTTCTCCATAGATACTTAGTAATTTTGTCTTGCATATTTAATGGTAATTGGTTTTAAGCTTAAAAATCAATGATGATGACTTGAAATACGGGATTCCTCCACTCATCTCTGTTTTTTCCTTAAGTACCAGATTGCATAGATAAGGCCCATTAGGGCAGCGACGATTATGGAGAGGATGACGGTGTTGGAAAGGATGCCTTGAATACCGGTAATATTTTCCACATCAATAGAGACCTTCATAGGATCGGAAATGTAGGTATTATCGAGAACGTCGCGATACCGTATTTCGGAATCGAGACCGTAGACTTTTGTGACAGCATTCCCAGATACGCTGATCTGGTAGCTGGCAATAGCAGACTGTCCCGGGGCAAGATCGCCCAGGTCTGCAACAGCGTTTGAGCTCGTAAACGGGGTGACCGCGCTGATCAGGGCCTGGGCATTTTTGATTGTGGAGTCTCCGGTATTTTTGTATTCGATCTGGATTATTTTCTTGCTGCCCGGACTCATCGAGATCGTGGGCGAGATGATCGCAAAATCTACTTTGCCGCCAACATTCACACCTGCAGTTTCAGTCCGGGAATTGACAAAGTCGCCTTCATCATTCTGGTAGGTGACAAGGACGTTGACCGGGTAGGATTTGTTGACTGCCGCAGCATCAACAGATACTTTGAAAGGGCAGGTCACGATACTATCGACCGGGAAATCCCCAATATATACACCATTATCGACCGGGGCGATCGGGCTCTCACCGTCTTGCAGAAGTCTGACCGTTGCCTTTGTCCCGTCTAAGGACCCTATATTCTTCAGGGTGATGTTGACATACCCGTCTGCACCGGCCACCAGGTTGTCCGGGGTAGCCGAAATTATCTTGGGAATAACTTCGGCTTTTATGACAAGGGGCACCGTAAGAGTCGTGATGTGCTGCTGATAGTAATTCTGGAACATGGGCTGAGCAGTATACTCGTCGACAGATGAGAGTGTGGAGTAATTAATGTCAACAGGGACCAGATATGTACCAGCCGGGGCATCAGCATTGACCGTGGCCGAGAATACTACTGTTTCTGTGGTCTGGCCCAGGAGATCACCAATCATCTGGGGATCTGATTTTATCACGATCGGTGCATCTCCTGAGGATATATTCACCGTGACGAATTTTGCGGTGTTGGGGAGATCGTCACGCGCGGTGATATCCGATGAGACTTCTTCGAACTGGTTAAGACCGGAGTTTTCAATTACGATCGGGATCATGATATCGCTGCCGGCAGTGAAATCGTTCAGGCCAGATACATACGCGCTCAGGTTCGGAGACCCTCCGGTATATTTTACATCGGCAAGAGCCGGCACAATGATGCAAGCTGCAATGAGCATCAGAAACATTATGCGGGTTTTAATCGACCTCGTCATAAGCATATTACCTCAACCTCCTTTTTCCAACGGTGTAATACCCCGCAATTATCAGGATCGCCGCGATCAGGATAACTGCTGCAAGCACTGGGATCATACTTCCGGGGGCGGATGGTATGACCTCGACCTGGGCACTGACAGTATCAGATGTGAGGCTGTTGTCAAGGGAATCGCGGTATCGTACATTGGTATCGAGATTATAGGTGGCTGGGGTTGCCTTGCTGTCAACAGAGATCGTATACAGGGCAGTAACGGTCTGGCCTGGTGCAACATCACCGAGATATGCCATGGTATCGGAGCTTGAAAGCGGCGTGACGGTAGTCAGCCGTGCAAGAGCGTTATATGCCGTGATCGACCCGATGTTACGGTATTTCACTTCTATAGATTTGGATTGACCCGGACTAATGGATGCTGGCGCAGACGTCACTTCAAAATCCAGTTTACTCCCGACAGGAACGCCAATTGTTTCTGTTGCAGAATCAACGGTATCACCTTCGGTGTTGGTATAAGTGACCATCACATCGATTGAGTAGGACTGTGGCTGCGAATCGCCGGAGACTGATACCTTGTACATGCAGCTGACCGTCTGGTTCTTCAGGAAATCCCCGATGTAAACGCTGCTGTCAGAAGGAATCACGCCACTATCGCCATTCCTCAGGAGAATAACGGACGCTTTTTTACCATCTTCGGGTCCGATGTTTTTGATCGTCAGGTTGAGATATCCTTCCGTACCCACGACCAGGTTCCCGGGGATAATGTCGAGAACCTCGATCTTGACTTCCGGTTTGATCGCGATCGTGAGCGGGATGACCGTTGTCACATCATTATACTGGGACTCGACCGTGTCGGCGGAAGGCTGGGGACTGTTGCTATTGGCAAGATACCGGTAGCTGAGCGTGAGCGGGAGCTGGTAGTCCCCCAGCGTCGCATTCGAAGTAATTTTTGCTGCAAACGTAGCGGTTACAATCCCCGGGCTGCCGATATCGCCGAGGTTCTGGGGGTCGGTCTTGACGATGATCGGGGTAGTGTTGCCGGAGAGACCGGCCGTAACCAGCAGTGCGGTTGTCGGCAGGTCGTCCTGGGACAGCGTGTTGTGGTCTACGAACTTCATCGCGCTCGTCCCGCCATTCTGGATCACCACCGTAATGGTTGCGTCCTGTCCCGGGGAGAATTCATTGATGCCGGATATGTATGCCGTCATCTGGGGACTCCCCCCGATGAACTGGTCAGTTCCCATTACGGGCACGGTGCAGAATGCAGCCATGAGGACCAGGATGATCAGTGCTGTGTAATGTTTCATCTGAATTACCTTTACCGTATGTTCGTGTTTTCGCTTGCCATTGCCACGGGGAGGTGAGGTTCCTCATGTGCTGACGGGAACCCTTTCCTGTGATCCAGCCATTCCGTGAAGCTGCCCATGAGGGAGAGCACAGCGGGCATGATGAAGATGGCGCCGCAGAGGGAGAAACCGACTGCGATGAGGGTAGAGATCCCGAAGTTGCTGGTGATAGGGAAATTGGAGAGGCAGAGGGCGGAGAAGCCAAAGAAGGTCGCAAGACCGGAGACGGTAATGGCAGTCCCGATCCTTTTGACGCTCTCCTGGATAGCAGCTATATGGTCGTGGAGCCGCTCCTCTTCCTCGGAGTAGCGCTCCATCACAAGGATAGTGTACTCAGCAGCCACACCGATAGTCATAGACCCGAGCGTTGCGGTCAGCGGGGAATATGCAATGCCCATTACGTACATCGCCACCGAGTTCCAGCCTACAATAAGGA
>NZ_JBAVIG010000044.1:0-2472 GCF_049686655.1 Methanoregula sp.
CATGAGCCGTGCCGACTATCCTGATCTCTGCCATCTGCCACCGTTGTTCCTACTATATGTGCGGTACACCAAGATAAGGGAGTCAGGTGCAGGCAGGTACGGCTGCACAACGATCAAGGGTATCAGGAACTGGTATTGTCTTCGTGCGTACCCGAACCCTCATCGCGTGCCATGTCGTCCTTGATCTCCTTAACAATACCCATGCCAATGATCAGGACCGGCACGATCTCCAGACGGCCAAGCCACATGAGCAGGATGAAGATCCACTTGACGGGTACCGGGCTTGCCGTGTTGATGAAGCCGACGGTCAGGCCGGAGTTGCTCAGTGCCGAGACGATCTCAAACACCACCTCGTCCAGCCGGAATGTCGTGATATAAAGGTGGAGCGTGACAATGGTTGCAAGGAAGATTGTAAGTACATAGATGACGATGACCAGCAGGTTCTTGGAGATCGCGATATCGGAAATTTCCCGCGAAATTGTTTTTCCCCCGAGCCTCAGGGGTACGATCACCCGGCTGCTGACAAAGAACCGCCGGAACCACCACCGTACACCCGCGTATGCAAGCGCCAGCCGGTTCACTTTGACCCCGCCGGCCGTGCTTCCCATTGCCCCGCCGATAAAGACCATCATCGTCAATATCGCAAAGGGGACCGCGGGCCAGGAGGAGAGGTCTGAATTCTGCAGACCGCAGGTACAGATACCGGAGATTGCCGTGAATGTACCCTGCCTGAACGCAGATTCAAGGGCAATATTCCCGAACAGGTACAGATCGCAGGAGATAATAAGCGATCCCAGGAATGCGATCAGGAGAAGGATCCTGACCGCCGGGTCCCGGAACATGTCACGGACTTTGCCACTGTAGAGCAGGAAAAAGATCTTGAACGGCACGGCGCCGGCAATCATTACCGGGATGAGGAGGACTTCGAGGAGGGGGTTGTGGTAATAGGCGAGCCCGGTGGAATGCAGGGTAAAACCGCCGGTTGCAATCGTTGTCATGACGAGATTGAGTGCATCCCATAACGGGATGCCGATGAGCATGATGAGACCGGTGAACGCAAAGGTGAGGACAAGGTAGATCATCCAGATCCTGCGGCTGGTGGAGACGGTGGCCGATACCAGCTCGTCCTCCCGGCCTTCGGCCCGGTACATGCGGAAGAGGGAGGCACGGGTCTTGCGGCGGAGAGAGACCCCAAAGACAATGATCCCGATCCCCCCGATCCATTGCATGAACGATCGCCAGAAAAGAAGGGTCTTTGGCGCAAGGTCGAGAGAAGGGATCATGGTAAAGGCCGTGCCGGTCCAGCCGGACATCGCCTCAAAGACGCTGTTGAGATAGGTCATGTGAAGCCCGAACACGAACGGCAGTGCCCCGATAAAGGCGATCGCAAGCCAGGAGAGCGCAACTGCCGAGAGGGTTGCGGAGAAGGAGGGTTCGAGATCCTTGTACGGCACATGCGATATAAGGAATCCCAGGACCAGGAATGTCAGGGGGGCTGTAGCCATGGGGAGGATGAGGTTCCATTCGTGGAAGACAATGAGAACAAGGAACGGTACCAGGGATGCGATTCCGAGGAACCCGAAGATGAGCCCCATGTCGTGCGCGATCATGGCAAGATGCTCGGTCCGCTTCATCTGATCACCACGTGATGGATAATGTTATATGGTTATGGATATCGTTCTTTCTTTCTCCCCTCCGGCACCCGTACCCTTTTAATTCCGGGCCCCGAACAATAGGTAACCAGATATGTACGTGTTCCGCAACGACCAGATCCCGTTTATCCTCATGGTCGTCCTGACCCTTGCCGCTATCATCCTCTTCTGGTCGATCATGGACATGGTCCTGCTCGGGGCATCCCTTGCCATCGTCCTCCTGCCGGTACACCATTACCTGTCACGGCGTGTCCGCCCCGTCTTCTCGGCAATCCTCGTTACGGCCGGGGTCATCGGTGCCAGCGGGATATTCGCATATTGTACGCTTGCCATCCTTTCGTCCAACACCGCGACCCTCTCCGGGATATTCTCCACGATCGGTACCTGGCTTGGCAGTGCCTCCACCCAGCCCGAAGTATTCGGTTTTCCTCTCAAATCAGGGCTCATCAGTTTATTGAACACGGGAAATTCCATCTTCCTCGATTACCGTGCAACGCTCATCGATGACCTGACCTTTATCGCCTTCAAGGCATTCATCTTCTTCTTCACCCTGTCAGTCCTGCTCCTCCACGGGGAAGAACTTAAAAAGAAGATCATGGATCGTCTTCCGGCCGCAGTCAGCCAGTACGTGCAACGGCTTTCTTCCGTCACTGCCGATACGCTGTATGCGATCTATGTTGTCCAGATCGCAATAGCTGTGCTGACATTCTTCATCTCACTCCCGGTCTTCTACCTGCTCGGCTACGGGAATGTCATCTTTTACTCGTTCCTGGCCGCTCTCTGCGAGCTGATCCCGGTGATGGGAGCGTCTGTTGCCTTC
>NZ_JBAVIG010000045.1:0-132221 GCF_049686655.1 Methanoregula sp.
GTCACGCAGTTCAACAATGGCGCAGACGAGGTAGCGATCAAGGCACGGGGCAAGGCAATCTCACGGGCTGTTGATACTGCCGAGATTGCCCTCAACCGCTTTCTCGATGGTGTAACAAAAAAAGAGATCGTGACATCCACGGAGATCATCGATACAGATTCCGGGAAGACAAATGTTTCATCCATAGAGATCGTCCTTACCAATAACAAATAATTTTTTTGGCACGGCCTGTTTTTCTCGTAAAACGCATATTCTCTGGTTCATAATCTCGTGACATTATACCCAAAACCATTTAAGGCGACTTCACGAATTTATTGTGCTATGCGAGCCCGTGCCATCACGTTGCTGATCCTCCTTTCCTTTTGCATCGTGGCCCCGGCATACGCTGCCAATGAAGACCGTTACAGCTACATCCAGGTTTCAGATATCTCGGTCCAGCTTGATAACGGGACAGCCCTCATTCATGTGAATTATACCGTGGATGAGGGTACCAGGTTCATCTTCTTCTTATTCGGCAAGCAGGATCTCAAGACCAAGCTGCTGAAGATACTCAATTATGACGATGCCCATATGAGCCATATCGATCTTTCCAGTGCTGATTTTACGGTGGATAATGCATCATATTCGTACGGGGATGGTATTTACTGGTATCCCTCGCACGATTTCAATGTCGTCATTCCCAATCTTTCCGTCAGATCGCCCCAGACTGTGAAAAATTTTAGCATGGTCAATGAGTTCCCCGGCGGGATCGGGTACTTTGGACCTGACAATTCATCGTCGCCGGCAGAGAATACTCTCACTACCTGACCACCGCTCCAGACCAATTGTGCCGACCAGTTTTTACCGGCCGTCTTTGACTGCAGGTTCTTTTTTATGGGGATAATACTATTACACATCAGAAACCGATCAGCTATCGCCTTAATTCGGTCCCCGTTGATCATTCTATTCTATCCCGATAAAAAAACCGGAAGAACAGGACTCTTTCTGCGTGTTGGCAGGACTGCTAAAATCGGTCAGAACGGGTTCAAACAGCTCCAAAACCATACAGAATTTGTGAAAGACCCGCCGATGGGTCGAAACGTTTTATTAGATAGACAACCTCTTTGTTATGGCACAAAGGCGAGGGTAGCCAAGCCAGGTCAAAGGCGCTAGGTTGAGGGCCTAGTCTCGTAGGAGTTCTTGGGTTCGAATCCCATCCCTCGCATCCGGCTCTACGGGTCAAATCTTTTCTCAAAGCGTTTAGAATCCTCACTCCCTGAGAAGTTTTAAAATATCCCTACGGCGGGGTTCAGTGGAACGAGTATCCGTGTATCCACTTCTGAATCCGCCGAGTTCAACCACATCAAACCCGATTACGCTCCACGTTCGCTTACAAATGCACTTCAAGAAGGTCGAATCACCGATGATGACCGCACTCTTATCGGAAAGTCATGTTGAACATTGTTTAGATCAAAAACAGAGACCGGGACCGGTAACATCTAGTTCTTGAAAATTATGGAAACAATCTGATCAGATCCAATCAATATCACCGTGCTATTGACGGAGCTAATATGTATTTGAGATATTATATTTTCGTAATATGGTAACTGAACGCTGCTGAACATTCTCTAAAAACATTGATAAACAAATTCTCTTTTTGTCTTGAAGTGATAACGCCCCAAGACTCTATCGAATCATTGAATAAGTATTTTAAAATTTACGGATCTGAGTCCCGGTGTGCTTCTACAGTTGACTTGTTCATGTTCATTATAGCTATTTAAATAATGAATTTGGATATAGAAGGAATGTTCCTTCCTAGTAATAGTTATAAATATTTGCAATTCCAATATGAATAATATAACAAAACGGAGGTTATATGCAACTGATTACAACATCGAAAAACTGCGGTACCAACAGGCCCAGTGCCTTCAAACCCCGCGAAGTACCTCAAGATGAGATGTATGTGTGTGAATCTCCTTCAAAGGGAGCGGTACCAGGAATACACTTCACCAATTTTCCTCTGGGCGGAAAGACTCAAGCAGCAATTCCTGTTCTTATCAGGAATAAGACTGCAAGCAGTCCCGAACCGGCAGTAGAGTTTGGTGAAACGAAGGAAAGAAAGGCTCCCACAAATGGCAGGTAATTCCCCATTCACCGATTTTCAGATTAGAGTGGGCTGAATCGGAGAATCATAAGGATCAGCATACCGGATATAAAAATTTGAAAAAATCGTAATTCAACAGGCAAAACGAGGACCCCAGTTATGAAACGACAAGTGGCAATTTACGGAAAAGGCGGTATCGGAAAATCTACCACAACCCAGAACACGGTTGCGGCGTTAGCAGAGGCGGGAAAACATGTCATGGTCGTCGGATGCGATCCCAAGGCGGATTCGACCCGGCTCCTCCTGCATGGCCTATGCCAGAAAACCGTTCTGGACACACTGAGAGATGAAGGCGATGATATCGAGCTCTATGCGATCTTAAAACCCGGGTTCGGGAATACCCGCTGTGTGGAATCCGGAGGACCGGAACCCGGAGTCGGCTGCGCAGGCCGAGGAATCATCACATCCATCAACCTGCTGGAGTCACTCGGGGCTTACACGGACGACCTCGACTACGTCTTCTATGATGTGCTCGGCGACGTGGTCTGCGGAGGGTTTGCCATGCCGATCCGGGAAGGAAAGGCAGAGGAGATCTATATCGTTGCATCGGGTGAACTGATGGCCCTATATGCAGCAAACAACATCGCCAAAGGTATCCAGAAATACGCAACGAACGGTAAGGTCAGACTTGGTGGCATCATCTGCAACAGCCGGAACGTGGACAACGAACGTCCCCTGCTCGAGGCATTCGCCAAGGAACTCGGATCCCAGCTCATCTACTTCGTCCCGCGTGATAATCTCGTCCAGCGAGCCGAGATCAACAAGAAGACGGTAATCGACTTCGATCCGACCTCCAGTCAGGCGAATGAATACCGGAACCTTGCGAAGGCTATTGATGAAAATAAGTTGTTCGTCATACCAAAACCGATGAAACAGGAACGCCTTGAAGAGCTCATGATGCAGCACGGCTTCCTCGATGCAATGTGAGTTCGAAAAACCCGGAAGATTAAACGGGAAAACTGAGGCGGAAGTGAGGCAATGTTACTGATACGTGCAATTGTACGACCGGAAAAGAAAGACGATGTGCTCGCAGAGCTCTCCTCTGCAGGATTCAATGCGGCAACGATGGTTGATGTGGTAGGTCGCGGCAAGCAGAAAGGGATTAAAATCGGCGGTATGGTCTATGATGAGATCCCCAAGGTTCTTATCCTTGTCGCCATCCAGGACACAGATAAGGACGCGGTTATTAAAAGTATCCTGAAGACGGCAAAGACCGGCGCGGAGGGGACGTTCGGCGACGGGAAAATCTTCGTCTCTCCCATTGAAGAAGTCTACACAATTTCGAAAGGAACCGCAGGACTCTAGGGAGGGACTGCCTGTGAAAGAGATTATGGTAGTAGTCCGGATGAAAAAGACCGGCGCTACGAAGAAAGCTCTCGTAGCGGCCGGAGTAGCCGGTTTCACCGCGGTTAAAGTCTCGGGACGAGGTCGGCTCGTCACCGATCCGGTTCAGATCGAAGAGTGCAAGGCAAAACTCCTTGCAATGGGCATGACCGATCTCGGCGACGCTGGGGATACTGATAAGCTGATCACGAGTTTCCTTGACGGCTCGCGGCTCTTCCCGCGCCGCCTCTTCACCATCCTCGCGCATGATGACGATGTGCCGCGGATCGTGGAAGCAATAACGAAGGCAAATAGAACCGATTACGGTATAGGCGATGGAGCGATCTTCGTCATGCCGATTCTCGACGCGGTGCGGGTTCGCACCGGCGAATCAGGAGAAGCAGCGATCTGGTAAGGTGGCATCTGAAAATGACAGACATTGAAGTTACGATAGACGAGATGCTGACCCCGTACCCGGAGACGGTAAAGAAAAACCGGAAGAAACATCTCATCATCAAGGACGAAGCGGCAGCATGCTGCCCGCAGATCGAGGCAAACACCCGGACCATACCCGGCATCATCTCACAACGTGGCTGCGCATATGCCGGCTGCAAAGGTGTGGTTGTCGGGCCGATCAAAGACATGGTGACTATCACCCACGGCCCGGTCGGTTGCGGGTACTACAGCTGGGGAACGCGCCGGAACAAAACGCGGGCGGACGATACGACTCCCAAAGATAAGATATACTCCCAACTCTGTTTCACGACCGATATGCAGGAGCCGGACATTGTTTTCGGTGGGGAGAAGAAACTCGCACGGATGATAGATGAGATCGTCGAAACGTTTCACCCCCGTGCCATCAACATCTGCGCAACGTGCCCGGTCGGGCTTATCGGCGACGATATCGGTGCGGTTGCAAAAGCCGCGGAAGAACGCCACGGGATCCAGGTCCTTGCGTACAACTGCGAGGGTTACAAAGGAGTCAGCCAGTCAGCGGGCCATCATATCGCGAACAACAACGTGATGGAGAAGATCGTTGGGACAGGGAACGAGCGGAAGCCCGGCAAACACGTCATCAACATCCTCGGTGAATACAACATTGGCGGGGATGGGTGGGAGCTTGAGCGGATCATCAAAGAAATCGGCTACACGGTCAACTGTGTCCTTACCGGGGATTCGAGTTACCTTGACATCAAAAACCTGCACCTCGCGGATCTCAATCTAGTCCAGTGTCACCGGTCAATCAACTACATCGCCGAAATGATAGAGACCAAGTATGGTACACCGTGGCTGAAGGTCAATTTCATCGGCATCGAATCGACAAACAACTCGCTGCGCCAGATAGCCCGGTGCTTCGATGACGGGGAACTCGCCCGGAAGACTGAAGAAGTCATCGCGCGGGAGACCGTACGGATCGGTCCCGTCCTCGATCAGTACCGGAAAATCCTGCAGGGCAAAACCGCCTTTGCGATCGTTGGCGGTTCGCGAAGCCACCACTACCAGTACCTTCTCCATGACCTCGGCATGGAGATGATCATCGCAGGCTATGAGTTTGCCCATCGTGACGACTACGAGGGCCGCCAGGTCATCCCTACCATCAAGACTGACGCAGACAGCAAGAACATCCCCGAACTTCATCTCGTCGCAGACCAGAAAATGTACCAGGAAGCGCACGTCCACCTGAACATGTCCAAAGAGAAGTTTGAGGAGCTCAAAACAAAAGTCCCGCTCAACTACTACGAAGGTATCTACCCGAATATGAAAAGCGGACAGGTCATCATCGATGACGCAAACCACCACGAGGTCGAGGTGCTGATACAAACGGTGAAACCCGACCTCTTCCTATCAGGCGTGAGAGACAAGTATATTGTTCACAAGATGGGTGTGGCCTCAAAACAACTCCATGCCTATGACTACAGTGGCCCATATGCAGGGTACAACGGTGCGATCAACTTCGCCCGCGATGTGGTTAATGCTCTCACAACCCCCGCATGGAAACTGATCACCCCCCCGTGGGAGAAAGAACCAGAAATTCGGAGTGAATTCAATGCTTGAATGCGTACCGGAAGGAGCGATCGGCCACACGACCGGTAAAATCAACCCGGCAAAAACATGCCAGCCTATTGGTGCGATGTACGCGGCGCTCGGCATCCATGGGTGCCTGCCCCACAGCCACGGCTCGCAGGGCTGTTGCGCGTACCACCGGATGCACCTGACCCGGCACTTCCGGGACCCGGTGCTCGCCTCATCAAGTTCGTTTACTGAAGGAACATCCGTCTTTGGCGGTGCTGCAAACCTGAAAACCTCGATTAAGAATGTGTTCCAGATCTACAACCCTGAGATCATGGCGGTTCACACTACCTGCCTCTCGGAGACGATAGGTGATGACATCCCGAACATCCTGAAACAGGCTGAAATCCCGGAAGGGAAGATCGTCATCCATGTCAATACACCGAGTTACCAGGGATCCCACATTACCGGGTTCTCCGGCATGGTCAAGGCGATGGTCTCCTACCTTGCGCAGTCTGACGGAGGGGAGAAAAAAGACCAGCTCAACGTGATCCCGGGGTTCGTTAACCCTGGTGACATGAGGGAGATCCGTCGGATCGTCTCGGAGCTTGGTGTAAAACTCATCATGTTCCCGGATACTTCAGACGTGCTGGACTCGCCCCTGACAAGCAAGTACGAGATGTACCCGGAGGGCGGGGCAACCATCGCGGAGATCCGTGATTCCGCCAACTCTTCCGCAACGATCGCGCTCGGCGCATTCGCATCCAATGATGCCGCCGATCTTCTGCAGGAGAAATTCGGTGTCACAGGTATCCCGCTCAGACTTCCAATAGGTCTGAAAGCAACAGATGACTTCCTCATGGCAATCAAAGACTGGTTCGGCGTCACCGTCCCGAAATCGCTGGCTGTGGAGAGAGGCCAAGTCATAGACACTCTCATCGACACCCATTTCCACTACCAGGGAAAGACGGTCGCGATCTTCGGCGACCCCGACCATGTCATCGCCCTTACGGAATTTGTGCTCACGATGGGCATGGTCCCGAAGTATATCCTCACAGGCACTCCCGGCAAACAGTTCGACGTTGAGATCCAGAAACTGCTTAAAGATGCGCGAATTGATGGCAGCAAGGTAAAGGCTGAAGGCGACCTCTTCGAGCTCCACCAGTGGATCAAAGAGGAGAAAGTCGACCTCATCATCGGGACAACATATGGCAAGTACATTGCCCGTGCTGAGGATATCCCGCTCGTCCGGGTCGGTTTCCCCGTCATTGACCGGGCCGTCCACCCCCTGATGCCAGTTGTTGGTTACCGCGGGTGCCTGCGCCTGATCGAGCAGATCAGCAACGCACTCCTTGAGCGCCGCGATCGCGACTGCCTCGACGAAGACTACGAACTCATATTATAAGAATATCTGAAAGGAGGTAAACCATGGAGGAATGCTGCGTGCAGAAAGCAGGCCCGGATGCCTGTATAAGCGAACGCCAGAACTCCATCTCGAGCGGCGGAAAGAACAAAACCGCCATCCACTGCGCTGATGACAGCCTCGCAGGCTCGGTGAGCCAGCGGGCCTGCGTCTTCTGCGGTGCAAGGGTTGTCCTGAACCCTGTTACGGATGCGGTCCACCTCGTCCACGGACCTATCGGATGTGCCACCTACACGTGGGACATCCGGGGGAGCCTCTCCAGTGGCTCGGAGATGTACCGGAACAGCTTTTCGTCCGACATGAAAGAGCACGATGTGGTCTTTGGCGGCGAAAAGAAACTCGTCGCATGCATTGATGAGATCGTGGAGAAATACCACCCTCCCGCAATCTTTGTGTACGCGACATGCGTCTCCGGTATGATCGGTGACGACATCATCGCAGTCAGCAAAGCGGCGTCATCCCGGCACAACATTGAAGTTATACCGGTCGAATCGAGCGGCTTCATCTCCGGCAACAAGGTGGTCGGGTACCGGGCTGCTGCCGTCGCGCTCATGAAACTCATCACCCCAAAAAACGGGGAGACCGTTCAGAAGACAAGAAAACTCAACTTCCTTGGCGAGTACAATCTCGGGGGCGAAACCTGGCTTATCCAGCGGTACCTTGCGGAGATGGGCATTGAGATCAATGTCGCATTTACCGGCGATTCGACGGTCGCTGCACTGAAACAGGCCCCGGGGGCCTGCCTCAACATTGTGCAGTGCACCGGGTCGATGCACTGGGTAGCGGCAAACCTCGAGAAGGAGTTTGGAACCCCATTCATGTCCGTCAACTTCTTCGGTGCGGAGAACACAGCAGACAGTCTCCGCAGGATCGCTGCGTTCTATGATGACCCGGAGATCTACCGTTGTACCGAGGCCCTCATCGCACGGGAGATGGACCGGATCCGGCCCATCATCCAGCGGTACCGGAAAAAGCTTACCGGCAAACGGGCTGCCATCTATGTGGGTGGCGCGTACAAAGCCGTTGCTATAATACGGCAGCTCAAAGAGCTCGGGATGGAGATTGTCCTCACCGGTACCCAGACCGGTAAAAAGGAGGAGTATGACGACATCAGCGGGATGCTTGATGAAAATGCAGTTGTTATTGACGACGCGAACCCCGCTGAACTCGAGAAGTTCCTTCTCGAAAAACGTGTTGATGTTATGGCAGGTGGGGTTAAGGAACGCGTGCTCGCATTCAAACTTGGGATCGGCTTTGTCGATCATAATCATGACCGGAAAGAGTGCCTCGCAGGCTTTGATGGGGCAGTCACTTTCGCGCACGAGGTGCATGTCACCACGTGCTCACCGGTCTGGAAGCAGCTGAAACGAACTCTTGCACCGGAGGTGTGCTGATGGATGGAACAAAACCCGCAGGCCGGGCACGGCAGGTAAACGAGAACCAATGCCAGATGTGCATGCCCCTCGGGGGCGTGATTGCCTTCAAAGGAATCGAGAATTCCATAGTCATCTCTCACGGATCTCAAGGTTGCAGCACATACATGCGGCTTGCAAACGTAGAGCATTTCAACGAGCCGGTTGACATCGCCTCATCAGGACTTAATGAGAAGCAGACAATCTATGGTGGGGAGGCGAACCTGAAAAAAGCGCTGGACAATGTGACCCGGGTCTATGCACCCACGGTTATCGGTGTCCTGACAACCTGCCTTGCCGAGACCATGGGAGAGGACCTCGACCGTATCATTCAGGATTATACAAAAGAGCGGGGTGCAACGGGTATCGAAATCATCCCGGTACCCACGCCCAGCTACAGCGGTAGTCACACGGAGGGCTTCTGGGCCGCAACAAAATCTATCATGGCCCATTATGCCCGCCATTCAGACCACCACCGGCGGATCAATGTAATCATCCCGCATATTAGCCCTGCCGATATACGGGAGATCAAACGGATCCTCTCACTCTTGGGACTGGATTACACCCTCCTGCCGGATTACTCGATGACACTCGACCGGCCGTATGGTGGAACGTACCAGAAGATCCCCTTGGGCGGGACAAAACCGGAAGATATCGCAGCAATGTCCGGGGCACCGCTCACTATACAGTTCGGTGAGACATGTCCCGACGAACTCTCTCCGGGTCTCTGGCTCCAGCGGGAGTATGGCGTCCCTCTCGTCAACCTGCCCCTTCCCATAGGACTCGAAGCGACCGACAGGTTTCTTGAGATCCTGCAGAAGATCAGCGGGCATTCCCTGCCTGAGTTGCTCACAACCGAGCGGGGCTGGCTCCTCGATGCCATGGCAGATTCGCACAAGTATAATGCGGAGGGACGGCCGGTCATCTACGGTGAACCAGAAATCGTATACGCCTTTACACGGATCTGTACCGAAAACGGGGCACCCCCCCTTGTCATCGCAAGCGGGACGAAGAACAGCAGGCTTGCTGAATTGCTAGTACCGGTCCTTGCGGACATTGAAGACAAACTGATCCTTCTCGAGGAAACAGACTTTGCCGCGATTGATGTGGCAGCAGCGTTGGCCGGGGTAAATATAGCGGTCGGCCACTCCGGAGGGAAGTTCCTCACCGAGCGGCGAGGAATCCCCGTGGTCCGGGTCGGTTTCCCGATCCATGACCGGACCGGCGGGCAACGGATCCTCTCAGTCGGGTACGCAGGCACGCTCGCTTTTCTCGACCGGTTCACGAATACATTACTCGAAGCCAAATACGCGTCCTACCGGACGCAGATAAAAGAAAAAATGATGATAAGGAGTTGTTGAAATGCAGAAACCAGAGAAACACATATTTGTCTGTACGAGTTCCCGCCCGAACGGGACGCAGAAGGGATTCTGTCACACCAAAACCGGTGTTGACGTCATGCAGAAGTTCATGGAAGAGATCGAAGAACGTGGCACCGGGGGGGAAGTATTCCTCACTAATACCGGCTGTTTTGGCATCTGCGAGAAAGGGCCGGTTGTTGCCGTGTACCCGGATAATGTCTGGTACGGCACAGTGACACCGGATGATGTCGCTGAGATCCTAGACTCCCATATCGAAGGTGGAAAGCCGGTCGAACGCCTGCTTCTGTAATAAAAAGAGGTGATGTAACCATGTGCATCCAGGAGATAACTGCCATCATCGGCACGGACGGCGTATCCATTCCCCTGAACGAACCGGGGAATGTTGTTGTATATCGCCGGGTCCGTGGCACATGGCAGAAGGATCGCGAGATGGCGTTTGCCCTCTCACCGGAACAAGGCCTCCGCGAGCTGCGTAGGAAGATGGAGGAACTCAAAGGCTTCCTCCACGACTGTCGTATTGTTGTCGCAAAGTCAGCAAGTGGTGCACTTTATTTTGAGCTTGAGAAGGCCCGGTGCTCTGTATGGGAGATCGAGGGGACACCGGCCGGGTTCCTCGACACCGTATGGCGCGAGGAGAAGACCGAGCAGGATGAGGAAAGCCTGTCGGTCGATGCCGGTATACCGGCACCCACGGAGGTCTTTCCGGGGCGCTTCGCGATTTCTATTCGCGAGATCCAGGGGAAGCGACCCGAGGTGAGCAGTAAGCAGGTGCTTCAGGAGTTTGTCCGGAAAGGAGATTTTGAAGAATTGGAGATCCTCTGCGACCACATCCCCCCGTGGATTGCGATTGATGCTGAGCAGAGAGGATACGCGGTAGTAGCCGAACAGATCAGGAGGAACGAAGTGAAAGTCCGGCTCATAAAGAATGCCGGAGGAATGTGCGAGTGAATTTAGCGCGGAGTGAACTGGAACTACTTCTTATGCAGAAACCGGCCGGACATTTACAGCGGCAGCCATTAATTATGCATCTCCTTTTTTCAACGGTAATGTTTACCAGTTCGTTGTCCATTGCGTCGGTGCAGGCACAGTTGTGGTTACCAGTATCATTGCAGTTATACTCGATCAAACAATTGGGCTTCAAATCAATTAAAAGGAAGAATATCTCGGTCTCGGCATCTCCCAGCACGGGGAGCATTGCTAATACGAAGGAATCCTCATGAAAATGGTTAAAGCAATTCTCAAACCAGAACGATTCGAATTCGTCAAGCAAGCACTGGAAGAAAATGGTTTTGTCAGTTTGACTGTCACCGAGGTCCGGGGACGAGGCGAACAGAAAGGCATCTTCCTGGAATACCGGGGTGGCCAGATGATAGTTGACATGCTGCCCAAGATCCAAGTTGAGATTGTAGTAAAGGATAATGATGTCGGCATAGTGATCGCGACTATTATCGATTCGGCCCGGACCGGGAAGATCGGAGACGGAAAGATCTTTGTCATCCCGGTTAAGCAGTCGATCCGAATCCGTACCGGAGAGATGAATGTATAACCGGAAACACGCACACCAAAATTGTGAGAGCCGGTTATGAAGATGATCTGGGCGATAATCCGGCCGGAATCGGCGCAGCGGGTGATCACGGCCCTCGACGCTGTCGGTATTGGAGGGATGACCCGTCTCCACGTGACCGGTCATGGCAAGGAGATGGGAATTACCCTTGGAGCGGTTCATTACAAAGAAATCCCCAAGGAGATGCTGATGATCGTGGTACCGGACAACGACGTGGCAAAAACGGTCATGATAATCAGGAAGGAAGCGCAGACTGATTTGAAGAGTGCACCGGAGGGAGGTACCATCGGAGACGGTAAGATCTTCGTGACCTATGTAGAGGATACGTTTGCGATTCGGACTGCCGGCAAGCCAGGTGGGACCTGAAAAAACATGAAGCAGATCATCGCTATCATACGGGACGAACAGATCGAAGAGACCAAGGTGGCCCTTGAAACCATCGGTGTAAGGGGCGTTACGTTCCTATATGTCAACGGCCGCGGCCAGCAGAAAGGGAGGGTCAGCCCACGGGAATGGGGGGGATCCGTGAACAGGAACTTGCGGATGCAACTGGAGAGCCCCCGACATTGTGAAGAATCGCCAGATGCCGGAATCAAAATGGCTGGATCGCCGTTTCAACGGGATACCGAGTTCGCATTAGGTTTCTTGCCAAAACGGATGCTCTTCATTGTTGTGAGGGATGAAGATGTCAGCCGGATTGTCCAGACAATTGTGAATACCAACCAGACTGGTCGACATGGGGATGGGAGAATATTTATTTGCCCGATAATCGGGGCTATACGGGTCAGGACCGGAGAACAGGGCGACAAAGCCTTGTCCTGAAAATCGATCGAATTTTATTATTAGCAATTTTTCTTTACCGGTGCTTCATCAGATATCCGGCAATTACAAGTAATGCTGCAATAACCAGGAAAGCGACAAAGACCAAGAGGCTTCGTACCCATATCTGCCGGTTTGTGAGCAATCCACCGGCTGCCGGTTCCGGCTCCAGGTTGAATTGCGATAAATCGAGTTCTGCGAAATGCTTCAAATCGTACCGGAATTCGCTGACATGTTGATAGCGCTCATCAGTGTCACGGCGTATTGACTTAAGTACTACAGCTTCTACACCCGGGGGAATTGATGGCTGGAACTTGCGGGGTGATGCAGGAATTGCTGTCAGGTGCTGGTTCATGACTGAAAGAGCATTATCTCCATGAAAAGGGAGTGTGCCGGTGAGCATTTCATAGACGATCATTCCCAGCGCATACACATCAGTACGGGAATCTCCCCGTTTTCCCTGGATTTGTTCAGGTGCCATATAATCCGGCGTTCCAAAGGTATTTGATGCCCACCTCCACGTAACACGACGGGAACCTTCAAGCAACGCACTCCCGAAATCGAGAATATGAATTTTTTCATCAGGTCCGATGATAATATTTTCAGGTTTCAGGTCCCGGTGAAAGACTCCATTCGTGTGAAGGAATTCGATTGTATCAGCTAGCTGGTCTGCAAGAGTGAGAACTTTGTTGAGCGGTAACGGTGCATGTTCACTGATGTAGGTTCTGAGAGGAATCCCTTCGATATATTCCAAAACGAGGAATACACCCTCAGCACCTTCCATGAAAGTGATCGCCCGGGGGATGGCAGGGTGGTTCAGCTTCTGCCCGATTGAAACCTCGCGGCGGAAACGCTCGTACGTTGCCAGATCGCCAAGCAGGGAAGCCTCCGGGAATTTAAGGATGACCTGCGAACCATCAGGACTACGTGCTTTGTAGATTTGGCTGAATCCTCCCTGGGCCAGTAATTCTATTATCTTGTAATCGCAGACTACGTCGCCAGCTTTATACATTGTGGTGCCTCATTGCTCGTTATTTGGAAATGGTTTCATGGGGTGTTTCCAACAACCACAACTGATGAATGCAGAGTTTTCAGAGATTATTGTTATTCCTATATTACCTTAAGCAGAACGATACGTCAGATTATGTCAAATGAACTACTTTCTCCGGAAGAATGTTCGCCAAGAGAACAGCGGTGCAACTTGGGTTCCGATCGTTTCGATGCGGAATATGATAGCAGTTATATTATCCGGCGCGCCTCCGCGGAGTGCCAATCGGACAAGTTTTTCGCAAGCTGAACTGACATCGTTTTCCTGCATCGTGATCTGGATATCTTCCGGGGTCAACTCTGACCACAATCCATCACTACAGAGAAGATAGGAATCACCTGGGAGTGTCCGTTCGCAAATAATATCTGTATTCATAAATAATTCACCGCCAACTGAACGGGTAAGCTGGTGGCGCCCGGGATGCTGGGCTGCCTGATCAGTGGAGATTAAATGCAATTTGAGCAGGTCGTTTGCCATGGTATGATCCCGCGTCAGCAATTCGAGGTTACCATTTCTCAAGCGGTAAAGCCGACAGTCCCCGATATGGCCGACAGTTAACGAATTCTCATCAAGAGCAACGACAGTCAATGTTGTCTGCATTTTTTGGAATAATTCCGGGTCTGATTGAGCCACGCAGAACACTTTATGATTTGCTTGCTGCAAAGCTTGGGCTACCATACGGTCAGCAGCCCCACCCTGCCATTTATGAAATTCCTCTTTAACAGATTTCAGGGCAGTTCTGCTGGCAATTGCCCCGCCCCGGTGTCCGCCAAGGCCATCAGCAATAGCGAAGAGATACCTCGAAGAAGACTCATTCTCTGTTTTTGCTTTGACAGAATGTGCAACCCAATGGGCATCTTCGTTCTGCGATCGCATTAACCCCTGGTGTGTTATGGCTCGCCAGTTTACAATAACCCCAACCAGATTTGGCACCTTATCAGCAGACTGTACTATGGTGTTTTCTTCCACGATACGCACTCCTGTCCTTAAGCAGATAAAATTGAAAAGACCCGGATTCGGGGCTTTTCATCACATGTTTATCCAAACATGTTCGGTTCTTATTACCACTTGGGTAAGTTATTCATTTGTAGCTATTTCTAAATCATTCGTGATCAATATCCAATCCGGTTACCTGTGACAGATGTCCAGTCATTATCGGGCGCCCCTCTTTCTTCGTGTTATGCATAAACCACACTGCCCCGGCTATCAGCCAGACAATAACCATGGCGATCGCGATCACTGCATCGGTTGCCGTACTTCCCCCGGCGCTGATACCGAGCCAGACAACCGCACCGAGCATGACGAAATTTGCCAGGAACCCCAGTATCGGAACCACGCGGTGTTTAAGGATATTGGCATCGGGACGGTGGAAGAATGCCCACAGGCAAATTAAATTTGTCAGGCCGTACAGAAGGAAGGTCCCTGTATTAGAAGCCAGCGTGATCTGGGTCAGATTGTCCACATTCAGGACACCATATGCACCTAATAATGCAGATATACCTACGAGAATCCAAATGCCATAGTGGGGGGTGTCGTACTTGCCATGCAGGATACCCAGCAGGGTGGGCATCTCTTTGTCCTTGCCCATGGCATAAGTTATCCGGACTCCGGTGTTAAGGCAGGCAAGGGTCGTACCGATCAGTGCCAGCACTACTGTTGCAGCAAACAGAAGCACCAGGATGAACCCAGTACCTCCGAGCATCTGATCACCGATAATCCGTACCATATCCCCGATGGGGGCTCCGGATGCCGCCGCTGCCCCCCAACCAGAAACTGCCGCTCCCGTTGAATCGGTACCTGTCAATTGAGGACCGACAAAATAAATGGCGGCGAAGTATTCGAATAGATAGGCAAATGCGCCCTGAATGATAAGGGAGAGCAGGATTGCCCGTTTGATGTCCTTCTTGGGCTGGAGCGCTTCGGAACCAAGGGAGGTCACCGACTCAAACCCTACAAGTAACAAGATGGCAATTGTCGACTGGAACAGCAGATTTGTGAAGTTATGCGGAATAAGTATGGAAGATGCGGTCTGTACATACGCCAGTTCCGGGTGGGCGTGCCGGTACAGGATTGCTAGTATTGAAAAGGCAATGAGTGCAGCCAACTGAATTGCATTGATAACGATCGCAGTCATAGTCGAACCAGAGATCCCGCGATACGCGATGTAGCCGTTTAAGACAGCAAATATCACGGCAACGAGAATCTGCTCCCAGATGGATAAGTTGATCCCGAACAGACCGAAGATGTACACGATCAGAATAGCCGAGAAGGCAACCATGATACCGGGGTAAATCCAGTAGTAGAGATGCGATATCCAGCCTACCAGAAACTTGATGATTCGCGCCCATTTACGGTGAGAGACCTGTTCTTTTTCCAGGAACGAAGCCTCAGCGTAATAGTAAGTGGAGCCGGAGCCTGCCCGGGGATAGATATTAGCAAGTTCGGCATAGGAAATTGCAGTCAAGAATGCCAGAATGAGCGCAGCCAAAAGACCGGTCCACATCTCTCCTGCCGTTGTTACGCCACCATTGGTTTGCGCTGCCTGTACCTGGAATGTGGTCCAGAGAAATGCACCGGGGGCAATAAGTGCCATGGCATTCACGAGAAGTGAGGTCAGGTTCAGCGTACGTTTCATAGTCCCGGTGGTCTGACCACCAGTCATCTGATTACTACTTTGTGATTGCTCCATCGAATCAAATCCTCATTATCTAATATTGAATTTGTCTGCTTCAATATTAAAGTTACGGAAAGTAACTTCCTTCTTTGATTTATAAACATTCCTATTTGGGAAACATATTACTGATTTTTATTAATGATTCAATTATTCCCTGAATATAAACAAAATTGGAAAGTGTGACTATATGAATATTTTAAATTTGAGCGATGAAAGATCAATAACAATTTTAGCAGAATAAAATCGTGAAGCATAGAAAAATGGGGTAATTAATTATTAGTTAATGAGCCCATCATTCAAAGGTCATCTCCACGTTTCATCAGTGCGTACTTTGGCCATCATCTCTACCGGCAGGACAAATATTTTCCCATCACCGAACTTTCCTGTCCTCCCGGAGGCACGGATGATCGATATAATCGTATCTACATCCTGGTCATTTACGACCATCATAAACATGATCTTGGGCAAGGTATCAACTTCAACCATTTCTCCACGGTATTCAAGCGTGATCCCTTTCTGTTCGCCCCTGCCGGTTATCTCAAGGATACTCATGGCAACAAAACCCTTCTCTTCAAGGGCTTTTTTTATCGTGTCGAGTTTGTCCGGCCTTATAATCGCATGAACCATCTTCATAAACTTTTCACCTCATTCTTTGTCAAGATCGTTTGTTGAGACTCGGATCGGATACCTTTTTTCTGATTAGATTGAATAGCATACATCTGCATATTATGCTATTGTAATTAGAAATATTTATAACATATAGAAGGAAAGATCCTTCTAATGCAAGAAATCCGATTATACATCGAAAAACTTAGCAAAGAAAATTTTGATAATTTTATTGATCTTCGCACAAAATTTATTGGATCAATTGGATCAGATAGAACTCGGTTACTTGACACTACAAAAATAAATAGACTGAAAGATGATGCATTTTCAATAAATCCCAAATATGAAGCGTATTTGGGGAAAATAGGGTTGGATTATGTAGCTTATGCAGATTTTAAAATATCATATTCGACTTTAATGGCACTACCTAGCTTCTTTCTCGATGAAATATTTGTGATAGATAATTTTAGAAATCTTGGAATTGGTATGACAATGTTTGACTTTTGTATAAGGAAAGCCAAAAAAAAAGGTTGCGGGAAAATTGAGTTGGCAGTTCCGAACCAGAATGAAAAAGCCAAATTTTTTTTTGAATCCAACGGAGCAGTACCAATCGGTATGACTTATTACCAGATAGATCCTCTTGACATAAAAATAGGAAAACCTCTTGGAAAAATGACGTATGCGGATTTCATGAGAAAGAAAAGTAAAAGTAAACTTGCAAGATTGAACTCCTTAGCAATTGACAATATCAACTGATTGGGAAGGAGGATACCTTATCAGGCTCTGGATGAGGGGGGGGCAAAGGAATTGAATATGCAGCCCTTGGTGCAATTCGTTCTCTACGGAGTCATGCCTATATTACAGACTGCAAATTTCGGGATGGTTTACGCAGCATAGGGGGGATTTTTATTGTACTTGCACTGCCCTGGGGTTGGCAGATCGATGGCGTAGTTCCTGACAGATTCGATATTATCGGTGCAGCAATCGCAATCATTGGTGTATTCGTTATCATGTACTGGCCACGCGTATAATCGCTCGGTACTGTTGCGTTGGCAACTGACTAATACTTTTAACGAGTAAAATATTGATCACCAACTATAAACTCAAAAGCACTGATTTTACTCCTTCCTTTATTCAGAATTAAAAGTAATCCTAGCGGATTATCCGCCAAGGACATAATTTGTTATTCACGAATATCACATAGGAAATTAATCCAGAAAAACACGATCGGGATCCGGAACCGGGTACGTGCGGACTGGAACCGGTTTTAATAATAACATCGTAACCGGATACCAAGACAGACTAATTAACGTGTGCCCAGAATTCTAATTAAAAGGGATGTTTTGACATGAAAGGCAGTTTAAACAAAGATTTGAACTCCGGGGGAGCTCCCCTCCCTCGCACTTCTCGTTTCATTTTCATGATTATTTCCTGTAAATTGAAGATTTTCCCCGAACCCATTACTCCACAAGCGAACAGCATCCAGGGATTCCGGGCAAAAATTAAGACCGTCCAATAGAGGCCCGGTTTAACATGGAACGACAGGACCGGCGCCGTTTGCCGGGTCCCGTTTACAGGTTGGCAGCATCATAAGGATTATTATCGTGCATCACCCTCCACAGATTATGGCTGATGTTCATTTTTCTGCCCTGTCGGACAGGTGGGTCAGCGCAGACAATAACGACGCATTCTGCGCTGAAAAGATAGGGAACTATTATGTCTTTGGGGTAGCGGAAGGGATGACAGATCTTCCCGACGGGAGTTCCGCAAGCGGCATCGCAATTGCCAGCCTCAGAGAATCCGTGCAGGGCAATAAACGATCACCGCCGGAGATTCTTTCAGCAGCCGTCCACATGAGTGATGCACGGATCACTGAGCATGCAGGGGAGTCACCGGGCGCTTCAAGGGGCTCGACGCACCTCAGTTCCTGCCTTCTCGATGATTTACTGGACTGTACGATCCTCGATACCGGAGAGGGAAATGCCTACCTGATCGGTCCGGATGATATCCGGGTCCCCCGTGATCATCCGGCATCCGGCCGGCCGGATGATCGGGATTTCCTTTCCAGGAACCCTGGTGAAGAGAAGAAACTGACGGACATGATCACCCACACCCTTGGCGAGCCTCACCTGCTGAACAGGTCAGACTTTATCACCATCAATATACGGCATCGTTTCCTGCTCCTCAGTTCCGGCGGCCTGCATGATTTTGCCAGGAAAGAGCGGATCGCGGAGATCGTTCTTAAGAATGGAGAGAACGTAGAAACGTCCTGCGAACAGCTGCTGCAGGAAGCCCAGTCTGCCGGGAGCGAAAAGACCATTACCCTCGTGCTCATTCACGGTCACTGCACTGAAGGCCATCTGGAAACTGAGGCCGCATGTCCATAAACCGGGTTTTGGGACCTTCGGGCAAAAGGCCACGCGGTTTCCCGGATAGTCCCGTTTTTTTATCATTCCTGATCCACGATGGCGGGTGTAACAATTATTACCCGATCATTCATAATGTGCCGTATGGCTGCAGCAAAAATACAGGGGAATGTACCCCTCCCCGCTGACAGAAGCCATACCGGAACTACTCGTTTCTGCCCTTGGGAAGGGAGACGATCTGATCGTTACCTGCGAGACGGCTCCCGACAGAGACAGAAAACGCTTCCACGTTATGACCGGGAAACTGGTCAGTGGCTAAGCTCAAGGCACGGATTGAAGCATATCCTGAGGACGGGGGTGTGATCGTTTCAGGGAAATGGACGTTAGCCCAGGGTTACTGCCAGGCACTGTCCAGAATAGCGGGCATATCATTCAGTACAGGACGAGTATGCTCCGGCGCTCACGGGAGAACATAAAAACCGGCATTCATGGATGTCACTTTCGCACTTCGCCCGCCTTCACTTAATATGCAACAAATCCCGTTCACTGATCATGGAATGCCAGTACTCAAGCTGCAGCGTGACCTGCCACCGGTGTGGCCACGCATGGATATACATGGGAAGCCGCCTGTCATCACTCAGCAGGACCAGGAGGAAGGTCAGGATCGGGTGCCCCCGCTGTTATGCAAAAGTGGAACTCTTGGCTGAGGGAGCACGGTGAGACCCGGGCAATAACACGGTTTCATATCACCCGTTTCTTATGCGCTGTTGTTCCCCGGGAACATGGATCTCAAACCGGGCCCCGGAGCCGGATACCCCGGTCTCCCGTATGGTCAGCCCGGTAATTTCGAGGATCTCCCTCACCAGGAAGAGCCCCAGGCCGGTATGCTTCCCTACGCCCCGCTCAAAAATATGCTCCTTATCCTGAGCAGGAACACCGATACCGTTGTCGTAATAGGTGAGGACCAGACCGTCAGCAGTTCTTTCGCAGCGGATGCCGATCGTTGTGACGTGTTCACCATGCCGGATGGAATTGTCCACAAGGTTATAAAAGACACGCTCGAGCAGGGGGTCCGCGTAGATCTCCACATCTGCATCCATAGGAGCGAACGTAATACCACAGGTTCCCATAACAGGGAGCAGGTGGGAGAAGATCTGACTGATATTCATCCACTGGGGTTCTTTTCCCCCAAGGTCTTCGTAATCCCGGGCGAACTCGATCTGGTGCTGGATGTTCCTTACCGCGCTCTCCTGGACATCCATCAGATCCCGCACTGCCGGATCGCTTGCCGCATCCTTGGCTGAATCGATGTTCAGGAGAAGGACAGTCACCTGGTTGAGAATATCGTGCCGGGTGATGCCTGATAGCAGGTTCAGTTTCTTCCGGGCCTCTGCGAGGGCGATCTCTGCAAGTTTCTGGTTCGTGATATCCCGGATCATGATCAGTTTTCCCTTCATCCCGTTATCGTGGGAAAGGATCGGGATACACCGCAGTTCGAAATACTGCTTCTTTTCCCCGATAATCCGGTCCATCTCGAGCACCTGTTCGGAGAACCGGCCGGGACGTCCGGACACCTCATCAGGGAGTACCACACAAGGGAGCAGTTCCTTCACCGCTATGCCCACCGACTGGATGAGGGACACGCCGAGGATACGCTCAGCAGGGGCATTCAGCGACGTGATCCGGTCATGGGTATCCAGAACAATAACCCCGTCGCTCATATTTGCTATAACGAGGTCCTGGGCCATGGGTGTGACATCCAGCAGCTGGTAGCGCATCATCCCGACAATGATTGCAAATCCGGAGATGATGAGTGCAAACGGCGTGGGATCTATGACGGTAAAATCAATCTGGCGGACCGCGTAGGCAAGATTGACAAAAAATGGCGTGAAAACCGCGACAAGGATCGCGATCATCTGGCCGCGGTACAGGCCGGAAGTGAACACAAACCGCTGTACAATGAACATGACACTGATATAGATAATCAAGTAGGAATAGATGGAAGAAAACCAGAAAAACGGGCCATAGATGATATTTGCATAGGATACACTCCCGACAACATCCTGGGTTACCGCTGTGTAAAAAAGGTGATGGGCCCCGTTGGTGGCAACAAGGAGAATGCTCATGCACGGCACTGCGAACAAGAGGGCGAGGTTACCCCGGGTGATCCAGTGCTCCCTGTCGGTATATTCAAAGGCAAAGAGAAGCCAGGCAACAGGGACCGCAACGACACCCGGGTACTGGAGGGTAACGGCAAACATCTGGGTGAGGGGATCCGCCGCGGATACTTCCAGGGCAGAACCAAACGACCAGATAGCAGCCGCGAGCATAAGGAGGGCAAAGGGTTTTGCACAGACATAGGACCGGTTCCGCCAGCCGGTAACTGCAAGGATGACGGCGATACACCCGCAGGCAATAAACGGGATATAGTACGGGGAATATTGCCAGATCATCGATATCAGCCTCGGACCAGTGCAGAAAACAACTAAGCTGGCCCCCATCATCCGGATTTTCCGGGCGCCAGTACACATACGGAGTGGTTTTCCGGAGGGAAACGCATCCATATTTTGTCTTTCTGGGGAATAAACCTTCCATCAGGCCTGATCAATTCCCTGCCAGGGGGATTACCGCATTTCTTAAGGAAGATTTCAGGGAATAAAAAGAGGTAGAGTACCATTTTAACTACCAAAATTGCACTGTATTAACGACGGAAAATAAATTTTATGCTCTGTAGAAAACCTCATAATCGCTGACGCTCTTTGGGGCTTTGCCTCCGCCGCTATGGCATCCCCCAGTTGCGATGACGATGTATTACCTGCCATTTGACTCGGGGCATCGTCTCTTCGAAAAAAATGATTTCTACAGAGCAAAATTTTATAAATAGTACTGTATCCAACTTGAAAAAAGTTCCACTAAGGTCCACGTTATGTTCTGTCGAAATCCGTTTTCTTTGTGTTTCAGTTAAGCCCGGTGGCACCTGTGAGGGTGACCTCCTCTCTCCCCAAAAGGGGGAGGCAGCCCAAGGGAAGTGCCCCCGTGACCCTCGATATTTTCGTCAACCTTATTCTGAGGTCCTATCGCACTATAGGGGATGCCCCAAGTGGCGGGGGCGGAAGCACAATGTGCTGGAGCCCCCAAGAGCATTCGCTAAAGGTAACGGAGAAGGGTCGGTTAATAAAATAGTCGCTGGAAAAGGGGACAATACCCCAAAAAGATATTATCGTTCGATAAGACGGATATGATCATCCGTTGTTTTGGCAAGGTCCTGCCGCTCCTGAAGCCGTGACACATCCGAGATTGCCTCAAGAACATGGACGGATTCTTCCAGGAACGAGAGAATGTCTGCGGGAAAGAGCTCGATGCCGTATTCATCCTGCATATACGAGGCAATCTGCCGGTGGTCGAGCCCGTTCTCGCGCAACTCGATCACTTTCCTTGCAAATTTCTTCTCAGGACAGCTGCAGAGCGGGCAGTCACGGCAGTCGCAGCGGAGGAAATCATTAAAAAACGCGAGGATCTGGTCCCGCACACCAAAATCGAGTGCATCATAGTTCAGGCGCGAGCAGAGCGTCTCGAGCATATTCCCGGAGAACGCAAGCTCAGGAAGGCGATAGCCGGCAAGTCGTTCCAGCTTTTTTGCGTGACGGAACCGTGCCCGGTCAGCAATCACTCATCGTCTCCCGCAGACTCATCGAAGTTCTTGAGGGAGGTCATCGCTTCGTTGATGCGCTCGCATTCGATAAGCCATTCGTCAAAGAGCGTCGGGTTTTCCAGGTCGTCTTTCACGTATTTCCCGCAGCAGGCAGCGCCGTCCATAACGGCAGCGGCAATATTGGCAGCAGCTTCAAGGGCAAGTTCCATGTCTTTCTCGATCTTGTCCCTGCCGGTCTTGATCAGGGTTTTGATATCCTTGTCAAACCCGCCTTCGAGATATTTCCTGCACCCGCCAAAGAGCGCGAGTTTCGGGAGCTGGAGGATCCCGACCAGTTCCTCAAGATCGCCTTCCGGTGAGGCAGACATGACAATTGCTTCTATCTGCGAGAGCTTGTCCAGGGCTTCGTCACGGGAGTACCGCTTGTTCTGGTAGAGCTTGATCACTTTAAGGACGGAAAGGGTGATATCGACAGAGAAACCATCGAGGATCCTGAACCCTTCCGGCAGGTCATCGCTCTTGGGATCGGCCTCGAAACTGGCTTCGCTGAGGGTCTTGAGCCAGTTGTCCCACCGCTCCTGGTTGTAAAAAATATAGAACAACTTGAGCGGTTCTTCTTCTTTTTTGCTTGCCTTCTTCGCCATTTCAGTACACTATTCCCTCCCGCAATTAAAGGGTTTTGTTGTCAGGGAACCTTACCGGGGTTTTCGGGCGCAGCATATACGATACTATTCCAGAGAAAACGCCAGAAAACTGTGCCGGACCCGGGTATCAGGATCTCATCATCTCCCGCCAATAGTTATGTTTCCCGGCATCCAATACAGGTAAGACGATGACTGCAGATCCAAGCACGGGAACCGGGATTTCCGGAAATCCGGTTATGGTGAGGTACGGGGAACTGTTCCTGAAAAGCGAGCCGGTCAGGCATCACTTCATCAGTATGCTCCTGCGCAACATCCGTCATGCCCTTGCCGCAAACGGCCTTTCCGCCCGCTTTGAAACCCCCCGCGGGCGTATCCTTATCTTTGGGGAGGAGCCGGGACAGATCGCGGATATCGTTGCACGGGTGTTTGGCGTCATCGACGTCAGTATCTGCACCCTGACCGGGAAGGAGGTTGAGACGCTTTCATCGGCAGCGGCTGACCTTGCTTTTTCCCATATCGGGTCGGGAAAGAGTTTTGCAGTCAGGGCAAAACGGCAGCAGAAAGTCGGGCTCACCAGCCAGGAACTTGGAGAACAGATCGGATCGGCAGTTTACGACTGCATTCCGGGACTGCGGGTCGACCTGGAAAAGCCGGACTACGAGATCTTCGTTGAAGTACGGGATTTCGGCGGCCTTGTTTACGATTCCCGGATCCCTGCTCCCGGCGGATTGCCGTTTGGCACCCAGGGCCATGTCCTTGTACTCCTCTCTTCAGGAATAGATTCCCCGGTTGCCTCCTGGCTTGCAATGAAACGCGGCTGTGAGATCACTCACCTGCACCTTGATGCCGGCAGGTGGGCCGGAGCAGATGTCCTTGCCGCGGCAACCGAGAACCACCGGAAACTTTCCTGCTGGTGCCCGGGGCAGGAAATCCGGATGGTCATCGTGAAGAACGAAGCATTATTTGACGAGATGCAGCGCCTTCGTATCCAGCCCCGGTACCGCTGTGTGATCTGCAAACGGTTTATGCACCGGGTCGCCGCCAGGATCATGGGGTCGGAAGGGCAACAGGCACTGGTTACCGGGGAGAACCTGGGCCAGGTCGCATCCCAGACCCTTGCCAACCTCTCGGTCATTTCCGAAGCGGTCACGGTTCCTGTGCTCCGCCCGCTCATCACGTATGACAAGGAGGAGACCATCACACTCGCCCGCAGGATCGGGACATTTGACACACACCCGGGCGATCTGGCCTGCCGTGCAGTCCCGAAGATGCCGGCAACCGCTGCACTGCTGGTCGAAATTCAGGCGTGTGAGCAGCGGATGGATATGGATGCCATCATCAGGACGGCATGTGAGAATACCAGGATGGTAACTGCACGTGATGGCAGGATCCGGGATGATGACCCGGAGGATACTCCCCCACCAGACGGTGATGGAATGATCGGGTTCACCGGGTGATTTTTTAAAGATTGTTTCAGATTAAAGAAGCGTTCGTGCACAATCAATGACCGTAGTCAGTGCCTTGACCCGGGCATACCACTTGTCATCGGATTCGACAACGGTCCACGGCGCGATGGATGTGCTGGTCCGGGCGAGCATCTCATCTATGGCTTCATCGTACTGGTCCCACTTCTCCCGGTTCCTCCAGTCTTCCTCGGTGATTTTATGGATCTTGGAAGGATCACTCGCACGCTGCTGGAACCGCTTGAGCTGCTCCTCCTTGCTGATCTCAAGCCAGAACTTCACGATCCCGCCACCGCTTGACATGAAATAGTCCTCTTCCATCTCATTGATCTCCTGGTAAGCCCGCTGCCATTCCGGGGCTGAACAGAACCCTTCCACCCGTTCAACGAGCACCCGTCCATACCAGCTGCGGTCGTAAATCGCAATGTGACCTGCTCTCGGGTAGTTTTTGATGAACCTCCAGAGATAATGATGCTCCTTCTCGCTCTGGTCAGGAGCAGCGATGGGGATGACATCATAGCCGAGCGGGTTCATGTAGCGCGCAATCCGCGTGATATTTCCCCCTTTACCGGCAGCATCCCAGCCCTCGTACATGATGACAAGGGGGATCTTCCGCTTGAAGAGGAGGTAGTGCAGTTCGAGCATCTCGATCTGGAGGGTATTGAGCTGCTGCTGGCAGTCTTCCTTGGTACAGGCATTTTCCGGTGCAGAACTCCTCTTCACCGGGTTCTTTCGCGGCCTTACCGGTTCCTTCTCCTTTCCCCGTTTGGGATGCCCGTCTTTTCCGCCCCCGACACGTTTTTCAAGGGATTTTACCAGCGTTGAATAGACTTTCAGGATCGCATATTTCCGGTCGGTAGCCTCGATCACCGTCCATGGGGCATAGTCGGTATTGGTCTCCCCGAGCAGATCATCAATAACCGGTTTCGATGTATCATATTGATTATGGACATGCCAGATTGAGGGTGTAACCAGCCATGCCGTGAGGGGGTTGCGCTCGCGTTCCTCAAGCCGGGATTTTTGTTCTTCCCTGCTGATATGCAGGAAGATCTTGATGATCACCGTCCCGTCGTCAGTCAGCTGTCGTTCGAACGTATTGATGGAATGGATCTTCCCTTCAAGCGATTTCTTCCACGCTGAACGTTGCATCTCTTCAGAGATTGCCCTGCTGTACCAGCTCCTCGCAAAGAGGGCAATACGTCCCCGCGGGGGAGTCCGGGTCCAGAACCTCCAGAGAAACGGGCGTGATTTTTCTTCGTCCGTCGGCTTGTCGATCGCATGGAGGGTGAAGCCGCGTGGGTCAAGTGACTGGATGATGGCCTGGGTCGACATGGTGATGCCGGAGGCATTCCAGCCCTCTATAAGAATGATCGTGGGAGTTTTCTGGTCCCTTAACGTCCGCTGGAGAACACTCATGCGCTGCTTATAACCGGTCAGGGATTCGTCAAAACTCGCTTCATCAACCGTTTTAGTCAGATCAACCTTATCCAGCATGGTACCCGTTCACCCGCATAATTGGTTGCCCCGGTCCGTTCAGACGCCCGGGCAATCGCTACAATCTATCTGCTGGTGTTGATTACGCCAGATATTAATATATCGTATAGGAATTTCAGCGGAATGGCTGAGGGAACGACAGGATTCGAGGCGTATTCGAGGCCCGATATTAATTAATCTTAAATAGAGTAGAATCCAGTTTCCTTCTATTTTATGTAGTACAGTATCGTACCGATCATCAGGTTTTACTAAAAAAACCCGCTGCATAATTTCTCCCGTGTGGTGACGGGGGGACCGGACGCGGCAGAAAAAAGATCTGACAATCAGTGAGGAAGAGTATGGTAGCAGACAGTGGTTCCACGATTGCATGGCTGATCACCGCAACGGCGCTGGTGATGCTGATGACCCCGGGCGTAGGATTTTTCTACGGGGGCCTGGTACGGAAAAAAAACTTTATTTCCATGATCTCCCTTTCCTTCATTGCCTTTGCCCTGGTCAGCATCCAGTGGGTGCTGCTCGGGTACTCGCTCGCGTTCGGAAACGATGTGAGCGGCATCCTGGGAAATCTCCAGTTCGTGGGACTGAACGGGGTGAGCATGACGACGGGGAATGCAGGATACCCGCCGCTTCTCTTCATGATCTTCCAGCTGACATTTGCTGCCGTTACGGTGGCGATTGTTACATCCGGCCTTGCCGAGCGGGTAAAACTGAGTTCGTTCATCCTCTTCTCCCTGCTCTGGACAACACTCGTGTATGACCCGATCGCACACTGGGTCTGGGGCGGCGGATGGCTTGCGCAACTTGGTGCAATAGATTTTGCCGGGGGGATGGTAGTCCATATCAGTGCCGGGTTTGCAGCACTCGCGATCGCGCTTGTCATAGGAAAACGGGCAGGGTACGGCCAGTACACCATGGAGCCGCACAATATCCCCATGACCCTGCTCGGCGCCGGTCTCCTCTGGTTCGGGTGGTTCGGGTTCAATGGCGGCAGTGCCCTCGCTGCGAATGGGATGGCAGTGAATGCGATCGTAGTTACCAATACCGCTGCAGCTGCCGGGGCACTTTCCTGGATGGCAGTCAGCTGGATCAACGGTAAGCCGAGTTCCCTCGGGATGGTCACGGGCGCAGTTGCAGGCCTTGGCACAATCACCCCCGCTGCCGGGTATGTAACTCCGATGGATGCACTCCTGATCGGTGCAGTTGCTGGCATTGTCTGCTACAAGGTGATGTGCTGGCGGATCAAGAGCGACTGGGACGAGAGCCTCGATGCCTGGGCGGTCCACGGGATTGGCGGGTTCCTTGGCACAGTCTGTGCCGGGATCTTTGCAACCACAGCAGTCTGCAGTTATTCCGGGCTCCTCGAAGGAAATGTCCACCAGTTCACCGCGAACCTTATCGGTGCGGTGGTAGTCACGATCTATGCGTTTGCCGTTACCTATGCGCTCGCCGTTATTGTCGACAAGACACTCGGGCTCAGGGTCAGCGAGGAGGAGGAGTACGTAGGGCTCGATCTCTCCCAGCACGGGGAGAGCTGCCGGTAACTTTTTTTAAACAACAGAATAACTATGAATTCGTGCGGGTCTACCGGACAAACCGGTCCCGAAGATCCGGAAAGTGAGAGTTTGTTAATTTTGCCATTATGATGCTCTACGCGCAAAACGCCTGTCGGGTTTTGCGCTACTCATTACCTGTATCTGAAAATGAGACTGTATTGAACCGCCGCGGTGGCGTCCCGTCTGGGGCGGCAGCATCATCGCAATTTCAAATGGAGATAACCAACACTGATGAGCAGGCATGACTATCTCTCATACTGATTAATGGGGATAAACCACCAACCCATTCTGGTTGCTGAAATTTGTGGAGGTAATTTATGGAACTGGAAAAGGTAAATTCATGAAATATTTTTCAGATTTCCCAGTCCGGGATGCAATTCGTTATCCGGTACCCGAATCAAAGGTCCTCTCCCTGAGGTCAGGATGACAATGCAAAAGGGGTGCACATACGAGAAATGGAGGGAGTGTCAAGTGACTGCAATCCCGTTTTCCCGGGCAATATCCACAAACGCGCCCGCGAGATGCGCTGCCTGCTTCCCGGTCATGCCATAAGTATTGAATTTCCAGACCTTCGTAGCCCCGGGAATGACCCCGGTGATCCCTTTCTCTTCAAGAGCGGAGGAGAAGTAATACCCGCGCTTCTTGTGCGTTGCAGCGATCGTATCGAACGAAGCCGTGGTGTCGGCCCGGGTCATCGTGTGTTTCCGCGGGTATTCCGAGAGGATCTTCGTCCCCGCAACTGACAGGAGGGCATCCGTGACAATCCTGTGGTTGGCGAGCTCGCGGTCGAAGTGCTTCACCCGCTCCTTTACATGGGGGAACGAGGCCATCATGCCGACGAGCGTAGCACCCATCAGCGTGCAGCCCATCATCTCCGGTTCCTTGATCCCGAATTTCCGGTTCGTCACATCGCCCACAATGGATGTTGTCCTGAACACTTCAGCCCCCCGTTCTGCAGTGGCAGCAAGGATGCCGGACGGTGCCGGGGCCGCCATGCTCTTGTGGCCGGACCCGACGACAAAATCCACTCCCAGGGCTTTCCCGTCCACGGGAAGGATTCCCACGGTATAGGCACCATTGTATACGATCGGGACGTCATACTGGCGCATTACCTTTGCGATAGCGGCGATGTCATGCATGTTGCCGTACTGGTAATCCACGTGATCGATGAAGGCGAGGACCGGCGCCCGCCCGAATTCCTTCCTGACCTCCTCAATTTTTGCGGCAGCAGCATCCGGCGTGACGAGCTTCTGCTCACTGGCCGGGATCTCCCGGGCAATGCCGCCGGCCTCTTCCACGGCCAAAAACTCGGTATAGTGCGAGAGGGTGGTGAGGAGGACCGGGTCGCCTTTTTTCACATAGGTCTGTGCCACGGCCTGGAACCCCCGTCGCGCCCCCGGGACCGTCCGGACCGCATCCATGTTCAGCCAGCGGGCGACATCCGTGTGGAAATCCGCGATCGGGGGCTTGCTGATATAATCGAGCCGGTTGGGCTTCCGGCAGTTGTCGCAGACCGAGTACCCGTCACCGTACGCAATAACCGCTTTCATGGCGTCGGCGGTGAGACGTCCCCCGGCCTGGATCGGATCGATATTGATGAACAGTTCGTCCACCTGGCGGGCCTCGATCCCGTTCCCGCACCTCATTTCAGCATCTCCTGCTTCAGGGAGGCGACCTGCCGTTCCAGGTTCCCGAGGAGGCGTTCAACCTGCACCTTCTGGCCTTCATCGAATTCATGCCCGGGTGCGGTCTCCCGCAGGAGCACCCGGAGATCAGTCAGCGTATAGATTGCCTGGAAGGTCATATCGACAGCCCGTTTCGACATGGGATCACTACCACATTATTGCATGTAATCAATTAAGTACGTGATCAAAAACGATTCCGCAGGGATTCGCGGAAGAATGATTTCAGGGCAGGTTTGCCGTAATCGTCACCGTAAGATATACCCGTATCAGTCCATACGCATTCCCAGAGGTAAGAAAACACCCGTCACATGCGCTTCCAGCCGCAGGGGGGATATGGATCCCGAACCGGGCGCCCTGACGCTGTTCCCCGGTTTCGCGAATGCTGATACCGGTCACTGCCAGGATATCCCGGGTGAAGGCAAGCCCGGGACCGATATGGTTCCCGTCCATACGAGAACCACGGTCATATGAGATGAAAATTATTGTTATTTCTTTGCGCTGCAGCCGGGGAGATCAGTCCTGCACAGGAGAACACTGCAGGGAAGTTTCTGATGACCGCACCGTGCCCGGGGCTCTTCGCACCACTGCGTATCCGGTACGGGGGGAAACCTGGCCGGCAACCGGACCGGGCCGCTGAGCATGAACACCGGACGCGTTGCAGGGGTTCGGATCAGCGCCCTCCAATACATATCTTCATCAGCCCGGGTACCCTTATAATACTGTTCTGGAGATGTCTGCATTAAGGAAGGCGTAAAAAAACCCGGGGAATCGGACGGCGCACCTGAATTCAATCCTGACGGCACGCCGGTGGTTCGTGTAAGGCTGCCGAAGAAGAGGAATGGCGAGCAGTTTGCCTGCGCCGAACTGATGATGGGGGCAAACCATATCCGGGTCCGGTGCCTTGACGGCGTGGAGCGGATGGGCCGGATCAAGGGCAAGATCAAGAAGCGGGCATGGATCCGCGAGGGCGATATCCTGATCGTGGTGCCATGGAGTTTCCAGGATGAGAAATGCGATATCCTGTACCGGTACCTCCCCCCGCAGGCCGACTGGCTGCGGAAGAACCACTACCTGAGCGTATAAATCTGCGTTCATCCTTTTTTGTGCAGCAGGCACTGTATGGCAGGTTCCGCGAACACTGCATTTATTATACTCTGCTGACAAATATTCTACCACAGTTTTGTACAAGACTGTTTGAGTAATAACCATGTACGGATCAAATAATTTTGGTGGAAACAGAGGACCCAGAGATTTCGGGCCCCGCGAAATGACGAAAACTACCTGCTCAGACTGCGGAAAGGAATGTGAAGTTCCGTTCAAGCCGACTGAGGGCCGCCCGGTGTACTGCCGCGACTGCCTCCCCAAGCACCGGAAACCCCGGTTCTAATTTTTTCTTGTTTTAATCCATTCTCAACGTAATTCTTCCCCGGTACAGATACGTCCGTACAGAGGAAACAATACCCGGGGGATCTCCCCTTGCGCAAAACCAGGCGATCTATGGGAATTATTCCCTGCAGTAATTGCGAATTTGCAAAAGAATTCTCCGGAACTTCATGCTGCCGGACTCCCAGGTACCACGGTAATACCTGCCAGAGCTTATGAGCCGGAACGGCAAACACTTGGTACCAGGCACCAGCCCCTGACCGACCATGAACCAGATCTACCTTTTCGGCCACCGCCAGCCCGATACGGACAGCATTGCGAGCGTGATTGGATACGCTGATTTCAGGAACCGGTCCGAACCGGGCAGGTACGTCCCCGCCCGGTGCGGGGAGATGAACCCGGAGTCCCGGTTCATGCTCGACCGGTTCGGTATCCGGGAGCCGGTATTCATTCCCTCGGTAGAACCAACGCTCGGCGACATTCATTACAAACCGGTCTTTGCCCTGCCGCAGGATGTCCCCACGGTTGACGTGGCAAGCCTGATGGCAAAGGAGGGCCTCCGCAACGTAGTCATCACGGACGCTGCCGGAAAACCGGTCGGGATGGTGGGCGAACATGCACTGGCAAGCGCCTATATCCAGACCATCCATCTCGCCGAACTTGCCGTCTCGCCGGTCCCAATCGGGACCCTTGCCCGGATCCTCCGGGCAGGAATTATCGTCGCGGCCCACCCGGTCCTCGAAGGCCGGGTCTATATCGCGATCGATGCCCTGCACGTGACGCTCTCGAAAATGACCACGCGGGACATCGCGGTTGTCGGGGACAACGAGCCGGCCCAGCTCGCGCTCGTCTCGGCCGGTATCGCCTGCCTGATCGTAGCCGAAGGTGCCCCTGTCGGTGAGCGCCTGACCACTGCCGCATCCCGCAGAGGCGTATCGGTGATCTCTACCGGGCTTGATGCGTTCGGGGTCGGCCGCATGATCAGCCTCTTCCTGCCCGCCCGCGAAGTGATGGAGACCAATGTCCCGGTCCTTGCGCTCTCCAATACGATTGCCCATGCCCGGCAGGTCGTGTCCGGCTCGCAGTTCCGTGCGGCCTGCGTTGTTGCCGGTGACGGGACACTTGCCGGCGTTCTGACACGGACAACCCTGCTCGACGAAGTGCGCAGGTCCGTGATCCTGCTCGACCACAACGAAGCCTCGCAGGCCGTGACCGGGATCGAGGAGGCTGATATCGTAGAGATCATCGACCACCACCGTCTCGGGGCCATCACCACCCTGAAGCCGATCCGGTTCTTCAACGATCCTGTAGGCGCAACCTCGACTATCATCACCATGAAATATATGGAGTCCGGCCTCACTCCGTCACCCGCCATTGCCGGCGTACTGCTCTGCGGCATCCTCTCCGACACGCTCGCGCTGCGGATGTCAACGACCACCCACCAGGACCGCCAGGCAGTGAAGTTCCTTTCCCGGGTATCCGGGGAAGACCCCGAAAAACTCGGCATTGCCCTGCTCGAACAGGGCATGGACCTCTCCGGCGTCTCCCTGGCAGCCGTCCTTACCCGCGATACCAAGGAGTTTGCGCTCTTTGGCAGCAGGGTGCTGATCGCACAGGTAATGGTGCCGGCCTTTGGCTGGAACCGGGACCGGGCGGGGCCAATCCGCGACGAACTGGAGAAGATGCGGATTGCCACCGGTGCTGATCTTGCACTGGCCCTCTTCACAAACGTGCTTGAGAACGCAAGCGATCTTGCCGGGGCGGGCGATCCCGGGCTGATCCGGGAACTCTTCGGGAGCGATCTGCCGGTCTGCCTTCCCGGGGTGATGTCCCGCAAGAAAGACTTCCTCCCTCTGCTGGGCGGGAAACTCCGCGGGCTCTCACGCCCATAACCGTTTTTCAGAGGGGCCACCCGGTTCCGATCAGCAACCGGCTGGATTTATACCGGCCCCGCTGATATCTCCTGAGGAGCCGGAAACCATGGAGGGTACATTTGAAACAATCCGAAACCACGTTGCCGCGGAGCTCGGGCAGGCGGGATCGCACGGGATGGATCACGTGGAGCGGGTCACCCGGCTCTGCCGGCAGATCGGGGCGGAGGAGCATGCGGACATGGCAATCCTGATCCCCGCAGCCCTGCTCCACGACATCGCCCGCCCGGCCGAGGAGGCACAGGGTACCCCTCACGAGGAGGAGGGCGCCCGCATTGCAGAGATGTATCTGCGGTCCATCCATTACGATGAGACCCGTATTCCTGCCATTACCGGCGCGATCCGCACCCACCGGTTCCGGTCAAAGGAATTACCCGCAACGCTGGAGGCAAAGATCCTCTCTGATGCGGACAAGCTGGACGCGATGGGGGCGTCCGGTATCGCCAGGACCTTTATCCGGGCAGGAGAGCATGGCGGGGGGATCGACGATGCCGTCGCCCACGTCCACGACAAACTGTTGAAACTCAGGGGCATGATGTACACGGAGTCCGGCAGGAGGATCGCAGGAACGCGGCATGCGTTCCTCACCAGTTTCCTCGATACCCTCGAGGAAGAGAGACAGGGTTCCCGGAAGGGGTAAGTACGGGAAACGGCAGACCCCGATCCCGACGATGCGATCAGCGAAAATTATTCCTGCCCGTTCCCCGCGGGATACACTGCCCGGGTAGCAGCGGTTTTTAAAAAACAATTCTGAGGAGCGGGAGGTCCGGGTTCGTCATGTAGATCATAATGATTGCATACGTGACTGCCAGCAGGATAACAAGGTACGGGATCTGGAACAGGACCGAGAGAACGGCCGACCTCAGGGACTGGTACATGGTGCAGACGACTACCGTCAGCAGCACAGCCATCACTACCATGCTGAAGAAGACCGACTCTGCCCGGAAGAAGACGAAGAACCAGGCTACGTTCAGGAACAGGCAGATAATGAAGAGCCAGACCGCGAGCCGTGCTTCCTTGTTTTTCTGGGCCGAGTTCCAGATGGAATATAAGCAGAATGCCAGGAGGAGCGAGATCGCGATGATACCGTAATAGATGATAGAGACGGGGGGGATAAACGAGGGTTTCACAAGGGGCCCATACCATGACGGAATAGCAGGGACAAAAAATGTCAGATCTGCATACCCGGCAGACAGGCAGAGGGTAAGGGCAATGATCAAACGAGCCACGGGATTACTGGTAATCATGGTCCGACAGTATCTCCAGCCCCGGGACCTATAGAGAATCTATAGAATCCCGGTACACAGATATTTATAATTATTTTACTGGTTATTATGCATTCCGATTCAATCGGAAAAATTTACGCACGCAGAACCGTAAACAGGGGTTTGTATCGCGTGCCAGAGCTGAACTTTCAGCCCGGTCCGGAATGCGGACTGGCAGGGACAAACCCAAACTTTCCAGCCGGATCACTGCCACGGTTCCGGGCCCCGCCGGCCCGGCAGGGAACATGAATCAGTTCTCCGGTTGTGCCGGCGTAAATACGAGGAGCGGTTTCCCGTCGCTCCCGAAGATGGTCAGGACACGGTCATGCACCCGCAGTTCATACGCATCTTCCAGGGATCCATAGTACTGCTCTTCCTGGAGCGAGGCATTGTTGTCCCAACAGCCCATGGAGGTTGTCGTCACCCGTGAAACGACGATCAGCGTGTCCTGGACCATGTACCGGGCGGAGTATCCGTTGCAGCCTCCCGACCCGGCCAGCTGCCCGTCCGTCCGGAATGTTGCGTTGATCACCGTACCGTTCAGCACCGGGGTTATAGTGCCATCCGGGGCTGTAAAGGACTGGAGCGACCAGGGATTTTCGGTGATGACGGTCGCCCCGGTTGCTCCCTGTCCTGAAAGGTTCATGAAGACTACAAGGAGAACGAGGATCGCGATCAGGATGACAGCAAGGGACACCATGATCCCCTTCGGCTTTCCGGCCCCCGGGTCTTCTTCTGCAAGGGGCTCTTCGGGTTCCTGGTCATCCGGCATAGCCGGTGTTCACCCGGCAACGCATTAACCGTTTCGCTTGGGGAGATCGGGGATTACCGGAATTCTGAACAATTATACGTGATGTCTGTTAACGTGAACCGGGCGTAAGTAAATGCTCCTTCCGGCAGGTTCCAGGCTGCTTCACCATACACCGGTATTCTGCGCCCGTTGAAATCCCGGTACTCCCCCACCGGGGTCGACCACTGGTACCGGGCAAATGTCTTCCCGTCTGGCGACATATAGCGGTCATCCGAGACGAACCGGACCAGTTCGCCGTTCTCCCCGAAATACAGCATCGCCGAGATGGTGATCCCGTTGTGGGTAAACCGGGCCCAGACCGAGAGGGGATCTACCGGTTCCCAGAGAATATTCTTATCGATCAGGGTTGCGGGTGCAAGCAGGCACATGTCGTTGAAGAGCGTCACTGTCTCGCTCATGGTCATCTTCTCTCCGCCCGCGTCAACCACCGGGAAGAAATATGCGACATTGATCTTCATGGTAGCGTGATCGCCGGTATATGCATGCAGGCTGTCAAAGGGGATCCCAAACAGCGAGGACCTGATGTAATACAGCCGTGCGGGGTCATCGAAAAAGTTGTACTGCTGTACAGCGATATCCATCCACCGGCTGCCTGGAGACCGTTTCAGGCTGCCGGTACCTTCAGCCCGGAAATTACAGACTTTTGGTTTTCCGACCGCCCCGGCATAATGCAAATAATTCCGGACCGGCCCGGGAAGATATGCAAGGTCTTCTTCCCGGACAACAGAATCCGTGGGACACGGTTTCAGTCGTTTCTGTACTTCTATTGTGTAGGGATTCCGGAAGCGGGAGAGTGCGGGGAGCATTATGATGAATATGGAACGGGAGAGAATATTGAGGTTTCCGGATACGCGAGGCGCATCGTTGTTTCAACAGCATCTCATTACGAGGATCGGATACCAGGGACATGATGACTTGAGATACTACACGATCAATCCGGAAAATGTATTTTCCATGATCGTTACATAATCTAGCGGAGTCTATTGCAATTTTTGGAGAGGGATTTCAGATCGGATTGCTAAAAAATGCAGGGTGGCTATCGGATAAACAAATTATTTATGGGGGAGATATTGACGCTCACGGCTTCCAAATTTTATCTCAAATACGAGGATATTTTCCTCAAACACGGTCGTGTATGATGGATTTTGACACCTTCAATGATTTCAAGGATCTTACAATATCGGGAGTTGATACCATCGTATTTGAGTTAGCGCATTTAACTCCAGAAGAGCATCAATTATTCACATATCTCCTCGAAAATAATGAGAGAAATCGGTTAGAGCAAGAAAAAATTCCACATTCGTATGCGGTTAAAAAAATTCTTGAAACTACGATAGAAAACTCCAATGAAAAAGATGATGATCAATCAATATTATCTGCCGTTGATCCACGTTGATCAACCGATTGATCCCACTGATCAAGCCGGGTCATTACATCTTTATTGAGGAGGAATGGTTGATTCCCATCAGAATTCTTTTTCCTCACATCCATCCCACTTCCCCCACAACCCTCATCACCTCCCTTCGCCCACATTAGATCAAATGGCATCCCCCACTATCGGAAAAGCGGAAGCAGGCCTCACCCTCCTGATCCTCTCCATATCCCTCGCCACCTTCATGGCAGGCCTCGACGGCACCATCGTCAACATCGCCCTCCCGACCATCTCCGAGGCGTTCCAGGTCTCCACGGCCACCGTCAGCTGGGTCGCGACCGCCTACCTCCTCGTGATGGCCGGCTGCGTGCTGGTCTTCGGGAAGATCTCGGATATCATCGGGTTCAAGAAAGTCTTCCTTGCGGGGTTTGCCATCTTCACGCTCGGGTCGCTGGCCTGCGGTGTCCTGCCGGACCTCTTCGGCTCGCTCGCATGGCTCATCGGCTCGCGGATCTTCCAGGCGATCGGCGGTGCGATGATCACGGCGATCGCACCGGCCATGATCACTGCCTATATCCCGATGGACCAGCGGGGGAAGGCAATGGGGATCGTCATGACGCTCGCGGCGCTCGGGACCGCCCTCGGGCCCACCATCGGTGGGTTCCTGACCCAGTACTTCTCGTGGCATGCGATCTTCTTCATCAACGTGCCGGTCGGGATCGTGGCGGTGTTGCTCGGGGCACAGGTCATACCCCGTAATACCGGGCAGAAGGCACTCGCCGGGTTTGACACCACCGGCGCCGGCCTCGTCTTCGTGGGGCTCGCCTCCCTCCTGTTCGTGGTGTCCGAAGGGGACAGCATCGGGTGGACCTCCCCGGGCATCCTTGCGCTCGCAGCCCTCGCCATAGTCACGCTCGCGTGGTTTGTCCTGCACGAGCTCCGGGCCGCCGACCCGGTCCTCGACCTCCGGCTCTTCAGGAACAGGAACTTCCTCTTAACGAACCTCCTCCTCTCGCTCGTCTTCTTCAGCTTCGCGGGGATCAACTACCTCCTGCCATTCTACCTGAAGTACGTCAGGAACTATGACACCTCCTCGGCCGGCATCGTCATGACCTCGCTCTCCTTTGCCATGATGGGGGCAGGTATCCTCTCCGGGTACCTCTTCAACCGGACCGGCCCCCGGGCGCTCTGCGTGGTCTCCGGTATCACGCTCACTGCCGGGTACTTCCTGATGACCCGGCTGCATACCGACACCCCGCCGGGCTACATAGTCTTCAGCCTCGCGCTGATCGGCTTCGGGCTCGGCCTCGTGATCACCCCGGCCTCGAACATGGTGATGAACTCGGTCTCCCGGGCACAACAGGGGATGGTATCGAGCCTGACAAGCCTCGAGCGGTTCGCCCCCCTCACCCTCGGGATCGCCTTCTTCAATCTGGTCTTCGTCCAGGGCGTACTTACGATCGCCGCAAACAGCGCAGTCACGAGGGAATCCCCGGCAGACCTGCAGATGCACGTGCTTGCTTCAGGGTTCGACTTCGCCTTCTTCCTCTCCTTCCTGCTCGGGATCGCGATCATCCTCGTCGCAATCGCTGCCCGGGAAGAGATCCACCCGGACTTCTGCAATCCGTCCGGGCCCCGGGAACCGGGGACGGGGATGATCTAAAAAAACGCCCGGGAAGTTCCGGCCACGAGGTTCGCCCGTAGTCCAGAGCAGGCGCCCGGGAAACCTCCGGCCCGGGACGCAGCAGGTGACGGGGCACTGCCCTTCTCCGCGGGGCAGGACGCCCTAATCCCGGTTATCCCCGGCACCGCCAGTGCGGTACATTCCCTTCGGGACAAGGATCTCGAACCGTGAACCTTTCCCGGGGACACCCGTCTCAATGATTTCCATACCGGAGATCTCGAGGATATCGTGGATGAAGAACAGGCCGAACGCGTGGAATTTTGCCACGTCCCGGACAAAGATACTCTTTTTCTTCCCTTCAGGGATCCCGACGCCGTTGTCTTCATACACGACCGTGAGGTGATTGCCAGGCGTTTCCCTGCAGCTGATACGAATCTCTGTTGCGGTCTTCCCGCATTCCAGCGTGAAACCGATAAGGTGGGAGAAGACTTTTCCGATGATGGGATCGCACCGCAGCTCCAGATCGTCCATCAGCACCTCCAGCCTGACAGGCCCCATGTTCATCAGGGACGCAGTCATCCGGACAAGGTCCGGGATCCGGATCCAGCGGGGGGGCTGCATCCCGATCTCCTGGTATTCCTTGGTGTACTGGATCTGGGTATCTATGGTCCGGAGAATGCCCTCTTCGATCGTGAGAAACTCCGTAACTTTCTTGTTCTCGATCAGGTCCTTCGAGAGCTCCACGTACCCCCGCAGGCTCGTCACCTTGTTCTGGATGTCGTGCCAGGCAATGATGTTCATGAGCTGGAGTTTCTGGTTGGCAAGCGCGAGCGCCTTCTCCTGCAGGACGCGCCCGGTGATATCCCGGACGATCGCCCACATCCCCTCCGGACGGCCGCTCTCGTCCCTGATCAGGAAAACACGCAGCTCAACGGGAAAAACGGTACCGTCTTTCTTCCGGTACTCTTTCCTGTAGACATCAGAGAACCCCCGGGGGAGAATCTGTTCCTGGACGATCTTCTCCTCGTACGCATTCCATTTCTCCGGGGTAATCTCCCGGTAACTCTGCCTGACCAGTTCCTCATCGGAATACCCGAGCATCTCCCGGTATGCCGTGTTATACTCCCGGATCTGCCCGTCCATGGCAACGCTGACAAATGCATCCCTCATACTCTCGTGAAGCGTCCGGTACTTCAGTTCGGACCGTCGGAGAGCCTCTTCTGCATTCTTCCGCTCCCGGACATTCTCCCATTCCCGCAGCACCCGCAGCGCAATGTGAGGCAGATCCTTAAAGGTGCTCTCGGACTTGACGATATAGTCAATCGCCCCGGACTTCATGATCTCCACGGCAAGATTTTCGTCGCCATGACTGGTCATGATGACAACCGGAAGCTCTGCAAGCCCGTCTTTCCGGGGCAGGATATCGATCCCGTTCCCATCCGGGAGCAGCCAGTCGGCGATAATAAGATCCGGGGTTTCACGACCAAGATCTGCCCGGGCCTCACCGAGGTTCTGCGCAATTGTCAGCCGGTATGGCTCCGCTGCCTTCAGGAAGCTGCGCCTGATCAGCTCGGCATGTGCATCCTCATCCTCGAGAACAAGGATATGGACGACACGGTTTTTCACTTCGGGTAAATAATCCGGGGCGGGTTCAGCCATGTAATTCGCCTGTGCAGGGAAGATCAGATCGGTTTTGTATTCCAGCCGAGCCAGTAAAAACCGAGATCCTTCATCAGATGGGTGAAGGTCTTGAAATCAAGGGGTTTTACCACGTAACTGTTTGCATGGAAATCATAGGACCGGGCTACATCGCTCTCTGTGTCAGAACTCGTCAGGATGACCACGGGGATCCGCCGGAGATCGGGAGACTCCTTGACGGTCCTGAGCACCTCCAGCCCGTCAACCCGGGGCAAACGGAGGTCGAGAAGAATAAGGTTTGGACGCGGGCTGTTCCCGCCGGTACTGTATTTTCCCTGGTGGAACAGGAAATCGATCGCTTCCTGCCCATCATCGACGTGATAGATGACATTTGCCACCCGCTGGTCCCGCATGCTTCGCATTACCAGTTCGGCGTGATCATAATTATCTTCCACGAGAAGGATGACAAGCGGTACACCGGTTATTCCATCCATGGAATTTCCTTAATGGTTTTATATTATTAATTGTTTCCGGCTGGCCCGGTCCAGGTGGCTGCCGGCAGCGTGAACCAGAAGGTGCTCCCGGCGCCAAGCCCGGCTGACTCCACCCAGATCTTTCCCCCGTGGAACTCGATGATCCGTTTCACGAGGGCGAGACCGATACCCGTCCCTTCCGTCTGCGCGTTCAGCTTCTCGAAGAGACCGAAGATCTTTTTATCATACTGCGGCTCAATGCCGATACCATTATCCTGTACAAAGAAAGCAGGTTGTGGCCCGTTTCGCACGCCGATCTGGATGGCCGGGTGCTTCTGGTCACCCATGAATTTTATCGAGTTCTCGATGAGGTTGACCAGCACTTCAAGGATACGGACCCGGTCGACATACACTAGGGGAAGGTCCGGCTGTATCGTTACCGCAATACCCTTATCGCGGATACCGCCCGCAACCTGTTCCACGGCTTCCCGGGCCAGCGTTTCGAACGATACGTTCTCGGACGGGTTTGCGATCCGGCCGATACGGGAGAGCGTCAGCAGGTCGCCGAGCAGGGTCTCCATCTTCTCTGTAGCACCCGAGATACGGGCGATATCGCTTTTCAGTTGCAGGTTGTCACCGTTGAGGACATCCTCTTCGAGTACTCCCAAAAATCCCTTGATGGTGATGAGCGGGCTCTTGAGATCGTGCGAGACCGTGTAGGTGAAGCGTTCGAGCTCGCTGTTCTTCTGCTCCAGTTCTTTGATGAGTTCTTCCCGCAGGTTCTCCACCCGCTTCCGCTCAGTGATATCGCGGATGTTGCACTGGATGACCGGCATATTGTTTATCGGGTAGATATTACTGACAAACTCAACTTCGATCTTTTGCCCATCCTTGGTCTCAAGCGGGAGGTCTTCGTACCGGATGTATTCATTTTTCTGCAGATCCTCAAAGGCGATCTTTGACAGGATCTGATCCCTGATAAACCCGATATCCCAGAGGTGCCTGCCCAGGAGTTCTTCTTTGGAATACCCTGTCAGGGTTCCGATGAACGGGTTGGAATCCATAATCTCGCCGGTGTCCCGGTCCAGGATCAGGATCCCGTCCTTTGCCGATTCGAAGAGACGACGGTATCGCACCTCGGAAGCAGTTATCCGTTCTTCAGCCTGCCTGCGTGCAGTGATATCCTCGAATATGGCAACAAAGTATTCTTTTTCCGTGGAGTACACGGAGATATGCAGCCACCTGCCCGCGGGACTGAAATCGAGATCGAATGCTTCCGGCTGGCCAGTGAGCGCGACTCTCCCGTAGGTTTCGAATATCTGGGGAAACGCTTCCCGGATCCCGGGAAATACCTCGGTAACCCGCTTTCCCGTCACGGTCTTTGTCCCGATGATCCGGTCGAATGACCGGTTGACATTGAGATAGATGAAATCTGCCGGGAGCCCGTCATCATCGTAGAGCATGCGGCAGAATGCATATCCCTCCAGCATATTCTCAAACAGGGAACGGTACCGCTCCTCGCTCCCGCGGAGCTGCTCCTGGCTTGCAGCGAGTTGCCCGTAATTCTGCCGGAGCTCTTCTTCCGCGTCCTGCCGTTTTTGCTCCGCGATATCGATGGACGAGCCGATGTGCGACGATACCCGGGCAACCACGTAGATCGTCAGAAGAGCGAAGACCACGAGGATCAGCGCAACCTGGATCGCATCCGGTACGGCAAAAAAGGGGGACTGGAGCACAATCTGGATAAAAAAAATGATCAGGGTAAGGGGGATAAACGCCCGAAGGAGCCGCGCACGGGTGTTCCCCCCGATAAAATACACACACGGGATCGCAGAGGGGCCTGCGGAAGCCACCAGCCCGATCCCGGTGAAAACGCCCGCAAGCGCCGACATGAACGCGATGGGGATGATTGGCGTCTCGTACAGGAACGGGGAACCGTACAGGTAACTCAGGACGAACGTGAAACTCACGAGGGCAATAAATATCCCGGTAATACTGATGATATCCTGAAATCGCTTATACCAGCGGGAACCACGGGGGATGGCGAACAGGAGGAAGAGCGCGATCGCAGCGGGAATGATCAGGCCGGCTGCTACCGGGGAGATGGGGGTTGTAGGCTGGCCGGTCAGCGCATTCCCGAGACGGATGAACAGCGTCTCGACAATGAAATGTTTCCCGAGAATATTCAGGGGAAATTCGAACGCCGCGGCAACTGCGATCACCGCGGTGAGGAGGGCAATGCAGGCCCGCACAATGCTTTCCAGCGGCCTGATCGCGTGGATAGCAAGGACACCGCCGAAGAATATCCAGGCAACCGCTGCAGAAAATGCAATGGTTTTATTGCCGGAAAAAAGACTGGAAAAGAGCGTGATCCCAAATAATATCTGGACTATTCCCAGGATAGCCGAAACAGAGGCCAGGATACCGGAGAAGAAGCTCACTCGTATGAGGAGACGTTTCTCCGGGCTTGTTCCCTCTCCCCCGGGAGATTCGGTTGTGACTTCATCAGCTCTGGAAACCACGGGAGTTCACCTCCGATATTTACCGGATAGTATAGCTGGATGGAGATTACATCAGGTGTGCCAGATAATAAATATCCCGGTTACCGGATCATTGACGAGGGGAATGCATTCATTGAAGGGGAAACAGCCGGTGATTCCCGGAGTTGTCCACCCGTCATCTCCGGCCGGGTTATTTAACCAGGACCGGGGAGGCACCGTACCGGCAATAATCCGGGTGAAACACCGTTGTGAAACATTCTCCACCGTATTCGTTTGACCGGAATTGTTGCTGGCAGGGATTGCCCGGGGGAACTGCCCGGGGCATCAACGCCGTTTGCAGGAAACGCGAGTCTGCTGTCACTATAGTGCACCGTTCCCTCACCCGCGGGCAAAGGAACAGGTGGGGAAACTCCCGGGCTTCCGGAAAGGAACGGGTAGCGGGTATACGTGACTGGATGATCCCTGCGAAGGTGGTCCGACAGGAGTCCAGGGTAAAAAATTAAGGTGTGACCGCCTCCTCACGGCAGGGTATTATTCTTGTTCCAGGCAGGTGTGCACAGCAACCGATCGAATAAATTCTCCCCGTTCATTCTGCAAATCCGGTATCAGCCGGTCCTCGTGTATCTTCGTAACGTTCATTTTTTTTGAAGCTATGCGGCATAGGGGACCCTCCTGAAGTCATACGCCCCCCGGTCCCGGGAAATGTCCGGTGGGGTAGCCGGCAAATACGAAAAACCCCCGTGTACCTTCCCATCATTCTATACGCTCATACAGCGAATACTGGTATAGTCATAAACGGTTTTGACACCATCGCCCGCCCTTCCGGGATCCACGGGCCAGGGAATATTCCCTCCTGCTCTCCGCAAAACCTTTTTGAACATGGTGCCCGTGTCCCCTTTTGGTGCGATTCTGGTTGAATACTGATTAAGAAGTTCTTAAAAATCCTGCACGAATGACGAAAAATTTCCTGAAACCCGAAGTCACGGGCACACGGACCGGGTATGTGATCCGGTTCACCTGCCCGATCTGCTCTGCCGAGAATGTAATTGTCAACAAAACCCCCCGGGACCATTTCAAGGAAGCCCGGGATGCGTCCTGCACGAAATGCAGGAAGCGCTCCAGCGTGGTCACTCCGGACCGCCAGCCGGCATATTCCCGGGTGCCCCCGTGTGTCGGGTGCCAGCCGGTAAAATAATTCCCGGAACCCTTCAACCGGAGGTAATAGACAACCCCGACATAGCTTTTTTGTGGTTTGCTGCCTCATTCTCCTTTTTTTAAACAGGGGGCCGGACAGCCGTCCTGCCTGCCGGTGCCCGTGGATCCGGTTTCCCGCGTACCGTGACGGTCGCGTGCACCGGAAACCTGGTAATCCGGGTCATTCCTGGCTGATGGTCCGGCAGGTATCGCCGGGATTACCAGGATGGCCTGACTTTCCCGGTACCTTCAATGGTTTTATCTACAGGAAGTGGGAGTATTCAGTATGTCACCGCGACACGAAAACAAACCCGGCCCACGTGATCCGCAGTCACATGCCGGGTCACACCCCAGCTATGACAAGGAGCGCCACAACGAGGATACGGAGCACCATCCGATGGTTCACCCGCAGCCTCATCCACCCCATCACACGCAGCCAAAACCGGCCCTTCCTCCCCGGCATGATGCCCATTCCCATCCCCACGGCGATGAGCTGCAGGCCCATACCAATCCCCCGGGACCAATAAAACCTTCCAAGAAGCTGACGAAGACCGGGAAAATCTGATCCCGGGGATCAGGTAAACGGGCATATCCGGACAGTTCCACTATGCTGAGTCTCACTCTTGCCATAAATCATAATCAGGGAGGATCGTAATGGGTGTCTTCCGGTACGACAACAAGTATGCTGCCCCGACACGGGAACAGCGGGAACGGTATATGAAGGGAGAGCGGGAAGAACACTCCTTTGGCCCGGGAGGGCAGATCCTGCTGATCGCGTATGACGAGGCGGTTTATATCAAGGACGACATCGACGGGACCCGCATCCTTTTCACGGGTATAAAGGACAAGCAGAAAGCGTACGATGAGGTGCGGAGGCTTATTGAAGAGCACCAGCAGAAAGACGGGCAGGAATCGGAGTTCGGCACCGGCAACGACCGGTGAAACGGCAGTCCGGTTCCGGAGAGATATTTTTTCCGGGAGGGTCACGAGACCCTGGTAGAACAGAGTTCATCAGGATTTTCCGGCCACAATTCTCATATTACGGACTCCCGTGCAATAAAGAACGGCCTGCCTGTGGCGGCAGTCCGGCCCGGGGGGTCGGGGGGGTCCGGCTCCCCGGAAAATTCCGTTACGGCCCCCGGGGATGTTACGGCCCCGGGGATTCTTCTTCAGGCTCCCCGTTTCCGTTAGCCTCGTCCCTGAGGAAGATCGTCTTCCACGTCACCCGGCCCTCCTCTACTGCCTTTTTGATGAGCAGCTCCTCACGCGTGAGCCTGCCCTTTCCTTTCTTCACTTCGACAAGGACAACGGTGATCTCGCTGCCGTCCCCGTCCTTGGCTTCCGTGTAGCCTTCAAAAACCACGAAATCGATCGGGTTCCCGATAAACCGGGCATCAGCGGGAGAATACGGGAACTCCGCAAGGAGCGGGGCCATCTGCTCCGAGATCCTTCCTTTCAGCGTGGACCGCGAGCGGTTGACGGAATCCTTCCGGATCTCTTTTGTGTGTTCGTTCTTCCAGCGGTCGAAGTCGTTCTGCACCCGGCCTTCGATGACACAGACCTTTGTCCGGAACCACACGTACGAGGCCATAAGGCCTGTGATGAATGCCGCAATTATTATGGCATAGTCGAGCGGAGTCACAGGATTTTTTGGCCGGTCTGAGTTCTTGAAGCAGTGGTGCGGGGAGTGAAACTGGATGCCATATACGATCATGCCGGTAAGAGGACACGATCCCGGGTGATACAGAACGCCGGGAAGGCCCGGGCGGCACACGTTTGCGATGAATCCGTGTGCAGGTGCGGGACGGCGCCGGAAGAGGAAAAGGGGGAGTTCTCCGGGATTGCGGGGGGGTGTTTTGGGAAGCCCCCCACATCCGTATCACGATTCAGGGTTTTTAAGGGAACACATGTGTTCAGATGTTCTGGGACGGTACCACGCCGTTGCCTGCGTGGAACAGGACCGTCCGGGGCAGCTCGATGCCCAGCGCCTCTTTGAGGACCTCTTCAACGGTCCCGACCGGCACAAACGTAAGTTCGGCCCGGACATCTTCGGGTACGTCCTGGAGGTCGCGTTCATTCTCTTTTGGCAGGATCACCTTCTTTATTCCCGCACGATGAGCGGCAAGTACCTTCTCCTTGATCCCGCCGACCGGCAGGACAGCGCCGCTCAGGGTGATCTCGCCGGTCATGGCAAGGTCCGGGTCTGCGGTCTTCCCGGTGATGAGCGAAGAGAGGGCAGTAAAGAGGGTTACGCCCGCTGAAGGCCCGTCCTTGGGGGTTGCTCCCGAGGGCACGTGGATGTGGATATCGCTTGTCATGAAGTTGAACCCGCCCTGCGAATCGGCAAGCCGGGAACGGATGAGGGAAAGCGAGATCGTAGCCGACTCCTTCATCACATCGCCGAGCTGGCCGGTAAGCGTGAGCTTGCCGGTCCCGGGCATGAACGTCCCCTCGATGAAGAGGATCTCCCCGCCGACCGGGGTCCATGCAAGGCCGGTCACTACGCCGGGGACAGGCTCTTTCCTCGCAACTTCCTGCCGGATCAGCTCCTTTCCGAGTATCCCGTCGAGCATATCCGGTGTTACGGTAAAGGGCAGATCGGCTTTTCCGGATACGATCTTCTCGGAGACGTGCCGTGCGATCTTTGCCAGCTGTTTCTTGAGCCACCGGACACCAGCTTCACGGGTGTACTTCTCGATGATCACTTTCAGGGCATCGTCCCCGACCCGGAGCTTCTCCGCATCGAGGCCGTGCTCTTTTAAGACCTCGGGAATAAGGTGGTCTTTAGCAATGGCGAACTTCTCGTTCTTGGTGTAGCCCGAGATCTCGATCAGCTCCATCCGGTCGAGAAGGGGGGCCGGGATCGTTGCGAGGGAGTTGGCTGTCGCGATGAACAGTACATCGGAGAGGTCATAGGGTACCTCGAGGTAGTGGTCCGAGAACGTGCTGTTCTGCTCGGGGTCGAGGACTTCGAGCAGGGCGCTCGCCGGATCTCCCGCGTACGACATCGCGAGCTTATCAATCTCGTCGAGGATGAAGACCGGGTTCTTCGTACCGGCTTTCTGTATTCCCTGGATGATCCGCCCGGGCAGGGCCCCGATATAGGTCCTCCGGTGCCCGCGGATCTCGGCTTCATCCCTGATGCCGCCGAGGCTGACCCGGACATATTTTCGTCCGAGCGCTTCTGCTATGCTCTTGCCGAGGCTGGTCTTGCCCGTGCCGGGCGGGCCGGCAAAGAGGAGGATCGAACCCTGTTTCTCCTGCTTCAGCTTCATGACCGCGAGGTGCTGGATGATCCGTTCCTTGACCTTCTCGAGTCCGTTGTGGTGGCTTTCGAGCACGCGGCGGGCCTCCCCGATATCGATGCTTTTCTTCTCTTCCGTCTCCCAGGGGAGGTCGAGCAGGAGGTCGAGGTAGTTGCGTATGATGGAACTCTCATGGTTCTGGCTGCCCCCGGTCTCGAGCTTTTTCACTTCGGCAAGGGCCTTCTTCCTCACATCCTCCGACATCTTTGCGTGCTCTACCCGCTCCCGGTAACCTGCATCACCCCCGGTACCGTCGCTCTCGCCCAGCTCTTCCTGGATCATCTTCAGCTGTTCCCGGAGCATCGCCTCGCGGTTCGATTTGCTCACCCGGTCGGAGACCTTCTTTGCCATCTCGATCCGGATGGCGATGTTCTCCCGGGTCCTGATGAGGAGTTCCAGGAACGTGATGGAACGCTGCCGTACCGAGACGATCTCGAGGAGCGCCTGCTTCTCGGCGAGGTGTACCGGCAGGAAGGGCATGACGAAACCCATGATCTGGTTGACGGAGTCCATCCGGTCGATCGGTTGCGTGAAATGCTCGGAGCCCGTGAACCGGCTGCTTATTTCGTGGATGGTGAGTTTTATATCCGCAAGGATCCGTTCTTTGAGCTCTGCCTCAAGGTCCACCTGGTCGGGAACTGTCTCTACGCCGGCATAGAACCGCCCGTCCTTTTCCGTTACGGAAACGGCCCGTACCCTCTCCACGACCTGCGCACAGACCAGGTACCCGTCATCCGTGGGCTGGACATGCGAGATCCGGAACTGGTTGCCGATCCTGTACAATGATTCAGCAGTCAGTTCGAGGGGCCGGGTACCGCTCTTCACGGTCAGGCCGATTGCGTGTGCAGTATCTGACTGCTCCATTGCAGCGAGCAGGAGCTCGCCGGTGGACCGGTCAACCTGGAATTTTGTCCTGCTGTCCGGGAAAACAACGATCTCAAATAGTGGTATGACAATGCTGTCCGGTATTTTTTCCTGTATATCATCAGTTTTTTCTGTGTGCATGGTTTCCTCAATCATTTAGTTCGAATTTACCTAACTAAAGTCAGGGACAAAAAAATTACCTGACTTTCTGCAGGATCCCAATCAGGAGATCCATCTCGTCTTCATCCAGTGATTCCATCATCCGTTCAATCACCCGGTGCAGGGCGGCCTGTTCTGCCTTGGCGATCTTCTGCCCCTTCTCGGTGAGGCGGATATACAGGATCCTGCCATCATCAGGGCAGGGGTCCCGGTATACGCACTCCATCCGGACAAATTTGTTGATCATCTCGGTGATCGTGGGTTTTGAGTTCCTCGTGATCTCAGCAAGCCTGCCGAACGTCACTTCCCCTTGTTCATCAATGGTTTTCAGATACGCGATCTGTTTCACCGTCATATCCGAGAGTCCGCATTCGGAGAAGATGGTGCAGGAGCATTCGTTCCTCATCCTGAGCAGGTTTTCAATTACTACCCGCAGATGCTCCTCGTGCTCCATCATACTCCGATCCTTCGTTAGTTAGGTCTTGCCTAATCATAAAGGTGCTGGTCAGGACATATCCGGTTTGTCACGGCCCCGGGGAGCTTGGCAGGGTAGTGCCGGGGGGTGGGGGATGATCCGCCGGGACCACTCCCGTGCCGCGGACCTCCTCCCGGCAAACAGGTCCCGGCCCCGATCAGTAGTGACCGGGAATAACCGGGAGTTTCTTTCCGGCAGCATCAGTGTCCGGGTCCGGCTGACGCTCCGGAGTATATGTTATTTCGGCTCTGTTGAAATCCTCGATCTATGGGAGGTTCGAGAGTCTCTGTGGTCGTTATGAGTGTGACCCCCCACTCCCCCAGAGGGGGAGGCAGCCCAAGGGGGGCACCCTTGACCCCCCCTTCCGTGACAACTGTTTTTCGATCAACTTTCTCGCCCAGCGAGGGCCAAACCGAGGCGCCCGAGCGACCCCCGTAGGGGGTGGGAATGCTCATATTGTCAGAACATTCTTGTGATACTCTGATTCGAATTCAAATGGGACTTTGATCCCCAGAAACAGGATTTTACATAACCGGCTAAGGATTTCAACAGAGCCGTCATTTCCAAAAATTATTTCCCGAAATATTCCGCAACGGCCTTCAGGTGCTCGCGGATCGGGAGGCCCTGGGGGCATTTCTCCTCGCACTCCCCGCATTCCTCGCAGACCGAGGCAAAATGGGGCTTGCCATCGAAGAAACCTCCAAGGAACATCGAATAATGCTGCCGGGCCTGTTCCTCGTCCTCGTATATGTGCCCCCGGTTGAACATCTCGAAACATTCCGGGATGCTCACGCCATGCGGGCAGGGGACGCAGTACTTGCATCCTGTGCAGGGGATGATGACCCGTTTCTCCAGCTCGTCCCTGACCTTCACATACAGGGAGAGTTCTGCGTGGGTAAGCGAGCCCGCCAGACCTTTTTTGGCAAGGGCAACGTTCTGCCGGACCTGTTCCGGGGACGACATGCCGGAGAGGACGACGGTCACTTCCGGGTGGTTCCAGACCCAGCGAAGGGCCCATGCAGCAGGCGGGTGCCGGGCCTTCGCCATCTGCCAGATCTCTTTTACCCCGGCGAGGTCCCGTGCCAGCAGGCCGCCCCGGACCGGCTCCATCACCACGATACCGAGCCCTTTCTTCGCCGCGTATTCCAGCCCCTCCGTTCCCGCCTGGTAGTGCTCGTCCATGAAATTGTATTGGATCTGGGCAAACGTCCAGTCGTACGCGTCCACGATCTCCTTAAAGAGCGAGACATTGTCATGGAACGAGAAGCCGGCATAGCGGATCCGGCCATCAGATACCGCTTCATCGAGGAACTCCGTGACACCAAGGGCCAAGAGGTTATCCCAGAACTGCCGGTTGAGCCCGTGCACAAGATAGAAATCGATATGATCGGTCCCGAGCCGGGCGAGCTGCTCATTGAGATATTTGTCCATGTCTTCGCGGGACGTGACCAGCCAGCTCGGGAGCTTGGTTGCCAGGTTCACCTTTTCCCGGTATCCGCCGGCGAGGGCCCGGCCCACGAACGGTTCGCTCCCGCCGTTATGGTAGGGATACGCGGTATCGATATAGTTCACCCCGTTGTCGATCGCGTACCGGAGCATCCCGGTCGCCTGGTCCTCATCGATCTGCCCGTTCTCCGTTACGGGGAGCCTCATGCACCCGAACCCGAGGATGGAGAGTTCAGGTGCGGCCTTGTTCATCTTCCGGTAGAGCATAGTCCATCACCGATATCCTTGATCCAGTGTGCGTCCGTAATACGGTATAAAACATTGCTTAGGGGGATTACACGCCGGAACGGGAAAGGCACCGGCAGGGAAATTATTGTTTTAAAGGGGCCTGATACTCCAGGGAAGTGGGTTGGTTATATCCTGATCTTCTTGAAGAGGAATGCCCCGATCATTGTCATTGCCACGGCAAACCCGCCGATCACCGCCAGGCAGACCAACGGGTTGATCTGGGACACCCCGGTCAGGCCGTACCGTATCCCTTCCACGCCGTACGTCAGGGGGTCGATCAGGATCAGCGGCATGATCCATGCCGGCAGCGAGCTGACCGGGAAGAGTGCTCCTGACAGGCCGAATATCGGGAATATGACAAAGTTCATGATCAGCTGGAACCCGGTCATGTCTTCCATCCGGGACGCGATCGCAATGCCAAAGGCCGTGAACGAGATGCCGATCAGCACCATGAACAGCAGCGCGATCAGGAACCCGGCAATGCTTGAGACATTGAGCCCGATGAAGAGGGAGAGGACGAGGATCATGAAACCCTGGATGACGGCCGTTGTTGCACCGCCGGCGGTCTGGCCCAGCATGATCTCCAGACGCGAGACCGGTGCAACAAGGGTCTCTTTCAAAAATCCGAACTGCTTGTCCCAGATCACCTGGATACCGGAGAACACAGACGTGAACATGACGCTCATCGCTACCATGCCCGGGACCAGGAAGACAACATAGTTCCCGCCGAGCCCGGGCAGGTGTACTACGGAATTCAGGCCGAAGCCGAGGAAGAGCAGGAAGAAGAGCGGCATGGCGATGCTGCCGATGATGCGGCTTTTCGACCGGATGTACCGCTTCATATTCCGGAGCCAGATGGTGTAGATGATGTCCATGATCTAGTGCCTCATCATTCTCTGGTACGTGCGCATCTGTTCTTTCGTATCCGCTTCCTGTTCGCGGATGGTCTTCCCTGTGAAGGAGAGGAAAACGTCCTCGAGCGTGGGCTTGTGGATCGTGATCGATGTGATGGGGATCTGCCGCTGGTTGAGGAGCGTGACGATCGTGCTGACATGCTGGTCGGCATTTTTCAGGCTGACGACTACGTCATCGTTATGAGTCTCCACCCGGGCGACCCAGGGTTCTTTGAGGGCCTCAGCCACCGCGGCCGGGTCGGGGGACCCGATGGTCACGAGGTCCCCGCCCAGGCCGTCCTTGAGGTTCTTCGGCGTGTCGATGGCGATGATCCTGCCGTGGTCGATGATGGCGACCCGGTTGCAGAGCCGGTCCGCTTCTTCCATGTAATGCGTAGTGAGGATGATTGTGATCCCTTTCTCTTTTGCGAGTGTCGCAATATAGTGCCAGAGGTGGTTGCGGGTCTGGGGATCGAGGCCGAGCGTGGGCTCGTCGAGGAAGAGGACTGCAGGGTGGTGGAGCAGGCCGCGGGCGATCTCAAGGCGCCGCCGCATCCCCCCGGAGAAGGTCTTGACAATGTCGTCCCTCCGGTCGTTGAGTTCTACGAGCGTGAGGAGTTCGGTGATCCGCTGGTTCCGCGTCCCTGCCGGGATCCGGTAGAGCCGCCCGTGGAAGTCCATGTTCTCCCACGCGGTCAGTTCCTCGTCGAGGCTCTGGTCCTGGAAGACGATCCCGATCGATTTCCTGACACCGTCCGGGTCCTGGCTGATATCGATGCCGTTGACCGTCGCCGAACCGGACGTAGGTGTGAGCATTGTTGCAAGCATCGAGAGGGTGGTTGTCTTCCCGGCGCCGTTGGGGCCCAGCAGGCCGAAGATCTCGCCCTGGTCGATATCGAACGATATATTATTCACGGCGATCAGCTCGTTGAAGCGCCGGGTCAGGTCCTGTATGTGCAGTGCGACAGTCATGCGATCGTATCCAGTCCTTCCGTGCCGGAAGATATTCCGGTAAAATTACTGCCTGTTCTTTTAATACGCTTGTTATGGCCGTCCCGTGAAGTCACCGGCGCCTGCCGGGTATCCAGTGAGATGAAGAGGAAGGCATTGAGGAGACATGTGCTCACTACGTTTCCGGGGGACACTGGATATAAGATGGGAGAAGGGTCTTTGACCGGGAACCGATGAGCGGGCAATACCGTAAAAAGGATTCAGCGGTCCAGAAACACGAGGACACAGTCGCTGAACTGGTCCGGGAACTGGTACATCAGCCCGTGCCCTGCGCCAGGGATTTCGACCAGCTCTGCACCGGGGATCCTCCCGCTCAGGATACGGGAGTTCGCTCGCGGGACAACGGTATCATCCGTCCCGGTGATGATCAGCGTCGGCGAACGGATCTCCAAAAGACGGGGAAACGACCCGGTCCATCCGAAGAATGCCGTCGCCTGGCGTGCAACCATCTCTTCGCTGGTGGTTTCGTATACTTCAGGGCAATAGCTGAAGGGATCATGGGTGTCCAGCCACAATGGCGGGAAGAGCAGGGAAAACATACGGATGGCCACATCGCACGCCGTCCCGCTCTTGTCCAGGAGCTGTGCCACGACATCTGCCTGCGTCCTGACCGATTCGGATCCTCCGCAATTACCTGATACCAGGACGAGCCGGTCTGTTTTCTCCGGAAAACCGATAGCCAGCTCCTCTGCAATGGACGCTCCCATGGAGAGCCCGATGACATGTGCAGAGGAGATGCCGAGGGCATCCATCAGGCCTGCGGTATCCCGGGCAAGCAGGGAGATGGAGATCGGTTTGCCCGATGAACCGGAGTACCCCGTGCCACGGCTGTCGAAGATGATGACCCGGAAGTGTTCTGAAATTTTTGCAAGAACGGGCGGGTTCCACATATCCATCGTGGACGCGAGCCCGTTGATGAGGATCACCGGATACCCCGAACCGGATTCCCTGAATGCAAGACGCACATCGTCAACAGGTACCGTGTTCACCGGGCTGAGGGTCACACGACGATCTCTGTTATCCTGCCTTATTATATCTCTTCAGGACAGGGACCCCTCCGTGGAGGCCGGACCGGGTTTCCCCGTCCGATCAGGTCCTTTCGTTCTTTCATCCAGTCGTGGCAGAAGATCTCCGCCTCTCCGCTCACGATCCCCCCGGCGATCTTCCCGGCAACAAAAGCAGCAGTATCCGGGGGGAATTGGCCGGACGGTTCGCGGGCATCTTCCGGCACCGGGACTGCATGGAGGGTGTTCTTCTCGAAATTCGTCAGGGTAATATACGGGTATACGACGCTGACCGTAATATTGTCAGACTGCAGTTCCTGCCGGGCGGCAAGGCTGATGCCGGCCAGGGCCCGCTTGGACGATGAATACGGGCTCATGCCCGGCAGGTGCATCAGTGCGGTACCGGAGCTGATGTTGACGATCGTGCCTCCACCTTGTGCTCTCATGACCGGGATCACCTGCTGCATGGCGACGAGCGGCCCTACCACATTCAGGTCATAAATGTACCGGAATGTGCCGATCTCTGTTTTCTCAACGGTCGCATCATAGCCCTGACCCGCATTATTGACAAGGATGTCGATCCTGCCAAAATACTTCATTGCCGTAGTAACCATCTTCCTGACCTGCGGGATCTTTGTCATGTCGGCAGGAATGGCCCGGGAGCCGGGAAGCGTACCGGCGAGTTCCTCAAGTACACCCCTGGACCGCGAGACAAGCCCGACCCTGACGCCGTTTGCTGCAAGGAGCTGTGCGGTCGAAAGGCCTATACCGGAAGACGCGCCGGTCACAATCGCGGTCTTCCCCTTTAATCCTGGAAAATCCCTGTTCATGGTTCCATCACACCTCATCCCGTTACGGGAGATACACGGGTATGCGTTTCCGGGGGCAATAGAGTTTTCACCGGGTTTTTTAAAATAAAAGGAAAGAAAATTTTTGCACTGTAGAAATCCTAATCCAAAATAAGTTGTACCGATGACCGGAAGATCAAAGGTACATTGTCTCCTTACCAGAATGTGTGTTCAAAAAGCAAGGAGACAACAAGAAGATTAGCGAGCCGGAATATCAGGTTTATCCGTGCCGCATTTTCGGTAGTGAAAGCCATCCGGATAACCCCCTATTCCAGTAAATATTCGAAAAAGATCTACACCCAGTATCAACTTCTCGTCCTGATACTCTTCAAAGAGGTTCTGTTAACTTGGCATGGGATGGATAATTTTCTTCTTCGGAGAAACGTTTTTATCCATCAACAAGTTAACAGAACCATCGCGAATATATTCAGCGTCTCTTGTCACAGTTTCGGGTTGAACCGGTATCCGCTTTTCGGGATTATGATCTCGAACCGGACACCTTTATGCGGTTGTCCTGTTTCCCGGAAGGTAATGCCGGTGAGAGAAAGGATCTCGCGTGAGAGAAAAAGACCAAGTCCGGTGTGCTTCCCGAACCCCCTGGTGAAGAGAAGGTCCCGGTCCTCAGCCATGATGCCCATCCCGTCATCCTCGTATACGAGCAGGCCGCCTTCTTCCGATTCGGTAAAGGAGAACCCGATTCTGGTTACATGACCGCCGTGCCTGAGTGAGTTCTCGATCAGGTTGTAAAAGACTTTTGCGATCAGGGGATCGGCATATACTTCCACTCCGCTCACCGTAATGGCAAGGATCACCGAAGCGAGAGGGAGCTGTGATGCCGAAGATCGGATGGTGAGTGAAACATCCTGCCATCGCGGCGCATTCACACCGATATCCTCGTAGAACCGCGTGAACTTAATCTGGCGGCCGATCGCTTCTGCCGCCTTTTCTTCCCGGGAGATGAATCCTGCAAGTTTCGGATCTTTCTCCTCCTCTTTTGAGAGGGCGAGGTAGGCGTGCAGCACGGTGAGCTGGTTCAGGATATCGTGCCGGGTGATCGACGAGAGAAACGTGAGTTTTTTATTCGCAAGCTGCAACGCTTTCTCGACCGTCCTCCGTTCATCTTCGACCGAGACGGCTTTTGCAAGGAACGAGAGGATCTCCAGATCCCGCGGTGAGGGCGAATAGGTATCCTGGTATACCACGCAGAGGGACCCCAGGAATTTCTCCCCGATTTTTACCGGAATACCAACATATGTCTTCAACTGATACCGTTTGACATTCGGATCGGTGTCCGCATAGGTGGAGTCAGGAAGATTGGTAATTATCATTGGAGAAAGACCACCATTCAGGATCACATCGTTGCAGATGTGTCCTTCCGGCTTATCGCAGGAGGCGAATGCCGGAGGCGTATTCCACATCCCCAGTGAACACAGCATGCCCCCTTCAAGCCGGTTGTATAGGGCACAGGTCCCCTGCAACATCTTACCGGCAAGCCCGGTCAGAATATTGATATTGCGGAGGGGGTCAGGAGTGAATGCAAGAAACGCATCGTTTACTTCAGATAACCGCTCTTCAGCCCGTTTTCGATCGGTGATGTCAACGATGATGCCCCGAAGCCCGGTGATCCTGCCATCCGCGACAATCGGCGACGAGTAGATGGAGATGGGAAACGTGCTGCAGTCTTTCCGCATGGCCATATATTCGCCAGTATGTTCCTTCCCTCCCTTTCCTTCAACCATTGCGCGGAAATCCACCGAGACCCGTTCCAGATCATAGGGGGCGAACATCTGCATGACGTTAAGTCCTTGCCTGAAGTCATCTTCCGTATACCCGAATCGTTCGAATGCAATGTGGTTCGCGTATGTCAGGTTACCATCGATATCCGCTTCATAGACGACCTGGGGCAGAAGATCTGATAGCTCGCGGAACCGCTTCTCGCTTTCCTGCAATGCTACTTTAGTTGCCTTTTCCTCAGTAATATCCAGACCTACCGACTGGTATTCGGTAATCGTTCCGGAATGATCGAAGATCGCACGGTCGCTCCACCGCAGCCATCGTATTGCGCCATCTGGCATGATGATCCGGTGTTCAATGACATTCACCGGGTGGTCTGGCGTTAAGGATGCAAAGAACCGTTTCACGCGTTTTTGATCTTCAACAGGTATATTCGGCTTGAACCAATGGCCGAGGATCTCGTCGCGTTTCAGATCGTAATACCGACAGTAGGCTTCATTGACGAAGACATGGGTGCCATCCGGTAAGAACCGGGAGATGAACTCAGTCTGGTCCTCGACTACGTTCCGGTACCGTTCCTCACTCTCCCGCAATGCTTTCGCCATTTGCCTGCGCTCGATCGCCAGTTTGATCTTGTGTTCGAGTTCTACGAACTGGGCTGTGGGGTTTCCTCCTTTCTGGAGGTAGAAATCGGCATTATTGGCGAACGCTTCAATGACAACCTCTTCCCTGCCCCGGCCGGTGAAGAGAATGAACGGCAACTCCGGGTAGGCAGTTCTGATGTACTTGAGAAATACGATTCCGTCCATCACCGGCATCTGGTAATCGGATACTATGCAGTCGAATGACGTTGTTTTCAGCTTCTCGATTGCTTCGCCAGCTGAGGTCAGTCTCTCGACAGTAAAGGAGCCGGAGTGCTCAAGAAATGTCTTTCCCAGATCGAGGAGGATCTGTTCATCATCGACATAGAGGACAGAATATTGGGTCATTGTTCTTGATGTGTTTACGGTTACCCCGTTAAGGATGGATTGTTCCGGTGGTTGCAGGCCGATTATCCTGCAGAGTACTGGATCATAGTAATGGGTACGCAGGGTATTTTTAAGTGATGGATCGGGGGAACATGGATCCAGAGGTTCTGTTGCATCTACAGTTGATATGCTAATTCTTCCGAGGTGAAAAATCCGTAATCACCTGTAGATGCAACAGCACCGAAGAACGGGGATGGTTCTTAAACTGCGATCGTTTGCCGGGAAGAGGAGGAAATAGCGGATGCACCGGGACATTATGGCAGGACCACAGAACCTTTGATAGGGATCACTCCCCAGAGGTTCCCTTTCACCCTTCCCTCGATATGGACTGTGATTCCTGGAGGGACATGTCCGGGGGTCTTTACAATAAGCGAAAAAACCGCCAGCATCCCTCTTCCCGCACCTTCCATATCCGCAGGAGGCATAGGTGGAAATATTTCCCAGAACATATCGTGCTCATTTTTGAGCATCCCCTGGTATTCCAGCAAAAGACTGGCGGGTATATCGAAAGAGTACCCGGTTTTTGTGCTGTACGCACCGGTAATTTGTTCCCCGGGGCCAACCGTGATCCCGAACCGGTTTCCCTCCGGTTCCCTATGAGTTTTTCGGCCCTGTGCGGCAGATGGCAGAAAAACCAGGCTCCGGGACAGGGAGATCACATCGCCGCCGTTTTCAATAATGGCGGAAATAGTGCCCTTGTCTTTTGGGGAATAATCGAGAATTGTTATCCCGGGGGAAAACGCAACATCGATTGTTCCGTTGATAAAACGGGTGGTTGACGGATCGCCAAGGCGCATGCTCATCATGAGTATCACGGTATGGAAATCGTGGGCAGCCATCTCCGGCCTGCGGTCGGGATTTTTCAGGAGAATGTGTTCAATCACTTCACCAGGAGTACGGGTTGCTATTTTTGTTACATAGACAATCGCATTTGGCCCGGACAGACCCTCCTCGTGGGAGGTGGGGGATTGAGAATGGGGAACAGATGGTCCAAAACCCGCGTGGTTCCCGGGAAGTGGCTGATAGGCGTCCTTCATCAGTATCGCAGAAGACATTCCAATCTCAGACAATAATGTCACTTCAACGGATTCTACTGAAACACCGGTATCTGCCATGAACGGTCCTCAGTATCTCTTGAAAGAGGAGATCTGATAAAGAATTGCATGAAACCCGGCCGCGAGAAAGTAGTTGCGAAGGCTAAAAAGACGAGATCATCCACTGCCCCGGCAGGGCCGGTGTTCCGGCAGAATGAAACGAACGCCGGTTTCCTCAAACGTGCAACGTGTCCTGGCTTAACATATATACAAAAAATAGAAAGTAAGGCAAAGTTTAAAGAACAGGAAGAAGAATTGCACGTTTAAATGGTTACCGGTGATGTCCAGCTGAAAGAACAACAGCTGACGGAAGCAATTGAACGGTTGAAAAAAGACCTCGATGAGAAAACACTTCTTGCAGAGGAGCGGCTTAACCGGCTGAAATACCTCCAGTCAGATTTTGATAATTACCGCAAATGGTCAGAGAAAGAGAAAGCAGCGATAATCGCGCTCGCCAATGAGAACCTGATCAAAGACCTCCTTGTTATCCTCGATGATTTCGAACGGGCGCTGCCGTCCCTCGAACAGGAAAAAAACATCGAAGGGATCTCTATGGTACAGAAAAAATTCTTAAAAATCCTGGCCGGTTATGGACTGCAGCCCATCGATTGCCATGGGAAAAAATTTGATCCGAATTTCCATGAGGTGCTCTGCAGGGAGCAATGCGACAGGGAACCTGATACGATTCTCAGTGAGATCGGACGAGGCTACCAGCTGAAATCGAAGGTCATCCGGCCATCGAAAGTTGTGATTGCAGAAAACACGGGAGAAGACAAAGGTGAGAACCATGGGTAAAGAGAAGATTATCGGAATCGATCTTGGGACTTCGAACAGTGAAGGTGCAGTGATGCTCGGCGGCAAACCGACCATTATCCCGTCTGCGGAAGGCGCAACGGTTGCCGGGAAGATGTTTCCCTCGTATGTAGCATTCACACCGGACGGACAACTCCTTGTGGGAGAACCGGCCCGGCGGCAGGCAGTGAGCAATCCTGAAGGTACGGTCACTGCTGCAAAACGCAGGATGGGATCGGATCATATCTACCGGATTTATGGTAAGGAATACACGCCCCAGCAGATCTCCGCATTCCTCCTGCAGAAGATAAAACGGGATGCGGAAGCATTCCTTGGGGAACCGGTGACCAAGGCCGTGATCACGGTTCCCGCCTACTTCAATGACAACCAGAGGACAGCAACAAAAGATGCAGGCAAGATTGCGGGGCTCGATGTGGTCCGGCTGGTCAATGAGCCTACGGCAGCATCGATGGCGTACGGCCTCGATCGCAGCGGGGAGTACAAGATCCTTGTTTTTGACCTTGGCGGCGGAACGCTCGATGTGACCATCATGGAGTTCGGCGGCGGAACGTTTACGGTCCTCGCCACCTCCGGCGATACCCAGCTGGGCGGCACGGATATGGACAATGCAATATTTGAATGGATTGCCGACGAGTTCAAGAAACTCGAGGGGATCGATCTCCGGACTGACAAGATGGCGGTCAACCGGGTAAAGGAAGCGGCGGAAAAAGCAAAAATCGAGCTCTCCACCGTGCTGGAGACCGAGATCAATATGCCCTATGTCTCCGCCACGCAGGCAGGCCCAAAACACCTCTCCATGAAACTGACCCGGGCGAAACTCGAACAGCTGATCGAACCGATCACCCGGCGGTGCATCCAGCCGTTCGAACAGGCATTGAAAGATGCAAACCTGACCAAGAACGATATCCAGAAAGTGATCCTTGTCGGCGGGCCGACCAGGATGCCCGTAGTCCAGAAATTCATCGAGGACCACGTGGGCAGGAAGGTAGAGCGGGGGATCGATCCCATGGAATGCGTTGCCACCGGTGCCGCGATACAGGGAGCGATCCTCGGCGGCGAGATCACGGACATGGTGCTCCTGGATGTTACGCCCCTGACTCTTGGCCTCGAGACCCTCGGGGGGGTGAGGACAGCGCTGATTGATCGGAACACCACGATCCCTACGAAGAAGAGCCAGATCTTCTCCACGGCAGCGGATTTCCAGACCTCCGTCACTGTCCACGTACTCCAGGGGGAACGCCCCATGGCAGCAGACAACGTGAGCCTCGGGCAGTTCAATCTCGTCGGCGTTCCCCCGGCGCCACGGGGTGTCCCCCAGATTGAAGTCTCGTTCGATATCGATGCATCGGGTATCCTGAATGTCTCTGCAAAGGATCTCGGGACCGGTAAAGAGCAGAAGATGACCATCACCGCATCGACAAAGCTGGCAGAATCCGATGTCAAAAAGATGGTGAACGAGGCAAAACAATACGAAGAGCAGGATAAACAAAGGAAAGAGGAGGTCGAGGTCCGCAATACTGCAGACTCCACGGTCTATACGGCCGAGAAGACCAAATCCGACCTGGCCGGAAAGATCAGTGCCGATCTCATCGATAAAGTGAATGCAGCGATAGTTGCAGTAAAGGCAGCACTGGAAGGAAAGGATACTGCAAGGATCAAGGCGGAGATGGAAAAACTCCGGACCGTGCTGGGAGAGGCTGGTTCTGCCGTGTACCAGGAAGCTTCCCGGCAGCAGGCACAGGCACAGGCCGGCCCTGCAGAAAATGAAGGCCCCCGCCAGGAATCGACCGGCCCGGGTGGGGAAAAAGTCGTGGATGCCGATTTCAAGGTAAAGGATGAGAAATAGTCCTTTTTTTAATACACCATGGCAGAGAAAAACTACTACGAGATCCTCAGCGTAAAAAAAGAAGCATCGCAGGATGACATCAAGAAGTCATTCCGCCAGCTTGCACGGAAATATCACCCGGACCTCAACAAAGGGAGCAAAGAAGCCGAGGAGAAATTCAAGGAGATCAACGAGGCCTACCAGGTATTAGGCGATCCCCAGAAAAAAGCCCAGTACGACCAGGTCGGCCACGCGGAATTCCGGCCCGGGGACTCTGCCGGGTACAAACCGCCCAGTTACGATGACCTTTTCCGGGACTTTGGCCTGGGGGATATTTTCGATGCATTTTCCGGTGTATCCCCACGGGCCGCCCGGCAGCGCAGCGGTGCGGATCTCCGGTACGAGATCGATATTTCCCTTGCAGATGCATTTTCAGGAACGAAAAACATGGTCGGCGTGCCGCATCATTTCGCCTGCGGGACCTGCCATGGCACGGGCGCAGAACCGGGTTCTGTGCGGGACTGCCCGGCATGCAAGGGGACCGGCGAGATCCGCAGCGTGCAGATGAGCGGCAACCGCCAGATGGTGAATATCGCGGTCTGCCCGGCATGCAGGGGCCAGGGAAAATTGATCGACAGGCCCTGCCCGGCATGCAAAGGGAAAGGTACGGTACAAAAGACCCGGAGGATCGAAGTCTCGGTCCCCCGCGGCGTGGAAGATGGCCAGTTCCTGCGGATTCCCGGTGAGGGGGAGCCGGGCGAGAACCATGGACCTCCCGGCGACCTGTATGCGGTCATTCATATCCGGCCGGACCGGACGTTCGAACGCAAAGGTGCAGACCTCTACAGCTCCGTGACGATCGGGATCGGCACTGCTCTTCTTGGCGGTGAGGTGGAGGTACCCACCATCACGGGCACGGCGCATCTGAAGATCCCCCCGGGAACCCAGAGCCACACGATCTTCCGGCTCAGGGAGCAGGGAATGCCGTTCCTGAATTCAGACAGCCGTGGGGACCTGCTGGTCAGGGCGCTCGTGAAGATTCCGGAAAAATTGTCAAAGAAACAGGAAGAACTGGTAAAAGAAGCGTTTGCCAGTGAAAAATAAGAGTGCATGCCAGGTTTTTTCCAGGGAAACGGGGAGATCCCTGAACCGTGTACAGGTCGTTACTGACTTCGTTGTCACCCGTTGAAGGACATTGCTGATGTGACACTGCCGGATGAGAAGTATCGGGCGGACGGGAATAATACTCCTGACCTGTATCCGTTGAAGAACCACCGGCCATCACAGGGTTTTTTTGGACATATCTTCCATCAGCTCCAGCTGGATCTTCTGGATCTCGAGGAGCCGCTCCCCCTGGTTGATGAGGAGGTGATCGATCTTCCTATGCAGCTGGTGGATTTCCATCTCGGCGTTGAGGTTCACCTGGTAATCGTGCTCGGCATTCATACGGTCCCGGTCCTCCTGCCGGTTCTGGCTCATGATGATGACAGGCGCCTGGATCGCCGCAAGGGCCGAGAGGACGAGGTTGAGCAGGATGAACGGGTACGGATCGAACGGCCTGAGCACGAGGACGATGGTGTTAATACCGATCCATACGAGAAAGACTGCCGTGAAGATGGTGATGAATGTCCAGCTCCCGGCAAAATCGGCGAGATGATCTGATACACGGTCCCCGAAGCTCAGCTGCCGGTCGAATTCGATATTGATATTTTTCGCCGTCATTTCGTGATCTTTCATGCTTTGCATGATATTCTCTTCCAGCGAGGAGAGCTCATCCTTCTCCGTATCAAGGATCTCCCGCACATACTGTGCCCTGAACCGGTTCAGGTCGGCACTGCAGATGTAGCCTTCCCGTGACCACCCGGGACATTCCTTACGGATTACATCCGTGATCGATGCATGGATCGATCCCGCTGGCACGACCTCGTTCTGTTTCCTCTGTTCCCCGCAGACCTGGCAGGGAACCGTTTCCTGATCCGCCATCCTATTTCCTCTATCAACGATCAATGGATCTGCGATCATATATAGGGAAAGGAACCTTAAGCAACGGACCGGGGGACAGGGCGGGAAGTCAGCGGCCGGGAGATCTATGGGGACCCGCTGCCCGGGAGTGTTCTACAAGCTCTTCGAAAATGCCGTGCGGTATGCCGCCCCCGGCCCGGGATACGGTTCTCTGCGGGCGAAGAACCGGGCCGGTTCCTGCGGGTCTGCGGGGATAACGGGCCCGGCATGGCTGCAGAGGACAAGGAGAAGATCTTCCAGCGGGGATTTGGGAAGAATACCGGCGCCTCGGCCGGTTCCTGGTCCGGGAAATCCTCTCCACCACCGGGATCACCCTCCGCGAGAATGGCACGGAGGGAGAAGCCAGTTCGGGATGGCCACACCTGCCAGGGCGTACCTGAACAGCAGGACGGGCTAAGCTGTCGGGCCCTGCCTGAAAGAAAAGTTTAAAATTTTCCGGTTACAGGTAACGGTTTTTCCGCAGCCATTCTGTCTGCGGCTTGAGGTACCGGTAGATGATATCGCATTTCTCGTCCTGGAAACTCCAGGGGACGACGATGACGGTGTCCCCTTCCCGGATCCAGGCCCGTTTCTTGATCTTCCCCTTGATCCTGCCCATCCGGGTGACCCCGTCCATGCACTGGACGCGGATATGGTTTGCCCCGAGCATAGTCTCGGCAAGGGCAAACTGCTCCTTGGCCCATTTCTTTGGCAGCCGCACGCGTGCTACGGGAGTACCGTCAGGATTCATTGCATTCGGATCCACTGCTGCTTCGTTATTTTTCTTATGAAAACCACTCATTCAACCAACTACGTATTGTACTACTATTGGCGGCTGACATGTTGAAGGTATATATCAGGAATGGTGGGGAACGGAGATATGAAACCGCTGAAACACGGCTGCGGCTGGCATGAACCGGTCCGTTATCACACGGTTATCATTGTTACCGGGCAAGACTCACTCCGGTGCGGACCCGCCGGACCCCCGGAAATCAAACCGGGATCTTCCGGACAGATACATCTATGAACCCACGCAGCAATTGTCACGCATCACAGCAGCGTGATACAGTAATACACATACATCGTTGCGCCGCAACATCCCAGGGAACCTGGTACGGTGGGGAGGATCTGTTCCGGAGTCCCGTTTTTCACGAGCGAGATTGGAGGATCATCAGCGTGCATGAAGCAGAAGAACCGGTAACCGGGACCCCGGACGATTCGGCAATACACCCCAGTATAAACAGGGAAGGCTTTTTTGGTAACCAGGAGAGCATTCCCGGAAAAACCAGATAAACAGAGGTAGGAAATGTCACAACAACTTGGCGGCCAGCAGGTCATCATTCTCAGGCAGGGAACGCAGCGGACCCGTGGGCAGGAAGCCCAGAACAGCAACATCGCCGCCGCAAAGGCAGTAGCAGCCGCGGTCCGTTCAACACTTGGGCCAAAAGGCATGGACAAGATGCTCATTGACGGCATGGGCGATATCACCATCACCAACGACGGCGCGACCATCCTGCAGCAGATGGACATCGAGCACCCTGCCGCAAAGATGATGGTCGAGATTGCAAAGACCCAGGACAAGGAAGTCGGCGACGGCACGACATCCGCCGTTGTGCTGGCCGGGGAACTCCTGAAAAATGCGGAGAACCTCCTTGAACAGCGGATCCACCCGACGGTTATTGCCGAGGGATACCAGCAGGCTGCGGCAAAATCCATGGAGATACTCACCGGGATCGCAATTACCGTGAAACCGGGCGATCACGCGATGCTCAAAAAAGTCGCCGAAACGGCGATCAGCGGCAAGGGCGCAGAGGCGTACAAGGACCTGCTCTGCGACATCGTCGTGAAGGCCATCACCCGGGTCACCGATCCTGATGGCACCGTCGATATCAAGCACGTGAACGTGCAGAAGAAAGTCGGGGGCGCGATCGAGGATACCGTGATGATCGAGGGCATGGTCATAGACAAGGAACGGGCGCACCCGGCCATGCCAAAGGAAGTCAAAGACGCAAAAGTTCTCCTCCTCAACGCGGCACTCGAATACAAGAAGACCGAGGTCAACGCAAAGATCAACATCACCCGGCCCGAGCAGGTGCAGGCATTCCTCGATGAGGACGGGCAGATGGTGCACGACATGGCGGACAAGGTGATCAAAACCGGCGCCACCGTAGTCTTCTTCCAGAAGGGAATCGATGACGTGGCCCAGCACTACCTGGCAAAGGCCGGGATCCTTGCCGTCCGCCGTGTCAAGAAGAGCGACATGGACAACCTCTCGCGGGCTACCGGCGCGGCGATTGTCAGCAGCATCGACGCAATCACGCCGGCCGATCTCGGGGCTGCCGGCCATGTCGAGGAGAAGAAACTCTCCGGGGCAGAGATGATCTTTGTCTCGAAATGCAAAAATCCCAAGGCGGTCTCCCTGATCATCCGGGGCGGGTCGGAACACGTGGTCGATGAACTTGAACGGGCAGTCCACGATGCCCTTATGGTCGTCAGTGTTGTCGTCCAGGACAAGTTGATCGTTGCGGGTGGCGGGGCTCCCGAGATCGAGCTCTCGCTTCAGCTCCACCGGTATGCCGCAACCCTCGGGGGCCGGATCCAGCTGGCCATCGAGGCATTCGCAAAGGCGCTCGAGATCATTCCGCGAACGCTTGCAGAAAATGCCGGCCTCGACCCCATCGATATGATCGTAGCGATCCGGGCAGAGCACGAAGCGGGAAAGAAGACATTCGGTCTCGATGTCTACGAGGGCAAACCGGTCGATATGCTGAAGGCCGGCGTAGTTGAACCCCTGCGGGTGAAGACGCAGGCAATTGCAAGCGCTGCCGAGGCTGCGGTCATGATCCTGCGGATCGACGACGTCATCGCATCGTCCAGGGCATCCGGTCCTGCCGGGGGAATGCCACCGGGAGGAATGGGCGGAATGCCGCCGGGAATGGGTGACTACTAGGTATGGTAGTCGTACCATCTGAAAACAGGTTCGCCGGAGGATCCGCATGACGGTCCTCGTACGATTCGCACAGTCGGGTTCGTTCCATGCAGGGGAGTTCAAATCCCTTGATCTCGACAAAATTTCCGATATCAGGATCTCCCGCCAGCGGAATACCTGCGAGCTGCTTGCCACTACCCCGGAAAATCCCCAGCCGAACACGCCGTATATGATCGCACGGAGGGACAAGGAGTATGAGTTGCAGGCGATATTGCAGGAACTCCAGCAGCTCAAACAGGGAAAGAAGGAAGTTATCTACGAGATAACCGATACCGAAGCACGCATAGTACCAAAATAGCCGGGTTTCTCCGGTTCATTCATTTTTCCGGATATTCTCCCGGCGCACAACAGCCATCTCGCTTTCGGAGATCTGGACGAGATCGGTGCCACAGACAGGACAGCGCCCGGTCTGTTTCCCTTTCACTTCCTTATACTCCCGTTTGCAGACAGGACAGTAATTCACAGTATCCTGATGTACGCCCTACCGTATAACAGTTTAGCCGGGTGTTTCACCCGGTGCACTCTTTTCCCGGCATGTACTGAGGTCACTTGCGACAGGGACGATGGCATAATGTGTACCCGAAAACCATACAGGATTATGATCGCGTGGGGATGCCAGGGATCGTTCGGTTATATCGACGGGTGTACCGGATTTTAAAAGATGCTATTCATATAAGCATAACGATAATCCGGGTTTACGGTAATAAAACAGCCCTCATGGCCTTACCCGCAGGCAAAAATGGCACGCGGAATTATATCATGGCAGTCATTGATTGCATTTTTTGTTTTCAGGCGAAATATTTATTAAATATTTATTATAAGTAGCACACGTGCTTTATCAAACCAAGATCCCTGAAGGTGGTCCCGATAATATCAGTGCTCTTTGTGGACGACGAGTCTGCAATCCTTGATATCTGCAAACGGTACCTTGAGCAGACAACAGAATTTTCTGTAACCACCGCAGTGTCAGCTTCGGCTGCGCTGGACCTGGTAAAATCCGACGGGATCCAGGCCATCGTATCTGATTACCAGATGACGGGAATGGATGGCATTACGTTTTTAAAACAGGTACGGGCTGTAGATAAAACCATCCCGTTTATTTTGTTTACCGGGAGGGGCAGGGAAGAGATCGCTGTCGAAGCCTTTGAGAACGGTGCGGACTTTTATCTCCAGAAAGGCGGGGACCCGACGTCGCAGTTTACCGAGCTTGTCCACAAGATCAGGACCGCAGTCGACCACGTCAGGGACGAGGCGCAGATCGCAACCCTCAACCGGCTTTATTCGGTCATTTCTGCGACCAACAAGGCAATTATTCATATTCATGATAAAAAGGAACTGCTGAACGAGATATGCCGGATTGCTGTCGCGAACGGCGGCTTTACTATGGCGTGGGCGGGACTTGCCAACAGGGAAAAACATCTCATTGAACCCGTTGCTGCGGCGGGTCGCGTGGAAGGTTACCTTGATACGATCTCACTATCTACGGACGACATACCTGCCATGCGGGGCCCGACCGGGACAGCATTCCGCACAGGGACATTCACGGTCTGTAATGATATCGAAAGCGATCCGGCAATGGGATCCTGGCGCGAAGGGGCACTCGGGCGGGGCTACCGCTCCCTTGCCGCATTCCCCTTCGCACGCGATACCGGAAGTGCCGGGGTCATTACATTCTATGCCACAGAACCGGGATTTTTTAATGACCGTATCATCAGGCTCCTCGATGAACAGTCCGGGGATATCTCGGATGCTTTCCAGAACCTGGACCATGAAGAGCAGAGAGTCGCTGTCGAACGTGAACTGAAAAATTCAGAACTCAGGTACCGGCGGCTGTTCCAGACGGCCCAGGACGCGATCCTGATCCTTGACGGGGAGAGCGGAGTTTACCCAGAGCGGAAAACTTCACAAAACCGAGAAGACAGTAACCGTGCTCAGGGCCGTTGCCAGCTGGATTGTTGATCTCGAAGAGAGTACCCGAAAGGGCTGATAAAAGACTATTCTTTTTGTTGAACGTGATGACCCAAAGGAGAATCCTCAAGTGCAGAGGGACTTCACGCAGGCATCCCGGTAAAAGCGTGTGTGTGGCAACAATGCCCGGGATCATACACCGCTTCCAGTTCACTCCAGGGTAAGCCCGGTAATTTCCCTGCAATCGTTCACAGGCACGCTTACATTATACCAGACAGGAAAACCAGGATGATGCACACACCGGCAGCTGCACCACCGATCCAGAACCACCGGGTCTGCCAGAACGAGGGGGCATCCATGAAATCGCACCAGCACGAGTGATCCTCGTCCCTCCCGTCAAGCCACTCCATCCAGGTCAGGGTCACATCCGGTTCCTGCAGAAAGTTGTTCCCTGCGGGGAATGGAATTGCCGGTACCATGGGGTGTGAGCGGCATGTCCTGCCGGTCCGGTGACGGGCGGGATATGCATCAGAGCAGCCCCCGGGCCCCATCGATAAGTTCTATCGTATAATGGTGGGGATAATCGCATTTCCGGAAAGGGGAGGTTCCTATAATGTAGAACCCGAAACGGGATTCGCGGATGCGGTTGGTATACAGGAAGTTCAGCATCGCGCTGATCGACTGGGAGGATTTCCGCGACAGGTGATGGAACAGGGCAATATCCCGTGAAGTTACCACCGCCCTGCTTATCTTGCGGGAGAGCAGATAGGCACAGATAAAGTGTGCGCACTGGTATCTCCTCGTCGCATCTGTCCGTACATGTCCCATTTTTACCTCCTTTTTTGTGTTTCTCATGCCCATTTGGTTCTTCTGGGGATATAGCTGTGTATTGTTGCTAAAATCCGGAAAAAACTGAAAATCCGTGCCGGAATTCCTGTGTATTCCGGGACGGACCCGGGACACATGAACCCTGCCGCCGGTGCCATGAGGCGTTTGTACCTTGTATCCGGTCGGGTAGATTCAACATATCACAAACCGCATTATAGTAACGTGGAAAAAATATACAACAGTGTGCAGACCGGTACCGGTGTCTCAATGGACTGGATGGATGGAAAACATAAACACAACGAACACTTCTCGTTTCCGGAACTGACATCCATGAGGATCCCGGTACAGGATCTCATCAGCAATCCCGAGCTCTTCAGGATCGACCTGCAGGAGCACAAAATCTATATAAGCCAGGTAGGGCGGAGCTCGTATTAGACGGGGAGTTCCCCCGGGCATCAGCACTCATATCATACTTCTTTTTCAATCCGTCAGGGCCCGGTGTGCCATTGTACCGTTACCCTGCAACCCTTACAGGAACGCGGAAGATCTTCTGATGTTCAGGTATTGAGGCGGGAGGATCATGGCAGGCGTATTCCCCTTCCCTGATGTGCGGGAGGGTTCACCTGCGCCGGGGGAGTTCCCCGGACATTGTGTATCCTGCAATAATTCAGCCGCTTTTTCGTCCAGGATTCCGGATGAAGGCTGGAGCCGGTCATGCCCCCGCCCTCGTCCTTGGAAAACTCAATCATTAGTCCCTTCCACGGTATGAGTGGGAGAGATCTGCGGCTGGCCCATCTATCCCGTCCGGACTGAAGTACCGGCGATCATTTTCGTCCGGTTTTGCCGGGATTGAAAAAGACCGGGCATCACTGAGGGTGTACCCGGTATTTTGGAATGCATAGTTCCGGAACCTGGACAACACCCCACGTATCGTGGGGGCGTTCCGGGAGATGACGGGTAAGGGCGGCAATCGCTGTTCGCGAATAGTTATTCAGCTATTACCTACCACCTTACTGAAGCAAAATATACCTGAGATGTGCCCGATGTATTCAGTCCTTTATGTAGATGACGAAAAACTGCTTCTGGATCTGTGCCGGACGTATCTCGAGAAGACCGGGGACTTTACAGTTGACACAACGGATTCGGTGCCTGCTGCCCTTAAAAAAATAAAGGACACCGCGTATGATGCGATCGTCTCCGATTACCAGATGCCGGAGACAGACGGCTTGACATTCTTAAAAGAGATCCGATCGCAGTCCGGGGACATCCCTTTCATTCTTTTCACCGGAAAGGGGCGCGAAGAGATCGTGATCGATGCGATTAACAACGGGGCCGACTTCTATATCCAGAAAGGCGGTGCTCCCGACTCGCAGTTCGCCGAACTTGCCCATAAGATCCGGAAGGCAGTCGAGCGGAGGAAGGCGATAGAAGATCTGAGGGAAAACGAATCCCAGCTCAGGCTCCTCAAGGTTTCGGTGGACTGGGCATCCGACGATGTGTACTGGCTTGATTTTGAAGGGAAGATCCTGTACGCAAACGAGTCGGCCTGCAGGAACACCGGATACTCGCGGGAAGAGTTCCTGGCGATGACGGTCTTCGACCTTGACCCGGATTTCACCCGAGGAATGTGGGACAGGTCCAAGAGGATCCTCAAAGAGAGAAAAACGAATATTTTCACGACCCGGCACCGGCACAAGGACGGAACGATTGTCGATGTAGAAATAATGACCAATTATGTTTCAAAAGAGGGCAGGGATTTCAGTTTTGCCTTCGCCCGCGATATTACCCGGCGAAAACTGGCCGAAGATGCACTGCGGGAGAGCGAAGAGAGATACCAGCTCCTTGCAGAATCGTCGCTGGACGGTATTCTCGTCACCGATCTCGAAGGCCGGATCCTCACCGCAAATCATGCGTGCCTCGCCATGTACGAAGTCGACGGTACTTCCGGTCGCCTCCCGTTGACCGTATTTGACACGGTTGCACCGGATTCACTGGATGCTGCCAGACACGATTTTTTTGCCATGAGCCCGGAACGAAAAGGCACAACACGGACATACTCCGCGATTACGGCACGGGGAAGGAAGTTGTACATAGAGACCCTCGGGAACAGGATCACGTACAAGGGAGAGCCGGCCAATATCATCTCTATCCGGGATGTAACCTGCCGGCACGAGATGGAGGAACGTCTCCGGGAGAGCGAGGAGCGGTACCGCCGGCTCATCGCGCAGTCTTTTGACGCGTTCATCATCCACCAGGAGGGAACGATCGTTGTGGCAAACGATGCCGCGGCGAGGATGGTCAAAGCAAACGGCCCCGCGGAGATGATCGGGCGGGCGGCCCTTGATTTCGTTGATCCGGCATTCTGCGGGGTTGTTCGCGAACGGATCAAAATAATGTCCGAGTCCCCGGGTACTGCGGTTCCCCTGATCGAGGAGCGGTTTCGCTGCCTTGACGGTACCACAGTCGACGTGGAAGTGATCGCAACCGGTACCGTGTTCCAGGGAAAACCGGCCCTCCAGGTCGTAGGCCGCGATATTTCCGGGCGCAAGCGGATAGAGGAGGCGCTGCGGGCCGCAAACCGGCAACTCAATCTCCTCAACAGCATCACGCGACACGATATCCTCAACAAGATCATGATCATGTCCTGTTACCTGGACCTTCTCAAAGAGAGAGAACCTAGTCCGGAGACAGGAGAAGTACTTGAGAAACTGGTTTCCAATACCCGGGCGATCGGCGAGTACATCGAATTTACAAAGATTTACCAGGACCTTGGCTCTACAGAGCCCCGCTGGCAGGAACTTTCCCAGGTACTTCCCCATACCATTATGCCCCGGGGAGTGATCCTGCAGGCCGATATTGACGGCCTGGTTGTGTATGCAGATCCAATCCTTGAGAAAATCTTCCTGAACCTCCTTGACAACACGCTGCGGCACGGGAAACATGCGACGATAATCCGTGTTTCCGCCCGGGAATCCCAAAACGGCCTGAACATCTTCTGGGAAGATGACGGGCCGGGTATTCCGGCAGAGGAGAAAGAGAAGATATTCAGGCAGGGATACGGCAAAAATACCGGCCTTGGCCTCTTCCTGACCAGGGAAATTCTTTCCATGACCGGAATTACCATCGGCGAGACCGGGGAGCCGGGGCGGGGTGCACGGTTCGAGATCCGGGTTCCAAAAGGCGGTTACCGGTACTCAACGGTCATGGACGGTTAACGGCTGACGCAGGTGACCCGGGTCCGGGCAATTTCCATCATGACGGCCGTCCCGGGGAGAAGGGCGGCAGCGCTCCCGGAGACGGGACCTCACCGGATACGGGTACCGCCCGCTGGCCGTAAAGCAGGCAATGGACCGGAAAACGATACAATTTTTCTGCTCTGTAGAATTATTACAAAGAGGAACGCTATCAGGGGTTTTACCTCAGCTGCTGTGGCAACCGCTTAACTGGTAATTCCTGCAGCATCGCAATGCGCAGGGGCGGTCCGCGGGGAAAGGCACTGTCCCTTCCTCTCAAAATATAATCCAATACTAGTTGTTCCAATACAAGGATTTCACCAGAGCATTTTTTTTCTCAAAGCCCGGGTCTTATGGTACTGAACCGAATGTAGTTTTCCGTAGTCTCCTGCCCCGCCGCAGGCTCGCTGCATCATCACGGTAGTTCCGGAACCGGACTTGCGTGCTGTTTTTTCCGGATATACGCCGGGTAGCGCACCGTGAAGACAACGCCAATGACGAGGACTGCATAGGTCGTGATGGCAGCGACCCCGGCAGCAGGTCCCGTGACGGTCATTGCATACAAGACCAGCACAAGGTTGACAACAAACAGGGCTCCCCAGACGCCGGTCATGAACGCGTTCACCGATCGGAAGACCGGGTGGTCCCAGAGGGATCTGTCGACCATATCCCTCGCATACTGGATAGTAAACGGAATGCCGGCAAGGAGCGAGCCGGATGCCACGAGCGCAAGGACAAGGTAGATCAGGACGCTCATGTACTCCCCGACCGTCCTGATATGCACCACTGACACGCAGAACAGGGCGGCAGTAAACATCAGAAAGTTTGCCCATTCAAGTATGAATCCCCGCAGCAGCAGCCGGAAACCCGCCAGCAGCGAGACAATGCAGGCGGCAAGGAGAGCGATCTGCACATTTCCGGGCATCGCTCCCGAGAGGATCCCATACACGATAAGCGGCAGAAAGCCGGTGAGCAGCCCCGGAGTTCTCATCAGAAGAGAGTAGTGCTGCCGTTTGTCATGATTCTTTTGTCTGCAGGCTTGAAACCGGTTGCGGGTAGTCCTGGGATCCGGGGGCAAAAATGTTCCCGGAAAATCGTATGAAGAAGGGGGATACTACTCAATATGCCTTTGGAAAACTGTGTGTCTGCTGCTGGCTCAATTCAACGATCTCAGCGGTCTTATCCAGAAGGCCGGCCAGATATTTTTTTGCCCAGTCTTCCTTCTCGTATTCAACGAACGGGCGGTATGACCCCTGTACTGCGGACGTTTCCTTATCGAACCGTAACAACCCTATGGGAGAACCGCCATTGAGCACCAGCTGGTCAAGTTCTTCAAGCGGGTGCCTGCGTGAACTGAAGACAAATTTCGTCTCCGTTTCGAACCCGACAGCAATTGCGACAAGCCAGGCGTTTTTCGCTTCTGCACGCATCTCATCTACCAGATCGGAAGTTTTTCTCATGTATTGCTCATTTAAGAAAATGCAGGTCATCACTTAAATAATGCATGAATTGAATGACGGAAAGGAACGAGGAGTGTTAAAAAAGACAGGTGCCGGGGTTTTTGTTCATACCGGCTGTGCTTTTTTCAGATGGATGTCGAGCACGCCATTTCTCAGACTCATTTTCGCACCCTGCGTGGTCACCTGGCCGGGGAGCGGGATCACATGGTGCAGGCAGAAAATTCTCTGTTCCCGTGAGGTATTCCCGTCACTATCACCAGTATCTTCCTCCTCGCTCTCGATGGTGATCTTCAGGGTTTGTCCGCGGATGAGCTCAACGGATATTTTTGCATTTCCGGTCCCCGTGACCGTATCCACAGTCACCATCACTTCATCTTCATGCCCGGTGACTTCCGCGTTGAGGGTGTGCAGGCACTGGCACACGATAGCGGGTTCTTCTTCTCCAGGCAACAGCGGGTTGTCAGTTGGTTCAAGAGCAAGCTGGTACAGGTAGTCCATGGATGCCCTGAGTTCGTCGAGTTCGTCATAGATCGATCGGTGAAATCGTCGTACCATTTGTCAAACCTCCTTTTTTTGTTGCCCAGGTGCACTCCACCAGGATACATGGACGGGTGTTGTCTGCGGCAATAGAGGTTTTGGTAAAGAACTCCGGGGAGGGCCGGTTACGAGTGGGGGAGTGCAGCCGTGGGCCGGATAGGGGAATGCGGGATCAGGGCCGGTGGAGAGGAGCTCTGGTCCCATTCAGGGAACGTTCCCCTGTACCGGTAATTTATTCGATGAACACGTCCTCCGGACCACACGATTAAGGAGCAACGGCGGGATTCCGGAACCGTAGTTCATGCAATGCGTCCGGCTGCACCGGTGAACAGACGGGAATCTTCCGTTTTTACCTGAGGCTTTCAAGCTTATTTTCCAGGACGTCAAGACCTTTCTTGACATCTTCAAGGGTCTTCCCCCCCGTGAGAATGATCTTTCCTGACGAGAAGATAAGAACCACGATCTTCGGATCTCCGATCCGGTATACAAGCCCGGGGAACTGTTCGGGTTCGTACTCGACATTTTCGACATTGAGCGTGACGGCCAGCTTGTTGAGATTGATGTATCTGTCGAGATTGTACGAACAGACCATATTGGTGATCGCAACCCGGGGCTCTTTGAGGGATTCAATGCCCGCATGTTTTAACGATTTGATGACGATAGCAAGTCCGTCTGCAAGCGCCTTATCGTTACGGACACCGGTGATCACGATCTTGCCCGACGAAAAGATCAGGCACGCAATCTTGGGATCCGCGATACGATATACCGCACCGGGAAATCGTTTCTTGTTGAGTTCGCAGTTCTCGACCTTATTTGAAAATTCAACAAGATCAATGGACTCTGCGATGACACCGGATGCAACGATGTTTTCAATCTTCAAGGATTCATACTTTTTATCAGCCATCTTGTCTACTCTATGACGTTCCCCGAACCATAAGACTAATGGACAACCTTTATGAGAGGTCTTTCATTTACTGTTTTGAGGGGCATGGAGGTACATCAAAATTACAGGTTTCCTGTCCGGGGGACTGGCTGGTCGCGGCAATAATACAGCCGTGGGTCGGTAATCGCATGGCGTTTTGCCGGAGTGCGCGGAGGGGGGGCTCAAGGCTTGCGGGGGATGCCGGCCGGGAATCCTGCGATTTCCTGACGGGGGTTGATCAAAAATTTTGTAGAGCCCGCGTGAGCCGGAAGATAATTTCAATGGGGAACACGATATGATAAAAATAATTTTTAAAAATTTTTTATGGGAAATTTTCCGGCAAAGATCGCATAATTTTTTTCATCGGGAACCGGTGTCATCGTGCAGGAACCCGGGGATAGGATCTACGTGATAACCTGTTTTGTCTGGAACTGTGTCCGGACCTTGTCGGAAAAGTATTTTCCAATCTCGCTTGAACGCATGAGATCCGTATAGACTTTTTGTGGGACTCCCGAATACTGGTAAACAAGTCCCGATTGAAATCCTATCTCCAGAATTTTTGTATTTTCGTCATAACCCACAGAGCGCAGAATACGGGATTTAACGGGCTGTCTTTCCACGAGTATCACTACTCTCTTACAAGTGCGCTGAATGGTTAATGGTTTTTATAAAAGGTTTGTTGCCTGGCGCTGCACCATCTTTGTATTTCCCGTGGCAGTGCAGCCGGGGACGCGGGCGTTTGGCAATAGCCGGCGCACTACAGGTTCGCACCTGTTGGGGAGATTTGGTTACCGGGTTCCAGTACTTCTCTAAATTATCCCATCATTTATGAGACAAAACCGCACTGCCTTCATACATACGGTCTCGCCCCCCAATCCGGGGCCGAAACGGGCGTATTTTCCCCTCAGGGTCCGGTGGTGAACACAAAAATAGAACCATGTTGTCCACCACGGAAATCATCCCCGCGATTTGTGGCGAAAACTCAAAAACCGGTCAAATTGCGGGGCGTTATATTTTCCGTTTAGCGGTGTTCTGTAAGGGGCGTTTTTTGGTCGGACTTTGTATCGTCTGGTACCCGATCGGGCACCCGTAGGCCATTATGGACCAGAATCGGATTGGGGGTGTGCAGGAAAATTTGGCGTTATTGATCCATTCTGAAATTAGTGAACTACCGGGTTCCCGTATATTCAAAAATGGGTGACCTGTCACACCATCACAAAGATGCGTTTTCCCGTAACTTTCACCGGGAACGACTGGAGGTCATGGGTTTTGATATGCGACGTCATTTCGCCAATCGCCTGCATTGCGTCCTGGAACTCTTTTGGCAGTTTATCCATCCCGGGCAGCGAGAGCTCGACCATGCCGGAGATCATCTTTCCCGTGGTGACATCGAACTGCGCATGGTGGAGCGGGCAGGTAATGACGTTTTCATTCAGTGTTCCCTTCGAGAGCGGGGCGTTCTGGTGGCCACACCGTTCGCTCACAGCATAGATCTTCCCCTTGACGTTTGCAAGGACGATCTCGGTACCTTTTGCCTCAATATACCTGGTCTTTCCGACCGGTACATCATCTGTGGATGCTACTTCAACAAAATTCATAACTCACGCACTTCTCCTGTCTTGTGTTTCATCTCTTCGACTTTATAACGGGCAAAAAAAAGTTTAATCTGATCCTTACATCAGCCCGACCTGCTGCATCAGGGAGAGTTTGTCGTAGAAGAGCTTCTCCTCGATGATCTCACCGTTCTTCCAATGGGCGACCGTGCAGAACTCGACTTTGAACTTCTTCCCCGTTGGCGGGATAATCTTCCCGTCCGGGCCGGTCATCGTACCCCTGAATGTTCCGGTAAAGTCGGCGACCGAGCAGGTATAGTCGCCCTGGCCAAAGAAGATCCTGTACGGCCGGTTCCCGACCTTGTTATCGGGGAATGCTTTGAAGAATGCGATCGCCTCTTCTTTGTGGGACGGCCGGCCATGGGTTGGCGCCGGCTGGCCCGGCCAGAATACATCGACTTCTTTTGCATGGCGTTTCTCGAATACTGCCCAGTCCTGTGTGTTCCAGGCATCATCCAGTGTCTGCATGAGACGCATGTTCTCTTCTACGGTTGACATTTATGGTCCTCCTGGCGGTTGAAACGTTATGGGAGGTCAAGTGATAAGGATTTTGTAACTTTATAAAAAATGAAGGATTATTATCCTGCGGATGATCGATTCCAGGATCCTTGTACTTTGCTGACGCCCGGGTTGATGCAGTACAGTGTAAAATCATATGCTGCCCGCATTAGGATCGGCAGCTGATAAATCCTTACCCAATTACCCAGGAATGGGCATTATCCGCAGATCCACTGAAATGGGAAGCGGGGGGCGGCACAGCAGCCCGCACTGCAACACCATTATCAGTGCGTTTTTTCAACAGAGACTGTCCGGTACCCGTCGGCAGGCACCAGCAGCTCGAACCTCACGCCCGTTCCCCGGCAGCCGGTCTCACTGATGGTGATGCCGGTAAGAGTGAGGATCTCCCGGATCAGGAACAGGCCAAGGCCTGTATTCTTCCCTTTCCCTTTCTGGAAGATGGACTCCTTCTCCCGGTCAGTTATGCCGATCCCGTCGTCTTCATAGATGATGGCAAGCCCGCCCGCCTGTTCGTGGCTCGAAAAACGCATGGAGGTGACATGCCGCCCGTGCCGGAGGGAATTGTCCATGAGGTTGTAGAAGACCTTGACCAGCAGGGAATCAGCAAATATCTCGGCACCTCCACACGCCGTACAGGCGGGAGGCGTAACATCGGGAGGCAGCATCGCAACCGCATGCCGGATGGTCTCTCCGAGATCCTGCCAGCGGGGTTTCTGGGAACCGAGGCTTTGGTAATCCCGGGTGAAGTTGATCTGCTCCCGGATTGAGGTCAGGAGCAGCTGTTGTTTTGCCAGGTACCCGAGAATCTTTGGATCCTGGGTATGGGCCTTGACAAGCTCGACGTATCCGGAGAGTGCCGCCACCTTGTTGAGCAGGTCATGGCGCGTGACATCTACGAAGAGATCCAGGTTCCGCTGCTCGTGGTGCCTCCGCACCGCCAGCTGGATCTTGTGGGAGAGCTCGGCAAACTGCCGCTCCTTGTCATCGTGTTTCTTGAGATAGAACGAAGCGCCCTCATTGAACGCTTCGATAACGATGTGTTCGGGTCCGCTGCCGGTCAGCATGATAAAGGGTGTCGGATCCCCTTCCGCCTTCAGTTTTTTCAGGAGATCAAGCCCGGTCATCACCGGCATATCGTAATCCGAGACTACGGCATCGTATTTTTTCTGCGAGAGCTGGAAGATGGCCTCGTGTGCCGAGGGGCAGATGTCCACTGTAAACGTGCCGGTTCCCTCCAGGTGTCTCTTGGCAGTGGCCAGATGATCCGGTTCGTCATCGATTAAGAGAACGGAAATCATGAGGGATCACAGGCACTGGCGCCGTCTGACACCGGTGTGTTACTCTATCAGTTTCATTTTTTTATATTTAACACTTGCGATTTTTAAAAAAGTTCATTCTGTTGGTTTCAGATAAAATTTTCCATTTGGAATGGAAATTTCAAACCTTGCACCATGTCCCGGTTCCCCGGTTTCCGTGATCGCGATACCGGTAATTCCCAGGATCTCCCGTACAAGGAAGAGCCCGATCCCGGCATTGGTCCGTGTCATGCGGTTGAATATCGACTCCTTATTTTCGGCAGGGATCCCGACTCCGTTATCTTCGTAGATGAGGACACCCCCTTCTGCTGACATCCTTGTGGAGAACCGTATCCAGCTTACGGTCTGTCCGTGCCGGGTAGTGTTGTCGATGAGATTGTAGATCACTTTTGTGATCATCGGATCTGCGTAGATACTGAAACCCCCGGTCTCGTCAACGATCGTGATCTCACCTGTCTCAATCTGCTTTTTTACCTCTTCGATTATAGGAGAGAGTTCATGCCACGCAGGAGATCTGACCCCCAGGTTCTCGTACTCCTTGGTAAACTCGATCTGGTGCCGGATCGCATTCGCTGAGGCCTCGGCCCTGTGCAAAAAATCCAGCAGTGCCGGATCCTCTGTCGACCCAAGGGAGAGCTCCAGGTATCCGAGCACCCCGGTCAGTTTGTTCTTGATATCATGCCGCGTGATACTGGAGAGGAGGTTGAGTTTACGGTTCGCCTGCTCAAGTGCACTGGTGATCAGTACCCGGTTCGTGATATCGTGCGCATAGATACGGATCGCGGAGAACTCCGGGGAATAGGCGATGGTCTCGCCAAACAGCCCGCCCCCTACGGCTACTTCCCGGTAGAATCTACCGTAATTTCCCTGGCGGATCGCCTCGATTATCCCCTCGGTATCCACGGGGAGGAATGCAGCGGGATCCTCTGGCATACCGAGCAGGCGGAGGGCGCTGTTCGTGGCAGGATTTTCATACGTGATCTCCTTCTGGAGGTCGATCTCAATGACCGGGTCGGGATTCAGGTCCGGGAACGAGGCCAGCCTGCGCACCTGCCGTTCCACCCGGTTCAGGCCGGTCATGTCGCGGACAATCGCGATGATCCTGCGTTTTCCTCCGGACGGCACAGCCCGTAATGAGACCTCCGTATCGACCAGGGCCCCGTCTTTTCTCCGGTGTACCCAGGGAAAGACCTGTGCCCTGCCGGCAAATGCCGCGTCGATATGTCCGGTCGCCTCATCCCGGGACTGCAGGCCGTCGGGCTGCGTCTCCGGTGAGAAGTCTGCCGGGATGTGCCCGAGAATCTCATCGCGGCGGTATCCCAGCAGCTGCTCTGCCTCCGGGTTGCAGTCCAGGATCACATTGCCGATAACGAATATTGCGTCCGCCGAAGCCTCGAAGATACCCCGGTACCGCCCCTCGCTCTCCCGCAGGGCCTCCTCCACTTTTCTGCGTTCGGTGACCGACCGGGTGGTCGTGACGATCCCATCGATCCCCGGGACATCCAGCAGGTTGGTGGCGACAGCCTCCACATCAACAAAGTGCCCGTCCGCATGCCGGATCCTGTACTCTGTCGGGATCCCGGTGTTTGTCCCGTTCACAACCCCCGCGAGTGCCTCCTTCACGAGCTCCCGGTCGTCAGGATGCACGTAATCGAGCGGGTCTTTGCCAATTATTCCTGAGGGATCAAAACCGGTTATACGCAGGGTGGAAGGGGAACTGTACGTGATGCGCCCGCCGCGGTCGATGATGCGGATCATATCGGAAGCATTCTGGATCAGGTTCCTGAACCGTTCCTCGCTTTCACGGAGGGCATCCTCCATCTTTTTCTGTACCGTAATATCCTGGCCGGAGAACAGGATGCCGTCGGTGCCTTCAGGGCCGGTAACGATGGTATTCTGGAACGCGATAATACGTTTTTCCTTTGCCTTTGTCAGCACCACACTCTCACGGTATCCCGGCGAAGAGATCCTGCCGGTCGTGATCTGCTCAAGTACCTTCCTGACTTCATCGCGGGATTCTTCCGGCACAAATTCATCGACCCAGTTACTGCCGAGGATCTCGTCCTCAGCATATCCGAGGATCTCACAGCCCTTCCTGTTGATCAGGGTGACCTTCCCTGCCCGGTCTATCACCGCCAGCATAACCCCGGCAATGTCCAGGTACTGCTGGGCCTTGCTGCATTCCGATCTCAGCGCCTCTTCTGCCTTCCGGCGCCCGGAGATGTCCGTAATAAATGCATAGAAGTACTGGAGGTTGCCCCCGGAATCCACGGCCCGGTGGACAAACATCTCGACAGGGACGCGTGTCCCGTCTTTCCGGATGTACTCTTTCTCGTAGCGCAGGGGAAGCCCGGTCTGTGAGAGGCCACGGAGTGATTCGACTTCCTGTTCATGGTACTCGGGAGGCGTGATCCCGGTCCACGTCAGAGAACGCAGTTCGGCATCCGAATATCCGAGGAGCTCGCAGAGGGCCGGGTTGACGATACCGAACCTGCCATCCGGGTAACCGACGCCGAACGGCTGCGAGGATATCTCCAGCACCCCTGCCAGGAATTTCGCCCGCTCCTCACTGCCGGCAAGCGCCTTCTCCGCACGCGTACGCCGGGCCTGCTCATCGAGCTGATCGAGAGCGAAGGAGACGTCCATTGCAATTTCATCGAGCAGTTGTATCTCGGTTTCGTTGAAGAAACCGGTTTCCCCTGCATAGATGCTGATTGCTCCGACGACCGCGCCGTGGAGGCGGATGGGGAACGCAGCGGAAGAGCGGTATCCTCTCGCCAGTGCTTCGTTGCGCCAGGGCATCATCCGGGGATCGGTGCCGATATCGTTGCAGATATCATACGTCCCAAGCAGGATTGCACGACTGGTCGGGCCTGATTCCGTTCCATCATCTGCTGTCGTGATATGGATTGCCGAAAGATACCCGTCTTCGAACCCATCGTGTGCCACCGGGCGGATAGTCCGTGTCTCGTGGTCGAGGAGCCCTACCCACACCATCGTGAACTTCCCGTATTCCACGGAAATCCGGCAAATGTCCGCGAGGAGTGTTTCCAGGTCCCGTACCCGGACGATCGACTGGTTGATCTGCGAGAGGACCGCGTAGAGCCGCTTGGCGGCGATCATCCGTTCTTCGGCTTTTTTCCTGTCAGTGATATCACGGATGCTCACGATGCAGATCGTGCGCTTCGTCTGGGGGTACTGACTTGCCGTGGTCTCGGCAGGAAAGACCGTACCGTCTTTCTTCCGGTAATATACCAGCGGATCGAATGAAACCTTGCAGTTCTCCGGGACTCCCGTTGTGTCCTGTCCTGCAAACAGGTCCGTGTGCCGCCGGGCCTTCAGTTCTTCGCGGGTATAGCCGTACATACGGATCGCCGCCGGGTTTGCATCGAGGATTGCCCCGGTGTCGTGGTCCAGCACAAGCATCGCGTCACCGGCCGCATTGAAGACGTTATGGTACCGCCGTTCGACTGCACGGATCCGGGCCTCCGCGTTCCTGTTGTCAGAAATATCGAGGACGAAACCCTCCAGCTCTTCGTTGCCGGAATCAGGGTTCACGAAGGACCTGAAGGAGAGGAGGCCGACCAGTGTGCTGCCGTCTTTTTTCAGGTAAATATTTTCAGAGACGTTCCAGTCATGCGATTCACTGACCTTCCTGACAGGATCCTGTCGTCTGGAGGGATCGGCATAGAGGTGCACGGCACCACCGGCCCGGTTAATGATGCCGATCATCTCTTCCGGCGAGTCGTACCCGAACATACGTGAGCAGACCGGGTTTATGTCGATGATCATCCCGTCCATGGTTGAATGGAAAATACCGATCGGTGCATTGTTGAATATTCCCCGGTAATGCTCTTCGCTGATCCGGAGTGCGTCCTGCATCTCCATCTGCCCGGTGATGTCTGTAAGGATGCCCTGCAGGCCGAGGAACTGCTCCCCGTCGAAAACCGGGCGGCTGGAGCTGCGGATCCAGCGCAGCTTCCCGGTGGCATCCAGGATCCGGAATTCATAGGGTCTTATGATGCCCTGCCTGATCTCCACAAACCTTTGCCGGACACGGTCCGAATCGTCAGGGACGACAAAATCCATCAGGGGTTTTCCGATCACCGCATCAGGTGTAAACCCGAACTGGCTGACCATGGGGCTGATGTAGCTGATCTTCCCATCGATGTCCACGATATAGAGGATGTCGTTGATGTTCTCCACGAGGTCCCGGTATTTCTCCTCGGATTCCTGGAGTGCTGCCTCTGCCTGCCGCCGCTTGACTGCCTGACGGATCTTGTTCTGGAGTTGAGCGAACTGGCTTCTGGGCTCGCCCCCTTTCTGGAGATAAAAATCCGCGCCGGAATTGAGCGCATCGATTGCTACTTCCTCGCGCCCCTTGCCTGTAAAGAGAATGAATGGCAGCGTAGTATAGCGGGGGCGGAGATACTTGAGAAATTCAAGACCGTCCATCTCCGGCATCTGGTAATCGGATACTACAGCGTCGTAAAAGTGCGCGTCCAGTTTTTCTATGGCGGCCTGTGCTGAGGTACAGGTTTCGACCGTGAACTCCCCGGTCCGTTCCATGTAGAGTTTGGTGACTTCAAGAAGAGTCGTCTCGTCATCCACGTAGAGGATCGTGATCATGGAATTCCCCGGGTGTGCCAGTCTGCCTGATACCTAATCTCTCGTTTTTTATAGATAAGGCTAGTTATGAGTGCGGCAGGGAATGGAACCGGTCGTTTATTGGTTCTTCCCGAGGTAACGTTCTATCCCTTCGCGGAGCTCGGAGAACGAGACCGGCTTATAGAGGACGCCGAGCAGGGGATCATGGATCTGTGCCATCCGCTCTTCCACTGCCGGGGATGCAGAGAAGATGATCACAGGGATCTCAGTCCTCCCGTATTCTCCCCGGAGTTTCGCGAGGAACTCCCACCCATCGATTGGCGTCATCATGATATCGAGGAGAATGAGGGCCGGTGGCTCCCGTTGTATCATCTCCAGTGCCAGAAGCCCGTTTGCGACAAGAACCGGTTCATGCCCGAGTTTCCTGAGCACAATATCCATCAGGTCAAGGATGGGCTCGTCATCCTCCACCACAAAAATCCTCTGTTTCATTTTATCTCTTCCTGCTGCCGCTGTTTTGGTATATGGATCGTAAACGTACTGCCGATATTCACTACGGAATCCACACTGATGAAACCCCCGTGCATCTGGATATATTTCTTTGCAATCGAGAGCGAGAGCCCGATGCGATCATATTTCCTGCTCACGTTCCCTGAGTCGGGGAGCTGGAAGGGTTCAAAGATCTCATCGAGCTGGGAGTTGGTGATGCCGACTCCGTTGTCCTGGATGGCCAGACGGTGCATTTTTTCCTGTGCATTAGAGAGATAAGCGATCCGGATCTTTCGCGGGGGCTTGGAGTAATTCACCGCGTTCGAGAGCATCGAATCGATTACAATCGAGATCTTGTTCTCATCTGCATCGAAGCGGAGGCCGGGCGGGACATCCATGGTAATATCTGCCTTGGTTGCATAGCCCCCGGTATCGATGATCGTTTTAAGCAGATCCTGGACCGTGAAGAGGGAAGACTTCAGCGGGATCTTCCCCGAGTCCAGGACCGAGAGTTCCAGCATCTGGTTGATGATCTGCCGTTCACGGTCCACGCTCTTGGCACACCGGTCAAGGATCGCCCGTGTCTCGTCAGTAACCCCGTACGTCTGGGGGTCCTGCGTGAGCAGGTTCAGGTATCCCATGATAGGCTGCAGGGGGGTCCGGAGCTCGTGGGCGACTGTGCTGATGATACCCCGCCGCCGCTCGTTGTCCTGCTGGATCGTCTCCTTGAGCTTCTCGTGTTCGGTGATATCCACGAGGTTGATCAGCACCGCATGGCTGCCTTTCTGGAGAATCCAGGTGAAGAAGAGGGTCCCGAGTCGTGTATCGCCGGATTTTGTCAGGAACCGGAGTTCCGTCATACCGGGCAGGGGCTGTCGGGAATCGGGAGCGTCGGGGAAAGAGGGGAGCCGTTCACGGTCTTCGGGGTGGATGATCGGCCGGAGATCGTTTCCCATAAGCTCACCGGGTTCGTACCCGGTGAAGGCCCGGAATGTCGGGTTTGCATATACGATACGGTTGTGTGCCAGGATGATGATACAGGTCGGCGCATTCTCCGTGACCTGCTTATATTGCGTGTAGTTCTCCTCGGCCGCCTGCTCGGCCTGTTTGCGCTGGTCGATGTCGATGACCGAACAGGAGACCAGGTTGTCATCGATCCTGCTCCAGGACAGGTTCACCCAGACCGGGCGCCTGTCCTTTGCCACAAAGATGGTCTCGAAGTTGACTACGTCCTCGCTCGAACCCAGGAATTCAAAGAACCTCCGCTGCTCGTCTTTTGCAGAGAAGAGCTGCGAGAAGGTCATCTTCCCCACTTCCTCTTCAGAAAACCCGAGCATCTGCGCGAGGTGCGAGTTGGTCATGCGGATCGCAAAACTATTCTGGTCAAAGAGTATGATCCCCAGCAGCGAAGTCTCGAAGATACTGCGGTACCGGGCCTCACTCCGGTTGATCTTCTCGGTGAAATAGGCGACAACAGCCGCAATACAGACAAAGAGGATAGCCTGGCCGGTAGTGAAGATCAGGCCGCCCGTATCCGGGAAGACGTAGATATACGCGAGGACTTCATAGACAATGGCACAGAACCCGGCGAGGTATAAGCCGCGTTTCGGGAAGAAGTAGGTGGCGTACAGGATCGGGAAGTAAAAGAGCTGGGCATAGATGGTCTCAACATGCCGGGAGAGAGAGATCGAGGTGATGAATATGCAGGAGAACGTGAGCGAGAGGATGACAACAATACGCACGATATCCGTGTGCGAGACCGAATGCCCCTTAAACCTGACGAACCGATCCATTGATACCCTCGATGTTTACTGTATAAGTTTATAAATATAGTATCTTTTATGCGTGGCGTCGTTATTGTAAGAATCTGCCCCTATCCTGAGGCAGAAAAAGGAGACCGGGCCGTTTAAACACAGAGCGGCGAGAGTTTTGCGATCAGGTGGTCGACCTGTTTAACTGATGTTCCGATGTAAGCATCCGGCGAGAGAAGAGCGGCGATGTCGGCTTTGGAACAGTACCGCACCACCTCGGGATCGGTGCCAAGGATCTCGGCAAGCGGCCGGCCTTCGGCAAGGGCCTGCATGCTCGCCATCCGGATCCGCTCGTGGGAGTCCTGCCGGTTCATGCCCTTCTTTGTCAGCTCGATCATGACGGCTTCGGCCATGTTGATCCCGTGGAGGAAGGCAAGGTTCCGCCGGATTGCGGCCGGGTTGATGACGAGCCCTTCAATGACCACGGCCATCAGCCGGAGGCAGTGGTCGGTGAGGATGGAAGCCTCGGGAAAGAGCACCCTTTCGCAGGAGGAGTTGGTCAGGTCCCGCTCGTCCCAGAGCGTGTTGTTCTGGAGCGAGGGTTCTACAGCCGAACGGATGATCCGGGCAAGCCCGCAGATCTGTTCGCTCTTGATCGGGTTCCGCTTGTGGGGCATGGTGGAGGAGCCCACCTGTTTTGCCCCGAACGCCTCCTCGACTTCGCCGATCTCGGTCCGCTGGAGTGAGCGGACTTCGATGCCGATCTTATCGAGGGTTGTCGCTACGCCGGCGCAGAACATGAAGTACTCCGCGTACCGGTCCCGTGAGATCACCTGGTTCGACACGTCCACCGCATTGATACCAAGGTTTGCCATCATCGTGACCTGCACTTCCATCGCCATCGGCCCGAGCGCTGCCTGTGTCCCGACCGCTCCGGTCATCTGCCCCACTACAACCCGGGGGCGCATCTGTTCGAGGCGCTCGATATGCCGTGCAACTTCGCTTGCCCATATCGCGAACCGGAGCCCGTAAGTAGTCGGGACGCCCTGCTGCCCGTGGGTCCTGCCTATGCAGACGAGGTGCCTGGTCTCCTCGGATCGCTTCAGGAGCACAGCGAGCAGTTTCCGGAGTTTTGTGTCGATCAGATCGAGCGTCTGGCCGAGCTGGAGTCCGGTTGCTGTGTCGAGGATATCGTTGCTGGTCGCACCGTAATGGACCCACCGGCCCGACTCCCCGCAGACTTCCGAGATCGCTTTCACGATCGCCATCATGTCGTGACTGATCTCGAGCTCGATCGCCTTTGCCCGGTCGAGCGAGGCATTGTGTGCATTCGTATCGATCTCGATCGCTGCTGCTGCCGGGATCATGCCATGATGGGCTTCGGCTTTTGCCAGCGCGACTTCAGCGCTGACTATTGCGGAGAACCGGTTCGTCTCGCTCCAGATGGCACGCATCTCTTTTGTGCCATAGCGCTCCTCGATGGGGTGGACTGCCATGGGTAGAAATGGGTTTTGCAGGGATATAAGGGGTGAGGGAAAAATGGCAGTTATAGGATACAGGATTTCTTATGTTCTCACACTTTGATCTTATAAAATTGTAATTACCGATGCCTGAAATTTATTTCTTCATTCATCTCCGCAGCATTTTTTTCGATCGAGTCTAGTCTATTTTTCATGTAATTTGTATCTTTTATACTATATGCTAAAATTAAAAATGCAATCGCAATTCCCAAAACTCCGTAAATTAATTCATCTGAATAAAAATTTAGTAATTTTGAAATGTAGGCCCAAATAGCCAAAATAATTCCACAAATTAAAGACCCTTTTTGTAGATTTAATTTGGGTTTTTTTGTTAATAAAAACCCCAATACAACACATTGCAGTAAAAAGAATATATATGATGATAAATGCAACAGAATAATCCGATATTAAATAGTCAACCATAATTTATACTCAATTTCAAATTTAGTTATAATATTCGTGAAACCTCTCCCTAGATTGTCCTAATTCCGACCGAGAATGTTCAAGTTTCTATCATAGCGATGGACATTCTTGAATCATAAACCTTAAACTTTTTTTACGTTTTCAAAAATTTGCGATGCCCCCGCCGCCCCCCCGCGGGGCGCCCACGGCAGCGGATCAACGACCAGCAGCGCAATTGAAATCTCATTACCCCGCCGTGCCTCGGAGAGGCCCTGAGGCGGGGGAGCCTCACAACGCCGAATGATTTTTATTTTCAAAATAAAAATTCCGGCTTGTTCCGAAAATAAATCTGAATTTTTTCCAGAAACCCCGGGGATCTACCGTTTCAGGATTATGGACAGGAAGAGGAGACCCAAGAGGATATTGATGATCATAAGGCCGATAACGATCTTTCCCAGCCAGCGATGGCCCGTACGGATGCCGGTTTTTGCGGTGTTTACGCGTCTGATGGACCAGCCGATAAGAAGCGTAATAACTACCAGGGCGCCGAGGGTCACGCCAAGGATCTCGTGGATATTGCGAAGGTGTGGAAAGCCTGAAAGTGCGACCATGTATATACCGATGAACAGTCCGATGATTATACAGGCAGCTCCGGTTGCCTGAAGGATTACATGTGATTTGTACCAGTTCCCGGTTTTGTGGTACCTCGCGACGATAAGACCGGCAACGAGGAGGATAAATCCCATTGACATGAGGATCGCATGATACGGCCAGTATACCGGTATACCCTGGTCAAAATGTCCGGGCCCTCCACCTGGTACCGGGGCGGGAAGGGCGAGGGCAGGAGCGCAGACGATGGTAAAAACTATGGCAACGAGTATCCCGAAGAAAATTCCTCTTCCCACTGCGTGTGTCAGGCGGTTGTCTGGAAGTAAATTCATACGTTTCCCGGTAGGGCCGTGTTCATCAGTGACCCGGCCTCAGGAGTGCACTATACAATATACCGATATTTATCCTTTTGGAAAAACGCATGTTTCACCATCTGTTTGGTAAATACAACCGTTCCTGATCATGAGTTGAATTTTCAGGAGCCTGTCTATCAGAATTGTTTACTCATCCGCTCACCGGGAGGAGATCTTTCCTTATAATGCGGTACACGGGTACGGCTCGGGTACGGCTGTCGCATATATCTTACATTTTTAATTCTGCCTTAATGGTAAGCCATAATCTTTATTGACTTACAATCTAATTAATTTCATACCATGGACATTGTTACCCTGTCCTCAAAAGGCCAGATCGTTATCCCCTCAAAAGTCCGGAAAAAATTCTCCCTCAAAGAAGGTGACTCGCTGGTGATTATGGAGGAAGACGATGCCATCTGCCTCAGGCCACTCGTCAACCTTCCAGAACTCTGGGGTGTTGACAAGCTGAAGAACACAGGCATAACTCTCCGCGAAATACGGGAGGAGTGGGACCATGAGCTCGACAAGAAAGCTGCTCTTTGATACCCACGCTTTCCTGGCATTTTTCAACCACGAGAAAGGATCGGAGACCATCAAACATTTTATGGACCAGATCCAGGACGGGGATGCAGAAGGATTTGTTGCAACGATCACCCTGACTGAACTTGCGTACATCTATACCAGAAAAGCCGACCCGGCTTTGGCCAGACTCCGGGTACTCCAGATCCAGCAATCAAAAATGAACCTTATCCCGCTGACTGCGGAGGTTGCCGTGGATGCCGGTACCGTAAAGCTTCCCGGGATTTCCGTTGCGGATGCCATTATCGCCGCATCAGCCAGATCTGTTGATGCTTCGGTTGTCACGAATGATGTTCATTTTTCCCGCATGGGTGTAGAAACAACCGGGTATCCGTGATCTTTTCGCCTGTACCCGGCTATCGTCCCCGGAGCGCCCGGCCGATCCGCTCCCCGATATTCCTGCCGTGCGACCCGTTCCAGTAGAGTTTTTTGCAGTGCTCACACCAGCAGAAGACAAAACCGGCCCGTTCTCGGGGGGCATAATCCGTGCCGGCAATCTCCTCTTCCCGTGCTTCCCGGAGGAGCGCGTTGCAGAGAGAGCACCGGCTCATCGCCAGCCGCCGTTCAACGAGCCCGATATCGATCAGCTGCTGCACCTGGTCCATCACTTCATCCGGAACAATGAGCACGGCATATTCTCTCCCGCGCCGGGCCAGCTCGGCGTCCCGGGTCAGGAGGACGCGGTGCTCCTGCACGGCCAGCATGAGGAGGAGCGTATCCTCCTTGCGGTTCCCTTCTGCAAGCCCGTTTGCACTCGTTGTGTCATAGCCCATGAACCGGAGGTAGCGGGTCAGGGTGCCGAGCATCCGATCTGCAATGAACCGGGTCTCGGGACAGGGAGGTGTTGAATGGAGGGGCTTAGGTAACATCTCTCACGATCTCGATCTGCTCGCCGCAGTTCCGGCACTGCGTCCCGTCCAGTTCCCGGAACCGGCTGGCAAACCCCTGCCGTTCGATCAGGACCGCGTTGCAGGCAGGGCAGTACGTGTTCTCGTACTCGTGGTGATACACATTACCGAGGTACGGGAACCGGAGCCCGAGTTCCTTTGCCTTCCGGTAGATCTTTTCGAGCGTTGCCACGGGTGTCCCGCCACGGTCTGTCATCTTGTAGTCCGGGTGGAACGCGGAGAAGTGCATTGGCGTCTCCGGCCCGAGATGTTCGATCACCCAGCGAATCAGCTGCTCCTGCTCCTCCATGCTGTCGTTGAGCCCGGGGATGACGAGCGTTACGGTCTCGACATGCATGCCCAGTTCCCGGGCAAGTGTCGCGGAGTCGAGTACCGGCTGGAGCCGTGCCCCGCAGATCTTCTTGTAGAAATCGTCCGTGAACGCTTTGAGGTCCACCCGGTACGCCCCGAGCATGGGAGCGAGTTCCCGCAGGGCTTCCTCCGTGATGTACCCGTTCGTGACGTAAATGGTACCGAGCCCCTTTTTCCGGGCAAGCGTGCCCATTCCGAGAGTGTACTCATGCCAGATCGTGGGCTCGTTGTATGTCCACGAGATGCTCCGGCTCCCGCCGGCAAGGGCCCGGGTCACGCCCTCTTCCGGGGAGAGATCGCGGAGCATCGCGTCGTTCAGGATCGTCCGCGAGATATGCCAGTTCTGGCAGTGCTGGCAGTGGAAGTTGCAGCCTACGCTCCCGAGCGAATACGATGTTGTGCCGGGCAGGTAGTGGAAGAGGGGCTTCTTCTCTATCGGGTCAACAGCTTCGGCACTGATCTTCCCGTACGTCCCTGCGTAGAGGATGCCCTTTTCGTTGATCCGGACCCCGCAGATCCCGTGCTTCCCCTCTTTGATGATACAGCGGTGGTTGCAGAGGGAACAGGTGACGGCCTCGTTCTCCGTCTTTGTGTACTGGCGAGCCTCGTGCAAAAACCTTGCCTCCCTGGGATGGTGCCATTCGTGTTACTGCCGTTCATCTGCCTCCGGGGCTGCATCCGCCTCATCTATCTCGAGCACGAATGACCCACGGTATTTGCACTTCTTGCAGGCATAGACCTGACCCATGTATCCCCCCGCTACCGGGAAGATATCAGCACTCTTGCAGACCGGACAGTAGAACATGGTCAGCAACTCTATATGAGCACCCGGTACAAAAACTAGTGCAATGAAGAAGGTTGTAATCTCACTGGGCGGTTCGATCCTGATCCCGTCCCTTGAAAACCATACCATAAAAGAATACGTCCCCGTCCTCAGGAAGATCGCAAAGAAGCACCGGCTCTTTGTCGTCGTTGGGGGCGGCGGTGAGGCCCGAAGGTACATCAATATCACCCGCGAGCTCGGGATTGACGAGGGCACTTCCGATGAAGTCGGGATCCTGATCACCCGGCTCAACGCAACGATGCTGATCGCGGCGCTCGGCGAATACGCGTACCCGAAAGTGGCGGAGAGCCATGCAGAGGCAAAGAAGTTTGCCGAGACCGGCAAGATCGTGGTGATGGGCGGCATTACGCCGGGCCAGACAACCGATGCCGTGGCGGCAGTCCTTGCAGAACGGGTCGGGGCTTCGGTCTTCATCAACGCGACCTCGGTCGACGGAATTTATACTGCCGACCCGCGGAAGGACCCGGAAGCAACCCGGTTTGACGAGATGACACCCAAAAAACTGCTGGAGGTCGTAGGGGGCTCAGGCCTCGGCGCCGGGTCCAACACGGTGCTCGATATCGTTGCCGCCCGCGTTGTCGAGCGGAGCGGGATCCCGCTTGTTGTGCTTGACGGGAGAGATCCGAAAAACCTCTCGGACGCGATCCTCAAGGGGAAGTACCGGGGCACTGTTGTTTCGGAAGGGAAGAAGAACCCGCTGCCGCTCTGAAGCGTCTGCAGCCTGGCATTTCCCGGCATACCATTACGTATTTTTATCTTGCCGGCGCAACTATGATGGCGCGGGGTAGTAGGGTAGCCTGGTCCATCCTAGAGCGTTTGGGACGCTTTGACGGCGGTTCGAATCCGCCCTACCCCATCGGACCATGAAGAACCAGGATGCAGCCCGGATTTATTCACTTCTGCTAAAACGGTATCCGGACGCCCGCGAAGCCCCTGAGACTGTTGCCCGGGGATCGCCATTCGAAGTGCTCATCCTCACGATCCTCTCCGCCCAGACGACCGATAAGGCCGTCTTCAAGGTAAAAAAACCGCTCTTCTCGAAGTACCCGACTCCCGCAAAACTGGCGAAGGCGAAGGTGGACGACGTTGAACCGATCATCCACAGCCTTGGCTACTATCATGCGAAGGCGAAGAACATCATCGCGGCATCGCAGGTACTCCTCTCGGGTTTTGGAGGCAACGTCCCGGAAACGATGGACGAACTCCTGACGATCCCGGGCGTGGGGCGCAAGACCGCGAACATCGTGATGTACCATGCCCACGGGCGGAACGCGGGGATCGCGGTCGATACCCATGTCCGCAGGCTGGCACAGCGGATCGGGTTCTCGGACACCGACAATGTGGCGGTGATCGAGCGCGATCTCATGGCTCTCTACCCGCAGGACGCGTGGGGCGATCTCACCGATGTCTTCATTGCCCATGGCCGGTCCACCTGCGATGCGAAGAAGCCGCTCTGTGACCAGTGCGTGATCACGGAATACTGCCGGTATTTCCGGGACCTGAAGAAATAACCGTTGTCCCGTTCCTTAATCGTTAAATTTTCTGTTTAGTGAGATTATTGCTCTGTAGAAAACCTCATAATCGCTGACGCTCTTGGGGGCTTCGCCCCCGCCGCTATGGCATCCCCCAGTTGCGATGACGATGTATTACCCTGCCATTTGACTCAGGTCATCGCACTGCGCCCCGTCCCCCGCGGGGGACTGGTGGCGCAAGAGGGGGGCATCGTCTCTTCGAAAAAAAATGATTTCTACAGAGCAGAAATTATCACAAACAGTACTATTCTCTGAGGGGTTACTGGCAGGGCAAGATCTATCGGGTTCTCCGGTGAGGTAATGCCATTCCCACGGGTTCAAATACTGATAAAGATTTTTAATATGAGAACTTCCCATGAAAATCGCACTCTTCAGGATTGTGGCGGGTCAAAACCCTTATACTCCCGGTTACGATGGACGCCGCTGCCAGGTCGGGGCGCCCCCGCGGCGGGTAAATTGACCGGAAGCAATTTTAAAAAACCTCCCTGCCCCTCCGTGCCTCATCTCTCATGAGATTCAGCACGTCGAAGAATCCTTACGTATTCCTCTCCGGTCAATCCTCGCTGAAGCGACGATTGACTCCTCGCAGAGGCCCTGATGCGCGGGAGCTTCACAAATGTTCTCAGGAGCTCATCATTTAACTGCGCTTAATTTTCCCCGGATTGATCGTCAAATGGCCCTGAGTATGTCCAGCACCACGGAGAACGCCAGGTAGCCGGTAAAGGCGCATACGAACGCCAGCGGGATGGTGATAATCCATGCTGTCATCATCTCCCGGACAACACGCCATTGCACCGCGTCCTTTCCCCGGGTTGCCCCGACTCCGATGATCGCCCCATTGATCGCATGCGTTGAAGAGACGGGAATACCGTACAGCGTCTCCATCACGAGCGTCCCGCTGCTGGCGGTGGCGGCACAGAACCCCTGGTACGGACGGATCTTCGTGATCCCACGTGCCATCTTCTCCACCACCTGCCAGCCGCCAAAACAGGTACCGAGGCCGATGGCGATTGCGGCAGCGAGGATGACCCAGAGCGGCACGGCAAAGCTTGCGAGGATGCCGGATGCCACGAGCAGCGCCGTGATCAGCCCCACGGCGTTCTGGCCGTCGTTCCCCCCGTGAGCCGCTGCCTGGAGGAGGCAGGCAAAAATATGGAGCGGCTGGAAGATACGCCGCATCCGGTTCTGACGGGAGTGGCGGAACAGGTGGGTTATGACAATATCGAAGAGGAATGCCGTGACCATGCCAAGGATCGGCGAGATAAATATGAACATCACGACGACAAGCAGGCCGGAGAGTTTGAATATACCTGCCACCATCAGGATCGGTATGATCAGGGTCCCCCCGCAGATCGCCCCGAGCAGTGCGCCGAGCCGGATATCTGCCCCCAGCATGTACGTCAGGCCGCCAAGGATCAGGGTACCGGCAAGGCAGCCGGTGAGTCCATAGATTATGACGTGGAGTACCGTTGTTGTGGCGGGCAGGATGATCGCCCCGATCCCCGCGACTGCAACCCCGGCCCCCATCAGGCCGCCGATCATCGCGTTGCTGCTGGAGAGCGGGATCCCGATCCGGGTTGCAACGAAGATCAGGAGTATTGCGGCTGCCATGCCGACGATAATCGATGGCGGGGTGAGGGCACTCTTTGTGACAATTGTCGTCCCGATCGTGGCCGCAACCGCCGTCGTGAAGATAAACGGGCCCAGCATGTTGCAGACCGCGGTGAGGAATACCGCTTTTGCCGGGGAGAGGGCCCGGGTTGCCACAACGGTTGCAATGGAATGCGAGGCATCGTTAAGTCCGTTCACGAATGCAAGACCGAGCGCCAGGATAATTCCAAACAGGATGAGTGGTTCCATGGTGGTCACGGGGTCCCGGCTGACGTACCGGTAACATCCTCCGCCCGGGAGTGGGGGAGAGCAGCTGTTGTGTAGTTCTCCTCTTTACGCGTGAGGATAAAAAAAGATAGGATGAAACGCCCCGTGACCGGAAATGCCTTATATCGGGGGTATACCGGCAGTGCTGCCACGAGGGATCAATACCCAATGACTACCCGGATCACGGCAAATGCGGCAAACCCGATGATGGCGCTGATCGGGATCGTAAGGACCCATGCAATGACAATGCTCCGGGCCACCCCCCACTTCACGGTGCTGGTTCCCATTGTCGTACCAACCCCCATGATCGATGAGCAGATCACGTGGGTCGTGCTGACGGGGATTCCTGCGGCCGATGCTCCGAGGATGGTCACAGCACCGGCAGTTTCCGCAGCGAAACCCTGGACGGGCCGGAGCTTGGTGATCTTGTAGCCCATGGTCCTGACAATACGCCATCCCCCGGCCAGCGTGCCGAGTGCAATGGTTGTGTAGGAAGCGATGATGACCCAGGCAGGAACCAGGAAATGGTTCGGGTTGGTGCCGACACCTGCATACCCGACGACAAAGAGCAGGGGCAGGATGATGCCGATGGTCTTCTGGGCATCGTTTGTACCATGGCTGAAACTGTAGGCCGCTGCCGAGCAGAGCTGGAGCCGCTTGAAGTGGCTTTCCGCAGACTGTTTGTTGGCCCTGCGGGTCAGCCACAGGATTGCGGCCATGAACATGAACCCGCAGATCAGGCCGATGATCGGAGAAAGGACCATGAAGAGCGCCACGGTCCCGACCGTGTTCCATCGTATCGCGGCAAAACCGGCGGCCGAGATTCCCGCACCGACCAGTCCCCCGATCAGGGCGTGGGAAGATGACGTGGGAAGGCCAAAAAACCAGGTGATGATGTTCCATGCGATCGCCCCGACCAGTGCCCCGAGCACGATATACGGGACGACCGCCAGGGAGACAACGTTGAGTTCCACGATTGTGCTGATGGTGTTTGCCACGGCGACACCGAATCCGAAGGCGGCAGCGAAATTGAAGAAGGCGGCAAATACCACCGCGTTCCTGGGGGAGAGGACTTTTGTCGAGACTACGGTCGATATGGAGTTGGCTGAATCATGGAACCCGTTCGTAAAGTCGAATACAAGCGCGATGCCGATGATGGCAGCGATGAGTTCCCATGTGGCTTCAATCATGCAATGCCCTCATGAATCCTGTTTCCGTGGTCATGAGTGCCTGATCGCGATGTCTGAGAGCACGTTTGCCACGTCTTCGCAGTAGTCCGTCGCGGTCTCGAGGTGCTCGTAGATGTCCTTGAGCTTGATGATCTCGATCGCATTATCCGTCTTGAAGAGATCCGTCACCGCGTGGGCAAGCACGTCATCGGCGATATTCTCCAGCCGGTTCACCTCGATGCAGCGCTCATCGATATACCGGGGATCCTTGATTGAGCGGATCCCCTTGACCGCGCTCTCGATCTCTACAGTCGACATGTGGATCAGTTTCGCGAGTTCGATCATGTGTGAGTCAGTAGATCCGATCCCGTAATAGAACATCTTCTCCGTTGCCCCGTCGATATAATCCAGCACGTCGTCCATGGTTGAGGCGAGCCGGGAGATCTCCTCCGGGTCGAGCGGGGTAATGAAGGTGTGGTTCAGCTGGTCGTAGATCGCGTGGGTCACCTGGTCACCCTTGCTCTCGAGCAGCCAGATGGCATGGCGCTTCTCCTTGACATTCGTGAAATCCTCGGTCAGGGCGACGAGCTGCCAGGCAGCTTCCTTGACAATCCCTGCCTGCTGTTCGAACAAATCAAAAAAGATCTTATCCTGCGGTATCAGCAATTCACGGAGACCCATAACAAACCCAGTGGGTTTAGACGGTAGATCTTAAAAATATAGCGAAATATTGTCAGCCCTATAGGTCTTCAGGGCGGGACCGGGCCGAAGAACCCGGGCCGGGCGATGGCGACCGGCAGGCAGGATGGCGATGATCAGCGCCGATCACGAATGTGCCTTGGCAATGTCGCTGACTGCATGGCCCACGTCGTTGCACTTCTCCATCACCCTTGCCAGTCCCTCGTAGATATCCTTGAGCTTGATGATCAGGAGCAGGTCCTTGGTCTTGAAGAGATCGAGGATGGCCCGTGACAACAATTCGGTCGAGAGGTTGTAGAGCCGGCTGATCTCCTGCACATGGGTCCTGACCTCCTCGGGATCTTGCAGGGCCGAAAGGCTCTTCAGCGCGTGGCTGATCTCGATGCCCGCCAGCGTGATCAGGTACGAGTATTCCTTGAGCACATCGTTGGTCTCCGGGATTTCGTAGTTACAGAGCTGGTGGGTGACCCAGTCGAGCCGGTCGAGCACGTCGTCGAGGACCGGGGCAAGGCGGGCGATCTCTTCCGGTTCAAGGGGCGTGATGAGCGATTCGTCCAGCTGTTCGAAGATCTTCCGGGTGATCTCGTCCCCCTGGTGCTCGATCTGGCGCACCTTGTGGGCCTTCTCCGTGCCTCCTGGGAGTTCATGGGTGATCTCGTTGAGGGTCGTTGCGGACTCCCCGATTTTTTCCGCCATCTCGAGGAACAGCGTGAAAAAAACCTTGTCTTCGGGCAGGATCAGGTCGCGGATACGCATGATATTCAAAGTTACCCTTATTCCCTGAGTATAAAAAAGTTGAGTCCGACCATGAAATGTGCGGGATTGGCGACTCACCGGGTTTTCTGCAGGAGGCTCTGGTGATCCCACCCAGGGCAAATCACTCATGATCGGGTTGGCAGGTTAAAAAAAATTATTTGTCAGGCTTATAGTTAAGTCCCCAACGGGAATTTATTTCAGAACGGTGCCGGGAATAATGATTATGAGAAACAAGGCCCCCGGAAAATTGTCTCAGCCCGGTAATCGCGGAATGATGCGGACGATCACCCTTGAGGAGCACTATGCAAGCCCGGCATTCCTGGATGGCCCGGGACGAATGCTCAGGGAACAGGCCGGGATGGCAGGGCGCTCCGGTCGTGGGGATCTTGCCAGAGATTTGTCCGATCTCGGCGATAAGCGAATCGCAGAAATGGATGCCGCGGGTATCGACGTGCAGGTATTGTCGCTGACCGACCCCTCCGTGCAGCAACTCGAAGCAACCGGGGCAGTTACTCTGGCTCGCGAAGCTAACGACTATCTCGCGGATGCGGTGCGGCGTTATCCGAAACGTTTCGCCGGGTTCGCCACCCTGCCCACTGCTGCTCCCGAGATCGCTGCCGGGGAGCTGGAGCGCATGGTTCATGAACATGGCTTCAAAGGAGGATGGATCAACGGCCACACACAGGGACGTTACCTGGATGACCGGTTCTTCTGGCCAATCCTGGAGCGTGCCGAAGCGCTCAAAGTTCCCCTCTGCATTCATCCGACACCCCCACCGGAGCCGGTGATCAAAGCGTACTATGCAGGTTTTTCACCAGAGGTGACAACCGGGTTGTCCCGCCACGGATGGGGCTGGCATATCGAGACCGCGGTCCACGTCCTCCGCCTCATCCTCAGCGGGGCTTTCGACCAGTTTCCGGATCTGCAGATCGTGATCGGCCACCTGGGGGAGGCTCTTCCCTTTATGATGCCCAGGCTCGACAAGGGGTTGTCTACGAACGTGACGAAGCTTGATCATCCTGTCGCAGACTACCTCCAGGAGAATGTCTTCTACACGTTCAGCGGTTTCAACTTTACCCCGGCCTTTCTCAACCTGTATCTTCAGGTCGGGGCCGACCGGATCATGTTCTCTGCTGATTATCCCTATAGTTCAATGGCGGAAGCACGTGACTTCCTGGATCAACTCCCGGTGAGCACTGCGGACAGGAATAAGATAGCACACGGAAACGCTGAACGCCTCCTGGGACTCTGATAACGGAATGCACGTGGTACCCGGAATATACGTTGACCACGTGAACCACGGGGTGCGGAAGGCCTGGCCCGGTGCCATTGCCTCCCGGTTCACGTTACCTTCACGACAGGGTGCTCTCATGGAGGCAGGATCACGAGACAGGTAGTGCCGACGAAAACCCCGGACGCTGCATCTCGCGGTAGTGTACCGGGATCATCCGTGGATGGCAGGTGCAAAGCCGGCCGGGACATGAAATGATATGCCTGGCGGGGCGGCCAATTTCTGGAAATATTCAGGAAGCCGGCACGACCAGGAATATAAGGGAACCGGGAAATGATCAGGAAAACGGGATGGACCGGGCGGGAATTGAACCCGCGGCCTCTTCCATGCCAAGGAAGCGATCTACCACTGATCTACCGGCCCGCTCCTATCTAGTAGGATGCCATAGGTTAAAAGAATTGTTCGTCTTTTCCTCCAAAACAGGGTCCTGGCCTTTGACACACGTGCACCGCTTCGCGGTGTTTCGTTCGCCGGCCCCGGTCATTTCAGCATGATCGCTGTTGCACGGATTGCGCTAATTATTAGTGTTCTCCCGCCAACCATTCTCAAGCGAAGCGATACTATTGGACGATATCATGATACCCCCTGAACCCGGATCCGGAACGATCACTTCTACTCGTACCGGGTGGTCGTGATGCTTGGGATCATCGGCGGTACGAGCCTCCTTTTCTCCACCCTGCCGGCACTGGAAAAACGCCGGGTCGCCACCCCGTTTGGCAGCGCAGAGCTGCTCTGCGGGAAGAGCCTGGTCATGCTGATGCGGCACCAGAACTTCCTCCCCCCGCACCGGATCAACTACCGGGCGAACCTTGCGGCGATGGCGATTGCCGGTGTGACGGATATCGTGGCATTCGGATCATCCGGCTCGCTCAAGCCGAAGATCGCACCGGGCACCCTCCTTATTCCCACCGATTACATCAGCCTGTCGGACATCCCCTCCATCCACGACCACGCGATCGAGCATGTCCGGCCGGAACTCTCCGAGGAGCTTGCAAAAAAACTCGCACAGCTGGTACCTTCAGCCCGGTTCGGCGGGGTGTATGTCCAGACCCGGGGCCCGCGGATCGAGACCATTGCGGAAGTGAAGTCGCTCGCATGGATTGCGGACGTGGTGGGTATGACTGTTGCCTCGGAAGCGACCCTTGCCTGCGAACTCGGGCTTCAGTTTGCCGCGCTCTGCACCATCGAGAACTATGCAAACGGGCTCGGGGACGAAGTGTTGACCTACGAGCACATCGTCAACGTATCGCGGGAGCACCGGCACCGCACGGAAGAGATCGTGAATACTATTATTACCAATATGGGATGAAACGAGGGAGATCATGGCAGAACATGAAATGCAGGAAATTTTTGAGAAGCACCATTCCCTGTTGATCACGAACGTTGTTGCGGACGGCCGGAGCGTGGATATCTTCGTAGATGAGAAAGGGGTCTTACGGGGGATCGGCCAGGACGAGAGGAAGAACCACCCGGGCGAGGCGGATTTCATCATCGACGGGGACGGCGCGATCGCCCTTCCCGGGCTCGTGAACACCCACACCCACGCGGCGATGTCGCTGCTGCGGGGCTATGCCGATGACATGGCCCTGCAGGACTGGCTCTCGCAGAAGATCTGGCCGCTCGAGGCCCACCTGACCGCGAGCGACGTGTACTGGGGGACACGCCTGGCCTGCCTCGAGATGATCCGGACCGGCACCACGGCATTCAACGATATGTACTTCTTCATGGACGAGGCTGCCCGTGCCGTGGACGAGGCGGGTATCCGGGCCGTGCTCTCGTACGGGTTCATCGACCTCAACGATTCCGGGAAGCGCGAGAACGAGTGCCGGGCCACCGAGAAACTCACGGCCCATGTCCGCTCGCTTGGCAACCCCCGGATCACCAGTGCTGTCGGTCCCCATGCGATCTATACAGTCTCTCCTGAAGGACTGAAGTGGTGTGCAGAGTTTGCCCGGGAGCAGAAGATCGGTATCCACATCCACCTTTCCGAGACCGAGAAGGAAGTGACCGACTGCATTGCCCGGCATGGGAAACGCCCGGCCGCCCACCTCGATGCCTGCGGCATCCTCACGCCCCGCACAGTCGCAGCCCACAACTGCTGGCTCGACGAGGCGGAGTGCAGGCTCCTCGCAGAGCGGGGTACCACAGCCTCCCACAACCCGGCGAGCAACATGAAGCTTGCCACCAATCGGGCGATGCCGTACCACTGGCTCTCCGCGGCAGGGGCAAACATCTCCCTCGGCACGGACGGCTGTGCCTCGAACAACAACCTCGACATGTTCGAAGAGGCCAGGACTGCTGCCCTCCTCCAGAAGTTCTTCTGGAACAATCCCGTCCAGCTCCCGGCTCCCGAAGCATTCCGCATGGCTACGTCCAGCGGTGCAAAGGCACTGGGACTCCCGACCGGCACGCTCGCCGTGGGAGCTCCGGCCGATCTCGTGCTCGTTGCAACCCGCACGGCCTGCAATACACCGCTGCACAATATCACTTCGAACCTCATCTACTCCTGCAGCGGCGGTGCTGTCGAGACCACTATCTGCAACGGGCGCGTGCTGATGCTCAACCGCGAGATCCCGGGGGAAGATGCCGTGCTGGCCGGCGCGGCAGCGGCAGCCAGCGATCTGGTGAAACGGGCACAAACGGCATAACCGGGACCGGATCGCCTGCGTCCATCCCCGTATTCCGGGCAGGTGCCATTGCCTGCATCGTCGTCCGTTCAGATATCGCGGCTGCCGGGTGTACCGGCATCCCCGGTCCATCAGGACGGCATAACACCCGTTTTCCCGGTTCACACAACATTTTTCATCTCATTGCCAGCATAAACTCATAGAGCGTTTTGAAGGAGACCGGTTCTTACCCTGATCTGCCGATGCGGGAACACTACAGGAATGGTATTTCCGTGCCGGAAGTACCATTTGGCATCCGCGAGAGTTACTGGAAGGCAGTACTGATCCTTTTTACCGTCCTGCTGTTGGGTGTGACCGTCGTCTCCCTGAGGGCTGGCGCCCGGCCGGATACACTGGGTTCCCTCTACATCATTCCTGCGATCCTCTTTGCGTATTTTTACCGGCGCAAAGGTGTCCTGCTCGTCTACCTCCTCTCCATGTTCTTCCTTGGAGCAGTCATCCTGTTCCGGTATCCGTCGGGCAATGGCTTGTTTTCTGCTGTCATCAGTTCTGCGCTGCTCATTGCCATCGCCCTGATCGTCTCCTACCTGACGGCCTACCTGATCCGGGAGAAGCGGAAATACCATGCGATCTTTGACAACACGGAAAACGGCGTGCTGCTCATCAATCTCACGGATCACCGCATCGTGGAGATGAACCAGCGGTTTGCCATTGCCTTGGCTCTCACCGGCAGGGAGGCTGAAGGCCGTGAACTGGAGAAGTTTATCGCGGACCCGGCACCACTGATACAGCTTATTGCCCACCTGAACTCGCACTGCAGCACCCCGGCTGTGGAGATCATAATGCGGCTGAGTAACGGTTCGGAATGGGTTGCGGTGGTTGCCGCACGGAAAATTGCAGCAGATCTTGCAGTCCTGACGTTCATCGATATCACAGAACGGCGGCAGATGGAGCACCAGCTCCAAGAGCATAATGACGATGCGAACCTCTACCTGGATATCCTCACGCACGATATCAACAACATCAATACCGCCAGCCTTAATTACGGCCGGCTTCTCCGGGAAAGACCTGGTGAAGAGACAGAAAAAATCTCCCGTAACCTGATCCATAGCCTCGAAAAAAGCGATGAGATCATCCGCAATGTCTCGACGCTTCGGAAAATGCGGGAATCCCCGGTGAAACAAACGCGGTTCCACCTCGCCGATATCATCCGGAAGGAAGTTTCAGGATACCCTGATGCCCGGATCGAATACGATGGCGGGGATGCTGTTGTTATAGCAGATGATATGCTCTCCTCCGTCTTTTCCAACCTTATCGGGAACGGCATCAAGTACGGGGGTCCGGATCCGCGTATTTCCATCAGGGTTACCACGCGGGACAGGGACGTGGTGGTCTCGATTGAGGATTATGGGCATGGCATTCCCGACCCGCTCAAGCCCCTTATATTCGAACGGTTCCAGAGGGGAGATACTACGGTAAGCGGCCGGGGGCTGGGACTGTTCATCTGCCGGACCCTGATCGAGCGGTATGGCGGCAGTATACGGGCAGAAGACCGTGTCCCGGGCGATCCCACCCTGGGTGCGGCGATCCGGTTCATCCTGCCCCGGGTATAGCCGGCACCTCCCGGCAGCTCAGTCGCCTGGTGCTGAATCTGACCCGGCAGCACGTCATGTTCCGATATGTTTTTCCTCGCAGCCGATGAGATTTGAATACCATGTCCGACAACGAGGTAACCGAACACCACGAACTCCATGAACACCCGGAAGGATCGAAAACCTGCAGGGTCTGTACCTCTTCTTATTCGCACGAACAGCACCCCTCCCGTTTCGGGATCTGCGAGAAATGCGGGTACAAGATCCTCATCGTCCTGGTCGTCGTGATGGTAGCGATCTCCTACGTAGCGTGGTTCGGCGTATTCTGATCGTACTCCCCCGGGATGAGATATCGGAATCGCACGGATGTGCCTGACGGGGTCTCCTGAGCCCTGCGGGATACTCCTTGTGCACATCGCCACATCTCCAAAAGCAGTATGGATGGAACCGTATGTTTGCCATTGAAGCCCTCTCCCTCTCGAAACAGTTTGGCCATCTCCAGGCCCTCTCACATGTGGATTTTACCGTATCCGAAGGGGAGACCTTCGGGTTCCTCGGCCCGAACGGGGCAGGAAAGACGACCACAATCCGGATCCTGACCGGGATCACCACACCCACGGAAGGGACTGCCCGGATCTTCGGGAAGGACATCGTGCGGGAGACGATCGCGGCACGGAAGCAGATAGGGATCGTGCACGAGACCTCCAATATTTATACAGACCTGACTGCCTGGCAGAACCTGATGTTCACAGCGGAACTCTACCATGTCGGCAAAGCGGAGCGCGAGAAGCGGGGCACGGAACTTCTCGAGCTGTTCGGCCTTTCAGAAAGGCGGGACGACCATACGAAAGGGTTCTCGAAGGGGATGAAACGCAGGCTCACCCTTGCTATGGGCCTCATCAACAACCCACGTCTCCTCTTTCTCGATGAACCGACCTCAGGGCTTGATGTGCAGAGCAACCTGATCATACGGGACGTGATCCGGGACCTCAATGATAACGGCGTGACCGTCTTCCTCACCACCCACAATATTGAGGAAGCGAACCTTGCCTGCGACCGGGTCGCCATCATTAACCGTGGCAGGATCGCCGCGATCGATTCCCCCGAGCGGCTGAAAAAGACGATCCAGAGCGTCCAGTCGGTGGAAGTGGCATTCGATGCCCCGCAGCCGGTGCTGGTGGAGGAGCTGGAACAGATCCCCACCGTAAGCGAGGTGATCAAGCAGGGCGACAAGTTCCGGCTGATCACCGAGGACCCCCCCACGGTGATCGACGGGGTCATGGCATTTGCTGCTGCCCGCAGGGCACGGGTGATCAGTATCACCACGCTCGGCCCGAGCCTCGAGGACGTGTTCATCCGGCTCACCGGTCTTGACATACGGACCAAAGGGGTGAAGACCGTTGACTGACCTTGCCGAAACTCTTCGACAGATCCCGGTGGAACTGAGCGCCGCGTGGGCGATCGCAAAAAAGGACATCCTCATCTATTACCTCAAGCCCAACATCATTGTCTCGGGGGCACTCTTCCCGCTTTTCATGTTCCTGGCGTTCGCGGTGGGACGGCCGGAAGCGCCGTCAGTGATGATCCCCGGGCTCATCGCCATTACGATCCTCTTCTCCGCCTCGTCGATCGAACCCGTCTCCATACCAATCGAACGCAGGATGAAGACCTTTGACCGGCTCATCTCGGCCCCGATCTCGCTGCATGCCGTGGTCTTTGGCGAGAGCATGAGCGGGTTCCTCTACAGTCTTGGCATTGCGTTTGTCCCGCTGATCGCCGGTATAGTCCTGTTCGGGACGCCGATCCTTCACATTGCACCTCTTGTGCTCGGTCTCATCCTCACTTCGTTTTGCTTTGCGACAATGGGGACCCTCTTTGCCGCGTACCCGACCGAGAGCCCGGGGGACATCATGTCGATGCTGAACCTCGTGCGCCTGCCCCTGATCTTTGTCTCCGGGGTGTTCATCCCGCTCAACCAGATCCCCGCCGTCGGCAGGTTCATCACCTATCTCTCCCCCCTTACATACGGCAACGACCTGATCCAGGCCGCTTATGCAGGCACGACCAGCTTCAGCCCGCTTGTCGATATCGCGATGCTCCTCATCTTCATCCTGGTCTTCCAGTTCGCGGCAAACCTGCTCTACAGGAAATTCAATGAATGAGAGATGAACAGGGTTCGATCCGTATGCCTCGGTGTAATCTCCGGGAAAACAACCCGGCAATTCCTCTTTTTCTGGCCTGGTATCGTCCCGTTGTTTTTGTATCGCCCGATAACCCGGTAAGATAACCATTGCCGGACGTGACGAACGACAGGAGGTACGTCCGTATCGATATACAACTCCGGTCTCCGTTCCCTCCTGTTCCGATATCCTATATAGCGATCGTAGATCATAGAACCGGAAGAGGAAACAGGAATGGCTGATCAGGAAACATACCCCTGCCAGATCTGCGGGAAACACCAGAGAAAAACCGGGCTCGTACAGGCTGAATTGGTTCATGCGCCGATCGTTGATCTCATTACAAAGGAGTATCCGGCGTGGTCACCCGAAGGGTACATCTGCCCGGAGGATCTCAACCGGTTCAGGATACGGTATTTCCGGGATGAAGAGGAGAAGGAGAGAGATGAGTGTGCCTCGCTCGAAGGAACCGTCAGCGACAGCATGAACGTGGAAGACCATCTCCCCAGAAATGACAATATCGAATACGAGAATGAACTGAACTTTGGCGAACATCTTGCGGACGCCATAGCCGGTTTTGCCGGCAGCTGGACATTCCTCGGGGTGTTTGCCGGTATAATTATCCTGTGGGTCGCGCTGAATACTTTCATCCTGTTGTCAAGGCCGTTCGATCCGTATCCGTATATCCTGCTCAATCTTGCCCTTTCAATACTTGCCGCAGTCCAGGCCCCCGTGATCATCATGAGCCAGAACCGGCAGGAGATGAGAGACCGGCTCCATGCAGACCGCGATTACCAGGTGAGCATCCATACGGACCGCGAAATTCACCGGCTCCACAGCAAAATTGATCATCTCATGACAAACCAGGGACAGAAACTCCTGGAAATCCAGAATATACAGCTTGAACTGATGGAAGAGCTCGCTCGTAAAATACCGTAGGCAGGCTCCCCTCACTTCTCATGGGGGCAGCAGGCCGCGGCAGCCGGTGCGCTCCAACGGCGTCATTTTCTGGCAGAGGAGGTTTAAAAAAGGTTACGCGGTCTGGATCTTATCGGCTTCCTGGAGCCCGAGCACTTTTATCGACTCTTCCCGCATCTTGAACTTCATGATCTTGCCGGAGATGTTGATCGGGAAGTCGTTCACGAACATGACATACCGCGGGATCTTGAAGTGGGCGATCTTCCCTTTGCAGAAGTCTTTTGTGTCCTGCTCGGTCATAGTCTGGCCGGGCTTCATCTTCACCCATGCGCAGAGTTCCTCGCCGTACTTCACATCCGGAACCCCGACAACATAGACATCCGAGATCTTCTCATGGTGGTGGAGGAACTCCTCGATCTCGCGTGGGTAGATGTTCTCCCCGCCACGGATCACCATGTCCTTGAGCCGGCCTACGATCTTGAAGTAGCCCTCCTCGTCCATGGTGCCGAGGTCCCCCGTGTGGTTCCAGCGGTCCTTGTCGAGGGTGGCATGGGTGGCCGAGGGATTGTTGTAATAGCATTTCATGACGCAGTAGCCGCGGGCGCAGATCTCGCCGATCTCGCCAAACGGGACGATTTTGCCGGTCTTGGAATCGACAAGCTTGAGCTCGGTGTGCGGGAAGGCCCGGCCGACCGTGGTGACCCGGCGCTCGAGCGGGTCTCTGGTTGTCGTCATCGTGACGCCGGGGCTCGTCTCGGTCTGGCCGTAGACGATCACGATCTCGCTCATGTGCATCCGGGTATTGACTTCCTTCATGACCTCGATTGGGCAGGGGGAACCGGCCATGATCCCCGTGCGGAGGGTCCGCAGGTCGTACTTCGCGAAGTCCGGGTGCGTGAGCTCGGCAATGAACATGGTCGGGACGCCGTGGAGTGCCGTGCAGCGCTCTTTTTCGACAGTTTTCAGTACTTCCCCGGCATCGAAGGTCGGGGCTGGCAGCACCATGGTCGAACCGTGGGTGACGCAGGCAAGGTTACTGAGGACCATGCCGAAGCAGTGGTAGAACGGGACGGGAATGCAGAGCCGGTCCTTCTCCGTAAATCCCATGCCCTCGCCAATGATGTAGCCGTTGTTGAGGACGCTGTGGTGGGTCAGGACAACCCCCTTGGGGAACCCCGTAGTGCCGCTCGTGTACTGTATATTGATCGGGTCGTCGAACGAGAGCCCTTCGCCCCGCTCGATGACTTCGTCCATCGTGATATCGTCTGCCTTTTCCAGGAACTCCCCCCACGTGTACATGCCGTTGTACGGGATGTCCCCAAGGAAGACTGCATTCTTGAGGAACGGGAACTTCTCGCACGATATCCTGCCGGGCTTGGCCTCGTAGGCCTCGGGGCAGGCCTCGTAGAACATCCCAACGTAGTCCGAAGTCTTGAACCGGCCCTGCACGATCAGGGTCGAGATCTCGGCCTGCTTGAGTACGTACTCGAGCTCGTACGTGCGGTACGCCGGGTTGATGTTCACCATGATTGCGCCGATCTTTGAGGTCGCGAACTGGACGACCACCCATTCGGCATGGTTCATGGCCCAGATGCCGACCCGGTCGCCCTTCTCTACGCCAAGGCCCATCAGGGCGCGGGCTACCAGGTTCACCTTCCCGGCGAATTCCCGGTACGTCCACCGGATATCCTGGTGCACGGACACGATGGCCTCGGTGTCCGGGTATTTTGTCGCGATACTGTCGACCATCTCGCTGATAGTCATTCCCAGCAGGGGTACTGCTGATGTCCCGCACGTGTAGCTGCCCTCAACCATTACACAACCAATGTGTCAGGAAATATTATATTCATGATGATTTGCACCCGGAGTGGTGCACCTGTTCCCTATACAGGATAACCGGACAAAACTCTTAAGTTTACGCACTGCGATTTTACTAAAGTCAGCCCGGGAGATCGTCCCGGTTGGCAGCACGGGGTTGTGGCCTAGCCCGGTATGGCGACGGGCTCCAGCGGTCTTTGCGTTCTTTGTGCTCGCAGATGATGAACAATGGGTCTACTGACTAAATTGGATGATGACCCGTTGGAGCACTGATGCATGTCGGAGAGACCCGTCGATCGTGAGTTCAAATCTCACCAACCCCACGTTTTCTCCCAATAACTTTTCCGCTTAGACCGTGCAGGTTTTTGCGCCGGGAAATTTTAGAGAAAATGTCTGTTCTGACGCTCTTTTGGGCTTTGCCCCCGCCGCATGGGCATCCCCTGGTTGCAATGGTGCCGTATTACCCGTACGCACCAGTGAAAAATTTTCTGAACAGGTAATACCGGGGCATCGTAAGCCCCCCCCGCCCCCAGGGGGGCAGGGTTGGCGCAAGGGAGACGATCATATTACCGTACTGAATTGTTCCTGACGACTGCTCCCGCCCGATCTTTTATGCTTCCTGCCGGCAATCTTCCTTTCATGAGTCATGAGATGCACCTGGTTGATGCCTTTACCGGTGCCCCGTTCCGCGGGAACGTTGCCGCAGTCTGCATCACGGACGGGCCGGCCGAGCCTGCATGGATGCAGCAGGTGGCCGCCGAGATGAAGCACTCCGAGACAGCGTTCCTGCATCCCGGTAAGGACGGATGGAACCTGCGCTGGTTTACGCCGGAAAGCGAGGTGGACCTCTGCGGCCATGCAACGCTTGCCGCTGCTTTCGTCCTGTGGATCGCCGGCCACGCGAAACCGGGATCTGCGATCGCGTTCGAGACGAAATCGGGGACGCTGACTGCCAATAAGGACGGGGACTTGATTACCCTGAATTTCCCTGCAGAGCCGGTCACGTCCACAGCATCAGTCCCCGGGCTTGACCGGGCGCTGGGTGTCACCCCGCTCTTTACGGGCCGGAACCGGTTCGATCTTCTTGCCGAACTCCCGACAGCTGCAGACGTCTGTACCTTGGAACCTGATATGGCTGCACTTGCCGCGATCCCGGCGAGGGGGATCATTGTCACCGCGGCCTCCGATCTCCCGCATTTCGATTTCGTATCCCGGTTCTTCGCGCCTGCCGTTGGCGTACCGGAAGACCCGGTCACCGGCTCGGCCCACTGCTGCCTCGGGCCGTACTGGGGAGAGAAACTCAGGAAGATCGAGCTGTACGGGTTCCAGTGCTCGGCGCGGGGCGGGACCGTGCGGGTCACCCTGCTTGGCGACCGGGTCCTCCTCGGGGGTCATGCCATCCACATATTCTCCGGCAGTCTGCTGGTATGAGGGGCACCCGCAGGTGCAAACGCTGGTGCATCCCTCGTTTCGTGAAGTTTTTCATCTCCCGGAGCGTACCACAGGTCTGGAGAACCATGACGAGCGAACGCTACAAACGGGGCTGGGAGAAACTAAAGGAAGTTGACGGCGAAGCCGGAGAAAAGGTGATCGAGAGCTTAAAGGATATCGCCCCGGACCTCGGGCAGTACACGATTGAGTTCCCGTTCGGCGACATCTACAGCAGGCCCGGTCTCGACCTGCGGTCTCGCGAGATTGCGGTGGTCTCAGCGCTGACGGCGCTTGGGAATGCCGCTCCCCAGCTGAAGGTGCATATCCACGGGGCCCTCAACGTCGGGGTCACCCGCAGGGAAGTAGTGGAGATTATCATCATGATGGCCGTTTATGCCGGGTTCCCGGCAGCACTCAACGGCATGGCTGCGGCAAAAGAGGTCTTTGCCGAGCGGGACCGGAAGGGGCAGTCCTGATGTTTAGTCCCTGTTCTTTTGTGTGTGTTTTGCCTCTTCGAGCCCCTCAAGGGCGGCCGGGAGGCTTTCGAGTACGGTGACGAGCCCCGTGATGTGCAGGTTCATCACAACCGCGCCGATGATCTCATCCCGCGTGGCACCGAGCGTATGGGCCATGATTGCATGCAACCTGACCCCGCGAGGGTTCCGGGTTGCAGTTTGTATTGCGATATTGATCAGCTGCTTTGTCTTGGGATCGAGGCCGGCCAGGGACTTCTGCACTTCGACCAGGCTGTTGAACCGTGCGGCAAGCTCAGGGCACTCCTGCTGGAACAGTTCGAAGGGGTTCTTTTCCATGGTGTTTTTCGCAACTCCTGTAGTTAGTGGATGATTCCCCGCATTTTAAAAATTTGCTTCTGGGAAACCTGGTAATAAAATAATAAAACTCCGGTCAGATTTTCAACGAGGTGCATTACATCCGTCCGGTAGGCTGGCAGCTGCCTGTCCCCCCGCCAATGATATTCAGTTACCCGATAATCCGGAACGAGTCCGACTCCCCAACCCCCACATGTCGGGGTGCCGCCACAGGCAGGCACCCCTTTGTTGCAGGGGAGTCCGTAAGAACTGACTGTGGATCGCAAACGATGAGAATCACAAAAAAATGAGACCCACAAAAAATTCAAGAGGCCGGGAGTTGCACCGCACCGGTTCCGGGTCATTTTTGATATATCCGCCCGCCCCGGCCGGCACTTGATAACTTTATCATACAATGCGGGCACATAATATCACAATACGGAGAGTTCCATGTATTTAGTCGGAGAAGCACTTATTGGCGATGGCGCGGAACTGGCGCATATCGACCTGCTGATGGGAGATAAGGAAGGTCCCGTCGGTGCAGCGTTTGCAAATGCCGTTTCGCAGCTGTCGCAGGGACATACCCCCCTCCTTGCCGTGGTACGCCCGAACCTGCTGACAAAGCCGGTGACGGTCGTTATCCCGAAGGTGACCCTGAAGGATATGTCCCAGGTCAACGAGATGTTCGGCCCCGTGCAGGCCGCGGTTGCAAAGGCCGTTGCAGACTGCCTGGAAGAGAACGCGTTTGCCGGGATCGATGTCGAGTCATGCGTGATCCTCGTGTCCGCATTCGTCCACCCGGATGCAAAGGACTACAACCGGATCTACCGGTACAACTACGGCGCGACAAAGCTTGCCCTCCACCGTGCGCTCGAAAAGTTCCCGGACACGAAGACGCTCATATATGAGAAAGACCGTGCGGCCCACGGCATCATGGGCTTCAAGGTGCAGCGCCTCTGGGACGCGCCCTACCTCCAGGTCGCCATGGACCTCGTGGACATGAACAAGGTCGCCCAGGTCTTAAACTGCGTGCCTGACAACGACCACGTGATCATCGAGGCAGGCACCCCGCTGATCAAGAAGTTCGGTCTGTCCGTCATCGGCGAAATCCGCAAGCTGCGCCCGAACGCGTTCATCATCGCGGACATGAAGATCCTCGACACCGGCAACCTCGAGGCCCGCATGGCAGCCGATGCAACTGCCGATGCGGTCGTCGTCTCCGGCCTTGCCCCGACCTCGACCATCGAGAAGGCAATCTCGGAAGCCCGCAAGGTGGGTATCTACTCCATCGTGGACATGCTGAACGTGCAGAGCCCCGCGAAATTGATCGCCAGCCTCAAGGTCAAGCCCGACATCGTAGAACTCCACCGTGCGATCGATGTAGAAGAGAGCGCCCATGCCTGGGGAGACATCCCGGCAATCAAGAAGGCAGCTGCCCCCCAGAAGCTGCTCGTTGCCACCGCCGGCGGCATCCGTGTTGACGTAGTGAAGGACGCCCTGAAGGCAGGCGCCGATATCCTCGTAGTCGGCCGTGCGATCACCGCATCGAAGGACATCGGGCATGCAGCGGACGAGTTCCTCGACCAGCTCAACCGGGAAGAGATCGACCAGTTCAGGGTCATGACTGACTTTTAATACCACATCTTATATCTTTTTTAACCGATTCGAATATCCTTTCAGGTCTTCGGGAGTGTCCCGCTCCTGTTTCACGTATCCTGGTACGTCACGGCATCCTGCCGGTATGCGTGAAACCGGCATCAGATATTATTTATACAGGTAAAATTATTATTGTACATTTAGGGTTACTTTCCGTAACTCTCATTTTGGAGATGAACGATGCCAACGAAAAAGACTGTAACGCGGGCTCCAAAAGAGCTTGCCATACCCGCTGACCTGCTGAGATCATTCAAGACCGACATCCGGTTCCTTCCGGTAAATCCCGGGACCCGGGGCTACATCATGTTCGACCGGGCCATGCTGATCGCCGCCCTGCGCAGCAGCAACATCGACGAGCGAAAGACTATGGCGACGCAGCTCGAAGCCCTGGGCAGGGCCGGTGGCGAACTCGTCATCATGCAGCAGTAACTAAAAGCCCGGCAGAATGGAGAACACCCGATCATTTTTCCCGATGGATCCCGGGCAGAGCGTTAAAGATCCGCCGTTCATGCGGAACGTAGGACTCCTGCTGACCTATCACTGCCAGGCGTCCTGCGCCCACTGCATCATCCATGCCGGGCCGGACCGGCACGAAGAAGTGAGCCTCGAGGATGCCCGCGACTGGATCGAACAGATCGCTGCGTACCGGGACGGCTACATCTATGTCCTGTCCCTCACGGGCGGCGAACCTTTCTCGAACCTGAAACTGCTCCGGGCCGTGATGAAGATCGCCGCCGAGAACAAGCTGTTGATCTCGGTGGTAACGAACGGGTTCTGGGCTACCAGCCAGGGGAAGGCAAAACGACTCCTGCAAAGCCTGCCCGGGATCTGCTTCATCTCGATCAGCACCGACCTGTACCACCAGAAATTCATCCCGTTCGATCGCGTGAAAAATGCGATCCGGGCGGCCCGGGAATGCGGCATTCCCTTTTACGTCTCCCTCGTCACCGACAACAAGGAGGATCCTGACTACCAGCGTGTGTACCAGGAAATCATGGAGCTCGTCGAGGACCCGGAACAGATCCGCACGGGGATCATCTTCCCGGTCGGGCGGGCCGCCGAGATGAGGGGCGACATGAACTACAGCCTGTGCAGCGAGCCGTGCCCGGAAGTCTGCCAGGCATCGAGTTCGCCCTGTATCTTCCCCGATGGCCGGGTCTACGGCTGTATCGGCCCGCTGATCGATCTGCACGAACACCAGCCGCTGTACCTGGGGAGCCTGAAGGAGCATCCGGTAGCGGAGATATTCGACGCAGCGGAAACGAATCCCATCCTGCACGCGCTCAGGCTCTGGGGGCCGGCCCGGGTCCTTTCCTGGCTGCGTGAGGCCGGCGTGGGCGATCACCTGCCCACCGCGTTCGTATCCGGTGACATCTGCCAGACCTGCCATGCCATGCTCTCGGATCCCGCGGTCCGGGAATGGCTGCATACCCTGGAACAGGATACGGAGTTCCGGCGGAAAGTGGCGTATGGCCGGCTGTTCCACCTGGAAGAGACCGGCATGCTGGAAGTCGGCAGGTATTAAGATCCCGGTTTCACACGGCCGGACCGGCACTTTGGCGGAAGTTTTCCTTGTGTTGTTTCACCGCGATATCCCCCGCCCGGTCCCCCGGCGAAACCTTTCGTAACCACACGACCTCTCAGGTAAATAATGTGCTAAGCCCCCTCACCCCTCAGCAGAATTTTTTCCTGAGCTCCCAGACATTCAGGAGAATATTTGGCCAGCCTCCTTCCTATCAGTCCCCTTTACTATCCATCCGGCACCCCGACATTCTCATGCGTAGCGCAAAACCCGACGAGGCGTTTTGCGCGTAAGGTCTCGCTTTCCCGAGGCGGGCTCTCAAAAATATCCATTGGGTAGATCCCGGCTTAATTCCCGGATCGCCGCGCCCTTTTTCGCCTCCCCCACACCCTATCTTCAGCACGTTTTACCTGCCGATCGCCCGCTGGAATAGCGCTACCACCCGTGATTTTAGCCAATGGGAAAGGCATCTTCAGGTCAATATGAGGCTGAAACGGACGGATCCGAAAACTACTCCGCTGTTTTTTGCCGAAACACCGCTGTCCGGGTCCCCGAAGGAGGGAATCGGAGGCGAAAATGGCTTTTGTTGAGGCCATGTCGAAAAACCACTCCCGGGAGGTTGCATCCCGGAAGGTGTCGGGCGAGTGAATGTGCAACCCCCCACTCCTGGGATTCCGGATTTTTTCGATCCTCCCGACCACAATCCCCATAACCCCCAAATTCCAGAAATATAATAATGACCCGCGGAAAAAAACCGGTCGCCGCAATCGAAGAAGCAAAAAAATTCGCAGAGCGGATGGGCTACTGGTGGCAGGAGAATACGAACCCGGACCTTGAGTACGACCTTATCATCTTCAAGCCCGGGTCCCTCCGGATTATAAAAGTCAGGCTGACCCGGTACCGGATCAACCCGGATACAATCTATGAAAATCTCATACCGGACGATCTCCGCGAGGTCCGGGGGCTTCCGTTCCCGGACTGGATCCCCCGCGAGATCTGGCTCCGCACCCAGCACGAGCGGGCCTGGCGCCGGCTCCTCATCCATGAGCTCTCGGTCGGCGAGATCGGGTGGTGGGGACCGGACGATTACACGAACCCGTATGCCCGGTGAAGTGCCATACTGTGGCGGGGTTCACCTCCTTAATCCGTGGGTCCTGGACTGTAAGTCCTCATGATCCCTTCTTCGACGGAGAATTTTACGGCCGGAATCCAAAAAAAATTCGGCAGTGGAAATGGTGCCAACGCCCGGCAAAAATCCTTTTCAAAACCGGCATTTCCTGAAAATACCTGTTTTAACGCAGAAAAAACCGTGCACTTTAGCGGGCGTTGAAAATACGCAAAAAAATGGATGATCCACAGGCTGCCCGGTCATGGAGAGGCTGCCGGAAGGCCGATATCGGCGAAAAATAAAGGGGTTCCCGTCGGGAATTAAAAAAACCGGTTTTTCCCTGGATATACTGGGAATTGCCCATTCTGGTGTTCCCGGTCCGGTTCCGGAGGATATCCGGGTTGGGGGGTATGGTTTTTGCCGGCCCTTTCCAGCGGGAATACCAGGCCGTATGCTGAAATACCATCTCCCCGGCACCTCCCCCTAAACCCCGTCAGGGAAATGCAAATACATCGACTGGATCGCAATCCGTCCCGGGCCGGTAAACCGGTTCGTGATAATGTTCATGCTTGCCAGGAGCCCGGTCGATACCGACTGTATGTTCGTCTCCATCGTTACCCCTGTTCCCAGCTCCCGTCATCCCACGACCTGAGAATATCAAAGTCACGCATCCGTGTCGCCTTACTCAGTGCCTGTGCCCGGCTCAGCATCCTCTCCTGGATGAAATCATATTCGCAGAGAATTTTTGAGTTGCGGAGCAATGTTGCCCGGATCGGGTGGTGCCGGTAGATGACATTTTCCTGTCCCCGGAAATACCATTTTATTCTCTGGAAGGTGAGCCAGTCAAGTTTCATGGCGAGGGTAGCGTGGAACCTGAATTCTTCGGCGGAGTCCAGGTCATAGTCCCGTAATGTGCAGTACGGGGAGATTGCCCGGGAGAGCTGATACCGGAACTGTTTCAGGTTCTCATCAGGAGTAATAGTAACAAAAACAACCCGCGTGTCGTCAAAAAATCCGTACCCTCCCAGCTCATATTTTGGCGTCACCTTCTGGTCCGTACATACTCTTGTGAAATCTTCCACAAGTTTTTCTTCATTGTCGGTCGGGAAAGGCCCGGCAAGGGTGATATGCGGGACAACCAGTTTCTCCCCAAGATTGAATTTTCCCTGTAACTGATCGCTCAACGTACGGATCTGGTGCTTCACGGAACCCATCAGCCGGATATCTATCAGGTAGCGGGTCATGCTTCCTCACACCGGAGTATAACTGCCATGCCGGCAACCTCGGAGTAAATAGTTCAGGAAATCTTCCGGATTAACAGTAATACATTCTGTTTGCATCTCCGGCACGAAATAATTTGAGAAGATATTTCAGGCTTCGAATCGTTTTTTGCGCGTAAGTCCCACAGCAGACTTCCGGAAAAATTTTCCATGCCCGGCATTTTTTTTGCAAACGGCCACTTAAAAATTCCCATGAGAATCCGGTAGCTGGAGAAAACCTTAACAAAAATTTCCCGTATATTGATTATGAACATTAACAAAGACTGCGATTGGAATTTACTGACTATTGGTTTCTGGACGGGAGTAGCAGGTATCAGCCTGATCAATATTGCACTGATGGTGTTGCATCGCAACCAGTTCCTGTATGACGAATATATTTTTGTGATCTCCCTTATTGCCGTAATCGTCTATGCAATCATCAGGAGCCGGTCATCCCGACAATAACGGTCCGGCTCCCGCCTGCCGGCATAGATTCATCAGCTTCAAACAAAAAATCCTCCTGAGATATCCGGACCCGCCGGGAAACCGGGGCAGGGGATCATTACCGCGTCTGCCTTTTTTTTGGCGATACGGATAAAATCAGCGACCGAAGGGAAGGAACACAATGCAAATTGTCGAAATACTGTTATTCATAGTCTGGGGAGTTTTCATTGCATACTGGCTCGTGTCGGCGTGGCGGGACCGTTCTCCCTTCAAACGGACCTCGTCCCGTCTCTCGGTACTGACGTTCACTGGGGTGCCGTGGGTGATCTTCGTACTCTTTGCGGACTTGTTCGCGCCCTGGCTTCTCGTGGTACGCATCCTTCCTGACAGTCTGCCCGTTGTTATCACCGGCCTGCTCATCACATGTACCGGGCTGGGATTCGCAGTCTGGGCCCGGGTGCACCTGGGGAAATTCTGGAGCGGGCTCCCTGCCATCAGGATGGACCACCGGATCATCCGCACCGGGCCGTACCGCATCGTGCGTCACCCGATCTACACCGGCCTGCTTACCGGTATCGCCGGAACTGCCATCGCCACCGGGCTGCTCTGGGTGATCTGTCTCACGGGAATTATCCTGCTCGTCTTTACCCTGAAAATCCGGATGGAAGAGCGCTTTCTGGAAGAAGAGTTCGGAGAAGAGTACGCCCAATACAAACGCGAGGTCAGGGCACTAATCCCGTTCATGATCTGACCGGGATCTCCCAACCCAAAAGAGCCCGGGATCCCGTGGAAGGGTTGGGGGTACAACCCCGTTCGTGCCAGACCAACCGGTAAAAAACCGGGCAGCCCGGGTTCAGCCTGCACTGGAGCACACGGGCCCGGCTCAGGTAAAACCCCCGGCATTTATCAGGTACCTGCCAGATATACGGGTATGATGCTCCCCGCATGGCTGAACCGTACTGTCGTCGGCGCCGGGATCGCGAGTTTTTTTGGCGATCTCGGGTACGAATCGGTAACCGTCCTCCTCCCCTCGTTCCTGATCCTCCTCGGGGCACCGGTATTTGCCCTCGGCATCATCGAGGGCCTGAGCGATGGTGCATCCAGTTTTGTCAAGCTCTTCTCGGGATATTTTGCCGATAAGCTGGGCAGGCGCCGGGACTTTGCGCTTGGAGGCTCGGTCGCGACCGCAGTCTTCCCCGCGATCATCGCTGTTGCCGGCTCGTGGTACCTGGTCCTTGCAGGGAGGCTGGTCGGGTGGATCGGCAAGGGAATCCGGAGCCCGTCGCGGGATGCGATCCTCTCGAAATCGGTGGAGAAGAAGGATCTCGGCAAAGCTTTCGGGTTCCACCGTACCGGTGACACGCTCGGGGCAATCGCCGGGCCGGTCGTGGCCCTCATCCTCGTCTCTTCGATGGGTATCCGGGAGATCCTCTGGCTGGCTGTCATTCCCGGGTTCCTTGCATTCGCCGCACTCTGGCTCTTCCTCAGCGAGCGTGACGCATCCCCGCACCCCCGTCCCCGCCCCATCGTTGCCTCCCTGAAAGGGCTCCCATCGCAGTTCAGGTCATTCCTCTCCGCGGTGCTGGTCTTTGGGATCGCTGACTTCTCGCAGACCCTGCTCATTGCATTTGCCATCGTCAGTCTCACTCCCTCGCTCGGGTTTACCGCGGCGACTGCGACGGGTGCTGGCCTCTACGTCATCCGGAATATCGCCTATGCCGGGGCATCGTATCCCCTCGGGCTGCTCGGCGATCGTATCGGACGGAGGCCGGTGCTTGTCTTCGGGTATGCACTAGCGGTCGCAAGCTTCATCGGCTTTGTCATCGCCCCGGTGAACGTGGTCGCCTACGGTATCCTCTTTGCCCTGTGCGGCATCTTCATAGCGGCCGAGGACACGCTGGAAAGTGCCCTTGCCGGCGAGATGGTGGACGTGGAAGCCCGGGCGCTTGGCTTTGGGGCGCTTGCCACCGTAAACGGGGTCGGCGATCTCGTATCGAGCGTGATGATCGGGTTCATCTGGACCTTCATCGGGTACAGCGCCGGGTTCATTGTCGCTGCCGTCATTGCCGCTGCGGGAACGCTCCTCCTCATCTGGACAACCCGGAATCCGCACGGCCCCGGGGCGGTCATGGGGTCAGGATGAGAAGACGGGTCCCTGCCGGTACCTGACCGGGCAGGGTTCCGGATTATGATATATGCGCAAACGAAGAACCTGCCGGATGTTTTGCGGGTATACCAGGCCTGGCTGAATACTCGTGACATACTGATGAAACAAGAGCGATCTCCTCACGGGGTCACCTCCGCCACAGCTAACCCACCGGTTCAACGCATACCCGGACCCGGTTAAACCGTGGAGCCCGGCCATTCTGGCAATATATGAGCATCTCCTCCCCATGCTGGTATGCACAAAAGGGACCGGTAAACCAGGTCCCGGACAAACCATGCAGTGCAGGACTGACACACAATGAACCTAAGAAATCTGATGATCCCCCTCTGCCTCCTCATCATGCTGGCGCTTGCGATCCCGGCGATCGCCGCAGCAGACGACTCGCAGATCACGGTAACGCCGACAGACACCATCGCTCCCGCGGGCACCGTTGCCCCCGCGCCCTCCCCGGGTTTCGACCCGCTGGGCTCGCTCGCCGGGATCCTCGGCCTCCGGCATGACATCCAGACCGACAGGGCGGATAATGCAAACCTGACCGGGGGCATCCAGGACAACCGGCAGGACATCCACCAGAACTGGTGGGACAGTTTCAACATCTTCGGGACCATCCTTGGCAACCGTGGACAGGTCAGGAGCGACCAGGCGCTTAACCTCGACAACCGGTCTTTAGACAACGGGCTCCGTCAGGACATTCACACCGACCGCGTGGACATACACCAGGACCCCGGTAATGCAAGTGCCTACAAAGCAGACATCAACGCGAGCAGGGGCGGCATACAGGACAACCGGCAGGACATCGCCGCGAACCACCAAGATATTCGCGACGAGCGGAACGCGTCACAGCAGGACTGGGCGGATATCCGCGACAACCGGCAGGATGATCACCAGCTCCGGCAGGAGGACAATGCTTCCTGGCAGGACGTACACCAGAACAACGTGGATATCCGAAACGACCGCCAGCAGATCCGAAACGACCGCGGGGCACAGGGCTCCGCTTCGTAATCTTTTTCCGGACCTTTTCCGGACCTTTTGAAAACCACTTGTCCGCGATAGTTTTTCAGAACTCATTATCCGACGAGATGCTTCAGACATACGTGAGATCAGGAAGAAACCTGACTGATCCCCAGGCCCCCGGAACTCGCTGGCCTCCGGCACAGATATCCTTAAAACTCCTCCCGTACTACCATCCTCCCGGAGAAATACCATGGACAAGATCACGCTCGGCCCGATGCCGTACATGAGTGTTATGCCCACCGTACTTGTGGGTGCAAACGTGAAGGGAAAAGCAAACTATATGACCGCTGCCTGGGCAACCGTTGCCTGCATGGCGCCGCCGATGGTCTGCGTTGCGCTCAACAAGGCCCGGTATACCGCGAAGGGAATTGAAGAGAACAAGAGTTTCAGCCTGAACATACCCTCCGCGCAACACGTGGTCGAGACCGACCATTGCGGGCTTGTCTCCGGTTCACAGGAAGACAAGTCGAAGGTCTTCACGTCATTCTACGGCAAGCTGAAGACCGTTCCCCTGGCGAAGGAATGTCCGGTCAACATCGAATGTAAACTCTTCAGTGAAGTCGACTGCGGGAGCCACGTGCTGTACGTAGGCGAAGTTGTAGAGATCCATGCTGACAAAGCCTGCCTGACGGACGGGAAACCGGATGTCGCGAAGATCCACCCGATCGTATACTCCCAGGCCACGTACTTCGATATCGGGAAACCGGTCGAAAAGGCATTCTCGGCAGGAAAGAAATATACAAAGAAATGAGACGGGATTTTCCCGGATCAATCGATCTTTTTTAACCTGCCCCGCCCAATATACTTCAATGGTTCTCCCCCTCGTTCTGGACATTGTCCTGAATTTCGACAAGTACCTCCCCCAGATCCTCAATCAGTACGGGAGCTGGACCTACGTGATCCTCTTCCTCATCCTCTTCTGCGAGACGGGGCTTGTCGTCACCCCGTACCTCCCGGGCGACTCACTCCTGTTTGTTGCCGGCACCCTTGCCGGCGCGGGCTACCTGGACATCCGGGTCCTGCTCGGGATCCTGATACTTGCGGCCGTACTTGGCGATTCGGTGAACTACTGGATAGGGCATAGCTTCGAGATGCGGGTACTCGATTGGCGGCTCTCTCCTGTCCGGAAGGAACACCTCGACGAAACCCACAGGTACTTCACGAAGTACGGGAGTTTCACCATCGTGATCTCCCGGTTCATCCCATTTATCCGGACTTTTGCCCCGTTCCTTGCCGGCGTCGGGGAGATGCCCTACCTGCGGTTCCTCGCTTACAACATCCTCGGCGGCGTGATGTGGGTCACCCTCTTCCTGTCCGTGGGTTTCCTGTTCGGCAATCTCCCGCTGGTCAGGGAGCACTTCACTCTTATTGTCTACGCCATCATCGGTATCTCGATGATAGCCTGCGCTGCAGTCCTTGTGAAGAGCTTCTGGCCCGGGTGCAAAAAAGGCTGTCAGGCTGAAAACCCGTGAGGGACAAAGCACGGATGATGAGGCAGTTGTGTGGATTACCCGCTCTCATCGATGAGACGGATGAGGTTTTCCCGTCCCTTTCTTATTTTCTGGATCATCCCCCGCTGGTGGAGATCGTTGAGTGTGGAACTCACCGTGGATTTCGGCATGCCCAGGACTTTGACGATCTCTGACTGGAACTGTTCCCCTCCGTTTGACCTTAACAGCTGGACGATTCGCTCTTCGAGTGACAGCAGATCAGCTTCGGATAACCGGGGTACCTGGTCGTCCGGATCTTCAGGAATATCCGCAGGTAGATCCGCCGGCCCGGGATGCTGTTTTCTCTTCCGGTATGCCATGAAGACGGCTGCAGCGATGATGATGGCGATGACCCCGAGGACGACCGGCAGGACCGGAAATGCCGGTCTTTCCAGTACGATCCGTGGTTCCCCGTCATCGAAGGAACGCAGGCCATACCAGGTGAGATCATCACCCGACTGCTGGTCGGGAGCCGGCTCTGCATCAGCTACCGTATAACCCGGGGGGTACCTGACGATGAGGGTGGTGTCCTTTGCCAGGTACATCCCACCGGCAAATGCATCGCCGGCGGAAAGGCCCCCGTCAGATACGGCAAAGTCCGTCCAGGAAAACGAGTAGGTGACAACCCCGAACTTTCCGGTCGGGGATGTCTGGACGACCGCCGTACCGGAAAAATTGTCCACTTCCATCTGCCGGAACGTACCGGCGGATGCCTGTGCAGCGGAACGCTGCATCAGGTCCTCCAGCTGGGGGAGGTAGACGGCGTTCATGTCGCTGGAGTAGTTTTGAAAATCAGCCACGTCTTCATCGGTGACGAGCGGTGTCCGGTACTCCACCGTCCAGAGCGCCGATCCGTCTTCCCTGAGGGTGATTGTATAGGTGGTTGTAAAATCCGTCGGGGTGGGTGCGGCCCATACACATTGTATAGTGCAGATCAGCAGAAGGACTGCGATGGCCAGAACCCGGTACCAGGTCAGCTTATCCATTGAGCACCTTGTGGTTGATCATTATCGCATTCCGTATAAAAAATATGTAACCGGTCATGTTATAACCGGTTGCATACCCGGATCCCGGAATTACCTGTTGTAGACCCTGATATACCGGTAGTCATTCCGGTTGGTGCCGGTGTTATCGGTCCCGCTGCCACCGCTGGTGGTTTCGTTCCTGGAGTCCTGGCGGTCCGTGGAGGACTGTCCAATGCCGGGAATTACATGGATGGCTGTCCGGTGCTGGTCCTGCCAGGACTGGTTCGTCCCGCCGGGGATCTGCCCGGTCATTTCCCGGCCGGGATTCCCTGTATCCGTAACGGTTCTGTTCACGAGGGGGCCGGGCCAGACTTCCCCATATCCCGGTACCCTTTCTTTCTGCACCGGTTCCTGTGTGCCAGGACTCAGGGGTATTGCCCGTAACCATATCCGGTTGTCTGCACCCTGCACACGCTCGACCTGTGTCTGGGTCTTCTGCTCAAACTTCATCTCCAGTTCCCGGCTGTTGTCATATGCCCGTTCCAGGCCCGGGTTGCCATAGTGCGATGAGAGAAGATTCTCCAGGACAACCTGGTGCCCGATGAGCATGTCCTGCACGTGTACGAGGCCAGGGTCAGCGGGCGCCGGCGTGGATCCGGTCCCGCCGAACGCGGGCATGGGCCGGGTCTCGTTGAACCGTTCGAGTGTACCTTCGGTCTGGTTCAGGTTCTGCCAGTACTGATCCAGTGCCCTGTCCGCGGCATCGGTCCTGTTGGCCGCCAGTGCGCCTTTCAGTTCGGCAAGGCGGAGGTCTGCATGGCCGGCCTCTTTTACCAGCCGTTCACTCTGGTTGAAGGTGAAGGAATCGTCGAGGTTTTCAAACGCGATCTTGAGCCCGTAGAGGGAACTGTCAGCCCCGATAGATCCGTTGTATGCCTGTATATCGTCCACGAGCTGCATCCCCTGCGTGCCGGTGGTATTATCGTCTGCGGTCGCGGTCCCGATAGCGCAGAGCAGCCCAAGGGCTGCCAGTCCCAGCAGCAAGCCAAACCTGGTGTTCATTATTTTTGTCCTCCATATGCCGGTTTATTTCGTTCACTCCAATATTCCCTTTCCGATGGCATAAGGGTCGTTACGGTTCCGGGAAACTCCGATCGTCCGTGCAGTTGTAATGGAGCATGAAACCGTTCCGGATGGTTCAGTTCAGAAAATCGGAGTATTTTCCTGCGGGAAAAGTCCCGGTGTTTTTCCGGCCATAATGCACTGGGGACGGGTTCCGGATTGCCCGGGCGCGCAGGAGGGGGGAGTAAACGCGGGAGACCGTCCGGCACGGTGGACTGCCCTCCGCTTTAGCTCACCAACGGTTCTCCCAGGTGATTGTTTGTGATGATTATGATGTGAACCTGAGCAAATCATCTTTAGCATCTGCGGCGCCTTCTGATCTTTGACGGTTACTCCGCAGCATGTCCGGTACCGGGACGACCCCTTGTAGGTAAACTTCCGGTATTTGTGTTCGAAAAATGTGGGCCGGCAGAGTCGTGCTCCGCGGGGCGGGTTTCCACATCTCAATTACAGCGGTCAATAATCCATCAGCGCCTGTATCAGGATAGCTTCGTTTCTTGTGCCACATCTTGTGCCACATGTTGCGAAACGGAATGTGTGGTTGCAATACTACAGGGATCCCGGAGGATCCAGAAAATTTCAAAAAAAGATTACGAAGCGGAGCCCTGTGCCCCGCGGTCGTTCCGGATCTGCTGGCGGTCGTTTCGGATATCCACGTTGTTCTGGTGGACGTCCTGCCAGGAAGCATTGTTCTCCTGCCGGAGCTGGTAGTCGTCCTGCCGGTTGTCGCGGATATCCGCCCAGTCCTGCTGGGATGCATTCCTTTCGTCATGGATATCCTGGTGGTTGAGGGCGAGGTCCTCCCGGTTGTCCTGGATGTCGCCCCTGCTCGCGTTGATATCCGCCCGGTAAACGCTCGCATTTCCGGGGTTCTGGCGCAGGTCTGCGCGGTCGGTGTGGATGTCCTGCCGGAGACCGTTGTCCGCAGTCCGGTTCGCGAGATTGAGCGACTGGTCGCTCCGGACCTGCTCCCGGTTGCCGAGGATGTTCCCGAAGATATTGAAGTTGTCCCACCAGTTCTGGTGGATGTCCTGCCGGTTGTCCTGGATCCCGCCGGTGAGGTTGGCGTTATCCGCCCGGTCGGCCTGGATGTCATGCCGGAGGCCGAGGATACCGGCGAGCGAGCCCAGCGGGTCAAAACCCGGGGAGGGCGCGGGGGCAACGGTGCCCGCGGGAGCGATGGTGTCTGTGGGGGCAGGGGTATCCATAGTAGTAATAGTATCCACAGGAGCGATGGTATCTGTTGGTGTGACCGTAACCTGTGCATCATCTGCTGCAGCGGTTCCAATAGCGCAGAGTAGTCCAAGCGCTACCAGTCCCAGGAGCAGGCTGAATCTGGTGTTCATGATTTTTTCCTCCATAAGCCGGTATATACCGTTGGCTGAAGGTTCCCTTTCCGATGCCTTAAGGGTCGTTACCGTTCCGGGAAATTCCGGTTGTCCATGCGGTGATCATAGAGCGTGAAATCGTTCCAGATGGTTCAGTTGTTAAATCGGAGCGATTTCATGTGGGGAAAATTTCCGGCATTTCGCGGAGGAAATGCGCTGCGGACAGGTTCCGGATTGCCCGGGCGCGCAGGAGCGGGGAGTAAACGTGGGAGACTTTCAGGCATCCCCCGCATCTCCCATCTGTCGCAATTGACGAATACGGGCTCACCGGGGGAATGTGTGAGGTTTGTATGATGAACACCGGTGATATACTGGTGGAGTGTGAGCTTGCGGTAATGGATTTACCTGCATTTTGGTTCGCCTGCAACCGCCCCCCCGTGGGAGAATGGTCCCGGCGGCGATGGAAATACGATTCGGATACGTTCAATAGCAGGCACCTGCATAATTCCCTTGCATGCAGACATTTACAGGCTGGCAGGGGAGAAATCTGCAATGGTAAACAAGGGATGGCAGTTACGGATGAAACGCCTGGTCGAGCGGCTTGTCACCAGCCACCGGAGAGCACCGGTGAAAAAACTGGAGAAGGATCTGCACGCGCTGGGTTTTGTCGAGCTCGGGGCCGACCAGATCGCAGTGGCATTTGAGCACGTTATCATGGAACTCTACCTTGAGATCGAGCTGGACGATGACCGCACTATCCACAGCTACTTCATCGTACCGTTCGAAGAGAAAGAGAAGAAGCGGCGTAGGTACAGGTGGTGACTGGTACCGGGTCTGCCCGGGTGTGCATCTATTGTGCTGCATACTGTTACGGGCTGTGAGGACCGGCCTGGTGCGGGCACCCGCTTCAGGATAGTACCTGATCCCAAAGCTACGGATATCCCGCCAATGTGAATGCAGGAGAGGGAAATCCCTGCGATCAGCAGCCGGGTCCGTCTATGGCTATAACTTTTTTTGATCCTGATAGGACTGAACTGTATGCAGTGATTCCGCTGGCATCAGTTGTGGATAATACCAGGCATTCACGCATGTTTTAGCTGGTACCGGAACAATCCGTCACGGACTTTTCACGGCCGGGGGTCAAAAAACGGCAACGATGATGCAGATAAACCACCAGATCATGGACGGCCATTCTCATTATTCAAAAAAATTGACCCTGTCAACAAAAACATATAATCATATATAAATTATCCTTTTTCAGGAAATCTCCATTCCTAAAAATTAAGAGGATATAATGTTATTTTCTGCTACCGATTGACAAAATACACCCGAAATCAAATCAAAGAGCATATATACTATTCTTTTTGAAATATAATGGGCAACTGCAAAGGCGCATTACACATTTTAAGGGAAAGATCAGTAGACAGGATTCGTGTGGCGGGAATTTTTCATGTATTCTATTCTGTATGTCGATGATGATGAGATCCTGCTCAGCGTCAACAAGATCTACCTTGAGAAGAACGGCGACTTTTCCGTGGATCTGGCAAGCTCCGCCACCATCGCACTGGAACGTATTCCGGCCGGGAAGTACGACGCCATCCTATCCGACTACCAGATGCCGGGCATGGACGGTATTGCACTATTGAAAGAAGTCCGCCAGCGTCACGGCAACCTCCCCTTCATCCTCTTTACCGGGAAAGGAAGGGAAGAGGTAGTGATGGAAGCCCTGAACCACGGGGCCGATTTTTATGTCCAGAAAGGACCCGACCTCAAAGGAATGATAGCGGAACTCAAATACAAGCTTAACCGGGCCATCGAACGGCGCCGGATCGGGGATGATCTGAAACGGTCCCGCCAGCAGATGACTGATATCATCAACTTCCTGCCTGACGCTACCTTTGTCATCGATACCCGTGGCAGGGTGATTGCCTGGAACCACGCGATAGAAAAGATGACCGGCTGCCGGAAGGAAGATATCCTTGGGAAGGGGGATTACGAGTATGCGATCCCCTTCTTCGGAGAACGCATGCCCATGCTCATCGATACCGTGCTCCAGGATCCCCCTGCCCTGAACCAGCCGTGTTCCGGGCTCCGGCTCCCGGAGAACAAGATCTCCCAGAACCTCTTTGCCCCCCGGATGAACGGGGGCCGGGGGGCACATCTCTGGGTCCATGCCGGCCCTCTCTGCGATGCGGACGGGATCGTCGAGGGGGCCATTGAGACGATACGGGACATCTCAGATGTCCACCGGATCAAACACGATCTCGACCAGTCCCTGAACGCGAACCGCGGTTTTGCCAATATCCTGCCTGTCGGTGTCTACGAGATCGATCTTGTCTGCCAGCTCACGTTTGCCAATACTATAACCTATGAAATGTTCGGGCTCGTACCGGAAGATTTCAACCTGGGTATCAACATTCTCGATTATATTGCTGATCCTGATCGTGAACGGGCCTTCCGCGAAATCCAGGGAGCGGCAAAGGAGGGGTCATCCAGCGGCAAGGAGTACCTGTTGCAGAAGAGCGACGGCAGTACATTCCCGGCCCTGATCTACGGGGCGCCGGTGATCGACCCGGAAACAAAACAGCCCGTTGGTCTCCGTGGCGTTATCATCGATCTGACCCGGCGTAAGCAGGAAGCACTGGCGCTATTCGAAAGTGAGGAGCGCCTCAAGCTGATTCTTGCGGGGGGGGATATCGGGGTATGGGACGTGGAGATGCGTAATCTCGCGGTACACGATATCTACAACTGGTGCCACAGCACCCTTGGCTATGACTTCGAGCCCGGTAAGCCTCTTACGGTGAATGCCTGTAAAGCCCTCATCAGCCCACATGACCTGCCGAAAATAATCTCTGCATTTTACCGGCATGTCGAGGGGAAGACTCCCCTCTTCGAAAGTAACTTCCGCGCGCAACGGCGGGACGGGCTCTGGGTCCGGGTAACTGTCCGCGGCAAAGTGATTGAACGGACTGCCGACGGGGAACCCCTGCGGATCACCGGTATGATCTATGCGATGAGTCGTGAGCCGGAATCCGATGATCCTCTCACCCGGAGCGATCCCTGAAAAGGTACATCCGGTTTTAACAGGGAGTAATTCCAAGCACTATTAGTAGCATGAACGGTCTCAGATTGTGGGACCGTCACCAGTCATTCCCCGGGAACATGGACCAGCACCGGCTGGTCACCCCGTCGCGATCAGGAAACTCCCGTGATACCTATGGACCCGTACGACCCACACCTCATGTCCGCACTGCTATCTTCCCAGAGGGGCGAGATCACCGAGCACCATATCTACCTGAAGATAGCGTCTGTCGCACCCGATCCGAAAAACCGCGGGGTGCTCGAACAGATCGCTGCAGAAGAAATGGACCATTATGGAGTCTGGAAGCGGTATACCCGAAGGGAGATCGCGCCTGACATTATCGCAGTCTGGTTCTATTACCTGATGGCCCGGTTTCTCGGTATCACGTTCACCCTCAAACTGATGGAGAGCATTGAGAAACGGGCCCAGGCACCGGACCCGCTCCTTCGTGCCGCGATACCGGAGATCGAGGCAATGCTCTCCCGCGAGGAAGAACACGAGAAGAAACTGATCGCCCTGATTGACGAGGAACGGCTGAGGTACATGGGCTCGGTGGTGCTCGGGCTCAATGATGCACTCGTGGAGTTCACCGGGATGCTTGCCGGCCTCACGTTCGCCCTCCAGAACTCCCAGATCATCGCCGTGGCCGGCCTCATTACCGGTGTTGCAGCGGCCCTCTCGATGGGCTCCTCGGAGTACCTCTCCCAGAAGTCCGATGGCGGGACAACGGATCCGAAGAAAGCAGCGATCTATACGGGCTTCACGTACATGGTGACAGTCGTGCTACTCATCATGCCCTTCCTCGTTCTCGGAAGCCCGTACATCGCCCTCGTCCTCACCCTGCTCGGTGCTGTGGCGGTGATCTTCTTCTTCACGTACTATATCGGCGTTGCAAAAGATCTCCCCTTCAGGTCCCGTTTCGTAGAGATGCTCGCGATCAGTTTCGGGATTGCTGCAATCTCGTTCGTGATCGGCCTTGCAATCCGGCTGGTCCTGAACGTCAACGTCTGATATGAGGACACGGTTCCACCTCACTTTTCCTCAGGCACGGGATAAGAGTATCCCGTCCCGGCAATCCAGGCCATATGTGCATCCCCACGGGAAGCACTTCCGGGATGCGGGTAGTTCACAATCGTCCTATTAGTGATCGCTTTTCGGGTGTACTGTCAGTACTTGCCTTGTGCCTTTCTGCACAGATTATGGGCCCGGCCGCAGCTGCACCTCTGAAAGAAGAGCAACTGGCGGCATCCTGATCCTTCACCCGGTCCCGTTCATGAAACAATTCCTAACCATTTAATATATTCAGGAATGAAAGGGTTGTAATCAAACCATGTCCAGTCCCGATATGCCCCCACAGGAGCGGGCACTCATTCTCATGCAGCAGGGAAAACTCCGGGAGGCCCTTGACTTTTATGACCAGGCCCTCCGGACTAATCCCGGTAACAGCGGGATTCTCAACGCCAAAGCGGCTACGCTCATCTCCCTGGGCAGGTCTGAGGAGGCTCTTGAACCTGCCCGGAAGGCTGCATCGGTAAACCCGGGCTCCGTGGACAGTTGGATCAATCTCGGTGTGGCGCTCGACAATCTTGACCGGCTGCACGACGCAAGCGAAGCCCTGGAACGGGCTGTCGAGATCAGCCCGTACAATGCATATGCACGGGCGTTGCTCGGTATTGTTTACCAGAAGATGGATATGGGGGACCGTGCCGAAGCACAGAACCGGAAACTGCAGGAGATCGTCTTTCCCCACGGATATGCCGGTTTCTATTTTGCCACTGCAGCCTTTCTGCTCGGGCTGCTGCTGGGTGGTATCCGGGCAGTGGCGGCGGGAAAACCTCCTGCGATCACGATCTCGTCGCAGCTGATCCTCCTGGTATTTTTCTGCGTGATATGCAAATTGTACTGGCGCTCCCTCCGGGTATGGCAACAGGTCAACCGCAATATCATCGTTAATCCGCATGCGGCCTCGACGGGCAGGAAAGAGCCCGTGTCGCGGGGCATATATCTTGTCATGATTGCAATGATACTGGTATTTGGCGCCGGCATCCTGATGGGGAACAATGTCTGGATCTGGCTGCACTGATTCCTGCACCTATGCCGGAATCCAGTGCAATCCGGGAGATACAGCAACCGGGCAGATGTCAGATATATTGACGGAATTGCTGGTTTTATTACTCTTGGGGTGCTTTTAGTATCTTGCGCGCAAGGACACGGTTTCCCCACCTGCTGACTAATCCCTTCCGTGACCATGTGCATCCGATCCGGCACGGTCTGGAATCTCCTGATCCCTCATGACTCACGTACCCACACGGTCCCGGCTCAATGTCCGGGCAAAAATACTCCTCCTCTTCCTTTCGCTCGCCATAGTCGCGCTTCTCATCATGGGGTATGTGGCGTTTTTTTCCATCAGTAATATCGGGAAAACCGCTGAAACGAGCAGCCTGAGCCTGGGCCAGGACGCAGTGGATGAGACAACGACAGCGCTCCAGACGTCCGCAGAAGAGCATCTTGTCCGTATTGCGACCGATCAGGCAGAAGTGACCAACATCCTGTTTGAGGATACGGACTCTGAAATGGAGATCCTTGCGGCAGCAGCAACCATGCTCCCGGACAATTCCTCCCGGACATCCCGGGTACCCTCTTTTAACAGGACGGACCGACCGGGGGACCCCTATAATGCCGTACTCGTGCTCCTCCTGCCAGGTTCGCGGATCACTGAAAATGACGGGGAATACAAGGCCCTCGAAGGTATCAATGACCTGCTCGTTGCCGTATACCATGCGGATGAGAACATGTCCGGCACGTACGTTGTGACCGATTCGGGTATCCTCCGGATATATCCCTGGGCCGACATGCCGGGCCAGATGCCGGATTTACGGCAGAGGGCCTGGTTTCTCGGTGCAGAGAATACCAGCGGCATCTACTGGTCCGAGCCCTACAGGGACTCTGCAGGGAAAGGTCTTGTGGTAACGGCAGCAAAAGCGATCCCAACGAAATACGGGACATGGGTGATCGGCAGCGATGTCACGGTCGACGTGATCAATGCGGAGTTCCTGAACCGGACTCTGGACGGCAGGGGATACGCGGTCCTCATTGACAACCAAGGAAATATTATCAGCCGGCCCGGCCTTTCTGCAGGAAACAGTTCCCTGGATGAGACGTTTGAGCAGGAGAACGTGTTTACCGGAAGCGATCCCGCGCTCATTGCCTTAGGCAGGAACATGACGGCAGGGAAGACCGGTGTGGAGAAAGTCCGGTTTAACGGCCGTTACACCTATGTTGCCTATGCTCCGGTCATGTCCCGTAACTGGAGTTTTGCCGTATCCATGCCGGTAGATGAGATCACGGCACCGGTCGATAAAACCCGGGACAAGATCGCGGCTGCGACCCGGGATGCCGGCTTTCGTATCAATAACCAGACTGAACAGTTCCTTGGGATCTTTGCCCTTCTCTTCCTCAGCCTCCTCATAATAGTAGTGCTATTAAGCGTCTGGCTCGCCCGGATCATCACGCGTCCCGTGGAATTATTAAAGCAGGGCACCCTCGCGCTGGGCCAGGGGGATCTCGATTACCGTCTCGATATCCAGACCGGCGACGAGTTCGAGGACCTGGCAGCCGCATTTAACCATATGGCCGGAGACCTCAGGCAGAAGATCGAAGATCTCCGGCGCACCACGGCCGAGAAGGAGCGTTATACCAGGGAGATGGAGATCGCAAAGGAGATCCAGGAAACATTCCTCCCGGAATCTGCACCAAAAATACCGGAAGCGGAGATCTGCGCCACCACGATCCCGGCGATGGAGATCGGCGGCGATCTCTATGATTTCATCCCTGCCGGAGAAAACCGGTGGGCATTTGTAATCGCCGATGTTTCCGGTAAAGGCGTGAGTGCAGCGCTCTTCATGGCCCTCTCCAGGACTCTCATCCATGCAAGCGGCGGGGCAGAGGCCGATCCCACGGCTGCTATCCGTCAGGCAAACCGTCTGATCTATGAGGACGGGCGATCGAGCATGTTCATCACCGTCTTCTACGGGGTCTTCGACCCGGGCAGGATGACGTTCTCCTACGTGAATGCAGGCCATAACCCCCCGCTGCTGATCCGTGGGGATCCCCCCGGATCGCAGGTCCTGGAAGGCAGGGGGATCGCGCTCGGGGTAGTCCCTGTCGTGGATATCCCGGCGACGACCATCCGGCTCCTGCCTGGCGACCTCATTGTTATGTACACTGACGGTGTAACGGAAGCGTTCAATGAGCAGGACGCCTCTTTTGGCGAGGAGCGGCTGGTTGCCTCGATCACCCGGAACAGGTCAAGGCCGGCGGAGGAGATCATGGCCCTGCTCCTCGACGACATCCGGCAGTTCTGCGGCAATGCCCCGCAGTCGGACGATATCACGCTCATCGTTATCCGGGTGAAATGAGGGCACTTTTTTCCCGGGGATACCTGCAGGGTACCCGATAACAAAAAATGTCTGATCGTAACCCGCAGTTCAATCGATCCTGATCTGCCGGGAATACTTTTGTGAAGAGTTGTGGTCCGGTTCAGTCACCGCGAAGCAGGCCCGGCCTTCGGGTGATGCCGGGGAATGCTCAGGAACCGTCGCGGATCCCCTTATATTGTCATCAATCATGGAGAGAAGCGTTTCGATAACGGTTACATCGTGATCTACCCTGAGTTCTGCCAGCAGCAGGCTGATAAGCCTTCTCCGGCAGGGGGCAGTCGCAGCCTCATCCGAAAGATTGCAGATGCTTGCATGGCATGCAGAAGCATGGTACATGTGTGCGAGGTTTGTCAAGTCTTTCATGAGGCTCTCACGGTAGCCGGGGCCGCTTTCCCTTGCGAGGGCTTCCAGTTTTTTGGTAATCCGGGCATATTCCTGCCTCATTGTAGTCTCGTCCGGATTCCCGGCCAGGGAATCGAGAAGTACCGGAAGAGCACACTGCTCGGAATACGGGGCGCTGGCGATGAGTTCACCGTGGGCCGACGGATCCCGGAAAGAGGCCCGGGTATGATCAATGGACGCTTCGTATCTCTGGAGGCGGTGACGGATATAATCGGAGGCCGTGGTGAGCATAAGGATCTCCGGGGAGATTGTACGGGTCGTGCCGGGAAGGGTGTACGGCTGGAATGCAGTATACTATATTTTTCATTGCCCGTTTAAATTTCCTGTCCTTGTATTTCAGCAGGGATAACCGGGAGTGTCATTGGAGTCGTGGAAGGTCCCGGCACGTCCGAAGCCACCGCTCTTTTATCCCAAAACGGCGGAGCACTAAGTACGATCATGTCTCACGCATCAGGTGCCGGCAGCGGATCCATTGAAACGAAGCAGCGGATGATCCTGACAAGCCTTGTCGTGGATTTTGTTCTCTGGCTTCCCGATATTGCTGCCGCGGTTCTGTCGGGCTCCATCGTCCTCTTTGCAGATGCGCTGAAATGCGCAAACGAGATCTTGGCCACTTTCTTTGCCTACCTCACCGTCCGCAAGATGGCAAGGGGCGGTGCAGGTGCATACGATTACGGGATGGGAAAGTTCGAGACGATCACGTCCGTCACTACCGGCGGCGTGATGTTCATCTCGCTTGCCCTGGTCTTCCTCGCAGCGCTCTACAGGATCGCAATGCCGGCCGAGATCGTCCACGAAGGAGCCTACCTCGGTGTTGTCCTGATGGTGTTGGGCGTTTCCATGAATACCTGGTTGTGGAGGAAGAATTACCGACTCCACCAGATGGATCCTTCACCCCTGATGGACTCCCAGTGGCGCCTCTTCCGCACCAAGGCGTTCTCTGATTTTTCGGTCCTTGTCTCCCTGCTCCTGACGCTTGCTCTTTCCGGTTATTCCTGGTCCCAGTATATCGATCCTCTCGCCTCATTCATCATCGCCGGGTTCCTCCTTTTTTCCGGGTACCGGGTCATCACCTCATCCCTCCCGGACCTGCTGGACAAGACCCTTGACGAGGAACTCCAGATGGTTATCGTCAGCCAGCTTGCGGCGTTTTTCGACGAATATTCAGCTCTGCACGGCGTTCGCTCCCGCCGTTCGGGAACAAACGTCTACATCGAGATATTCTTAGAGTTTGATGGCAACCGGAAAATGTCGGATGTGCAGGACACCATCAACCGGATCCGGCGCTCCCTGGAAGCCCATATTCCCAAAAGTTCTGTCAGTATCGTGCCTACGGATGTATCTGTTCCCGACGGGATGCACGGGGATTCCTTCGTCCCGCCACAATTGACCTGATCCATCCGGTTATTTTTACTCTGGAGAAATCATTTTTTTTTCAAAGAGACGATGCCCCCCTCTTGCGCCACCAGTCCCCCGCGGGGGACGGGGCGCAGTGCGATGAGCCCCGAGTCAAATGGCAGGTAATACAATAGTCATCGCAACCGGG
>NZ_JBAVIG010000046.1:0-38676 GCF_049686655.1 Methanoregula sp.
GAAGCTGGTCCGACACCCACATGATCATGGTGTTTGCTTCATCGCTCTCTTTGCCGGAACAATCGGTGATGACTTTCCGGTATGCTGCAAAATCAAGGAGTAGATTTTGTTCCTCGTTTAACAGATCGCCCGGGGTCCAGACCACGATACGGGGGTCTTTTCTCTGGGAAAGCAGCTTCATGACAGCGGGTTGAGGGACCGGATCGGTGCTGATAACGATGGAGAAGTCCTGATCGGTCTCTTCTGTCTGTATCGGCAGGAGTGGCTGGGAATTGGCAATCATCCGCTGAAGGTCAACCATCTCCTTTCGGCCCACGATCTTCCGGTTCTTCCAGGTAAGTTCCAGGGGAGCAGATCCTTTTTTCTGGAGAAGGCCCTCTTCCGTTGGTACAGAATAGGGAGCAATATCCCGGAAGATGGAACAAACGTCATGAGAGAGATCATAGGTTCCTTTCCGGGTCTTGATAGGCCAGCGATCGAGCGCAAGCAGGTGCAGCCAGGCATCCTTCTGCATCATCTCGTTCGTCTCTGCCTCGTTCCGGGCTTTCTTCCAGATATCGACCGGCTTGATATCGGTCGTCTCCGGGATGAACCGGAATCTCGGCTGCCCGTCATCATCTGCACTTTCGGCGATCTGAGGGAACTCCTTGGCAAGATTGACTGCGAGGGTTTCGTAGTGCTGGACATTCTCAAGCATCGTTGCATCGGTGGAGACTTCGCTCATAACACTGTTGGCGAGCTCATCGGGAGTCAGTCCACGGCTTACACTTCTCCGTGCTATGAAATGCAGGAACAAGACCTGGAGCACGTTGACGGCCCGATCCCGGTGGACTTTTAATGCCCCTTTTGTTTTCTCATCGATACCCCGTTTGCAGGAGAGGTAGATCTTGTATTCCACCTCCCGTTTTGTCCGGATTGCTGCAATCCCCGCATGGGTCCCGCTCGGATCTTCTTCGTATTCTATTGCCTCGTCAAAGAAATCCCATAACCGGATGATCTCGGTCCGGTCCTGTTTGATTCCCTGTCTCAGGGTCTGGTGCATGAAATGGATGGCGGACCGTGTCGTCGTCAGCTCATAGGTGATATCCCTGAGGACTTCCAGTGCCGGTTTATGGAACGGGAAGAACCGCTTGAACTCGTCTTCCCCGATACTGTTCGGCCAGGAAAAGCCGCGTTTATAGTAATTATAATACCCGGTGATCGCCTCGGGTTTGGTGATCTCCCGGACCCTTGAAAGGACGATCGAGTAGTAGTCTTTCTCTTCCTGCAGGAGCAGAACAAGTTTTAACCGGTCGTCCGCAATGATATTTTTTACACCGGCCATCTTGCTCTCGATTGCCTGTTGTGCAGCGCAGACTGTCCAGACGGGGAGGTTCTCGACTTTTGCCAGCCGGTTCGAGAGCACGACAAGCGTCTTTTCATCATCACTACGAAGATTCTCATCCCGGTTTTTCATAAAGATGGAGACTTCATCGAGCAGGATCAGGACCCCGCTGTAACCCTCTGCAACGATGGCTTTGACCATGTGTTTGAGTACTTCTTCGGTCTCGGCCTCGATCTCGGGGCGGACACCGAGATACTCATGATAAAACCGCCAGAGTTTATCCCCGCAGCTCTTCTTGTATTCCGGCGTCTTGTTCTCGCGGATGACATTAATGAAGTCGTCGATATCCTCGAACTCGTCATCTTCGAAATATTTGGGGTCTTTTAAGAATTTTTTCAGGTCGGTGCGATAACGATCCAGATCTCTGCTGATGAACCGGTCCGCAAGCAGTTCAACGGGATAGAGAGAGATGTTTTTCCCGGTCTCTTTCTGGAGCTGGTTTTTTGCGGCATCGAGAATATAATCGGTGAGAGCCCTCCCTTTTGTATCATACCCGACCGTTCCGCCACCAACGCCGACAAGGGTCTGGGAGATAACGAAGATCCCTTTGTTCTTCCCGGTACTCTTCTCTTTCAAACCGTTCTCCCAGAACTGGTAGAGCGATTCACGTTTTCCCCGCTTGGCCTTCTCCTCTTTTTTCCGGATCTTTTCCCATGCATCCTCAGAACCCAGCGCAAGGGATGCGAGGAAACAGAGAAGATGCGATTTACCCGATCCGAATTCTGCCTGTATCCAGTAGCCCTGCCCGATTGACGCAGCTCCTCGCTCGGGTTTGTGAGGGGCGGCCATAAGACGGAAGATATCATTCAGGAACGGTCGGACGGGATCGATCTGAAATTCATCAATCGTTCGAAGTTCAGGTTTCCGTTCCTTGATTGCAGCGACATCATTCCCGTTTTCCCAGATGTGTTTCTCAAGAACATAGACGGATATAATCGATTCCGGGATCTGGCAGATATCTCCCAGTTTTTCTCGTACTGTCGTAATATCGGTCTGCATAATTATTGCTCCACGACATAGTTTTGTTTCATGATTTCAGCTCCCACAGATGGTCTTCCGCAACGAGATTTGAAGGAAGGATTTTCTCTTTTTGACCAGGGAATTTTTTCTGATATTCCGGATAGAGGTAGATTACTCCTCCCTTTCTCACAGCAGGCAACAGCAGAATGATTCGTTTATCGTCGGTCGCAAGCGTCCGGAATGGATTGAGATCAATCCCATAGGCAAACAATAGTTCAAGATCACTGAATACAACCAGTTTGTTTGCGGTGAGCGTCCTTCTGACAAATGCATTGAATTCTTCTTCAATACTTTTCCGTGTCGGTTCCGGCCGTTTGGCTTCATCCGTCACAATCCGGTGAAATTCCTCATCGGAGAATTGATTGAGGATGCTCGATGAGACCGATATTGGTTGAGGAAACCGGAGGTTATCTTCATAGGTCGCTTTTTGCAGCTGCTCCGTGAATCGTTCCAGATCCGGATAGGATCCCATCACTCCGTACAGATGGCGCCCTATCGGGATCGATAATTTTTTCCGGAGCGTTTCAATAATTTCAATATCGTTCATCATTGGACTCCGGAAAGATGTGAGACAAGTTCTGAAGGGGAGTACTTTGTTGTGAACTGACGGATCGTATCGATCTCCGATACGCGGGTGATCAGCCCCATGTTCCTTAATTCATACAGTGAAGGGACAAGACTGTCTTCTGTCCAGAACATCGATTTCAGATAGGGATTTTTCTCCAGGGATTCGATCGGATACACCCCGGGCTTGGGATATTCACAATGGAGTATGTAGGCAAATGACGGGATGAGTGGCTGCCTGACCGTAAGAGTGATTTTTTTTGCATCCGCCGCAGCAATTTTTGCCCCATTCAATGCCTCGATAATTGCTATCGACCAGTCTTTTATTCCCTTGATTGAAGGGTAACGTTCGTTCAGGTACCGGGTTACGTGAATACGCTGAAGTGTTCCCGCACCTGTCATGGGGAGAAGCAGATCGGAAATAATCTGGATCATAATCGGTTCGGCTTTGCAGAACCGGTAAAAGGCAACATCATTCAGTACCTGATTGTTCGGATATTTCCGGGCAAATTCAAGAAGGGAGTTGTCGATAGATCCATCCGGAAACATTCTTCGGATGATATAGAGTGAATACCGTTTCCGACTGCTAGATGAACCATACTTGAGGTTATCCAACAAATATTGCCGGAGGTCTTCCAGATTTTCGAAATCAGGCAGTGTCGGAAGAACCTGGATTGTGTCCTTGAGAAGGGCTTTTGAGAAAAAGAGCGATTCCTTCTGATATGTTCGCAGTTTTTCAGCGACACCGGGTACTTGAGGTGGCATCTGTTCCTGTGACTCTTCGTAAAGGCGTTGTTGAGCATCGGGACGGGTTTCCTGAATTGGTTGTTTCGGGTCCTGAACTATCTGATATTTTTTAATGTGTGCCGCGAGTTTGAGGAGAGCTGCTGTATTCTCCTTCAAGCCTTTAATCTTGCAGAGATCATGATAATCCGCATTGAGAACCCCATCGAGGGTCTTGTATTTTTTTAACAGGGTCTTTACCAGGTTCTGCAGATCGCCAATCGGTATTGAATAGGAGAGCAATGTTTCCAGTATTGTCTCATCAGAAAGCTGATTCTCGGGATGAGTGAGAATTTGATTCCTCAGGGATTGTCTGCGTGGAAAAGAAGGCTGTTTTTTCATTATTACCCATCTCACCTTATAGTATCGTATTGCTAGTAAACACTTAAAGGATTTCAGTTTTTATTTAAATAAAGAGCGCGGGATTTTGACAGTCGGTAGATCTGGGTCATGTTAGAAAATGCTCTTACATGAGCGTAAGTTTAAAAAAATAAAACTGAATATTTTTTTGATTTCCGTTACATATCATCGAATACAGTTTTCATGTCAATGGGTGAATTTATAGTTTTGAGTATTTCTTTTACAATCTTTTTGAGGGATTCATTGTCTTCTGCCATTTTTTTGTGTTGTGCTGCAAGTTCTGTGTTTTCTTTTTCAAGTGCTAGTACCTTATTTGTCTGACTATCCACACGGGCAGTTAATTCCTTTCTTACCTCAAAACCATAATCTCCAATTGTAAGCACATTAGCATATTTTTCATACATTTCACGAAGTTGTTGCTCTGTGTAACGACGATATGAAGATGATAAGTATCCCTCATGACCACTCAAATCTTCAACAATATCCTGATGGCATCCCGCGTACTTTAGGGTATTCATAAAATATTTTCTTAAACTGTGTGGGTGTATCGTTGTTCGTCCAGTTCGTTGATCAACGTTGTGTATCCCAGCCCGTTTCAACACCGAGATGAAAGCTGTACGCAGTGTGGATGTTGTTACGGGGAATAATTCATGTCTTTCAGTGCGATATGTCGCACCAATCCGTGGTGACATTTTCACAGCATTTTCCATGTATCTGTCGCGTTCTTTAAGATATTGTTTAAGTGCATCCCCGGTTTCTTCGGTGTAAAATGTTAATCGTCGCTCCTTGTTTTTGGCAACCAGATCTGAAATATAGATTGTTCTCGTTTGCAAATTTATATCATTTATCTGAAGTTTGACCAGCTCCCCGATTCGAATGCCGCTGCTCATCATAATCAAGATGGCCGTCTTTAAACGGACATCCCCGGTATGATTTAAGATAAGTCGCATTGTATCTTGTGTAATCTCATCCTCTCTTGTGACACCTCCCCTTTGTTTTGGCATGTGTTTTTTTAATTCCCTGAGTTCTTTGCTATTTAAAGAATGATCGTAATTTTCTAACCAGATCCGGACACAAGTAACGTTTTGTGAAATACTGTGCGGTGGGCGCTGGATCGAATGAAGGTAATCTTTATACTGCTGAAGATCATTTAGCGGCCGCACATCCCCCTCAAGATACTCCGCTGCGTAATCTTCATACTGCTCCTGTTCGTCTGGGGTGGAATCTTTCCCCTTTCGGACACATCCATATCTCCCATCTAGGAATTGGAATATGCTACTCCGATACCCTAGGCGGGTCATCCGTTCTTTAAAACCGCCCTCTTTTGTAATAACGGTACTTTTTTTGCCATTGCGACCCGTTGTTTCTGTGATGACTTCTTTCCCATTCAAGAAATCTGAAATATATTGCATAGTGTATTTAGGATGTGCGGGGGTATAAATCATTCTTCAAAAACGAATCACAACTGTATTATTTGATATGGACAATACGCTTTTCGATCTCGTCGGTGCGCAGATCTCTTCCTGCCATAAAGTCGTGCAGTATCTCGGGCAGGATGACGGGGACGAGCTCTTCTCCTACTTTCTCAAACCTGTCCACGGGTTCGAATCCCACGAGAATATCCGGCAGTATATGCAGGAACGGGATATCCCTGTCGACGGGAACTTTACGGTTGCCTGTACGATCTACGAGAACCAGAAACTCGCGCATATCACGCCATATGCCGGCGTGACCGAAACCCTGCAGACATTACGCAACCAGGACTTTCCTATGTGCATCGTGACCGATGCCCATTCACGCGATGCCACCCTCAGGATGGAGAGGTCCGGCCTGCTGCCGTTTTTCAGCGGCATGGTTTCGTGGGACATGGCCGGAGCAAAGAAACCCTCTCCCGAGCCGTTTCTCACGGCACTTGGGATGATGCAGGCCGGGCCGGAGGGCGCTGTTTTTATCGGGGATAGCCCCCGCAGGGATATCCAGCCCTGCACGAAGCTTGGCATACGCACGGTGTATGCACGGTATGGGGACCGGTTCTCACCAACCCGGGAATTCCGGGATGCGGATTTTATTATCGATGCAATGGACGAACTTCCTGCAATCCTTGCCGCACTCTGAAGACCGTTGCAAATATGGCTGCATGCACCTGTTCCCGGGCGCGATCGTTATTTTTTTTAGAGAAAATCCCGATTACGGGAAATTTTTCATTGTTTTGACCGAAACTTAAAAAATACGGCGAATGAAATAACAGCTATGTTTGTTCCGTCCAAGATCTTTTTTACCAAAGGTGTTGGTATCCATAAAGATCGTCTTGCGTCGTTTGAGCTTGCATTAAGAAAGGCGGGGATAGAGAAATGCAACCTGGTCTATGTCTCCAGCATATTCCCTCCCAAATGCCGGCAGGCCTCGCGGTCCGAGGGTCTCAAACTGCTCCAGCCAGGGGGCATCACCTACTGTGTCATGGCACGGAACGATACCAATGAACCCAACCGGCTGGTCTCTTCGGCAATAGGTCTCGCACTTCCCAGCGATTCCGAAGAATACGGGTACCTTTCCGAACACCATGCCTATGGCGAAACCGAGAAGAAGACCGGCGAATATGCAGAAGATCTCGCTGCCACCATGCTCGCCACCACCCTCGGTATCGGGTTCGACGTGAACGCGGCATGGTCGGAACGCGAACAGACTTACAAGGCGAGCGGCAAGATCATCAAGACCAAGAACATCTGCCAATCAGCTGAAGGCGATAAAAACGGGCTCTGGACAACGACAATCGCAGTCGCGGTTTTCCTCTGAATATTTTTTTAAACGGGTGTATTTTTTATTGTATCCTCAAGTGACGAAGGATACTTTTCTCTCGCTCTGTTGGATTACAAATGTTAACGCTCCCGAGAGTTTTACCATCCAGGATGTCTGTATAAAATTATCAATTCACTCAGCTTTTCTTACCCTGGCAATCTCCCGGATCTTCTCTGCGAGCGCCCGCACTGCCTCCCTTGCCGGGCTGTCGGCCGGGATCAGGGAGACCGGCGTAGCAGCGAGATCCGCCTTCTCTACGGCCGGGTCATCAGGGATTATTGCAAGCGGGGATTCCTCACCAATATCAATGGGTGCAGATCCGGTTTTGTACTGGTTGAAGATCACATGGATCTTCTCCTTTGGGAGTCCCAGTTGTATAGCAATCCCACGGATGCGGGCAATGGTCCGGAGCCCCCGTGCCCCGGGATCGCTTACGATAAGGAGCATATCCGGAGTCCCGATCGTACCCCGGCTGATATGCTCCATACCTGCCTCAGAATCGATGATGATGAAATGGTAATCGCGTTCCAGCTGAACCATGCACTCGGAGAGCAGATCATTGGCAAAGCAGTAGCACCCGCTGCCCTCCGGCCGGCCCATAGCCACGAGGTCGAACCCTTCTGCCTCCACCAGGGACTGGCGGAACCGGAACCGCACGTAATCGTGACGGTTCATACCGGGCGGTATATGCCGGGTGAAGGCTTCCTCCCGCATGCTCCCGAGGGTCTCGTTCACTGTCACGCCGAGCGCCTCGTGCAGGTTTGCATTCGGGTCCGCATCCACGGCGAGCACCGGTGTTTCACCGAGTTCTATGAAGGATCTTACAAGAAGCGAGCTGAGCGTTGTCTTGCCGGTTCCGCCTTTACCGGAGATGGCAATGGTGAATGGATGTACTGGCATGGTGATCACGTGATTAATGATATGGGACTGGGATAAGTCTGGTTTTTGGACGTTTTCGCGTTTTGCCTTTTTTATTATCCCTGCTTACGGATCCGGTGCGATATCTCCGCCGCCGCGCCCATGATCGCAAGCGAGCCGGCCCGGTCGGCAAACCGGATACCGCAGCTTGGTGTAATGAGCGACTGGGTATCAAAGAGTTTTTCCGGCATCCGTGCCGTGAGCTGGGTCCGGATCGTAAGGTATTTTTCATACAGGGAATCAACGGTCTCCGCAGCGAAGACCTTGTAATCGGCTGGCACGATGCCCCATGCAACTACGCCCCCATGCTCCATGTAGCTGACAACTGAGTCGGCATAGAGAAGAAATTCCTTTGCTGTGGTATAGGCATCCATCGAGATCACCGCGGGATTGAGCCCGATGACAAACTCCCAGTCTGTGTTTGAGCAGCAGTGGATGCCGAGACCTCCTTCTACCATAGAGGAGATATCATCCCACCCGGCCCGGACCGTCTCGCGGTCGACTGGTACGACAGATGAGCCCAGAGATGCAAGGTAGGGCTCGTTGAGGACCACGAGAGTCTCTTTGACACGCGTATGCTCCCGCAGGGTCTGTTCGCACCATCGCGCTTTCAGGGCGATCATCTTGGAGAGCACATCAGCAAGCTGTGCATCGTAGTAGATGGGCCGCTTACTGGTATCCACGACCTGCATGCCGAACGTTACAGGCCCGGTCACCTGGCATTTGAGTACCTGTGCATGGGAAAGGTTCCGGGCCATCATCTCGATGAAGGCGGAAGCATACTCCTTATGGAGGCCGTATGCGGAAAAGTTTCCTTCCACATAGTCCATGTACACTTTCTCCATGGCCGCAGTCTGGTCGCGGGTGCTGTCGAAGAGGAGGCGGTCTTCCCGGATCAGGCGGCCAGGGAGCTGTTCTGAGTCATTGAAGACAATGCTCTCGAGCTGGCTCCGGTCAGGGAGCGTAGGGACATATGGGAATTCCGGGAAGAGCGAGAGGACATCGTCGCAGGCCTGTTTCGGATCGGTATGCGGCAGGGCACCGACACCGGTTGCGAGTGAATGAGGTGAGGAGATCATCTTTGCCATGGCCTTCACTCCTTCCTGATCCGGCAGGTGTCAAGCATCTTCTGCACGCCGGGGAAGAGGGAGAGATCCGTGTGCGGCAGGAACGTGCTCGAAGTGTATTCGTCCATGAATGAACTCTCGGCATTCAGCTCAATGTACGCGATCTTGTAGGCAATCTCATCCAGCGTCTTGCGGGTCCGGCGGTTGATCAGGGCAATATTTGCACCGGACACTGCGCCGTTCCCGATATTTTGTATCTGTTCGATAGGGATCTCCGGGATCAGGCCTATGATCGTGGCGTTCTTCTTGTCCAGGTAGTTACCGAACGCGCCGGCAAAATAGATAGTCGATATCTCGTGGCGCGAGACGCCAGCCTCCTTCATCAGGGTGATGCAGGCGGCATGGACCGAGGCCTTGCTCATGATCAGGTTCTTGATATCGTTCTCCGTGATCACGATGTCCTTGCCGATCTCGGTCTCTTTTGCCCAGACGATTACATACTCCGGGAAGTGGGAATTGCGACGGATACGGGGATTATTGATCCCGGTATTTATCCGCCCGGTCCGGTCGATGACGCATGTGGAGAGGAGTTCGGCAAGCAGGTCGATGAGCCCGGAACCGCAGATGCCCCGTGGCTTGATCCCGTTGATCGTGGAGTATTCAGGGTCCAGGGTCTCCGGATCGATCGTGATCTTCTCGATGGCACCCGGGTTTGCCCGCATGCCATAGAGCACTTCACCGCCTTCCAGTGCCGGCCCGGCGGCACCGGCACACGAGAACATCCACTCCCGGTTGCCCAGCACTACTTCGAAGTTTGTACCGATATCGACCAAAAGCGAGATCTCTTCCCGCTCGCTCATGCCGCATGCCAGTATGTCGGCGATAATATCGCCCCCGATGAAATCGCTGACCGCCGGGAAGACAAAGACGCCCCCGTTCGGGTTGCAGGTGATGCCGATCCGGTGGGCCGCAACGGATAATGCCCTCCGGACGACCGGGACATAGGGTTCAGCGATCATGTATGCCGGATCGATGCCGAGGAGCATATGGGTCATCACCGTGTTGCCGGCCACAACCACTTCATAAATATCCTCACGGTCGATACCTGCCGAATTGGATGCGGTGGTTAATGCCTGGTTGATGCTTTCAGCTGCAAGAGCCTGGAGCTTGGCAATGCCGTTCTTCCTGGCGAAATTTACTCGTGCAAGGATATCTTCCCCGCAGCTGATCTGCTTGTTGTAATTCGAGGCAACACAGACAACCGTTCCCGTGACGAGATCCCAGAGGTAGACGACAATGGTTGTCGACCCGAGGTCAACTGCCGCCCCGTATACGCGTTTGGCCGTGTCATTCTCCTGGAGGTCGAGGAGGCGGTACCCGCCCGGTACCAGGCCGATGGTGCCGGTGACTTTCCATTCACTGTGCCGGAGGATACCGGGAATCTCGCGGAGGACTTCGAGTGGAGCATACATCTTCTCCGCAACCGGCCCTCCGGCCTTCTGGATGCCCCAGAGCAGGCGGGAGAGATCCGGGGAGGGATCGCTGAGGCTGGGGGGCTGGAGCTGGACATAATATTTTTTTACCGAAGGCCGGAAATCGATTTTATTATCAAGCCCTTCTATGAGGATCTTCTGTTCCTGGATCAGCGTGTGCTCGGGAATGACCACATGGATATCACCCTCCACCGTCGTCTCACATGCAAGGCATGCGCCCCGGTCGAGTTCTTCCGGGGTAAAGAACCGTCCGTATTTCTGCCGGTCGAACTCCGTCTTCCCGGACTGGATGAATACCACGCACTTGCCGCATTTCCCCTGTCCGCCGCAGATCACGTTCATGTTCAGTCCGGCCCGCTGGGCCGCATCGAGGATGGTTGTTCCCCGCTCTACCTCGATCTTACGGTAACCGGGAAGAAAGGTTACGGTCCGCATCGGTTATTTCCACTCCTCGTGCAGGTATTCTCCTATCTCGGCAGCATCGCGGGGCCCGACCATGACCTTCCAGCCTGTCGCTTCCTCAATCCTCCCGGAGAGCGGCGATGCATAACCGGGAATGATCAGTTTCCTGTGAGAGACTTCCTCTTCCACGCCGAATTTTTTAATGGAGTCCCTTACCAGCATCTCGCTCAGTTTCCCGGCTGCCACCGCGGTCAGTACGGAAAGCCCTTCCGTATCCACGATCAGCATGTAGCAGGGGACCCGGGTCGACTCGAGGTATCCCTGGAGCGTGAAGAACGTGAGCGAGAAGTTCACGGTCATCAGTACCGGCGCATTTTTATCCGGTGTGCCGACACGGTACAGCCCCGGGTTCATCTGGATTGGTTTCTGGGGGTCGGTGTAGATATTCTGACGGAGGGTCAGTGCAGCTTTCGTCGGTCCCGGAGTAAGCGGGTTTGTAACGATCACAGAGGCATACTTTACAATGCCCAGGGCGGTGGCTGCTTCCTGCCGGCCTGTCTTTGCTGCATCAAGGTAGACCGGGTACCCGAGGTCGGGTGCGGTCCGGGTGATGGCAAGTTGTCGTATCGCAGTGGATCGTATAATGAAATCACCAAGAGTTACCGGCGCAAGATCCATGACAAGATTCTGTCTGCCTTCCGCATTGCAGGCTTTGGCAAGGTTTACGAGCCCTTCCAGGCTGTCAGATCGTATGACCAGCGGGCAGCCGTGCTGTTTTGCCAGGGCACACATCTCCCGGAGATTCGTGTCCGTTGCCGCATGCAGGAGAGGGCGGTAGGAACCGCAGTGGACAAGAGCAGCAGCGAGTGATGCCGGGCTCTCTGCAATCAGGACCAGCGGGAGATCGGCTGCATCCTCTACTGCCCTGACTGCCAGGGCAAAGGTCTCTGCCGAGCCGCTGGTATTCTCAATGGCGATTCCATTGAACCGGAGATCCGATCCGACCCGGGTGAATATCTCATCCCGCACCCGTACGGTTGCCGCAGTAATCTCGTCAGGAGTCTGCGTGTCATATACTTTGAACAGGATGCCCGGCGGGTGATAGAAGGTCTTCTCGTGCCGGTACAGCACAAACTCCTCCCCGACTGCAAAGGAGCGCTCGCCAACCCCGATCTTCACCAGGCGGATCGGTGGGCGGGTGGTGGCCCCGAGCACGGATTTTGCCTCGTCGGAGAGATATGGGCAGAGGTCCACGTCAGCTTTCCCGCCAGCCAGTTTCATGGCAAACGTGAGGCATGTCGGGTCACCACATTCCTTGCAGTTCTTCTTGGGCAGCAGCTTGTAGATGTCGAGGGCCTTGAGTGCCATCTCACGCCACCCCCGGCACAGGTGTCCGCTTTTTGAGACCGGCAAAGGCCTCCCGTAAGAGCGGGATTGTCTTTGGGTGCCGGACGCAGATGATCTCGGCCCCGGCAGCTGCTGCGGCAATACCGGTGGTAAACTCCCACTGGACCGCCATCTCGTCCTGCACTGCGGGACCTGCTTCCCGGACTTCCTTGATGGTAAGGGAATCGGTGGCCGAGCAGATCATCGGCATCGCGAGGTCGGTGTCGCCCTTGAGCGCTGAGAACCGGATCCGCTCCATTGCCGAGAAGGAGTACTCGAACCCGTACCCGAGTGCCCCGGTATAAGGATCGATCAGGATGTGGTCACGCGGGACGCCGATCTCGCGCAGGAGGATGTTGAGTTGTTTTGCCAGGTTGATATCGATCGGTGACTGGGCAATGATCGAATGATCATATGCAAGAACGGCAGCGGCAATGCTGCGGTACCGGCCGGCTTCCGCAGTGCCAAGGAGGAGTTTCTCGCCCTGTGCAGTCTCACCACACTTCTGGAAGACCTCGCTGTCGATCTTCGGCTCATTGCTCCCCTCGATGATCAGGGGGAGGCCCGATGCCGAGAGGACCGTCTCTACCGTTTTTCCGACAGAGACAATATCGGAGAAATTCCGCTGCCGGGTGCTGGTCAGGTACAGGCGGATGATGTCAGCACCGTACGTAGTATCCGCAGTTTTTGCCCATTCACCGACATTGTTGACCAGGTCCCCGCAGTAGTTCCTGACGATCGGCGACCAGAAGGCCGGACTGTCACAGACCTCGAATGCGATGAGCGGGGCAGGCGAAGTATTCTCCTTTTCCAGGAACGGGAGAGTGGTGCCCCCGCCAAGCCGGTACGAGATTCTCCGTGTCCCGCCATCTGCTCCGGTAGCCCCGAGCACCAGGTTCCCGATCGCCTGGGTCCAGCCAAAATCAACATCGAATGCCATGGTACACCGTCACACCAGCGGTTTCATGGCAAGTGCAGGATGCCCGACACGTTCCAGGAATACCATGAGGTCTTCGATAGTCGCTGCAGTAGTCTCGTCACCGATCTTCTCAAAGAACCCGGCGAGCCCCCGTTCGGCAAGTTTTGCCTCCAGCCGGCTTTTCAGTTCCTCCTTGATTTGCGAGGGCATCCAGACCAGGCGCTCAATCCCGCCGTCTCCCTTGAGGAACTTGTCAGAGAGGATAAAATTTTTTGAGATGCCGGCAAAGCCCGGTGTCTGTGCTCCCCCGCCAATCGTACCTGCGAGTGTGGAAAAGGTCATTCCTGAAGGTGTTATTCCCTTGAATTCCCGGTTCACGACCATGATGCCGTTCACTTCCGGCAACATGAGAGCGATTGCCTCGAAGCAGCCGCAGCAGGTCATCGGGACTTCCATTACGCTGTAGAGGGAGCAGCGCTCGATCTCACCATGACTGGCCTTCTTGACGAACCGGTTGATCCCTTCATATTCCCCGGTCTGGGCATTGATGACGGCCCCTTTCTCTACGGGCTGGTTTGCACCGGACGGGGACATCTCGTAGGCAATTTTCCCGTCAAGCCAGCTGATCGCACCACAGAGCGCAAGGCGTTCCGGGGTGATGATGCAGACATGGTTCGGGGCAAACGTCTGGCAGAGCGTGCAGGAGTAATACAGGTCAACGTCAGTATCGTGCATACCCTTGATCCGGGCATCCCGTTCGGCGTACACCTGTTCAGCAGCTTTTCTCGCCCCGGGCACTTTGGAACCATCAGTTATCAGCGTAACGGAGACTGCATCGAGGAGGTTTGGGAAATCCATGCGGAACTTACTGGCCAGGAGCTTGCCGATATGCTCGATCTTCACACCTTTCGCAACGGCTTCTTTGGAAAGCCTCACCCAGATCAGGTCCCGCTGGGCAACGTGCCACGAACCTTCGCCATAATTGACAAAGTTGTGGATCCGCCGTTCCAGCACCGGCTCGTAATCCTTCTTCATGGTTTTGCCGGCAACTTCGACGATAATCCCGAGCGGGTTGGCAGATCCCTCTTTCATGGCATCGATCTCCGGGCCGATTACTGTTACCTGGCCGTCCGTGATCTCGCCCGGGGAACGCATCCGCAGGAGTTCGAAAGCCGGGGACCTGCCGCCGCCGAACTCCACGTACATCTCTTCCTTGCGTATGCTCTTGCCCTCAAATGCCGGGGAACAGCCCATCGGGATCGGGATCGCAGTCACGTTGACCCTGATGCCTTTCTGTTCCATGCCAAGCCGGACTACATCTTCCGGTTTTGCGGAGATCCACGTCCCGCCAACATATTCCCCGAGGGAGAGTATGGGGAATCCAAGGACACGCATCCCGTCGACAAGGGCGATCTCCTCATCGGTCAGTCCCGGGAAGACAATGACGATCGCTTTTGCCCGCTCTGCCGCATAGGCAAGGAGCCGGTGCGTGTCACCGGGAGTGACGCCCCCGAACATCATCGCAACCCTGGCAATGATATCGACAAAATGGATCCCGTGGAAAGGGGCCGATCCGAGCGGGATGAGCCGGTATTCGAGACCGAGTTTCACTCCAGCGCCGGACAACCCGGGAACGACAGGGCCGGCGAGGAATGTCAGCATATATTTCTCCTGCAGCTCCCGGCAGATCGCGGCAGCACTCCCGGCACTTTCCGGTGTGCCTACCACCAGGGCCAGGCCAAGGATGCTCCCGTCCACAAGGGAGTATCCCAGCTTGCGGATCACCGTGTCGCTGATGAATCCTGTGTACGGGTCCGGTTCCTTTCCGGAAACTGCCGTACTTTCTGCAAGCAGGCATTCGGAAGCAACTATGGGATTATTGCCGGTCTTTGCGAATACCTCTGCAGCTGCTTCCCGGTCATGGACTGCTATACCCGTAAGGGCAAACGATATCGGAAGATGGTATGCAGTCTCCTCGTAGGAAAAAGGCTTACGTATGGTTGTGATCCGTTCCAGCAACTGGGTTTCGCCATGTTTTTTGGCCAATTCCACGTCGATCATTATCCGGTTCCCTCTGATCATGGGTTACCCGGTAAGATAGATATAGTTTCGTTACCGGGTAATCACGGATAGCCCCGGAAAAGGGATATTTTTTAAAAATGGCCCTGCCAATGACAAAGATATATATTCCTTATAAATGATAATGATTTTACGAGAGGCTGAAATCATGCGTATTTTTCGGAATTACAAAATTCTTTCATTCTTTGTGCTGATTATTGCCCTGCTCTGGTGTTCCTCACCCGTGCTTGCCGATAATGGCAGTGTCTCCATTGCATACCGCGGTGCCGGCGGGAATTATATCGGCGACGACATAATTTTTGACGGCTACAATTCTGTGAGTAACATGACGGTCCTCCAGATCACCGGCCCAGGACTCCCCGCAGCCGGCGTCCCTGTGTATGATCTCAATGGTCAGGCAGGAACGGGAAATCCTGTTCAGGTAAACCCTGACGGGTCCTGGAAGTTTGTCTGGTACACGGGCAGTATCCAGGGACTTGACAAGATGCAGACTGCACGGTATTATATCACTGCGTACGATCTGAGCGACCCGACGAAAACTGCCACCACGTCCATCATGATGGACAGGCCGGAATTCTATGTCGTCCCGACCCCGAACCCGGTTGAGACCGGCGATTACATACAGCTCCTGGGAACTGCAGAACAGGGGGCACCGGATATCGTGATCGAAGTCCAGGACCAGAACGGCAATAATATTCACATCTATGATACGTCAGCTACCAGCATGGGGTACTTCAATTATGGGTTCCATATCGACATGCCCCCGGGCGATTATCCGGTTATCCTCTCAAGCGCCACCATGAAGAGCTCGTACCAGACGGTCATTCATGTCATCTCGCCGCAGGCACCGACCCCGGTATCTACCCCAGGTACCGGCAACACGGGCCAGCCGGGTATTACAACCGTGCCGACTTCCGCCATGACTCCTGTTCTCCCGGTTAGTCCGGCATCCCCGGGAATAACCGTGACACCGGCATCGGCAGTAACCAGAACTACAGAGCCCGCGTCCGTCTCACCTCTTACCATCATAGCAGGTCTCGTCATTGCCGGTCTTGTCGTTTTGCTGATACTGGCTCTCGGGCGAAAGATTTAACCGTTTTTTTACTTCCAACCTTTTTTGATTAGCTTGAAATCCAGGACTATCGGCACCTGACCATAACGTATATCGGGCTTTGGGAAAAATGCTACAGCCACAACCGGTGAACCATGGGAAAATTTTCTTTTATTGCTCATATGCCCGATGCTCCCGGTTCCCTGCACCGGGCGGCCGAGATCATCAAAAAATATGACGGGAATATCAACCGCATCCAGTTCGACCGCCGTATCGATCCCGGGACGGTATTCTACGAAGTCACTGCTACCGGTGAATCCTACCGGAAAATCACCGATGAACTCGCAGCGATCGGGTACCTGCAGTCTTCGATAAAACCCCTCGACTTCCTGAAGTTCTGTGTTTACCTGCCGCACCAGCCGGGTGCACTCTACGAATTCCTGAGCTATACTACGTCCGCCGGTGCCAATATCGCCCTGATCGATTTTGATGACAAGGGCCGGCACCCGAACCGGCTCACGGTCAGCCTCAACCTCGAACAGAGCACGGTGGTTGACGAGCTCCTCGACCAGCTGAAGTCCCGGTACCGCCTCGAGATCATCGAGTACGACAAGACCGGCCGGCACCTGGATGACACCGTATTTTATGTCCGGTATGCACAGGAAGTCCGGGACCTGATCGGGGAGTCCGAAGAGGCGTTCCTCCTCTCGTTCATGGCCGATACCAACCATATTGCCCAGGAGCTGACAGACCGGGGGTTCGATCCCCGCAAGGCATTCGACTGCGTCCTCACTACCGGGCGGACCCTGAATGCCACGAACGGTGACCGGTTTTATGCGGATGTCCAGCAGTTCCCGCTTACGCCGGATACCACGCTGTTCTGTTTCCAGCTGCCCTGCGGGGGAAGCATCTTCCTGATCCAGGCACCGGACGAGCTCGTGATGATCGACACCGGGTACGGGATCTACCACGATGCCGTGATGGCGATGTTCTCGCATTACGGTCCCGGGAACCTCCGGAACCTCTCACGGATCGTCATCACCCATGCGGACGGGGACCATTGCGGTGCTGCCGGGTTCTTTAAGGTCCCGGTATTCCTGCACAAAGATACCCTTGAGATCATCCGGACCAATAACCGGGCCTACGGGTCACGGAACCAGGAGTCCGTGCTCGAGGAGTTCTACACGAAGATGATCAACCTCTTCTCCGGTTTTAATCCTCCGGAGGATAGCCGGGTCTTTCCCGATCCTGCGGGGGCAACCCGGGGAACCCTGCCGGTGATCGGCACGGTCCGGGCCGGGGAGATCATCCTCGAGGTTCTGGAAGGGCTGGGCGGCCATACCTGCGGGCAGGTCTTCCTCTACTCCCCGGCCCACGGCCTCCTCTTTGCTGCTGACACGGTGATCAATTTTTCGAGCCTTTCCCGGGAGCGGGCGGACTACAGTTCGCTTGCCGCATTTCTGGTTACGTCCGTCAATGTCAACAGTGAACTGGCAAAACAGGAACGCACGGCCCTGCTGGCACTCGCCGAAGAGACCGACAGGACACTTGCAGGTACCGGCCGGCGCTGCCTCATCTGCGGCGGGCACGGGGCTGTATCCGTGCTGGAGAACGGGAAGCTCGTGCCGTCTGGGGATATCAAGCGATACGATGCCGGGAAGAAGAACGAACAGGCAGGCACAAATTGACAAACCGGGCCGTGAATGCTTCTACGCACCGGCAGAATCGGCCGCCCGGTGTGGCAAGACCCGGTAAAAAGATGGTTACGGAATCCTTGGGACAGCACACAGGTTGCCAAACTTGTTGATGCTGTACGAGGCGAGAATGGCCTCATCGTTGAGACTCTTTTCTCCGATGCCGATCCTGCTCAACTTGTCACGGATTATTTTAATCTTCTTTTCAGTATGTTGCATAGGCTGGTTGTTTACTTGGCGAGTGACACGATAAAGAGATGTATTGAAAATTCACGCTCATTTCATAAAGTATACCAAAAATGCCAGTAAAACCCAGAAGATCTTTTTTATTTTCGGTTCACGATCGTCCAGGGCATCAGTATTCGTAATTGGTAACAATAATTTCCTGCGTTCCTTTCCGCCTCTGCCCGTTACAGTTGATGAACCGCTTGGCATCTACCGTCTCTATTGTAAAACCGCTGTACAGTTCTTCAATTTCCGGCACCTTCGAGTTGCTCAGCATCAGGTGCACGCCTTTTTTCGAGAGTTTCCGGAACAGCCTGGCAAGGCGTTCCTGGTCGGCGAACCTGAAACCGCGGGAATTATAATCCGTGAAATTCGCGGTCTTTGATAACGGCATGTAAGGCGGATCAAAGTACACAAAATCACCGCGTTTCGCGGTTTTGACTGCAGATCCGAAGTCGTCATTAAGAATACGGACCCTCGCGAGGAGGGTACTGAATTTCATAAGAGATGTTTCCGAGACAAGCGCCCGGTCCGCATGCCTTCCGAACGGGACATTGAACTCTCCCTTGTTGTTTACCCGCCACAGTCCGTTGAACCCGTACCGGTTCAGGTAGATGAGCATGGCGGCCCGTTCGATTTCGTGCCCCGGCAGCCCCATGATACGGTTGAACTCATGTTTGCAGGTATTGAATGAAGTGCAGTCATTCCTGAATTCCTCCTTGAGTACTGCCGCGATCAGATCGGAGGGGTGCTGCCGGACTACCTGGTAGAGATTGATCAGTTCCCCGTTTATGTCAGCTATGACTGCTGATCTGATCTGCCCTTTGTTCCCCAGGTGGACCAGCAGCGCTCCTCCCCCGACAAATGGCTCAAAATACGTGTTCCAGCCGGCCGGCAGGCGCCTGTCGAGTTCGGCAAGGAGCTGCCGTTTCCCGCCAGCCCATTTTATGAATGGCGAGCATTGTGTCCGGGATGTGTGCACCTGTAAAATTTCATGTACATCCCATATAGATCTATCCCCGTAATCAGGGAAATGGCACCGGGATATGGGAAAACAGTCGTGAAAACCGTGTGTACGATATTCTCATCTACTTTGTGATTGCATCCTTTAAGAGAATAAGCATGGAAAGCCACAGGGTACAGGAAATGATGCTGTTGATGGCATCGAAAATCCGGGCGATTGCGAATACGATCTCAGACGAGGACGTGGAGAAACTCCTGGCCGAGCTTCTCAAGGCAAAACGTATCTACGTAATCGGGGCCGGGCGCTCGGGACTCGTGGCAAAGGCGTTTGCCATGCGCCTCATGCACCTCGGGCTCCAGGCATACGTTGTGGGAGAGACGATCACTCCCGCCCTCAATACCGGCGATGTGATGGTCATCTTCTCAGGTTCCGGCAGGACCAAGACGGTGGCCGATATCGCCGAGACCGCAAAAGATCTCGGGGCACACCTCTGCCTGATCACCTCCAATAAGGAATCCCGTATCGGAAAAATTTCTGACTGCATCGTGATCATCGAACACCAGCGGGACGAGGTGGAGGACGATGCCCTGGAATTCGAGATCCGGCAGATGATGGGCGATCACAAGTCCTTTGCCCCGCTTGGCACGCTCTTTGAGACAGCGTCCATGATCTTTGGCGATGCGGTGATCTCCCGGCTGATGGAGATCACAAAAACGGATGAGAATGCCCTCAAGAACAGGCACACTAATATCGAATGACCATCGAGTGGTTCCTATGGTACTGAAATTCTCTCCACGGGTCACCGGTATCGAGATCTCCGGGATCCGGAAGATTTTCGAATCCGCAGGACCGGATTCGATCAATCTCGGGCTCGGGCAACCGGATTTCGATACACCGCAGCATATCAGGGACGCGGCGATCCGTGCCATCAATGAGGGAAAGACCGGTTACACGCCGAACACCGGTATCCCGGAACTCCGTACTGCGATCAGCCGGAAGTTCAAACGGGAGAACAGTCTTTCCTATACTCCCGACCAGCTCATCGTCACTGCCGGCGCGAGCGAGGCCCTCCATATCGTGATGCAGGCGCTTGTCTGTGACGGCGACCGTGTGCTCTGCCCTGACCCGGGGTTTGTATCGTATGCTTCCCTTGCTACGATTGCCGGCGGCCGGCCGGTCAGCGTGCCACTGACAAAGAGTCTTCATCTCGATGTAGAAAAAGCAAAATCCCTTATGACCGGCGCAAAACTGATGGTCTTCAACTCCCCGGGTAACCCGACCGGTGCAGTCGAGGACAAGGAATCCATCAGGGCCCTTGTCGAGTATGCGGATGACAAGGGTGTCATTATCGTCTCCGATGAAGTGTACGAGCACTTCATTTATGGCAAAAAACACTGGAGTCCGGGTACATTTGGCGAGAATGTCATCACCATCAACGCGACGAGCAAAACCTATGCGATGACCGGCTGGCGCCTCGGTTACCTTGCCGCCCCTTCAGAGATTGTTGGCCAGTGCCTCAAGGTGCACCAGTACTGCCAGGCCTGCGCCACGTCCATCTCGCAGTACGCTGCGGTTGCCGCGTACGAGGGAGACCAGGCACCGGTCAGCGCGATGCGCGACGAGTACAAAGTCCGCCGCGACCTCCTCTGGAAAGGACTGTCGGATCTCGGGCTGGAATTTGCCGTGCCCGAGGGCGCGTTTTATGCCTTTGTCCCGATGAAACCGGCACTTGCAGAGAAGATCATCGGGGCCGGCGTTGTCATCGTCCCCGGTACCGCATTCGGTGCCAATGCACCGGAGTATGCACGGTTCAGCTATGCAACCTCCCGGGAGAACCTGTACCGGGCCCTTGACAGGATACGAATGATAATGGATGAATGACATACTGAGTGATTACCATGGTCAAAGAACTGTTACGGAAATTATCCAATGCACACGGCGTCTCTGGCAGTGAAGGAAGCGTCTATGCAGTCATCAAGAAAGAACTGAAAGGACATGTGGATGAGATCCGCGAGGACACGATGGGGAACCTGATCGCCGTGAAGAAGGGAAGCAGGTTCAAAGTTATGCTCGCCGCTCACATGGACGAGATTGGCCTGATGGTCAAATTCGTGGATGAGAAAGGATTCCTCCGCTTCGTTGCTCTCGGCGGCTGGTACGGCCCCACGCTCTACAACCAGCGGGTGGTCCTCCACTCGACCAAAGGCCCGGTCTACGGTGTCATTGGCGGCAAGCCCCCGCATATGATGGATGACGAAGAGCGCAAGCGCGGTGTCAAGATCGATGACATGTTCATCGATGTCGGTGCCACGAACCGGCAGGAAGTGGAAGTGCTCGGTGTGGATGTGGGTACCCCCGTCACGGTCGACCGGGAATTCGCTGAGCTCGGCAACGGTCGCGTGACCGGGAAGGCATTTGACAACCGTGCCGGTGTCGCAATGCTGATCAAGACCCTGAAAGAAACAGACTCCCCGCTCACGATCTTCGGCGTCTTTACCGTGCAGGAAGAAGTAGGTCTCAAGGGAGCACGGACGAGTGCATATGCGCTGGACCCCGATTGTGCCATAGCAACCGATGTCACGATCCCCGGCGATCACCCGGGTATCGAGATGAAGGACGCCCCGGTCGAGATGGGTAAAGGCCCCGTTATTACCATCGTTGACAGCAGCGGACGCGGCCTCATCGCGAACAGGAACGTAGTGAAGTGGCTCAAGGAAGCAGCGGACAACAACAGCATCCCGGTGCAGCTTGAAGTCGGCAGCGGGGGCACGACCGATGCCACTGCCATCCACCTGACCAAGGGTGGCATTCCGAGCACAACGGTCAGCATCCCGTCACGGTACATCCACTCGCCCGTGGAAGTACTGGACATCAGGGACATCGAGGCTGGTGTCCGGCTCCTGGTCGCTGCACTGAAGCAGAAGCCGGTGCTGTAATTTTTCACTATGATCTTTCAATTTTTTTTGACTCTGTAGAAATCATTGCAAATAGTAACGTGGCGGATTATCCGCTGGGACTGTTTTTAACCGAAAATAAAAATTGTCCGAGCTGGTTCTCATGGGTTCTGATACGTTGTCGGTAAGAATGGAATTTTTTATTGAGGTGAAAAATCGGGCTTCCCCCGCCGGCACCCCAGAATCTCACTATGAAACAAATAATAACCCCGGGGTTCTACGCATATCCGCCGGCGAATCAGCGATGAACCCCGCCTGCTTTAATAATATAAATTCCTATTCGTACAAATGTGCATCTAATGGCCGGGGCACGTGGGTGCAGCCGCCAGACAGGAGAGACAAACGTGAAAAAATCAGGAACCATTCTTATCGGGGCCGCGATGCTCTGCATGATTGCGCTTTACGTACCTGCTGTGAGTGCAGCGGATTCCGGGCAGTCATGGAACAACAACCCGGAACACATCACTGCAATGAAGGCGTATGTCGCATATGTGAGTGAAGATTACCAGGCAATGATGAACGGAGCGATCAGCTATATCGGTACGATCAGCGGATCTGCCGGTACGGGCGACCTCACCGGGGCAGAGCAGCAGTTCACTGCGACTGCTGGTTCGGTGCAGTCCATGACTACCAATGATTCGATCGATGCCGCCCTCACCCAGATGAAGGGAGAAGTTTCAACGTTCCATACCGACACGGCAAACGACCTGAAGGCGTACAATGGCAGCGAATCTGCGCTCCGTGCGAGCGTGAACGCATCGATCACCGCAGACCAGGCAACCATCGAAAGTCTTGATACTGCATGGTGGACCGCACGCGAGACCTCCCGTCTCGATGAGTTCACCCACAACGATGCCATCCGGAATGGTGCTCTCACTAATCTTTCGGCAAAAGGCATTGACGTCTCGCAGCCACAGGGTATCGAAACCCAGATCGGCGGCCTGCAGGGTTCCCTGAAGTCGGCCCTCGACGCCCGGGACGAGAAGGCACTCGCCGGCGTGAATACCCAGCTCGGCACCTTAGGCACGCAGTTCTGGGAGGCCATTGCCGGGGATGCATGGCAGGCACGGGAGACGACCCGTCTTGCCGAGTTCGATAACCGCACGACTATCCTCCAGAACCAGCTCACCAACATGACCGCACGGGGGATCGATGTCACCCAGGCGCAGGCCATCCTCAGCCAGATCACGGCCGAACGCGATCCTCTGAAGGCCGCGTTCGACAACCATGACCAGCAGGCATTAAAAACGGTCGACACCCAGCTGACGGCGCTGTACCAACAGTTCAGGACTACTGTCCAGGGATACCGCCAGGCTGCCGTGTCCAGGGCCCGGGAGAATGCAGGGAACATGACGAGGAACGCATCATTCCGCCAGGGGGCATTCCGTGGTGCAGCGACACCGGCCATGACGGGAGGCAACACCAGCTGAAACAGGTTTCAGGCTTGGTATGGAAGGAGAGAGATCATGAAACGTTTTACCATTGCGACAGGGATCTGTGCAGTCCTGGTGATCGCGACAATATTCGCTGCAGGGTGCACGTCAACATCAAACACGCCAGCGACGGGGGCGGGAGCATCCCCGCAGGTTACCCAGACGACCGCACCAGTCCAGGAGGGCAGCGGCGCTTCACCGCAGCTGACAGGGACCGCTGTTTCAGCACCGGGCTCTGACCAGGGAACGCAGGTGGACAATGCCGGTAACACGGGAACCGATGCAGCAACGGCCAATGCCGACGCTGCAGTCGATCCCTACAACAGCACCAGCCAGTCAACAACCATGGTGCCGGACAGCGCGGATCTCGGGGACCCGATCCCGTGAAGAACCGTATCTGATCTATTTTTAATCACTTTTTTTTAAAACAATCACAGTTAACTGTGATATATGCTTAACTGCGTCGTAGACAACTAATGTTCAGTCAATTTTTCTTACATAATGTACTTGTCGTGTGTGAGCATATTTTTTGTGATCTTGCTCGTCCGCCGATCCGGCTTCTGGTTTCCGGCGCCGGATTTTCCGGGAAAAATCTCGCAAATTTTTCGAAAAATCCGGATCGGCGGAGGATATCGTTATGATACCTGCCCATCTTGGTCGGGACAGCGCAATACGCTACGACAAAAGGCGGGTTCTTTTCGATCAGCGCATAAGTTGACACGTTCTGTGGGTAATCGACCAACTGGGGGGCATGGCGAGGCTCATTCATCGATCATTTTGGAACCTGATTAGGAAACATCTGTATTATTGGCATACTTTCAAGAGGAGCCGTGCAGCAACAGAGGGGAGATCCCGAACGTGCCGGCAGCGAGGTATTACACAGCTCATGGGTAAATGCCTGGTCCCCCCGTGGAAGGGACGGATCTGTTGTCATGTTTCCCGATCAGGTCATCGCGATTACGATTACCTTACAGACATATTGATCTGCCGGTTTGTTCGTCAGCGGATCGCTGAATAGTTACTATTTTGAGATTAAACGTTATGTTCGGGGTCACGCTGTAGCGTAGGTGAATGCAGAATATGAGTTAAACGAAAAAGCGGTCACCAACAGTAAACGCAACAGAACTGAATAGCAGAATGTTTATATTGGTGAATGTAAAGTATAATTTACAAAATATGGAGTATGTAGGACAATCTGGTTCATACTACTGCTTCACAGCATTCGGATGTACACCAAGTATGTGCCATAGCGTATAGGATACTAATCGTATGGTTTGGCCCTCATCAGGCAGTATAGTATCAGTGATGAAACACTGGTGATGCCCCATGAATTCCCGTCTCATCTTCATCGCAGGGTGCATGATACTGATTTTTATCGCAGTCACCGTTATTCCGACTGCAGCGGACCCTACACCCACAACGACAATACCGACATCCGTACCTACAACGGTACCTACAACAGTGCCTACAACCGCTCCACCGACGCCGATCTTCACTGGCATCTCGCCGGTAACCGGTTCGATTGCCGGTGGCACTTCGGTAACTATCACCGGAAGCGGCTTTACCGGGGCAACCGCGGTAACCATTGGGGGTGCAGCAGCCACCAGCGTGACCGTTATCAGCGACTCCTCAATCACTGCAATCACTCCGGCCGGCATTGCCAGGGCTGCTAACGTTGTGATTGTCACACCCAGAGGCACCGCAACCGGGACGGGAGCATTCACCTATTCAGCTCCTGCCCCGACGTTCACCGGCATCTCACCGGCATCGGGCCCGGCTACCGGCGGGACTTCGGTAACCATCACCGGAAGCGGCTTTACCGGGGCAACCGCGGTAACCATCGGGGGTGCAGCAGCCACCGGTGTGACCGTTGTCAGCGACTCCTCAATCACGGCAACCACTCCGGCCGGCACTGCCAGGGCCGCTACTATTGTAATCACCACTCCCGGTGGCTCGATTACCGGGACAGGGGCATTCACCTATTCAGCTCCTGCCCCGACGTTCACCGGCATCTCACCGGCATCGGGCAAGGTTTCCGGCGGGACTTCGATAACCATCACCGGAAGCGGCTTTACCGGGGCAACCGCGGTAACCATTGGGGGTGCAGCAGCCACCGGTGTGACCGTTGTGAGCGACACAACAATCACTGCAACTACCCCGGCCGGCACTGCCGGAACCGCCAACGTTATAATCTTCGCACCCGGCGGCTCGGCCACCGGGACGGGAGCCTTTACCTATACAGTAACGACTTCAATTCCGATCGTGACACAGGTCTCACCGATGTCCGGCCCGGCTACCGGTGGCACCACGGTAACCATTACCGGTAGCGGCTTTACCGGGGCGACTGCGGTAACCATTGGCGATGCATATGTCACCGGTGTCACGGTAGTCAGCGACACAATAATCACTGCAACTACCCCGGCCGGCACCGCCGGCACCGCCAGCGTTGTCATCATCACACCCGGTGGCACTGCAATCGGGTCTTTCACCTATGTGAACCCGGCCGCCCCCGGACCGGCATTCGCCGGCATCTCACCGGCAACCGGCCCGGTTACCGGCGGCACCCCGGTAACCATTACCGGAAGCGGCCTTGCCGGGGCAACCGTGGTAACCATCGGGGGCGCAGCAGCCACCAGCGTGACCGTTGTCAGCAACACAACAATCACTGCAACTACCCCGGCCGGCACAGCAGCCGGACCCGCTGACATTATAATCGTCGCACCCGGCGGCACCGCAACTGGTACAGGAGCATTCACCTATACAGCTCCAACTGCCACAGCAACACCGACACCGACGCCCACTCCGTCCGTTGTTGTGACTGGTATATCACCGGCATCCGGCACTACTCTTGGCGGCACGGTAGTAGCTATAACGGGAAGCGGGTTTACCGATCTGACAACGGTTATGTTCGGAACCACTGCAGCGTCTTCATATACATTTAACAGCGATTCATCAATTTCCGCAACTTCCCCGAATGAGGCAGTCGGAATGGTTGACATTACCGTTGTCACCCCCAGCGGGACATCTGCGAAGTCGACAGCCGACGAATATACCTATACAGCAGCAACGACAACCATCCCGGTTGTGACTGCCATATCCCCGACGTACGGCCCGGTTTCTGTCAGCACCCCGATAACCATTACCGGGACCGGCTTTACCGGAACAACTGCGGTGACCGTTGGCGGCACAGCTGCATCCAGTTTCACCGTTGTCAGCGATACCGAAATCACCGCGAGCACGCCTGCCAGTCCAGGCGTCGGGCAAGTTGACGTTCTCGTTACAACGCCGAGTGGCACATCCGCGGAAGCAGCCGGTGACAAATACAGCTTTGCTGCGGCAGCAACCACTATCCCGCTCCCCCTCTTTTCTGCCTCACCGACCTCCGGGGCTGCACCCCTTGAGGTAGATTTTGAGGATGAATCGACCGGGACCCCGGCAACCTGGAGCTGGAGTTTCGGGGATGGGAATACCAGCACTCTGGAAAATCCCAGCTACACGTACTTGAATGACGGGACATATTCCGTGACACTGACGGAACAGAACTCTCTTGGCCAGAACGCTACAACCGAGACTGATTTCATCACTGTCGGGGGTTCAGGCATAGTCGCAGATTTTACCGCGACTCCCACGTCCGGCACAGCCCCGATGACTGTCCAGTTCACCGATATCTCGACCGGGTCACCGACAACATGGCTCTGGGATTTCGGGGACGGGACTACCGGAACGGATGAGAGCCCGTTCCATCTCTACACCAATCCGGGCGTGTACAGCGTCACCCTGATCGCAACGAACAGTGAGGGCAGCAATACGTTCTCGCAACCGGATGCCATAACGGTCTCCTCAGTAACTTCTGCTCCCACAGTTGCCGAGACGTACACACCCCCGCCAACTGCTGCCGACACATTCGTGATACCTACCGGTACCCAGCAGGCATCAGACAGCAGCAGTGCTGCCTGGCTCGCTCAGGAGAACGCGAAGTCCGCGGCCCTGGCGGTTGCTGCAACCCCGGCATCAGGTTTACCTCCGGCAATTTCCCTGATCGCACTTGTATGCGTGGCCTTGTTCTTCAGGAAAAATTATCAATAACTGTTCAGCGGCCAGATGAGCGCACGACGGGGTGAATAGCGCTGAAATGCGCCAACACGCGAGATGAGGAATGGCTGAACAGTTACACAAAAGTCGGTCCGAAAACTCGCGGACCCGATTGCAGATGTTGTGGCGTTAAACACTTTCACAGCCCCCCGTATTGACCTAATTACCCAATCTTTTGATTTTGTATTATGGAATGTCTACACAGACCAATGGACCCTGGAAGAATAGGAACCCGTATCGCGAAATATGACGGTGAAAAGGTTACGGGTTTCTGCAGAAACTTGAAGTTGTCTTCGGAAGGGCAAGTTCGTGGAACGATGCGACAATCTCAGAAAGATACAATATCACACCGGATGGCGATTTGATTTTGATATTAAGATAATTTCCTGATGGGGGACTCCACATAGATCCGTTCAAATTGATAGGTTAGCGCAGGTGACTTGAGTATTTCCTTACAATCCCTCCCCTCCGTCAACTTATTGGAATCAAATTTTGCAACAACTGGCCGGATTTATCCACTATCCCGTGATAAAGTGGTGGGCACTAGGTCTGGATTGTCTACGCGAGGAAGTGAATGAAATGACCGCAACACGCATTGAGACCGGAACTCCGGATGGGGATGCATTGGGATTCACTGAAGACCTCTTCTCCGGCTGGCTAAAGCGGGAGGAAAACCGGCTATGCCTCCATTATATTATATCCCGGGTGAAAACCGAGGGCAATGTCCAGCGCCTGATCCGCAGATGGCTGGACGAGGGTTATCAGGTCAGCGTAGTAATGCCCCGGCCTATCATGCAGCACATCCTTAAAAAATTCCAGTTCACACCCTCCATTGAGTACTTTCCTGAAGATTACATGGACAACGTGGAGGTTTGGTACTGTCCGGTGTTGCGTAATGTCAGAGTGTCGACCCCGACAATTTAGAATGCCCCAATCAAAATCCGTTTATTGACAGATTTTATCTCCGGTACCCTTCGGAATGTCGTCACCACGCATTCAATCATTCGGATTTGCGATCCGGCCCCGTATCTCCAATCTCTTGTGCCGTCGTAAACAGGTTTTTGTGCGGTGCCTTGTGCTCATGAAGGTCCGCCAGCCGCATTGCCTCTTTCTTGGCCTTATGTTTATCTTTGAACCCGGTGTAGAGGATGCGGATATTGTCGATATCGTCTTTGAGGTACACGGCATCGGGATATTCAATAAGCACGATCTGTCCTTCAGGACCGAAGTGCTTCTCTTCACTTTCCCCCATCATATACCGCTCGCGCTGATCCGTCGTCGGGGCTAAATATTTGTTATCGAACCGGAAAACTCCCATATCGATCTTCCTGCGATGAGGGATTGTTGATCCATGTGATGATATAACTGATGATGCCCCTGACCTGTTCCGATGATTCGGACCTGTGGGTCAAGGCAGTATTCGTTGAGAGGATCGTGGCATCATACAAGAAACGGGATGAGTGCCGGGACCTCCATCTTGTACTGAGTGTAGGCCGCGCCGAACTCTTCCTGCAGGTATTTCTCTTCCGTCCAGATCTTCCAGAGATAGGCGGCCAGTATCAGGAAAAATGCGATTATACCTAATGGCTCGCCAACGATAACAGCCGTACCGGCAACCGCGAACAGTATACCGGTGTAGATCGGGTGCCGCACGATATTGTATGGGCCGGTCCGGATAAGTTTGTGGTCTACCCTGATTGCAGGCATACTGCTCCAGTATTTCCCCAGGTGAACCCGTGCCCAGATCGCAAAACCGAGGCCCAGCAGGGTGATGATCGTACCCGTCAGCCCGATAATTAGATCGTCGGGTATGACCTTCTGGACCAGAAAACCGGGAGTGATCCCGGTGGAGTAGATCACGCAGAATCCCCAAAACAGCACGAACAGGAGCCAGAACCCACGGGACTGCCGGCGTTTCATGGGAGACCGGGTCCTCAATGCTGAGATGAGCCAGTATGCCCAGAAAACAACCCACGCAAGGGCCACTAATATAAGGAATGTATCCACGATCTCTCTCCGTATCAGGTACACCGGTCGATGTCCCCGGATATTGAATCTTTGGACTACAGGGTCTGATGCATTTGCAGTTAACGAAAGAATTTCACCGGTAAAAAAGTGTTCACCGACCCGCTAACGTATCCGACCCCCCTCCCTACGGAACCATCACCACAACTATATACTTCGGCAGGTACCCTTCTTCACCCATCGGATGATTTGACTCAAATAGACCCTTCCGGGAGGAATTAAAAATGGATCTTGACCCTTTCACTCTCTTGATTGTTGCAGTAATTCTGCTTGTAATTCTTGCCATGGCGATACGGATTGTCAATCAATGGGAGCGGGCAGTAGTCCTGTTCTTGGGAAAATTCGTTGGTATCAAGGGCCCCGGGTTGATTTTTATTATCCCGTTCCTGAACAATATCCCCTACATCATCGATCTTCGGGTTATCACAACCTCGTTCAAGGCTGAGCAGACCTTAACAAAAGATACGGTCCCTGTTAACGTAGATGCCGTGTTGTTCTGGCAGGTAATCGATGTGGAGAAAGCTGCGCTCGAAGTAAAGGATTACAAGGATTCAATCTCTCTGGCATCGCAGACTGCGCTCCGGGATGTTATCGGTAAAACCATTCTCGCCGATATGCTTACCGGTAGAGAAGCAATCGATGCTGAACTCCAGAGGTTGATCGGGGGCCGTGTAAGCGGGTGGGGCATCAGGATCCTATCCGTTGAGATCCGCGACGTGGTGATCCCCGGCGCGCTCCAGGATGCAATGTCCATGCAGGCGCAGGCCGAACGCGAGCGGCAGGCCCGTGTCATTCTCGGCGATTCCGAACGGCAGATCGCTGAGAAGTTCGAACAGGCTGCAAAGAGCTACGAGAACAATCCTACAGCGCTACACCTGCGGGCTATGAACATGCTGTACGAAGGGCTGAAGCGAGGACAGTCAACCATCGTTATTGTTCCGTCAACTGCCCTGAATACAATGAACCTTGGGGATATCACGGGCACCATCGCGCTCGCAAAGACGATAGAAAAAGAGAAGAAAAAGCAACCGGATCACGAGCAGCAACCTCAGTAATTTCCTGTAGTGTGCCGGGTTGGTACTGGTACGGTTTATGCTTACCGCATGCTCAATGAAGCGTGAAGGCCACCTAGCGGTTCTGTTGCGTTGGCGGTTGGCGATCAGTATCTCACATCGTTAAAGGTGGTCCGAATGACGATCCGACCTGACTTTCCTCATAAAATATTGTTAAATTTTTTCCTTCGCCAGATCTTGCGCGATGTATGCGTTTCTCCTACCGCAGTAACCTTTCCTAACTCGGAAATATTCAGATACGGTACCCATTCTCCTTTTGGTTCAAACGTCTCCCCGTCGACCCGTGTTCGTGGACTGTAAGATTTTTTTCCAATTTTTCTCTCGAAGATAATTGATCTCGATTCAATGATGGATTGAATATGCTACGAACAAGATCCCACAACAAATTCCCCTGTATACTGAATATTCGGCATCACCACCTGCCCACATAGAAATTTTTTCTGACATTGGCGGGGGAGATGGATGGAAAGAAAAATATGATAATTATGGTGGAACGACTACGATGATAATTTTGATTGGATCCACCGCGGTTCTTCACAGGACTGTAGATCGCGAACGGAGAGTTTACTGCCGCTGGGGGTACCTATCCCAATCTTTCGGATCCTCTTTGGCAAAATGTTATCAATGAACCCGCGACCGGAACCTGAGGGAAATTTTTTTATCGGTTTACTTTTAGAGAAGCCTGTTTTTCTGTCTGTGCCCCCCTCATAGCAAAGTGATGGTACCTTTTTTACTCCGGTGAGATGTCTATCTCACCCACATCTCCGGTTTTGTTTTGAAATCCGCTGCCGTGCCGTCGGCCCCATTACTCGCCCGGCCCGGCCACAGCCTCGCCGCTGGCAGCGATGTGTTCCCACACTTTTCTCTTGGCGTATCGCATCTCACTAAGGCATATAACCTCATTCAGACAAGAGACCACGTCAAGTCTGATGAATTCCCACAAAACAGGAAACCGCAAATGAGCAATTATCATTTTTGTATTGATTGTGAACACATCAAAACCAGGATGTTCTTAGGACTCCACGGAACGGCAGTTAAAGAATTATCATGCCCGGCCCGGTTCAACCCGCGGGAAGGGAAGTGGGTCCCGGGCGAAGGCGTGAATCCGCACGAATGCCCGCGGAATGAAAATTTCATGCGGATTCAGAAACAGGGTGAAGAACGCAGACTCCGGTGAATATGCATGGGGGAAGGGTTTAACGGAGTCGCCCCGGTAAACGTAACCCTGCATTTGATTATTTTTTCCTGTATACTCATTCATCCGGATCACGGGATCGTATCTATACTCACAACATTTAAATGCCGCACTGCCGTTCATATAAAAACTATCAACGGATCCTTCACCGTTTTATTCATGGGATTGTGTGAACGTTGTTGGACGGGCAATTGAGCACCCCCGGCGACGAATGCTCGTTATGTCCTGTGACTTAGAGCCCGGCACCATCTCCATTACAACGAGGTAACTGATCCGAAGATGAAGATGGCCGGCAAGGATTCCCTCTATCTTCGGGAATGTTGGTAGCACCTCATGTTGTCGTCCACTGATGGGGGAAAATGCACGGTACGGCCCCATGAAAAATGAAAAACTCTTCACACCATGATGGACTCCCGCGGATATGCCGGTTCCATGCACCAGAACATCCGAGACTACACAATTACCAAGGAAATGTGAATGCAGGAAATTGAACAACTGAAAGTCCTCCAGACCGAGCGGGAATCGTTTAAATTACGCACGAAACAGAGAGAGCAGGAGAAGAAAGCGGAAAACCAGACCGAAACGACCTGTCCGGAGTGCGGCGGTCGTCAGCTGACCCACGACCGTGAGCGGGCAGAACTGGTCTGCCAGAGCTGCGGGCTCGTGATCGATGACGAGTTCATCGACCGTGGTCCCGAGTGGCGGGCATTCGATGCCGACCAGCGGCAGAAACGGGCCCGGACAGGTGCACCGATGACCCTCACGATCCATGACAAGGGCCTCTCCACGATGATCGACTGGCGTAACAAGGACTCGTACGGCAGGTCGATATCCTCCAAGAACCGGGCCCAGCTCTACCGTCTCCGCAAGTGGCAGCGCCGGATCCGTGTCAGCAATGCGACCGAGCGGAACCTTGCGTTCGCACTCTCGGAACTGGACCGCATGGCCTCTGCACTGGGCCTGCCGCGGAACATCCGTGAGACCTCCGCCATGGTCTACCGTGACGCAGTCGACAGGAACCTGATCCGCGGCCGGAGCATCGAAGGCGTTGCAGCATCCACGCTCTACGCCGCCTGCCGGCAGTGCAGCGTGCCCCGCACGCTCGATGAGATTGCGGAAGTCTCCCGTGTCTCCAGGAAAGAGATTGGCAGGACCTACCGGTTCGTCTCCCGTGAGCTTGGCCTGAAGCTCCTGCCTACCTCCCCGCTGGATTATGTGCCCCGTTTCTGCTCGGGTCTCACTCTCAATGGAGAGGTCCAGAGCCGGACCATAGAGATCCTCCGGCTGGCTTCCGAGCGTGAACTGACGAGCGGCAGGGGGCCGACCGGCGTCGCGGCAGCGGCGATCTACATCGCCTCCATCCTGAGCGGGGAGCGGCGCACCCAGCGCGAAGTAGCGGAAGTGTCAGGGGTGACCGAGGTCACTATCCGTAACCGGTACAAGGAACTGGCAGAAAAACTGGATATCGAGATCATTCTCTGATCCCGTTTTTTTATCCTGATTGTGATTCCGGCAGATGTCGGATTTAGTTTTTGGACTGCGTGATCATCATGTCATCCACGCGGATGAGCATGATGGCGGTCTCCGATGCGCTCTGGATGGACTGGCGCTTGGACCTGAGGGGCTCGATGACGCCTTCTGCAAGCATGTCAACGATCTTTCCCTCGTAGACATTCAGGCCGGCATTCTTTTTGCCCATGGCATGGGCATTCTTGAGCTCGACCAGCTTGTCGATCGGGTCGAAGCCGGAGTTCTCCGCGAGCGCCCGGGGGATGGACTCGTATGCGGCTGCATAAGCTTCGATTGCCATCTGCACGCGGCCGCCGACGGTCTGGGCGAACTCGCGGATCTTCATGAGAAGTTCGGTCTCTACTGCCCCGCCGCCGACAACATAGGTACCGTCTTCCAGTGCATCCATCACGACACGGGTGCCATCGACAACTGCACGCTCCAGCTCGTCGAGCAGGTAGTCGCTTGTCCCGCGGAGGAGGATCGTGGTAGTCTTCGGGTTTTTGCACCCGGATATACGGGTCACTTTGCCCTCAGTGTCCTCTTCGACAAGATCTGCCATGCCGAGGTCCTTTGCCGTGAGCGCCTCGGCCTTGCCTACGATGGTCGCGTTGAGTGCCCGGCCTGCATACTTCATATCCTTCTCGGGTATGTCTTCGATTGCAAGGACGCCGGCCCTGGCGAGATAGAACTGGGCGATGTCCGAGATGCCCTTCTGGCAGAGGAGGACGTTTGCACCGGTGCTGATGATACGGTCGGCAAGGTTCTTCAGGGACTCGCGCTCCTGCACGGAAAAGGCCGTGATCTGGTCGGCAGACGATATCTTGATCTTTGCCTTGACCTGGGTCTTCGTTATCTCGAGCGGGGTGGCGATAAGGGCGACTTTTGCCTTCACGATCTTCTTCGGCATCCCTTCGTGGGCCCGGGTCTTGTCGATGATCACGCCGCGGATCAGTTCGGCGTCGTCCATGGACGGCCCCTTCTGCTTCTTGATCATCACATCGTCCTCGTCAACGAGCGTTTTGCCGTCCGCCTTCTCGGCTACGGCCATAACCGCATCGACGATGATGCTGTCGAGCTTCACCTTCACCTGCTCGATCGACTTTCCGGTGATCGCAGTGTTGGCGATCTTGATCAGGAGTTTCCGGTCCGTGGAATCGACCTTAAGCGCGAGGCTGTTCACGATCTCCAGCGCCTTCTCCATACCCGTGCGGTAACCTTCCGCGATGACGGTCGGGTGGATGCCCTGTTCAAGCATCGCTTCTGCCTGCTCCATCAGGGCACCGACAAGGATGACTGCCGTGGTGGTGCCATCGCCAACCTCCTTGTCCTGCGTGCGGGCCACCTCGATCACCATCTTTGCGCCGGGGTGCTTCACCGCAATCTCGCCGAGGATCGTTGCCCCGTCGTTCGTGATCACGATATCCCCGCCGGCCTGGTTCACAAGCATCTTGTCCATACCCCGGGGGCCGAGCGTTGACCTGACGGCACTGGCGATCGCCTTTGCGGCCATGATATTCGAACGCTGGACTTCCTTCCCGCGGGTCCGCGTTGTCCCTTCCTTAAGAATGTAAACCTGTTGTCCACCAAGCTGTTGTGACATGTAAAACCTCAATTGATGATATCTTTGTTCTGGTATTCCGGCATTGCCGTTCGTACTCCCGACATGCTGCTCCGGGTAGTATGCACTCGTGACCGGGGATTTTCATCCCATCCATATTACGATTTGTTCGTAGGGATTTTCGCCGGGTCCCCGCTGGTTACGCCGGTTCCTGTGCATCCCTGTGACGGTCAAGCCTTGCTTCGTGGCCTCATATGTCTATCTGTAATGCCAATCCGGAGCCCGGGTTTTCATCATAAACCAAAACTATGCCGGAAAATTCCCGGTAAAAAATTTTACGTGGGAGTCAGATGCCCGATCTGGAACGGGCACAGATCGGGATACCCGATACCTGCGATGACTGCCGGATCATTATAAAAATACCGTCGGGCTTCATCTGCCGAATCCACACGATAGAGAACAATGCCAACCGTGCCATCCGGTGCATCGCCGCTCATAACAATTTTTCCCTGTTCGAACAGGTGCTTGATATACTCCTTGTGCTCCTTCATTGCCGTCCGTTCTTCCTGCGTCATGGTCGTGTGAAAATCCGGGCGTTTTGGCCGGAGCAGGGAGATAAAATCCAGTGTCTGACTCATAGCTTTGATTGCTTGCCGTCAGCGGTTATACATATGGGATGGCAGTGCCGATTACTGCCAACGTCTTCTGCATTGTCTTATCGCCGTTACACCATCCCTTTTTGTCGTCTGGTAAGAAATTTGTCCGATCATCGTACCTTCCTGGTCCCGCCTTGCGATCTGAATCGTGTCCGTCGGTCTCGCCACAGCGAGCCCCGTGCCCCGCCCCCCACCCGATCACCGGCCTGGACACAGCCCCTCCTCTTCCAATAGCGGTTTCCTCCCCTCTCCTACAGGGACCGACGATGAGGGGGAGACGGTTTTCAAAGAAAGGAATCGGAAAAGGCACGTGGAGAAACGCATATATGCCATAGAGTTCTCTGGTCACTTGTATATGTTCAAGGGTGCCTTGGTTTTTATCATAATTCTGGTTATCTTAGTCCCTGTTGCCGCTCAGACTTCCCTTCCGCCCTGGAGCTGGAATACCTATAGCGGAACAAGCCAGTGGCAGGTAACGGTCACGGAAGACGATTCAGGGTGCGGGGGAGGAGTTACCAGTACCCAGACATCTGTTTCAATCCAGCACAATCTCGGGACCGCAGTAATGGGGGATGTTGGCCATGGAACTGCCGGGGGATCGTTCACCTCCGGAAATGTATTGCACATACCCGGCAGGACCGTGTCTGACCCGCCGGGAACTTCCACATTATCGGCATATGATATTTTCTTTACCACGGATTGTTCTGCATTTACCGGAAAATACAGCTGGGATTACACCGGTCCGGATACCGTGAATGGAGCGTGCAGCGGCTCAACTGCGCTAAGCGGGACAAACAGCCAGGGGTGCCCGGCGCCATCGGGGGTTGTGGCAGTTCCTTCCACTGAGCCGGTTGTAGCAATTCCTCCCGCTGAGCCAGGTGTGTGCATCAGCTGTGCGTATCTTTCAGCAGATCTGGCCAGCGCACATAGCGATCTCAACAACGATCTGAATGTGCGCGACTCAATGACAGCACTCAATAATTATATCTTTAAACACGATCGACCGGGAGACCTGGCAGGCACCCCGGAGATCGAACAGGATAAGCAGGTGCTTGCCGACGAGACGAACCAGATTCGGGCACTGGAACCAAAACTCGAAAATGAGTATGCCGCAGTACTTGCCAGGGATCCGGGTAATTTCTGGGCGAACTGGGACATGGCACTGCTGAAAAAGAGCCAGGGAAACTGGGACGAGTATAGTATTGACATGAACACTGCATTGAGCAACAAGGATATAGCCCAGAGCACGAAGGAAGAAATCGAGAATAATGTTGCCGGCAGCCTGGGCCTCTCAGAATTCCCCACACCGCAAAACAGCATGGTAATTCACAGGATGAGTAATGAAGGGAGTACGGTACAGAGCGTGAATGGAGCAAATATCCAGCAAGGGACAGTTGACACTACGCTGTGGCCCCAGGAACTCTACACGCTTTACGCCAATGCAAAGACAGTTGCAAATTATGGGTTAAAGGATCTCCCGACTACGCTCGTATATCATTGAGGTTTTTATGAAAGGACAGAGACCCGCAGGAATAAAAAATATGCACGCTGTCATGTTACTGTCCGGGATAGTTCTCCTGGTAATTTTTGCAGGCTGCATTTCATCATCCCCGCAGGCCCGGAATACTCCGGTACCTGCAACCCCGGTATCTTCACAGTATGCGCCATTCATTGCCGCAGCAAATAACTGCGAGGATATGAACGTTACAATCCAGGAGGATATCGGAACGTTCACGTATTCATCTTCCCAGGACTGCATCTTTACCAAGACGCTCGTCAGCCTGAACGACAGTGAAACACAGGAGATGAAAACGCTGCTTGAAGGAAAGAATATGACGTGTATATACACAAAAGGCAATTTTGACCAGAGGCTGGTTACAACCCTGATCGGCGGAATGGAGAACTGCAACGGCGATCTGAAAGACGATCTTGGAAATCTGACCATATTCTCCTGATCTGGTAACTTTGATCGACTATTTTTTCAGAAGAACTTATAGCAGCAATGCCGCGTCCTGAAAAGATGATTGCAAAATTTTAACTCTGATTTTTTAATGAAACTTTTTTCGGCTCTGTAGAATTCCTCAGTAAAAGATCCATCTGAAGATCGCAAGAATAATTTTCGAGAGGTTGTAGAGGATTAATTTGATTTTGAGTTCTTTGACCTGCGCTTGGAATTTCCGTGCTTTCAGGGCTTCCCCGAACTTTCTTTTAAGGACGGAGAATACGGTTTCGACTTTGTTTCGTTGATGGTACCGTGATTGGTCGAAGGATTTAGCGAGTTCTCGTCGGTAGATCCCAAAGATCCGTTTACGTTTTCTAGTTCTGACCGGAATAAGAGAATAGGCGTTCAAATCATCCCGGATAAGTCGGTGAATATCTTCAGAATCGTATCCTTTATCGAGGACGTAGGTCTCAGATTTTCTCGTTCGGTGACATTGAACGAGAAGTTTTTCGGCGTGAGGGATATCATGAACCGGTTGCTGGGAGATCTTGAACCCGGTAATGATCTGTTGATCAGTATCGACGGAGATCGAGGTTTTCAGAAATCGTTTTCGGGTTTTCCCGGTTCTCCAGGAATAATATGAACTGGCATAAGAACTGGTAAAACCCGACGAGTCGATGGCGGTACAAGTGATTCTCTCACCCCAATCGTAGAATTGTTTAATGAGCCGGTTGAGTAAACGGGTGAACGTCGAGGATCGAATCCGTTGACAGAACTTATGGATCGTCGTGAAATGGGGCACTTTATCGAGATGAATTCTCTCTCGAAGAGAGTCCATAATCTCGGTAAGTTCTACCGTATCCCGGTAATCTTCAGACAGGTACTCTTTCAGGAGAAGGAGAATGAGTAACTGGTGCTGAGTATACGTTTTTTTTGAGAACTTCGACGAGAAAAGAGGAATCCGAGAATCACGGATCAACCCTGAGGACAATTCAACAAACCTGATATACCGGTTTGTTGACATTATTTTGCCTCCTCGCTGGTTATGAGCATAACAAGGTAAGGAGGCACCGTACCTTAGCTTTTGTGGTCAGTTGTTTACTTCGGAGAATGGAGGTTTTCTACAGAGCC
>NZ_JBAVIG010000047.1:0-43512 GCF_049686655.1 Methanoregula sp.
TCCGGAACTGTGGGGGGGGTATACCGGAGACCCCCCCTGTTCAAAACCATAAAAACAACAGGAACGCTGAGGGGGGGAATTGAACCCCCGAGGCACTTTCGCACCACAGGCTTTCCAGGCCTGCGCCCTACCGCTAGACTACCTCAGCAAAAAGTGTATCCTATTTGTATGCCGGGTATTTTTTTAATGCTATCCCCTCTTCCGGAACCGGTTGTCCGGTCTCCGGTCGGATCTCCCGGGCTGCCTGCGGTCCGGCCGCTGCCCCGGTCTCCCCTGAGGTTTTGTCTGCGGCTTCTTCGGGTGCTTCTTCTTCTCGGGCCAGACCTTGTCGGATTTTGTCCAAGTGCGCGGGTACGTGCCGGGCGCCATGAAGACCGTGGTCGGTGCGATAACGAGCCCGGTATCGCCGGGTCTGAACGATGCCGATGGCACGAGCGCCTGCCCGAGGCAGATGAACTCCTGCTTCTGCGAGAGAACAGCAACCGTCTGGCCTTTCTCAAACGGCATCGCGCTGATCACACCGAGGCCCGCGAGTTTTGCACCATGGCAGACCGCATCGATCGCGGCATCGCGGATCACTACGAGCGGGAGCTCGGGCACGGCCTTGTCTACCGAGAGGACGATCTTTTCGAGTGCCGATCGGTCGCCGTTCCGGGCCGCGACCGCTGCGTCCTGCACCTCGTGGAGCGTATACATGCTCTCCGCGGTGAACGACCCCGACCGGGTCCGTATCAGCTCCACCATGTGCGCCCCCACACCGAGAGCGAGCCCCATGTGGTGGCAGAGCGAGCGGATGTAGGTGCCCGCGTCGCACTCCGCCCTGAAGAGGACGAGCCGGTCCTGAACATCGAGGATCTGCAGGTTCCTGACCTCACGGATGCGGAGGTTGCGCTTGACCGCGCTCTTCCGGGGCGGGCGCTGGTAGAGCCTGCCGGTGAACTCGGCTGCCATTTCGTCGATTCTTGTCCGGTCCACTTTCCCGTGCAGCCTCATTAAGCAGACATATTCCTTGTCATGCTGGAGGAGCAGGGGAGCGAGCCGCACCGCGTTGCCGAGCATGATGAGCAGCACGCCGGATACCTGCGGGTCGAGCGTTCCCGAATGGCCCACCTGGCAGCCCAGCATCTTCCCCACCCACGCTGCCACCTCGTGACTTGACGGGCCCCGTGGCTTGTCGATGACGATGATCCCCGCATGGCTCCAGAGATGGACCGGTTCATTTGGTCCCGCTTCATCATGTCCCGTGTGTACTTCCATCCTAAATTCCCCCCGGGTTTCCATGTACGCGTTGAGTGCTTTAAGCGTCCCCTCAAGTGACCCGTCTCCCACGACTTGGGGGTCCGTGCCACCCGAGCGCATTGCGGCGGCAGTAATGTCGCCGATTGCCATAACGAGCAGGCCGGGACGGGGGGTCCAGCGGGCCTTTGTGTATGACATGGCACTCGTGAAGAGGATCGCGTTCGCATCGCCGGTCGCAAGCTCTTCACCGGTCGGCTCGAGGCCGTAGCACCGGAACTCGTGGACTATAGCCCCTGCTGCCGTGATCGCATCGAGCAGCGCCGGGTTCGGCACGTCTGCCCGCGGGATGCCGATGTGCTTTCCCGTTACCCATTCGCCGAGGTACGGAATGAAGTCCTTCGAATAGAAACTGCCGAGCGTTTCGCAGATGACATGGTGCTGTTCCAGTTCCTTTGCCGTCTGGGGCCCGATCGCGATGACCCGGGGAAACGTCCTGAGACGGGGGGCGATGATCTTCGCCGGCAGGGCGCTCGTGAAGAATATGCAGTCGAACTTCCCGTCATGCACGGCTTCGACAAACGCCGTAATCTCCTTCTCGCGGATTTCGGACCGGAGCGGGTGGACGCTGTAGCACGCGTGCCCGTATTGTGCACAGCGGGATGCGTCGCTCTTCTCCTTTCCGGCCAGGCGGGTGACGGCAATCTTCAACGGGGGCCTCCTCGTGATAGTATTCGCGGTATCATGATGGTATGCATTTCGGTTGATTTATGTCCATTCTCCGTGATCTCTGATCCATGATGGATATCCTGCCTGGCACCCTCCCGGGCATCCTCCTCGGTACCTTCCTTGGTATAGCCCTCGGTACTGCCAGTGGGATCATCCCGGGCGTGCACTCCAATACGCTGGCGGGCATCCTCCTGAGTCTCCAGGTTACTCTCCTCGCCCTGCTTGGCCCGGTTGCTCTTGCCTGTGCGATGTTTGCCGCCCTCATCACCCATACGTTCGTGGACGCAATCCCAAGCACCTTTCTCGGTATCCCCGACGCCGATACGTCCCTTTCGGTGCTGCCCGCCCATGCACTCTGCCTTGAAGGAAACGGGGAGGAAGCGGTCAGGATCGCGGCGCTCGGCAGCGCAGCGGCGATCGTTATTGCCGTCCCGCTCTCACTTCTCTGTTTTTACCTGCTGCCGGCCCTCCAGCCGTATTTCGACTGGTGGATCGGACTCCTCCTCCTCGCAACCGTCGGCTACATGATCGTCACGTGCGACGCCCCGTCGTGGGCGCTCGGGTTGTTCCTCGTATCAGGCATGCTCGGGATGTTTGCGCTCCGGAACGCGTTTCTCAGCTGGCACCTGCTCGCCGGGGGGAGTGCTATCCTGATGCCGCTCCTCACCGGGCTATTCGGGATCTCGGTCCTCCTGACCGCGTCGCGGGGGACCGTACCGGCCCAGCAGTTCCGGGGGATCCGCATGGAGAATAAGACTGTTGTGAAGTGTTCGATTCTCGGCACTGTTGCCGGCATTGCTGTGGGTTGGCTTCCCGGTCTCTCAACGGCATCAGCCAATGGCGTACTCGCCTCGGTGATCGGGTACGAGAAGGACCGGCGGGCATATATCCTCGCCACCAACGCAGCGAATACGGCGAATGCGTTCATCGGGCTTGCCGCCTTCTTTGCGCTTGACCGGATGAGGAACGGGGTGATGGTTGCGATCGCCGAACTCCCCCTCCCGTCCTTCAGTGACCTGATGGTGGCCGGTGTTCTGGCGTCCTGTATTGCCTATTGTATCACCCTGTACCTCTCACGCTCGGCGCACCGTCTTGGGGGTTTCGACAGCCTGCTCCTGAACCGCATCGTGATCGTCTTTGTCGTGCTGCTGAGTATCGTCCTCACGGGGCCGTTCGGGATCCTTGTCCTGATCCTTGCCACGGCACTCGGGCTCGTCCCGCATTTCATAAATTTGCCGAGAGTTTATTGCATGGGCGCCATAATGGTTCCCGTAATGCTCTACTCCTTTGGCATCGCGTGGGCCTGACCGGCGGCATCTTCCGGCATTTTACGGATTAAAACGTCCGGTAACACCCGGCAATTGTCCGGTGATATGTGATCTTTATTGCCGCAGGCGTCCTTATTGTTCTCCATGCGATCCTACTGGTTCGGGGATGTCATCGAAGGGGGGTGTATCCCGTCCGAGGGAAATACGGAGGCCCGCGTGCGGCGTGTGCATTTGCTCCGGACCATGATGGATGATTTTGTTCCTCTTATCTGGGAGGACGCGGTTGCCTGCGGTATCTGTCGGGACCGGGCCGAATATATCGCATTCCTCCGCGAGGTCTGTTTTGCCGCCGCGGAGATGGAGATCCGGGAACAGTACGCAGGCAAGGACGTGGAACTCCTTCAGATGGTGAGGACGCTCGACGAGATGGACGAACTGATCAACCGGCTCTCCGAGCGGGTGACTGAGTGGCACCAGGTGCGTAACCCCTCGTTCTCCCGCAAGTACCGCAGGACTCCTGCACACGTGCTCGTGAAGAATATCGCCCGGAGCAACAAGGGCGCCCTCGGGAGGGTGGCGGTACATATCGAGGAGTTCTCGGACGCGAGGACGGAGCTTGCAAAAGAGGTCTCGAACCGGGCAAATCGCGTTCTGCCTAACAGCAGTGCGCTGATCGGCGGGCTTGTCGCTGCCCGGCTGATGTCCCATGCAGGCGGGCTCATGCCCCTCTCACGGATGCCGGCGAGCGCAATCCAGGTGCTGGGTGCCCGGACCGCCCTCTTTGCCCACCTGCGGACCCATTCCCCGTCTCCCAAGCACGGGATCATCTTCCAGCACCGGAGGGTCCACAATGCGCCGCGGGAGGTACGGGGGAAGGTGGCCCGGGCCCTTGCCGGCAAGCTTGCGATTGCCGCACGGCTCGATTATTTCCGGGGCGCTCCTGTTCCGGAGTTCCTTGAGAAGGCACAGGCCCGGATCGACCTGCTGGGCGGAAGTGAGGAAGAATGATCCGGATCGGTGACGTGCTGGTATCGGAAGGCGAGGGAAATGTATACGGCGAGCGGATGCTTGGGGGGGCCCGTGTCTGGGACCCGTTCCGGAGTAAGCTTGCTGCCCTTTACTACGCGGGCACCGGTATTGAACTCCTGCCTGGTATGCGGGTGCTCTATCTCGGCGCGGCAAACGGGACCACCGTTTCGCATGTCGCGGACTATACGGAAGTGGTCTACGCAGTCGAGTTTGCCCCGCGACCTATGCAGGACCTGCTCGAGGTGGCCCGCAGGCGCAAAAATATTGTTCCCCTTATGGCGGACGCGTCCCGCCCCGAGTTGTATGCCCCCTTAGTTGAAGCAGTCGACCTGCTCTATCAGGACGTGGCACAACCCGACCAGGCAGCGATCGCCATCCGGAACTGCACATTCCTGCGGCCCGGCGGTCAGCTCATCCTCATGCTCAAGACCCGGAGCGTGGACGTGAGAAAACCGCCGGCCGAGGTGTTCCGGGAAACGGTTGACGCCCTTGTCGCCGCAGGACTTGCGGTGCAGGAGAGTGTCTGGCTTACTCCGTACCACCAGGACCATGCGGCGATCGTCTGCACAAAACCGGATGGGGGGGATTCATGAGCGACGGCGTACGGCTGTATTCGGCAGGGCCGCTTTCCATCATCGCTCTGATCCTGCTCATCGGCTTGGTCATCCTTGTCATCCCGCTCCTCTTCCTCGGGCTTGTCGGTGCAGCTTTCACCCGGCTCGGTTTCTCCTGGATTGCGGCGCTGGCAGTTGTCCTGCTGATGCTCTTTGGAAGTTTCATCAACATCCCGCTCTATACGATCCGGCGCGATATGATCCGGGCCGGGACCGGGGAATTCTCCTTTGAGAGTGCGGCTGCACCGTGGGCACCGCAGCCGGTCTGGGATACGGCGATCTCGGTCAACCTGGGCGGTGCGGTCATCCCGGTCCTTGTTTCCGCCTACCTCCTGTACAGGGCAGTCGGGGTACTGGGGACCGCGATACTCGGGCCTGTCGGCGCCGGCATCGTGATCGTCGCAGCCATTGCCTACCTCGCAACGCGTTCGGTGCCCGGGTACGGCATCAAAGCGCCCCTCTTCATCCCCGGGCTCGCGGCACTTCTCTGCGGGCTCCTGCTGACCGGGGGCACCGGTCTTTTAGCCGGCGTGACGGCATTTGTTGCCGGTACTGCCGGTACCCTGCTCGGTGTCGGCATCGGGTGGCTCCCCCGGGTAAAAGATCTCGAAGTGCCCCAGGTGAGCATCGGCGGGGCCGGGATGTTCGGTGCGATCTTCCTTGCCTGCATCCTGTCGGCGCTGATCACGTAATGATCACGTAATCTTCTCCGGTAAACCGCATGGATGACAAAAGAAATTCCACGTGCCCTAATCAACGAATACGGACACGAAAAGTGCGACCTTAAAAGAAGTAGCCCGGAGCAGATTCGAACTGCTGTCGGGGGATCCAGAGTCCCCCATGATTGACCGCTACACTACCGGGCTGCTGACCCATATTTTTTGCAACTGTTGCTTAATTAAGGTGACGGAGGGCCGGGTGAAGCCCGGAATTCATACCGTCATGGCCCGGTCACAGCGCTGGCAGGCCCGGCAGACTTCACGCACCGGCTGGATCAGTTTTCCTTTGCCGCAGAAGGGCTCGATATCGTGGGCGTCGCGGATATAGTAGATGTGGGGGACGAGCGAGATGTGCGTATAGGTCCCGCAGGGGATCCCGAGCTGGTCTGCTATGGACTTCTGGAGCCGGACAAGGGCATACATGTTTGCCCCGGCGGCAGTCAGCATATCATTGGAGCGGAAGATCACCCGCATGCATAGTTTCCCGTCCCGCACTATGCACTGGACGAGCTGGAGGCAGGGGCAGTCGTCGAGTTTCTCATCGATAACCGGGTTCCAGGTGATGGCGATCGCCCGGCGCGAGACCGGGGATGATCGCAGTTTTTCCACAATATAGGCGACCTGGTCCACGTGCACCGGCTGGCCGTCAACGGCGAGGCGCTCGCCCCAGTCAAAGAGCCGGCCATGATAATCGTACTCGAAGTTTGCATGGGAGCCGTGCAGCAGGTCTTTTGCGTACTGCTCCACGAACTTCTGCTGGAACCGGGAGTGCGGGCTGACCGACGGTTCTGCAAGCGGGGTGTCGACCTGCAGGGCTACTTCCTCGAACTCGACTGTCGCCTCCTCGTCTTCCGTATGCAGCACCCGTCCTTTCTCAAGGATCATCCTGATGACCTGTTCGTGCGCCCCTCCGATGCTCGGTGCCCGGATAACTCTCATGCCCCAGATGTTTGTCATTACTTCTTGTATATTTGTTGAATAGTTCCCGGCATGCAGGGCCGGTGGGATACTACTTAGTATGCTGAGAACCCGGCACGGATCGCAAACCCGTACTACCACTTCCGGTTACGGGCGGATCTTTCAGGAATATTAAAGGAGCAACCCTCCGCCCCGGCTCCTGCCGGCATACGTTCAGTGCATGCACAGGATACTTATGAGCATGTGGTGCCGGACCGGTCCAGGTATACTACGATCCGGGTATACTATCATGCATTTATACCCGGAATTTCAATGACCATAAGAGTACAGTATAGTACAGTTTGCTGTATATTGTACTATAGAGCGGTGCGCGTGATATATACGAAAGACAGGCAACGCATCGGATCGGCTCCTGGACGGAATGGGGCCAAATAGTGAAGAAAAAAATACATTAAAATGCCCGGATTGAAAAACGGGGAGCATTTCACTCCTGAAATGACCCGTAAAAACAACCACAAAGGATATATTGGCTCTTTTACAAATACTGTTTCATATTCCGTCTAAACGGAGTATGGGGCTCGCAGAATCGTTATTCGGCATTTGTCGAACACGGTTCTCGGCTTGCAATGTATGATGTAAACTTTGGAGGAATTGAACACATGACTAAGCGATTAACTATTGCACTGGTTGCAGTCGCTCTGTTCGTACTGCTTGCAGTAATGCCTGCAGCAGCAGTCTCGAACGGAACGGTCATCAACCAGGGAGCAACCATCTTTATTGGAGAGCAGGGCCTTAACGTGACCCACGCTCTGAACCAGGCAAATGCCGTAGCCGCCATCGACTCGGTCCCGACCTTAACCAGCATCGGCTGGTGGGCATCGGCAGCAGCCATCACGACGACTGCACCGTCCCAGACTGTCAATCTGGCAGGTCAGTACTCCGCGTTTAGTGTTGCCCAGCAGAACTTTGTCGGCTACACCGGCAACTGGTATCTCCTGACCGCTACCGGGCAAGTCTCCCAGCATGTTGTTGGCACCCCGGATCTTGTCTTCGTTGTTGCAGACCCCGCACTTGACATTGGTGTCTGGGACTACAACCAGGCAACCGACGTGACCGGCACCTCAGTCCCGCAGGGCGAGAACCTCGGGTTCACGATCAAGACCAACATGGTCATGACCGGCACACTGCGCTCTGACCTGATCTACAACAATGCCATCGCGATCAATGCGTCTGAGACCAATTCCGGATTAACTGGCTTCTCAACCGACTCCACCGGTGTCTGGTCTAACGGTACCACACCAGCAACCGTGTTCCCGATTACGTACACCAACACCTCCTACGCATCAGGTTGGGTTACTACGTACGGCTATGCACCAACTTCGATTTCTACCGGTGTAGCTACCTTCTCCGGTGCAGCCACATTCACCGGCCCTGTATATACTGTAGCAACAGCCACGCCATCCACTGCATTGAACCCGGCGACTGACGGATTCATCAACCTCAAGATTAAGGACCAGACCGGAGCAACCCTGACCGGGCTCATCAACGCATCCGGCAGCCCCTCCGACGTCATTCCGCTCATCAACCAGTACGTCAACCAGCAGCCATTCTACTGGCCCTTCAACGTCAACAACGGTATCAGCTACTGGAAGACTGACGCACTCAATGCAAACAGCCAGTACGCATACCCGGTTGGCACCTACACTGTCTGGGCAGAATCAGCGCTCAACAACATGAAGGACAACTACAAGAACTCCGGAGCAGACTACACCGGCAAGACGATCTCGCAGACCTACACGATCTCGCTCGTCTCCAGCACGGTCAAGATTGAGGCCAACCAGGACTCAGTCGTCCGCTCCAAGTCCTTCTCGGTGACAATCACCGGTAAGCCAAGCACCCCCTACTACCTGTGGGTCAAGGGTACTTCCTCAATGGACAGCACCTACGACAACCAGGCACCGTCAATCAACGCAAACCAGAACGGCGTCTTCCAGGACCCCGCTGTTGGTGTCGTACTCCCCAACTTAACCGTAGACTACCCGATTGGTGACTACCAGTACCAGAACGGTGCACACAAGTCCATCCGCCAGGATGTCGCAACTGATGCAGTCACCGGTATGAATGCCACCGAGTACTACGCACTGGTTAACACTTCAACCGATGGCACCGCCACCGTTGGATGGGTCACCACCAACTGGACCAAGGCACAGCAGTACACCATCCGTGTTGAGCAGAACTTCCCGATCTCCACCAGCGGCTATGGTTCAGGATACCAGGCAGCAGGCAGCTCCATCAAGAGCGATGAAGTTGACATCAACGTCCAGAAGGGCGCAGTGACGATCGTCGCAGCAGGCGACCAGTCCTACTACCTCGGCGAAGAGATCGACTTCTCCGGTACCAACACCGAGTCTTACCAGACCTACCTGTACATCATCGGCCCCAACCTGCCGACCAACGGTGCACAGATCCAGAACTCTGACCCCAGGAACAACAAAGTAGTAGACGGTGACGCATCCACCTTCGAGGCAGTGTCTGTCAACGGTGACAACACCTGGTCCTGGAAGTGGGGAACGTCCAACTATGCACTCGATGCAGGTACGTACACCATCTACGCAACAAGCCAGCCCAACGACGCAAGCGACCTGCAGAACACAGCATACGGCACGGTTTCCATCATCATCAAGAAGCCGTTCGTCTCTGCAACTGCATCCCAGTCCACCGTCGCCAAGGGTGACAACATCTTCATCACCGGTACCGCTGAAGGCCAGCCCTCAGCTGTAGCAGTCTGGATCCTCGGCAAGAACTATGCCCAGAGATACACAACTGCAGTCAACAGTGACGCCTCCTTCTCCTACGAGATCAAGCAGGAAGTCACCAAGACCCTCGCCAGCGGCCAGTACTTCGTCGTTGTCCAGCACCCGATGCAGAACAACATCTTTGATGTCGACCTCGACACCAACACCGCAAGCTCAACCTACGGCTACGTTATCAACCGGAAGCTGCAGGCACAGGGCGGCACCGGCACAGCAACTGCAATCTTCCAGCTCCTCGGCGCTGGCAGCCTGCAGGGATCCGACGCAGCTGAAGCACTCGCAGTAGGTATCGACAACGCAAACGTCGACGATACATACACCAAGCTCCAGTTCCTCGTCGAGGAACCCGTCATCCAGATCGACTCGATTGGCGACAAGCACGTCGGTGACAAGTTCACCATCACTGCAGCGACCAACCTTGCAGTAGATGACGAAATCCTCGTACAGATCTACTCATCATCATTCAAGCCGACTGACAAGAGCCAGAGCGGTGAGTTCAGCGGCGCAACCGGAACCGTCAAGGTTACCCAGGGCAGCAGCGGCATGAACCTGATCTCGTTCGATGTTGACTCCTCAACATTCAAGCCGGACGAGTACATCGTTACTGAATCCGCAGTTATCCAGGATGCAACCGGCACTGCACTGTTCAACGTGCTCGAGACCTCTGCAACGACAGTGGCCCCGACCTCAGTTGTAACTGTAGCTCCGACCACCATGGCAACCGAAGTTCCGACCACAATGGCAACCGCAATCCCGACAACCGTCCCGACCAAGTCACCCGGTTTCGGTGCACTCATTGCACTGATCGGCCTTGGCGCAGTTGCATTCGTTGTTGTGCGCAGGCACTGAACTAAAATCTAAACATTTTTTTTAAGAGCAGTATTTCAGCCGGGACTGTAACGGTTCAGCAGAGCGGCTCCGGTTTTTATATTCACGGCCGGTTCAGTATCGTTGGTTTCGTTCTTCGCGGGATCTTTTTAAGACCAGAGCGGCTAACGTAGATCTGAAAGACGTTCCATCCTGCGTTTTAAGATCCACAGAGGTGCAGACAATGAAACTGATCGTGAAAATTCTTGATATTGCAACACGAGGTGTCCTTCTCAACCGCCTTGATGCCCGGAGCATGGGTGTCCTCAACGGTGATCGCATCCAGGTAATAAATCCGAAAAATGGCGTTTCCGTGACGGCATTTGTTGAAACCACGTCAACCATCACTGAGCAGGGAACGCTTGGCGTTTATCGTATCACAAACGAGCGCCTTCACCTGGACGAAGGTGCCGGAATTGAGATACGTGAAGCCGGCAGGCCCGCATCCCTTGATTTTATCAAAAAGAAGATGGATGGCGGCAAACTCAACAAAGAGGAGACCCTCACCATCATCAAGGATATTGTCAGCGACGAGATCTCGTCTGCTGAACTCACGGCATTTATCACTGCGTCGTATATCAACCCGCTCGATATGAATGAAGTCGAGCACCTCACCCGGGCAATGGTCGAAACCGGCGAGCAGATCAAGTTTGCCTCCAAGCCTATCGTGGATAAACATTCGATCGGCGGAGTTCCCGGGAACAAGATCTCATTCCTCGTGGTACCTATCATTGCCGCAAGCGGTCTCAAGATCCCCAAGACCAGCTCCCGGGCGATCACCGGGGCAGGGGGCACTGCCGACCTCATGGAAGTCCTCGCCTTTGTCGAATTCACTGCCAGTGAAGTGCAGCAGATGACCGATAAGGTCGGGGGGTGCATTGTCTGGGGCGGGGCGACAAATATTGCACCGGCTGATGACCGGATCATCATCCAGGAATACCCGTTCAAGATCGATGCCCGGGGCCAGATGCTGGCGAGTGTGATGGCAAAAAAATTTGCCGTTGGCGCAAACCTCGTGGTCATCGATATACCCGTGGGCCTGCATACCAAAGTAGCCACCATGCAGGACGGGAGAAAACTGGCCCGGGAATTCATCGAACTGGGCGAACGCCTGGGCATGAAAGTGGAATGTGCTCTCACCTACGGGGACATTCCGGTTGGTCACAGTATCGGCCCGACACTGGAAATCCTCGAGGCCCTGCGGGTACTCGAAGGCTCGCCGGAACCCAACTCGTTCATCCAGAAGAGTCTCTCGATTGCCGGGATTGCACTGGAGATGGCAGGAAAAGCCCAGCGGGGCAGCGGCGTTGCCGTGGCACAGGATCTTCTCACCAGCGGCAAAGCACTGGAGAAACTCCGCCAGATCATCGAGATGCAGGGCGGGAATCCCCAGATCAAATCATCCGATCTCACCGCCGGCGAATACCAGTACGTGGTCAAATCCCCGGCATCCGGGTATGTGATCGAGATGAACAACGAGTCCCTCATCTCCCTTGCACGGACTGCGGGGGCCCCCCACGACCGGGGAGCAGGCATCCTGCTGCATGCCAAAAAAGGAAAACTGACCAAGATGGGAGAGCCCCTCTTTACGATCTATGCTGACCGGAACTGGCGTCTCCAGAATGCGATAGAAGAGGGAAGGCGTCTCATGCCGGTGCTTGTTGAGGGCATGCTCCTCGACCGGGTGCCCCCGGTGTCAGAGATTTAGACCGATGTGCTGATATATGAGCAGGTGGCGATAATTTATCATGTATCATCATCGCCTTCGTTTCCTATTTTCCCTGCTGCTGGTGGTCCTTCTCTGCAGCTCGGTACAGGCAACGGACCTGCTGATCAGCGTGCAGGATAGTATTGACAACACCTCCATTCCCCATGCCACGGTGTTTATCAACGGTGCCAACTACGCACTGACCAACAACAACGGACAGGTACTTCTCACAGCAGGCACCGCTAACCAGGACATCAAAATCTCCATGGACGGGTATACCGACTGGGAACAGATCGTGGACATGAATACCACCATGCTGATGGTCAACCTGACCCGTAAGACCCTCACCCTCACGGTAAACCTGTACGATTCTGACACTCTCGACCCAATCACCGGTGCAAACATTACGGTCAACGCCCTGAATGCATCCCAGATGAAACAGACGGATGCGACCGGCGCTGCCACATTCGCGGTAACAGGAGCAACCCTCTATTCTGTGGACATCAGTGCTCCCAATTACCAGGAACACAGCGATGTTGTTGACATAGGATCGGAGAACCAGGTAGTCCAGTACAAACTGCTCTCCGGCAACAGTTTCTCGTTTGTAGTCAAAGACAAGGACACCGGGTCCGCGGTTTCCGGGGCCGAGATCCGTCTCAATACGATACTTGCAGGGAAAACGGATGACCGCGGTATTTTGATTACCCCGGTTACACGCGGGCAGAGTTATGTCCTTGAAATCATAGCGCCAGGATATACCCCCTATACCGAAACACGGACCATCAGCAGTACGGATGCGATCTATACGGTAGACCTGGCAAAAGCCGCTGTCGGGGCCTATATCTACGTCAACGATGAGAACAAGATCCCTCTGGGCGGTGCGGATATCTATGTCAACGGGACGCTTTCGGGATCCTCGAATGATTACGGGAGAATGAGTTTCCCGAACCTTGTTGCCGGCGATTATCTGATCGAAGTCAGGAAATCCGGATATGTTTCGCAGAGCCAGGCCATTTCAGTATCCGACCAGAACCAGGACTATTCCTTCACCCTGCCCTTTGAAGATTCAGCCACGACCATCTTCGTCCAGGACCAGGACCAGAAGATTGTACCGAATGCTACCATCGCCATCGATGGGATGCAGGCAGGTGTCACTGATGACAACGGCCAGCTGACCGCACATATTAAATTCAATACACCGGTGAATATCACGGTGAGTAAAGACGGTTACCAGCCGGAATCTGTCCAGAAGGAAGTAATTCAGGGTAACAGTACCGCATCGGTCAATATTGTGCTGAATCGGAACCTTGACTGGGGACTTATCATGATGATCGCCATGGGTGTGATCGGTGTCCTTATCCTCTTTGCCGCCATCCGCATGTTCGGCCGCAGGAAGCGCCGGCATGTGGTGAGAAGGAATGAAATTTAATCAAAATACCTTTTTTTCACTCAAAAAATTCTGCAGTAACGAATCCGGATAATGATTGCCGGATTAAATTTGGGGTACTACGGAGGGTCAATCTTGCCACGAGTTCGTTGATAGCGATGGAATTTTTCGGGCGGTGCGGTAACTCCCCGTTTTTATTGTCTGGCACCGAACTCAAAATATCAGAGATTCAACGGATATCCCCGGGAACGATCCCATCATTCTCTGGATAATATGCACAATAAAAAACGGACCCAGCGGGAATCGAACCCGCGTCCTTGGGTTCGAAGCCCAAGAGGATATCCTCTACCCCATGGATCCTTCTCATCTTCTTTACATCAAAAGCTATTAAGTATTTTCTACCGATAAACTACTAGAATGATCTTATCAGCGTCCGAGATTGCCCGCCGTCTCGACCAGGATTCCCCCATGGGAAAACTGGTTGTCAGACCCTATCATAAGGAATCCCAGCAACCGGCATCCTATGATCTGCGGGCCGCTTCCGATATCGCACTTCCACGGGGAACCTGCACGCTTGTACCCACACTGGAATGGGTGGAGCTCCCTACCGATCTTGCAGGAACCCTCCGGTGCCGGTCATCGTTTGGCAGGAAGGGCGTTCTCCTCGGGGCCGGGTTTGTCGATCCGGGATTCCGCGGGCAGCTCACCTTATGCCTGACCAACCTTGGGGCCCGTGAGATTATGGTGCAGAAGGATGACCGGGTCGTGCAGATGATCCTGCATGAGGTCCGGGAAGGCAACCATGGTTACTCCGGCCGTTACCAGGACAGCCATGGTGTCGTGGAGGCGAAATGACAATGATACGGGCAGAACGAAAATATATCGAGATCCTGCGGATCCTCAAGGAACACCAGGACCCCGTAGGAGCAAAGAGGCTCTCGGAACTCATGGCGGAACGGGGTTTTATCCTGAGCGACCGGGCGGTGCAGTACTACCTCAGTTATCTTGACACCATGGGTTTCACTGAAAAAGTAGGGAACCAGGGCCGGATCCTGACCCTCGCGGGACGCGAGGAGACCGATAATGCCCTTGTCGATGACCGGATCGGGTTCATCATCTCGAAACTGGAACGGCTCGCGTACCGCAGCACGTTCGATCCTGCCACCGGTACCGGTGATGTGGCATACAATCTCTCCATAGTGCGGGAAGAATCGCTTGATAAAGTAATATCCGCCTTTGACGAAGTGGTGAAATCGGGATGCGGGTTTTTCAACACGTACCGGATCATTGACAAGGACCCCCGCATACCTCATGGATCTGTCGGCGTGATCACGCTCTGCAGCATATCCATGGACGGCGTGTTCCAGCGACGCGGTATACCCGTCAGGATGGCATTCGGCGGAAGACTTGAGATCGAAAACGGGGTCCCGGTACAGTTCAGGGATCTTATCGGGTACCGGGGTACTACCATAGATCCCCTGGAACTTTTCATATCCTCGGGACTCACGTCAATATCAGGTTTTGCCCGGACGAAGACCGGTATTGCACTTGCAAATGTCCGGGAAATTCCCTGTGCTGCAAGGAGCCAGGCCGAGGAGACGATCAGCCAGATGAACTCCGCCGGTTTTGTCTTCCCGGTAACCATGGGAAACCAGGTGTTCAACCTGCCCCATAATCCCTACCGCCTTTCGATTGTTGCGTTCAGCGGACTGAATTATATCGGGAACGCCGTAGAACACGGTATTGAGATCAAAACAGAGATCGGGGCCGGTAATATCCGGTTCTCGAAAATTATGGAAATCCGCTGATCAGATCCAGGAAATATCATCATGCTTCCCGATCTTTTTGTCCTGCTTTACGGTGCCGGTTGATCCTTTCCCGGTCTCCTTTTCTGCAGGTATATCCTCAGAGGGTTTCACGTGGGATTTTTTTGTAAGGTTTGTATGAAGGAGAGACTGGTCCCTTGTTGTCGGTATTGTGACCCCACGTACCGTCTTACCGGAAAATATCTCATCTTTTGCCCTGAATAACGTCTCTTTCACAGCAACTGGTCTCTCTTCGTGTTCCTGATCAGGGGAATACACCGGAACGGGGGTATCCTCCGGTGATATTGTACTCTTTCGGGAGAGTTCTTCTGACAGAGCATCAGGCATCCGGCGTTCAGGTACGTGTTCCGGCACTTGGTCCGGTACAATACGGGCAGGACTCCTTTTTTTGACAACAACGGTCCTTTTTTCCTCCGCCGGCAGGGTATCCCGGGAGGGTTCCCGTATAACCTGGTATTGTTTTGAAGGCGTCTCTGGTTTATTCTCCTGTTTTTGCCGTATAACCTGATGATTTACCTGGCGGGACAAAGAAAGATCTTCGCCGGGTTTTGGCTTGCCACCGGAGAGTACCATCATCCGTTGTCGCTGCAGCTCATGTTCAATCCTCCGGCGTGCAGCTTCCTGCGCCTGGTTATCCGTGGGACTTTTTACCGGTGATATACGGTTTTCTCCGTGGGCATCACGATGTGCGTGAGGGCTGGCTGCAGCCATTTGCTGCCCCGGAACCTCCGCGGTATGGGTAACAATACGACGGTGCTGGGGCATTTTGTTTGCACCGGCTGTATCCCCCGTTCCTGCAGGATGCGTTTGTCCTCCGGCAGGTGTGTACGCACCACCTCCCACAGCGTGCGCTTTCATGGGGGGGACCTGGTCCTGCAGGGCTTGTGCGTGGCTCCGGCTCCGGTCCGGCGGTCTCGGAACGGTTTCAGCAACTGTCGGCTCATCCATCGATGTCGTCCGGGTTCCATGTACTTCATGGGGTGGGAGTGGTTCCTGGCTCCGGACTACATCACGGGCTACCGGCCGGGTGTCCTGTTCCCTCTGCGTTTTCACCGGGAGAACGATCATCTCATCCCGGGCATTTCCGGTATCCTGCTGCAGGAGGGACTCCCTCCGGGGCGGTGCATGAGACTGTGACCGGATCTCCCTGAGTTCAGTGATCCGCGGGATATTCTCAAGACCTGTGAGCATGACTATGATCGCAACATTTTTCGTATTCATGACCGGGTAATCCCCGGACCGGGTCTCAAGACCTTGTATACTCCGGTCAATCCACTTCCTCACCGTCATGAAACCTTTCATGGAGAGTTCATGCGAGGGACCTGCCACAAGGACCAGCGCCTTATGGGCGCTCGTCATATCGCAGGGCGTCGAAATCTCGTGATAAATCGCCTGTTTGGCCAGTTCGACAATACGGGAGGCCTTCTTCTTGTCTTCTTCGTTGAATACCCCGGCAGGTTTCAGCTGGTCCAGGAACGCCAGCGGGTTGCCGGGGAGCCGTTCCACGGCATAGCCAATCGTGATGAACCCCATACCTTTCATGGTATTGAGCACCTCCCCGGAGTCCAGTACGACTTCTGCGAGATCGATACCCCCGTCAGCACGGAACTCCCCTGCCTTGAGGATCAGGCTGATCCGGCGGACTATCGCCTCGTTGAGAAGATTATACGTGGCAAGTTCGGGAGAGATCTCCGGCTCCTTCTTCCCAAAGCCGAGCATCCCGGCAAAGCTTCTCTCTTTTTTTACCAGCCTGGCCTTACCAGCCCGGATCTTTTTGTACCAGGTCTCATTATCGAAGAGGATCAATCCGTCAAGAAGCGGGGACAGGATATCAATATCATCGGCCGCTTTCCCGGATTTCTTCTCTCCTTCTGCAAGGCAGGGAAGTGTTACCAGCCCGAAGATGGGCTCGACTATTGATGACCTCAGGCCGGCAATCACGTGCGGTGCGATATCTGCCATGCTGCCGCCAAGCCCGCAGCAGATGATTATTGCATCCGTCTCACCCGATTCAAAATTGTGGACCCGCGAGACGATCTCACCGATATCAATGGTCGCCGTTGCGTCAGAGTCTATCGATGCCGATGAATTTCCCGGATCAAATGCAGGGAAAAAGATCCGTGAGTTATTGGGGATTCCGGTGAGATGCTGCAGGGTCTGTTCATCGACATCGACAGCAAGTGCCTCAATGCAGGCAACCCTGCTGCTCCGCCGATCTGTCACGTACAGGCTGTCAACTATCCTGCAACCTGCCCCGCCCAATCCGATTGCCACTATCCGCATAGCATTAACCTATAAAACCGCTTGACCTGGGTCGCTGTACACCGTAATACTAATATTGTTCGGCCGGAGTTCAATATCTTATAGGGTACTTGCATGTGGAGAAAAAATTTTTCCCTATATTTTTCTTACACTGAGTAATGTCTTACACTCTTTAAAGAATCAAGGAAACTGCAAATGGTTCCTGAATGGGGATATCATCCTGCGTCTGCCCCGGCTTACTGGACATTCGTGGTCGGTTTTCCTGAAAAAACCTCAGAATGGACGATTTGTGAATGGATCCCTTAACGGAGCCAACATAAAATGATAATTTATTTAAACGCGTGTACGGTAATACTCAATGAGGTGCACAAGCCTTGACATATGGAATAGAATTCGTACCAGGAAATGTCAATGTAAAGCAAGTTGTTAACTTCTGTAAACTTGCCGAATCCAAAGACATTGATTTCGCATGGATCACCAACCACTACAACAACCGCCACTGCTACCCAACCCTCGCCGCGATTGCTCAGGCAACCACGACCCTCAAGATGGGTCCGGGTATCATGAATGCGTTCACGGACACTCCCGCTGCAATGGCATCCTTTGCCTGCACGCTCAATGAGATCTCCGACGGACGTGCTGTCCTCGGTATCGGACCGGGCGACCTCTCAACGCTCCCAAAGCTGGCAATCAACCCTGAGAAGCCGGTTGGCCGCCTCGAGGAAGCCGTTGTGCAGATCCGCAAGCTCTGTGCCGGCGAGGAAGTCAAGAAGTCCGGAATGCAGTTCTTCGACTATGACGGTGCAAAGCTGACCGGTGTCACCCTGCCCGGAAAGAAGGGTATTCCCATGTACATCGGTGCACAGGGCCCCAAGGTTCTGGACCTTGCAGGAAGAATCGGTGACGGTGCACTTATCAATGCATCCAACCCCAAGGACTTCGCTATCGCAATCCCGATCATCAAGGCAGCCTGCGACAAGGTAGGCAAGAAGAACTTTGATGTCGGTGCGTACACCGCAATGTCCATCGACCAGAGCGAGAAGAAGGCCCGCAATGCAGCCAAGATCGTTGCAGCATTCATTGCAGCCGGCTCACCGCCAGACCTCCTGACCCGCCACGGCCTCGACCTCAACAATGTTGCCAAGATCAAGGCAGCACTCGGGAAGTTCGACTTTAAGACCGTCGGAGAACTTGTCGGGGACAAAGAGATCGATGCCTTCACCATCGCAGGCACTCCTGAGATGGTCAAGCAGAAATGCGCTGATCTCACCAAGGCAGGTGTCACGCAGATCATCTTCGGTTCACCACTCGGTCCCGACATGACCAACTCCATCCGCCTCCTCGGCAAGTACGTTGTATAAGAGCAGACTACAATACCTGCCCGGATACAGCCGAAACAGGTGATGGTGCCTTGGCAGAAATTTTTTTTCCTCTTTTGCGGCTCTCTGTAAAAAATTTTCCCGCAGGTTAAATCTCTGTCGTGCAAATGACTATCAGCTCCTGCCGGAAATATACATCGTAATGGGAATGTTTTCCATCACTGAAGTTGCGACTCCCAATGGAATCGTGCAGTTCCGGGAGGATCCGCTCACCGGGTTCCGATGTCGGATCAGTCCCGATCGATCGAAACGGCATAACTATCATCAGACCTATATTCCCCCGGCTCCGGAAGATTGTCCCTTTTGCAGGGACCGTATTTTTACCGTCACCCCGCCTTTTCCAGATGGCACACGGATCATCCGGGGTGACAGCGTTACTTTCCCGAATATGTTTCCGTTCGGACAGGGGCATGTTGTTACTGTTCTAACCCGGGAACATTTCGTGGATATGTTCACAAAGCAGCAGATCGTGGACGGTTTGTTGAGCCAGGCAGAGGCCCTCGGTCGGTATGATGGCTATCCGAGCATCAACTGGAATTTTCTCCCTTCAGCAGGGGCAAGCCTCGTTCACCCGCACATGCAGGGGCTGTGTGACAGCCAGCCATCACGGATTGCCGGGCAATACCTTACGGTAAGCAGGGAATACCGGAACTCGTATGGCAGGTGCTACTGGGACGTTTTGAAAGAAGAGGAAAAAAAATCCGACCGGTATTTGTCCGGAGAGGAGATTGTCTGGGCCGCAAACGCAGTGCCCGTGGGAGAACGTGAAATCAGGGGATATCTCCCGATTACTACCATCGATGAACTGGAGCCGTATGCCGATCTTCTTGCAATGGGTATCCTTGATGTAATCTCCCTGTACCGGAAACTTGGGACCTATGCATTCAACATGGCCATCTTTTTCGATCACCCGGGAAACGATAACGGGTTTAATGCGTTCTGCACCTTAATTTCCCGGATCAACCCCAACCCGTCTTCCACAAGCGATTCAGCATTCATGGAACGCCTGCACATGGAACCGGTGATCATGACGCTGCCGGAAGAGCTTGGGACCCTTTACAGAAAAGAAAAATAAAAAAAATTTACTCGAATTTTGCAACGAGTTTGTTCTTGCGGACGAGCGTGCCATCCTTCTTGTGGGGCTGGCGCAGGATGCTGTCGCCTGCTTTCTCGAGCTCGCGGGCTTCATCACAGAGAGCTGCAGCGCACCTCATCATCTCGTGAGCGCTTGAAACGATCGGGATATATTTCTCCCATTCCTTGGTCATAAAGCAGCCCTTGACGTTCTGTCCTGCAACTGCCATCGCAATCTCGTGGGCAGCGCGTGCCTTTGCGAGTGCATAGTTGTTGGTGAATTCACCGTCGACTGCCTTGTCAGTGGTCATGATGATCTTGGGGAGCTCAAGTTCTGTGCCCTTCTTTCCTGCCTTGACCTGGTCGATGACCTTGTCGATAGCGAGCTGGAGTTTGCGGAATGCACCGGTGACTGCCAGTACTTTGACGAGGTTGCCGTTGAAGTCGGCCATCTCGATGGGGTCGAGGAATTCGCGGCGGGCACCGATCATGGAGTCTGCCTTCATGATGATGTAGCCGAACTTGGTGTCAGCCTTGACCGCTTCCCACTCCTTTTTCGTGGTTACATCATCAGTGATGATGATAACCGGGATACCTGCTGCTGCAAGCTGTTCTCGGGCACCGGTCGGGCCGGGGAGAACCCCGTTGGGGGAAACTACAATACAGAAGTCCGGTTTATATGCCTTCAGGTTGGAAACCACACGGTCGACATCTGCCGGCTCGAGTTTCGTGCCGCTGGTCGCCATGAATGTTTGCATGTCTTCACGGTCTGCTCTCTCATCGAGGAGCAGCTCTGCCATAACACCACTTGCAATGTTGCCGAGTTTCGCAACGCCTACTTTAACAACCATCTAATTCACCTCGATATTTTTTATAACACGTTATTATGACCCGGTATTCATATAAACATTTTGAAACGTCTTCTCTCCTCGTAAAAAAGAGGAAACACTATTCTTTAACATTATATAATGAATTTCCCATGTGAATGAATGAACGTACCTTCGTCGGCACCTGAAGAGTTAACGAAAAGTGTTTAAGTTCTGACGGAAAAGTTCTTTGTATGAAGGACGGGTTGCTCACGGATCGCCAGATGGAGGTACTCAGGTATCGGAAGCAGGGCCTGACCCAGCAGCAGATTGCCGATATCATCTCCACCTCAAAAGCCAATGTCTGTACCATTGAGAAAAGCGCAATGGAGAATATCCGCAGAGCAAAAGAGACCCTCGAATTCCTCTACACTCTTGATGCGACCCATCTCTGCACTATCCCCTCCGGGACTGATCTGTTCAATGTCCCTGCCATCATCTTTGGTGAGGCGGAAAAGATCAAGATCAAAGTGAAGTACGATACGATATCCCTCATAAACCGGCTCAGGGAATCCCGGTCCCAGGCCTGCAAGGCCAGGGCGGTCTGTGAAGATATTATTGTCTATATCACCGATCAAGGAGAATTGTATTTCGGGTGAGCCGGTTTACGGTTTCATAAAATCCTTCCAGATACCCGTTTTCACCTCCGATTCCTGGCATATGTTTATATCCTCTTTTATTCAATAATAATGGAAGCCGATATGAGGTTATCCTCTGCAGATCAAGCGCCCGGGTTACCGGGCCGGATCTGCATACGGCGGGACCGTGCATCCGGACACTGGAATAACGGTTCTGCCGTGGGTATACCTTGATTGGTCAACCTTCCCGCATGGGAAGGTATACCGAGAAGGAGTTGTGATCCGTCACAACAGGCTGACAGAGTGGGTCTGATCAGGCGCATGGGCCAACGTTCGTGCAACGTGCCCGCTCCGTCTGCTGCGTAAGAACAGCGGATGGATGCGTCATTGTCAGGATCTTCTTTCGCGAGACAGGAATGCCGGGCACACCGGCACAGCGATGGGTACAATCTCATACGCATCTCCAGGACAGGGTAACGCAATCATCAGCGGAATGTCTTACTGGTAATCTCACGATTGCCTGTGCGATATCCGGTGCATACTCGCTACCCTGTGTCGCGTGTTGGCTTTGAAAAAAAGCCAAAATTGTCACACATCTCGGATTAATCTCTCAAACGTGTCGCAATGAGAATAACCTACACGCAAGATAAAGGATTGATTAACACATGCCAAAAATAAACAGACCACGCCGTGGTTCACTTGCATTCAGCCCGAGAAAGCGTGCAAAGAGCCCGATCCCGAAATACCAATCGTGGCCTCTTAGTGAGGGAGCACCGGTCCTGCAGGGATTTGCCGGGTATAAGGTAGGTATGACGCATGTAATTATGGTGGACGATCACAAGAGCAGTCCAACCGAAGGCAAAGAGATCATGGTGCCAGTCACGGTAATTGAAGTACCGATGATGAAGGTAGCCGCGATCCGCGCTTATAGCCGGGATACATACGGCAAACATGCGTTCACTGAACTCTGGGCAGACCAGCTTGATACCGTGCTTGGACGCAGGATCACCCTGCCCAAGGACTACAATAAGGAAGCCGCGCTGAAGAAGTTCACCGATGCACTGGCAGCCGGACTTGTAGCAGAGATCCACGCGGTAACGTACACGCAGCCCGCATCACTTTCCGGTGTCCCAAAGAAGGTACCCGATCTTATGGAGATCAAGATCGGCGGTGCAGATGTCAAGAAGATATTCGAGTTTGCACAGGGACTCCTTGGAAAGGAAGTTGCGCTCACCAACGTGATCCAGGCCGGAGCATATGCAGACATCACTGCAATTACCACCGGTAAGGGAACGCAGGGTGCCGTAAAACGCTGGGGCATTGCACTGCGCAAGCGCAAACACTCCGTTGGCGGAAAAGAACGCCACCTTGGAACCCTCGGACCGTGGAACCCCCACCATGTCAGGTGGCAGGTTCCCCAGATAGGCCAGCTGGGATTCCAGCAGCGCACCGAGTTCAACAAGCGGATCTTAAAGATCAGCGAGGATGCTAGCGAGATCACCCCCGCCGGGGGCTTTCTCCATTATGGTGTTCTCAAGAACCCGTACATTCTTGTCAAGGGCTCTATCCCCGGCCCGGTAAAGCGGCTCATCCGTATCAGGCCCGCGATCCGCCAGGGCGAACATGTCGTCAGGATGCCGGCAATCCAGTTTGTGAGCACCCAGAGCAAGCAGGGATGATCAGAGATGAAAGCACAGGTTAAATCACTTGAAGGCGGAATCACCAAGGACATCGAGCTTCCGGAGATCTTTTCCGAGGATTACCGCCCCGATCTGATCAAGAAAGCAGTCATGGCACTCCAGAGCACCCGGAGACAGCCGCACGGGACCGACCCGTTTGCCGGTATCCGCTCGTCTGCGGTGGGTTGGGGAAGTGGTCGCGGATCATCACACGTTCCCCGTATCAAGAACGGCTCCCGCGCAGCAAAAGTCCCGCAGGCAAAAGGCGGACGTGAGGCTCACCCCCCGAAAGTAGCCAAAGTACTGATCAAAGAGATCAACCAGAAGGAAAAACAGAAGGCATTCCGCTCGGCTGTCGCCGCGAGCATCTCTGCAGAACTCATCAAGGGTCGGGGACACACCTTCGAAGGTGCAGTACCGATCGTCTTTGAGGACAAGTTCGAGGCACTCGGCCGCACTCAGGATGTCATCACTGTACTCACCACTGCAGGTATCTACAGCGACATCGAACGGGCAAAGGACAGCAAGAAGGTCAAGGCAGGCAGGGGCAAGATGCGCGGGCGCAGGTTCAAGCAGCGCAAGAGCCTCCTCATCGTCACCGCAGACAAGCCGCTGCTCGCAGCACGCAATCTTTCCGGTGTCGACGTAGTTACCGTTGACCAATTGAATGTCGAGCACCTCGCGCCGGGAATGCTGGCCGGACGTCTCACCGTCTGGACCGAGAGCGCACTCACACGCCTGGGGGGCAGGTAAATGACCCTGAAATACCCGTTTGTTACGGAAAAGGCAATGGTCCTCCTCGAGAACCAGAGCAAACTCCAGTTCCTTGTCACCCGTGAGGCGAACAAGGACGACATCAAGCGCGATATCGAGAAGGCATTCGGCCAGAATGTCAAAAGCGTCCGCACGCTCATGAACACACACGGCCAGAAAAAGGCCATCGTGAGCTTTGAGAATGACAAGGCCGCCGAGGAGATCCTCAGCCGGCTCGGCATAATGTAGGTGGGGAACATGGGACATCGAATCACAACACAAAGCCGGGGCAAGGGAGGCCCGACATACCGCGCTCCATCCCACCGGTACAAGGCAGAGCTCAAGCACATCGGTGATGACACGCAGAAGATCACCGGAACGGTCATCGACATCGAACACGATCCCGCACGCAATGCACCGATCGCGCTCGTCAAACTTGAGGACGGGCAGAAAGTCTACATGCTCGTCACCGAGGGACTGGGTATCGGCGAAGTCATCACTTGGGGAGCCAACGTCGAATTAAAGAATGGCAACACGCTCACCCTCCAGAATATCCCCACCGGGACCTACATCTGCAATATCGAAGCCCGGCCCAACGATGGCGGCAAGTTTGTCCGTGCCTCGGGAGTCCAGGCAGTCGTAGTCGACAAGATCGGAGACCGCGTCGGTATCCGGATGCCCAGCGGCAAAACCAAATGGTTCAACCACCGCTGCCGCGCAACTGTTGGAATCGTTGCAGGTGGCGGCCGTGTCGAGAAGCCGTTCGTGAAAGCAGGTAACAAGTACCACAAGATGGCGAATACCGCATCCAACTGGCCACGCGTCCGTGGTGTAGCGATGAACGTCATCGACCACCCGTTCGGTGGCGGTGGACACCAGCACACTGGTCGCCCGAAGACCATTGCGAGAGGTACCTCTCCAGGAAGGACTGTCGGACATGTGGCTGCACGCAGGACAGGTAAGAGCAGGAAGTGAAGGGTATGGCAGCACCTAAGAAGACACAGAAGAGAATGCCAAGACGGCGTGAGGAGTTCACCTATCGCGGCTTTACTATAGACGAGCTCAAGGCAAAGGGAATCAGCGAACTCCTCCCGCTTATGCCAGCCCGTCCACGTCGCAAGATTGTACGCGGATTCTCCCGCGGGGAAGAGACATTACTCACAAAGATCCGACAGGGTGATGAGAAAGTCAGGACACACCTTCGTGAAATGATCGTCATGCCGGAAATGATCGGCAAGACCATCGAGATCTACAACGGCAAGGAGTTCACCAAGGTTGAATTCCAGCCGGAGTCTGTCTTCCATTACCTCGGGGAATTTGCACTGACAAGAAAGAGGGTTTCTCACGGAAGTGCCGGTATCGGTGCAACCAGAGGCAGCAAGTACGTTCCGCTGAAGTGATGGACATGGCACGCATTGATTATTCCAATAAAATCACGGGAGACAACGTGGCAAAGGCCAAGGCCAACGAGCTAAACATGTCCCCCAAACACTCGATCGAGATTGCCGGGCTTATCAGGCACATGCGCGTGAACGAAGCAATCGCGTACCTTAACGAGGTAGTCAAACTGAAAAAAGCCGTCCCGTTCCGGCACTTCAACCGGAATGTCGCGCACAAACGCGGCCTTCCCGGTAACTGGGATGCAGGCCGGTACCCGGTCAAGGCATCCAGGGAATACATCCGTCTCCTTGAATCGGTCAAGAAGAATGCCGAATACATAGGTCTCGATGCGGAAAAGCTCGAGATCATCCACGCCTCCGCCAACCGCGGGCGTGCCCAGAAAGCATTCTTTCCCCGTGCAATGGGAAGGGCAACTCCCAAGGTCCGCGAGTCCGTGAACCTCGAGATCATCGTCCGCGAGGTGGCGTAATATGGCAGTCGAGAGAAAATTCATTGCTGAAGGCGTCAGGAAGGCCCGCGTAGAGAAGTACCTTTCAAAGGAACTCAAGCGCGCAGGCTACGGCGGGATGGACATCGCCAGGACGCCACTTGGCACCCAGGTCACCATCTTTGCAGAGAAGCCGGGAATTGTCATTGGTAAGGGCGGCAAGCTGGTCCACCAGCTCACCCTTGACCTTGCCCAGAACTACGGTGTTGAATCCCCGCAGATCGAAGTCCAGCAGGTTACCAACCCCAGTTTCAATGCCCAGATCATGGCAGAGAGACTGGCCAACGCCCTTGAGCGCGGCTGGTACTTCCGCAAGGCAGGATCCAGTATCATGCGCCGGGTCATGGATTCCGGTGCGCTTGGCTGTGAAGTCGTCATAGCCGGGAAACTGACCGGGGCACGTGCCCGTACTCAGAAGTTTACTGAAGGGTACATCAAGCACTGCGGCGAGCCGAGCAATACGATCGTTGAGAAAGGCTATGCCGTAGCGATCAAGAAACTCGGTGTTATTGGTGTCCAGGTCAAGCTCGTGCCCGCAGGCGCGAAGCTGCCCGACCACTTCTCGATCATCGAACAGGAGAAGAAGCGCCCGGCCCAGAAGGCCGGTGTTGTCCCTGTTGGTGACGCCGATGTCGAAGAACCGGCACTTCCCGATGAGGATTTGGGAGGGGAACAGTAATGGCAATATTCAGAGCCCAGGATGTCCGGCAGCTCTCTGATGTTGAGCTGCAGGAAAATATGGGAAAACTCCGGATGGAGCTCGTCCAGCACTATGGAAAAGTCAGTGCAGGTGGCGCCACGGAGAACCCCGGACACATCCGCGAACTCCGGAGGACGATTGCCCGCATGCTGACCGAGCAGAACCGCAGGAGAACTGCATGATCTCTTCCCAGAATGTCCTCCGCCATGAACTCATTGGCCTGGACGTTCTGGTATCGGGAGCCGCAAACCCCTCTCACAAGGGGCTGTCCGGTCGCATCATCGATGAGACAAAGAACCTGCTCGTGATTGACACCCCCCGTGGTGTCAGGCGCATCCCCAAGATGTATAGCATCTTTGCGGTGCGCCTTCCCGGCAGGGAACATGTTGAGATAGATGGATCCGTGATGGTACTGGCTCCTGAAAGAAGGATCAACCTGCACGAAAAGAAGAGGATACCATAATGGCACTAAACATTGGATTGAACGTCCAGGCCCCAAGCGTGGAATGCAAGGACGTTAATTGTCCGTTTCACGGCACTTTACCGGTGCGCGGCCAGGTGATCACCGGCAAAGTCGTGAGCGATCGTATGATGGGAACGGTCGTAGTGGCACGGAATTACCTGCACTACGTTCGTAAATATAAGCGGTACGAGAAGCGAAGCTCGAAGCTCCATGCCCACAACCCCTCCTGTATCGGGGCAAAGGTTGGCGACATGGTAAAGATTGCTGAGTGCCGGCCGCTTTCGAAGAGCACGACTTTTGTCGTTGTGGAGGTGCAGACACAATGAAGGCAAAGCAGTCCAAGACGCCGAGGGCTCTTGCGACAGGAACAAGGCTCGCATGCGCCGATAATACCGGTGCCAGGACCGTGCAGATCATTTCGGTCTTTGGCTACCATGGTGTCAGGCGCCGTCAGCCCAAACTGGGACTGGGAGATCTCGCTACCGTGAGTGTCCAGAAAGGCACCCCCGACATGCGCCGCAAGCTGGTGCGTGCAGTGGTCATCCGCGCAAAGAAGGAGATGCGCAGGCCAAACGGCATGCGTGTATCCTTTGATGACAACGCTGTCGTTGTCGTGGATGAGAAAAATGAGCCAAAAGGAACTGAGATCAAGGGACCGGTAGCCCGTGAAGTTGCGGAGCGGTTCCCCAAACTCGGTTCCATGGCAACTATCATTGTCTGAGGTGCGTGAAATGGCAAGAATTGAAAGCGAACAGCCGAGAAAACAGAGAAAGGCACGCTATAACGCACCTTCCCACGTGAAGACCAAATACTTAAACGCCCCCCTTTCAGATGTCCTGAAAGAGCAATACAAGAAGAAGACACTGCGCGTGACCAAGGGCGATACTGTCCGGGTTACCCGTGGGGATTTCGTCGGTACTGAAGGCCTTGTCGATGCAGTCGACACCAGGAATGCAAAGATTGTCGTTCACGGTGTCTTCTCGACAAAGGCAGACGGGACTGAAGTTCCCCGGGGTGTTGATGCCTCGAACGTGCAGCTCACCAAACTCAACCTCAATGACAAGCGCCGTGCGGCAAAACTCGCGGAGGCCGAATAATGTCAGACCATCTCAAGCGATTAAACGCCCCTGACTCGTGGCACATCGCAAAGAAGACCACGAAGTTCATTACAAAGACTGCACCCGGCCCGCACAACGCAAATGCAATGCCGATTGCAGTCTGGCTCCGTGACCACATGGATTACGCGCGGAACCTGAAAGAGGTCAAGCAGATCCTTGGCCAGAACGATGTGATCATCAACGGAAGGTCGTGCCGCGATCCCAAGATGGGTGTCGGCATTTTCGACATCATCTCCCTGCCGAAGATCAACAAGTACTACCGTATCCTGCGTGACAAGAACGGCCGGCACATTTCCATCGAGATCGATGCAGACGCGGCAAAGAGCCGCCTGTGCAAGGTCAGGAACAAAACTACCATTACCGGTGGCAAGGTCCAGCTGAACATGAGGGATGGCGCCAACATTCTCGCGGACAACACCTACAAGTCCGGGGATTCCATCGAGGTTTCCATTGAACCAGAGACCCGGTTCAAGATCCTCAACCACTTCCCGTTTGCAGCAGGCAACATGGCCATGATCATCGGCGGAAAACACTCCGGCAAAGTTGCCCGGATCGTTGAGATCATCAAGATGCCCGGCAGTGTCCCCAACAAGATCATCCTTGAGGATGAGAAGTCGGGTACCCGGTTCGACACCATTGCCCCCTACATCTATATGGTGGGCAAGCAGACATCCGCAATTGCCAAGTGGGGGATTGAACAGTGACGTCGATGCGCGATATCTATGTCGACAAGGTTGTCGTTCACATGGGAGTCGGCGAGGCCGGCGATAAGCTGGTGAAAGCGGAAAACATCATGAAGACTATCAGCAGGCAGACGCCGATCAGGAGCATTGCCAAGAAGACCCAGCCTGCTTTTTCCGTCAGGAAAGGCATGCCAATCGGCTGCAAGGTCACCCTCCGTGGCAAACCCGCCCGCGACTTCCTGGATACCTCGTTGAAGATCATCAACAAGACGCTCTTTGAGAGCCAGCTTGACAAGAGCGGGAATTTCTCATTCGGTATCGAGGAGCACACTGACTTCCCCGGCATGTCCTACGACCCGCAGATCGGTATCTACGGTATGGATGTCAACGTCGTGCTCGAACGCAGAGGCATACGGATCACCCGCAGGCGCATGGAGCAGAAGAAACTCCCGGCAAAACAGCGCGTCAGCAAACAGGATGCGATCGCGTTCCTCAGGGAGAAATACCAGGTAGAGGTGCGCTAATGGCTGGAGAAAGGAAGAAGATCTACGGTCGCGGTGCGAACGAGTGCAAGATGTGCGGGCGCAAACAGGGGCTCGTGCGCAGATACCATATCATGTTCTGCAGGCAGTGCTTCCGCGAATGGGCCCAGAAGATGGGCTTCAAGAAGATGAGCTGAGGAGTGAGCAAGAAATGACACGATTAAATCCCATAGCAGACGGAATGTGTGCCCTGAAAAATGCAGGCGACACCGGCAAATCCGTGTGTGTTATCGAACCCGCAAGCAAGCTCCTCGGCGCAATGCTCCGCATCATGCAGGACGCCGGATACATCGGCGGCTTCGAGTTCGTAGAAGATGGCAGGGGCGGGCAGCTCAAGGTCAACCTTACGGGCCGGATAAACCGCTGCGGTGCAATCACCCCACGGTTCTCGGTACAGCTTGACGAAATGGAATACTGGGAGAAACAATATCTCCCCGGGAAGAACTTCGGTATCCTGATGCTCTCCACCTCCCGTGGCGTCATGTCCCACGAACAGGCACGGAAGGAAGGTATCGGTGGCGAACTGCTCGGGTACGTCTACTGAGAAGGTGCGATGATGTCAGCAATACGAAAAGTTAAGATTCCCGATGGCGTCAAAGCCCAGCTTGACGGCACGCAGCTTCGGGTGACCGGTCCCAAGGGGCAGCTCGTCCGCAATATGCGGTTCCCCCAGGTTACGATCACCTGCGACGGCTCTGAAGTTACCATTGCAACAGAATCCCGGCGAAAGGAGATCACGGCAATGGTGGGCACGCTTGAGGCGCACACCAAGAACATGTGTCGTGGTGTCAGTGAAGGCTTCGAGTACCGCATGAAAGTGGTCTACAGCCACTTCCCCATCCAGCTCAAACTCCAGGGAAACCGGCTTGAGATTGCCAATTTCCTTGGCGAGAAGAAAGCACGGTATGCACGGATCGAAGCAGGTGTCACGGCAAAAGTGGCAAATGACGAAGTCATGCTCAACGGCATCGACCGCGAACTGGTCGGGAACTCAGCAGCAAACATCGAACACGCTACCCATATCCGGAACCGCGACCCGCGGGTGTTCCAGGATGGCATTTACATGGTTCAGAGGGGCTGAAGTCAATGGCAACAGAAGTAAAACGACTGATCCGTGTGCGCGTTGATAAAGGCGCAAGCTTCAAGCGCGACGGGTTTGGCAAGAAACGCCAGCTCTCCGACTCATGGAGAAAGCCCCGCGGCCAGCATAACAAACAGAGGGAGCAGAAGAAGGCAAAGGGAGCACTCCCCAAGCCGGGATTCGGCAGCCCGATCGCAGTACGCGGCATGCACCCGAGCGGCTTCTTTGAAGTCCTCGTAGCCTCAATCAAGGAGCTCGCGGGACTTGACAACAAGACCCAGGCCGTGCGGATCTCCGCAACGGTTGGCGATCGCAAGCGGGTTGCGCTGCAGGAAGCTGCAGTTGCCGCAGGGCTTAAGGTGCTCAATATCCGTACCATCACGCCCAAGGCAAAGAAGGCACCGGCAAAGGTTGCAGCAAAGGATGAGGGTAAAGCCAAGAAGGATGAGAAGAAACCCGTAAAGTCCAAGGCAGCAGCCACCCCGGCAAAGAAAGAGGCACCAAAGGCAAAACCGGCGTCCAAGTCCGAAGAGAAGAAAGCGCCGGCCAAGAAGGAAGCCAAGCCCAAGGTGGAGAAAGCAGCAGAGGCTCCCGCAAAGAAGGAGAAGGTGCCCGCCAAGACCACAAAGGCACCGGCCAAATCGGCAGAGAAGGCAGCTGATGAGGAAAAGCCCAAGGCTGCAGCAAAGACTGCCTCCGCAACCAAGGCAAAAAAGAAGACCGATTCAGGAGTGAAGAAGAATGAGTGACGTAGCAAGCCAGAAACGCATTGCCGCGTCCATCCTGAAGTGCGGTGTTAACCGCGTCTGGTTCGACCCGGCCCGTATCTCGGATATCGAGAACGCGATCTCGCGCGAGGACCTCCGGGGACTCGTAACGGATGGCGCGATCAAGGCACACCAGAAGAAAGGTGTCAGCCGCGGCAGGGCCCGGGCACGGATCGCACAGCGGTCATACGGGCACCGGAAAGGTGCAGGCAAGAGGAAAGGTGCAGCAGGTGCCCGCAACCCGAGCAAGACCGCATGGGTCCAGAAGATCCGTGCAATCAGGAAAGTGCTCGTTGAACTGCGTACAGCCGGTACCATTGACCCGCATATGTATCGCGTTCTCTACCGCAAAGCGGCAGGTGGCCAGTTCAGGAGCGTCGCGCACATGAAGGCGCAGATGGAGATCCTCGCAGGGAGGATGAAGTAACATGGCAACAGGATCACGGTATTTTGTCCCCTTCCGGAGACGGAGGGAAGGCAAGACCGATTATTACCAGCGGACCCGGCTTGTTGTTGCGGATGCACCACGGATGGTGGTACGCAAGACAAACCGGCACATCATCGTGCAGCTCGTTGTTGCCGAGATGGACGGCGATCGCACGCTCGTAGCAGCAAACTCTGCCGAGCTCGAGACATACGGATACAAGGGATCGATGTCCAACACTCCCGCAGCCTACCTCACGGGCATGCTCTTTGCCGTCAAGGCAAAGAAGGCCGGGCAGGACCGCGCTATACTGGATATCGGGCTCAACCGCGCCACAACGGGCGCCCGCGTATTCGCTGCGCTCAAGGGTGCAGTGGATGCAGGACTTGACATTCCCTACGGCGAGGAGATTCTCCCCTCGGAAGAGCGCATCAAGGGTGCGCACATCGCGGCATACAACAAGAATGCCGGCGACCTCGTCAAAAATGTCGAACAGGTGGCAGATGCCATAAAGAAGGAGATGGCGTAAATGGCATACGAACGAGAAGAATGGCACCCGGTCACCGGTCTTGGCAAGCTCGTCGCTTCGGGTGAGATCAAGAGCATTGATCAGGTCCTCGAGAGTGGCAGGCCTATCAAGGAACCCCAGATTGTTGACGCGTTCCTCCCTGACCTCGAGGATGAAGTCCTCGATATCGCCATGATGCAGCGGATGACCGATTCCGGGCGCCGTGTCCAGTTCCGTGCCGTTGTCATCGTAGGCAACCGTAACGGGTACATCGGCTTCGGCCAGGGCAAGGACGTTCAGGTCGGCGACGCGATCAAGAAAGCGATCGTCAAGGCAAAGATGAATCTGATCAAGGTGCGGCGCGGCTGTGGCAGCTGGGAATGCGGGTGCAACGTAAGTCACTCCATCCCCATGCAGGTCACCGGCACTGCCGGAAGCGTTAAGGTCACCCTCAAGCCCGCACCTCAGGGAATCGGGCTTGTTACCGGTGACATCAGCAAGAAAGTGCTGGAACTCGCAGGTATCAAGGATACCTGGACATTTGCGCGCGGACAGACCCGCACGACCATCAACTTCGCAAAGGCAACGTTCAACGCGCTCAAGGCGACCAACATGATCCGGACAGGGAGGTCACAGTAATGTACGCGGTCGTTCAGGTCCGCGGTGTTGTGAAAACCCGCCGGGACATCAAGGACACCTTGAAGATGCTGCGCCTGCACCACATCAACCACTGCGTGCTCATTGCGGACTCCCCCGAGAACCTCGGCATGATCCGGAAAGTCAAGGACTATGTAGCATATGGTGAAGTGGATGCAGTAACTGTCGAGACCCTCCTGCAGACCCGCGGCAGGGTTCTCGGCGATGCGCCGCTCACAGACGAGTATATCAAGTCCAACTCGACTTACAGCAACATTGCGGATTTCGCCAGGGCACTTGCCGGCGGGGAAACGAAACTACGTGACATGCCGGGACTTAAACCCGTGCTGCGCCTTCACCCCCCGCGCAAAGGATACAAGACCACCAAGCGCACCTTCCCCCAGGGTGGAGCGCTTGGCTATTATGGTCAGGAGATCAATACTCTCCTCTATAAGATGAGGTGAAGCAGATGCCAACCAACAAGCGTTCAAAGTTCCGCGGCTCGCGGACATGCGGTGGCGGCACCCACAAGAACCGTCGCGGTGCAGGAAACCGCGGCGGCAGGGGACGTGCCGGCATCAATGCCCACCACTTTGTCAAGTGGTACAAGGAGATGGGCGGCCCGGTATTTGGAAAGGACGGGTTCTGTAACCAGACCAGTACTGACGTGACAGCAATCGATGTCGGTGCGCTGGACCAGATCGTACCCTCTCTCCTTGCCCAGGGAATTGCCAAGAAGGAAGGCGACATGATCGTGATCAATATCGCTGATATGGGGATCGACAAAGTCCTCGGAAGCGGCAAGGTCACCCGGAAGATAAACGTCTCCGCATCGGCATTCTCCGAGACTGCGAAGGCAAAGATCGAGAAGATGGGTGGAAAGGTTCAGGTTGAATAACGACCATCCGAACAATTTTTTGGTGAAACCATGGGAAACCTGCTGGATCGAATGGAACCCCTGCTCGCTGCAATGCCCGCAGTCAAGAGCCCTGAAGGCCACGTTCATTTCAAGAACAAACTGATCTGGACGCTGGGAATACTAGTCCTGTACTTTGTCCTCACAAACATCCCGCTGTTCGGACTTGCACCCAACAGCGCGGATATCCTCGCCGCGTACCGTGCCCTCCTTGCCGGTGCAAGCGGTTCGATCATTCATCTCGGTATCGGACCGATCGTTACGGCATCCATCGTACTCCAGCTCCTCAAGGGCGCAGATATCCTGCACATCGACACGAGCGAAACGCGTGGCCAGGTCATGTACATGGGCCTGCAGAAGATCCTGATTATTGTCATGATCATTGTGGAAGCAGCACCGAACCTCGTCGGAGGTTTCCTGCAGCCCGATCCGGTCATTGCAAACCAGTTCTTCGGAGGCAACCTGTTCGCGGTGTCCCTCCTGATCTTCATCCAGATCTGTATCGGTGGCGTCCTCATCTTCTTCATGGATGAGGTAGTGACCAAGTGGGGTATCGGCTCCGGTGTGGGTCTGTTCATTATTGCGGGTATTTCCCAGGCACTCGTAAACGGGTTTATCAGCTGGGCCCATGTTAAGGACCAGTACCCGGTTGGGTTCTTCCCCCGCCTCATAGCGATAGGTCTTGACGGAGGCAACTACCTGACCTACTTCGGCACGGATATGCTTGCTTTCATCACCACCGTCACCATCTTCCTCATCATCGTTTACGTTGAATCCACCCGTATAGAGATCCCCCTTGCCCATGCGCAGATCCGCGGGGCGAGGGCGCGGTTCCCCGTCAAGCTGATCTATGCCAGTGTCCTGCCGATGATCCTCGTGCGGGTGCTCCAGGCAAACATCCAGATGGTCGGTATGTTCCTCTCTAACGTCAACATCACGATCTTCGGGACTTTCAGCGGTTCAACACCACAGAGTGGTATCATGTGGTACCTTGCACCGGTCAATGGCCCCTCGGACTGGATGTGGTGGACAACCGATCTCGGGCATGCGGTATGGCAGGTGCTATTACGCATGGGGATAGATATCACATTCATGGTGGTCGGAGGTGCGATCTTCGCGCTCTTCTGGATCAAAACCGCAGGGCTTGACTCCAAGGATGTCGCCCGGCAGATCCAGCTATCAGGCATGTCCATCCCTGGCTACCGCCGGAATCCGCAGGTGCTGGAAAAGTACCTGGACCGGTATATCCCCCGTGTAACGGTGATTGGTGGTGTCTTCATTGGTGTGCTCAGTGTGGTTGCAAACCTTTTCGGTGTCATCGGTTCCGTTAGCGGAACAGGATTACTGCTGACGGTCAGTATCACCTACCGGCTCTACGAGGAGATCGCAAGCCAGCAAATCATGGAGATGTACCCGTTCATGCGGACATTCTTTGGAAAAGAGTGAGTCAGGAAAGGGACACTGAATGGAAGGAAAAAAGGTCATCATCACCGGTGTACCGGGTGTCGGTAAGACAACGGTAGTCAACGAAGCATTAAAAAAATTACAGGAAGAAGGTATCGGGTACAAGTCGATCAACTTCGGCACCTTCATGTTCGAGGTTGCCAGGAACGACAAGGTTGTGGAGAACCGCGACCAGATGCGTACCCTGGATCGCGCGGTCCAGAAACGGCTCCAGCAGCGGGCTGCCCAGGCAATCGCCCAGGTCTCGGGGAATGTGCTGATCGATACCCATGCCTCGGTAAAAACACCCAAGGGCTATCTTGCGGGGCTTCCCGAATGGGTGCTCCGCGAGCTGATGCCTGACATTATCGTGCTCGTTGAAACGGACGATGACCAGATCCTCATGCGTCGTCTCTCTGATGATACCCGATCGCGGGACAAGGAAGGTGCCCGTTCAATCGCGGAACACCAGCAGTTCAACCGGTCCATGGCGGCGGCATACGCCATGATGACCGGGTGTACCATACGTATAATCACAAACGCGGATTTTCTGCTCGAGCGCTCATCGACCGAGCTTGCCGACGTACTCCGGTGAAGTCATGAATTTCGGTAAGATCTGGGATCAGTACGGCATCTGGCTCACGTTCGGCTTCATGTTCCTCATGATGTATACCTACACGGTCCCATGGCTGCGCCAGGATGTCGGGCAGAGCTTGGATGCGGCCTTTGCACCGATTGTGGTGGGTTTCGGGATCCCGTTCTTCATCCTGATCGTGATCCTCTCCGGTCTCACCGGTCTCTACTCATCGATTGTACAGAAATACACGATCGATTATGAGAAGATGACCGATTCGCAGGAGCGGATGAAGGAGTTCCAGGCGGAATACCGCGAAGCCCAGCTCTCCCAGGACGAGAAAAAGATCAAGAAGCTGGAAGCCAAGAAAGACCGGGTGATGAAAGAACAGCTTGAGATGTCCCAGGAACAGTTCAAGCCGATGGCGATCATCCTGATTCTTACCGTTCCGATCTTCTTCTGGCTGCTGTACCGCCTGAACGAGATCCAGACTTCCATTACCATGCCGTACCTGGGCACCCATAACCTGCACGAGGCAGTAATCTGGGTCATTCCCGCATGGATGCTGTGGTATATGATCTGTTCCATCACGCTGAGCCAGGTGATCCGGAAATCCCTGAATATCGGGGGTCTCTGATGCGCATCACCGTGAGCGGGTTGCCCGGGAGCGGGACAACCTCTCTCTCACGGTACCTCGCAGAACGCCACGGCTACTCCATGATCTCTGCCGGCGAGGTCTTCCGCCAGCTGGCAAAAGAGCACAACATGGAGCTTGCGGAATTTGGCGAACTTGCGAAAAAAGATGCATCATTCGATAAGATGATCGATGCCCGCCAGAAAGAGATTGCCCGGGAGCGGGACAATATCATCGTTGAAGGCAGGCTCTCCGGCTGGATGGTGGACGATGCCGATCTCAGGATCTGGCTCTACGCCCCGATCGGTTGCCGTATCAACAGAATTGTGTTCCGGGACCAGGTGACTGATGAAAAAACCGCGGAACAACTGACGCTCGAACGCGAGCAGTGTGAATCTGACCGGTACCGTTCCTATTATTCTATCAATATCGGAGACCTCTCCATCTACCATATCATCCTGAACTCCGAGCACTGGTATGTGGAAGGGCTGGGGGCGATCATCGATACCGCCATCGAACGGATGAAAACCGGCGAAACCTCAGGGTAACCGGTGCCGTTAATAATCTACAGAACCACTGATTCCCCCCTCCTTTGCAGGTGCCTGCATCCAGAGGTTTTTTTCATAAGGACGTATGTAACAAATATACGTGAGTGTAACCGCGATGGAAGAAGACGTCCTCATCCGGCTTGTGGATTCATGGGATGAAGATGACATCGTCCGCCTGTATCGCGCCGGCAGGTGGTGGAAGGACGAGTACGATCCGCGAAGTATCAATGGCCTGATACGAGGCAGTTTTGCATTTGCCGTTGCGATCCACCCGGCGTCAGGGGGTGCCATTGGCATGGGCAGGATTATCTCAGACGGCGTATCAGATGGCTATCTCCAGGATCTCGTGATCCTTCCGGAATTCCGGCACAAGGGGATCGGGAGACAACTCGTTACAGTACTGATAAAAAAATGCCGGGATGCCGGAATCTCGTGGATCGGCCTCATCGCGGAGCCTGATACGGAGATCTTTTACCAGCCGTTCGGCTTCCGTCGCATGGAGGGACACATCCCCCTGATACTTTCCGGTGATCCGTGATGCTGAGCCAGGAGGATTTCAAACCCGTAACGCTTGCGGACAGGACGTTTTTTGAACAGCACTATGCCCTTTACCCGCAGGTGCATTCGGACAATACGTTCACGAATATGGTCTGCTGGAACCACTACGCCCAGTATACCTACGCATTTGTGGAGAAAAATATCATCCTCGCCAGCACCATTGACAACACTACCAGGTTCCGCCCACCCATCGGGCCCCGGAACCCGACCCTGCTCCGCGCTCTTATACGGCTGGCCTCCGATGTCAGCGACAATGAACCGATCGTCCTGATCGATCCGGAGACCGCGCTCTGGATGCGGGAGGTGTGCCCGGGGATAAACCTGGTGCCTGACCGCAACCATTTCGAATACGTCTACCGCGCGACTGACCTTGCAGAACTTCCCGGTAAAAACTATCTTACTATCCGCCGCCAGATCAACAAGTTCCGGAAAAACTGCACCAACGTTGTCGAACCGATCTCGAAAGAGAACTGGGAGGACGTGAAACGGTTCCTCATTGAATGGTGTGAATGGAAAGGATGTGAGGGCGACCCGGTCCTTGCCCATGAGAAGGAAGCGGTCTTTTTCGCTTTGGACCACTTTGACCAGCTTCCGGTTAGGGGCCTCATTATCCGGGTATTCTCCAAAGTTGGTGCGATCAGCCTGTTCGAGCCTATGAATAACGACACGGCTCTCGTGCATTTTGAGAAAGGTCTGCCCGATTGTGAAGGCATTTACAAGGCAATTAATAACGAGGCAGCAGTTCGTCTGGCAAAAAAATTCACCTATATCAACCGGGAGAGCGATCTCGGTGTGCCGGGTCTCCGCGAGGCAAAATTGCGGTACCACCCTCACCACATGGTGGAGGTCTATTCGATGAAACGGGATTCCTGAAATATCACGACGAAGCGGTATTTTAAAAAACTGGACGCATTTTAATGGGTCACGGCGAGGGCCAATATGCCGGCCGTGATGATCTTGACAGCAATAGCCGCCACGAGCATGCCGAGGACTTTTCCCATGATATCGGTAATAACTTCGCCAAGTATGCGCTGGATCAGTTCAGAATAGTACAGGATGATCCATGTGGCAAGGAGTGACAAAGTGATCGCAATAAAGGGAATCAGGATCCCGTAGTCCTTTGAGAGGAGCATGACTGTTGTGATAGTTCCCGGCCCGCAGAGAAGCGGAGTGCCGATGACCACTCCTGCCGCTGTCTTGGCATGCTCCTTGCAATGACCGATCTCTATCCCGAGTGTCATCTGGATACCCAGAAGGAAGAGCAGGAATCCCCCGGCGATCTGGAAACTGGGCAGGGTCAGCCCGAGGATACCAAAGATCGTTGTGTTGAAGATCAGGAACAGGTACATCAGGCTGCCGGCCACGGCCACGGCGATGAACGCCTGTTTGTGAATCTCCACGGCAGTCTGGCCTTTTGTCATGCCCGCAAAGATCGGGACAGAGATGAGCGGATCAAGTATGATGAACAGCGTCGCAAATGAGTAGAGGATGCCGGGAAGGAAGTCCATTGTAGTCTGATCAGAATTATACGTTCTGTTCGGGGATAAAAATACCGGATCTCCGGCATTCGTGACCAGATCGGGCCATGACGTTAGTACCTGGCACTTTTCTTGTGAGTTGCATCATCCATAATATATAATAGCCGGCACCGTCCATGTTCCAGTAGAGCGGTTCATGCCCACGCTGTCCGGGAATGCCGCACGGGAGAAGTTTCATGGCAAAAGCACTACCAGCATCGAAAACGGGTGGTACCAAAAAATCTGCCCCGGCTATAGCACAAAACAGGACGAGCTCTGCGGCTCTCAAGAAAACCGCAGCTGCGATAACGGCTCCAGTAAAAAAAGCGAAAGCTCCGGCACGGAAGGCAGCCCCGGTAAAAAAGAGCATAGCTGCTCAGCCCAAAAAACCGGTAAAAAAATCGCCGGCGAAAAAAGTGTCAAAGGATATGACCAGATACCGCTGCAAGCTCTGCGGGTACATCTACTCGCCGCTCCGCGGCGAACCACATAACGGTATTCCTGCAGGTACAGCATTTGAGGATCTGCCTGACGACTATGTGTGCCCGGTCTGCGGCCAGGATGGAAAAGGCCGGATTGGTAAATGGGGATTTGATGAGTGGCGGCCGACCAGGTACATCTGTTCGATGTGCAATTATGTATACGATGAAAAGCGCGGGGAACCTCACCGCGGGATAAAACCGGGAACGAAGTTTGAAGATCTTCCGGATGATTACGTCTGCCCGGTCTGCGCCCTTGACCCCAAGATCCGCGTCCAGTTTGGCAAGGTCTTAAAACAGGGATTCGAACCGCTCAATACTTAAAAAAAATTCCCGATTTTTAATCAATTTTCCACACATACCAGCTACATGGTACCGCTTGACCACAGTTATTTTCTACAGAAAAACGCACGATCTTATAACCTTTCACATCCATGCTTTGAATGTAATCGCGCACGTTTTTACGGTGCGGACCTTATATGGGGCAAGGATATGCAGGGTATACAGGATCCCACACTTTTCCAGAAGCAGCAGGCTCTGGCACGGTTCCTGAACGTGGATCCCGATTCACTCGCGGCATCAAGGGGATCCCTGTATGGTTTCAAGGCATTTTTCCACGGGAATAATGAAGCCTATCTGGTCCTGACGGACGCAGAAGCGACAACAGCAGCGGAACATGCGGTATCGGAAAAACTCTGGTTCATCTGCCTTGAGACCCTGTTCGCCTATTTCGATATTGATGCGTACCCTTCGGATGTCCTCGGGCGGATGAAGACCAAGGAGATCCGCCGGGTAAATGACGAGATCAAGACGCTCCTCCATAATACATCCGGGATGCCCGCACTCCAGCAGAAGATGCTCTCATGCGGCAACCGGAAGAACCTGCTCGCAGATTACGACCAGGCCGAATATTTCCATAACGGGTACTTCATTTACCGGCTGTACTAATTTCCCCGCCTAATTTTTTGAGAATTTTCGCCGGATATTTATCATTTTCATCTCTTAAAGGAGACTTGTCGTTTTGGCCCGCAAATCTATAAACCTGCCGGCAGTTTAGTTTAGTGTTAGTGATGCAAATGTCCCGATCTTGTTTCTCCTGTGTGAATGTGGCTGGTGTAATCTTTCTCGTATGTCTGTTTGCCAGCCTTGTTGTTTCACCCGCAGCCGGATATGCGTATAGCCAGACAACCCAAACTTTCGAAGGGTATCTTGGGGACACGATTGATCTCAGCGGCCCGTCGTATAACAGCAAAGAGGTATACCTCTTCCTGACCGGACCCGGCCTGCCGGATGATGGTGTTACCCTTACCGACACATCTAAACTGGCAGCCCAGGGACAGTTTACTATGGTCGATGTCGACAGTAACCAGCAGTGGTCTGTGAAATGGGACACCTCACGGATTGAGAACAATATCGATCCTGGCACCTACACTGTGTACGTAGTGAATGCACCGGTTGACAAATCCAATCTTGCAGGCCATAGTTATGATACAGTGAGTGTTTATCTTAAGGATCCCGGGAACTTACATCAGGGTAGTGTCAGTACAAGCTATACACTCCATCCCGGAAGTCTGACCGATGATACGGTGGTCGCAACGACCGTCATTACTACTGTACCCCCGACAACGACGGTGCCGGATACAGCAACCTCAACCCTCCCGCCAACAACAATGATTACCAGTACCCCCACACAAAAGTCTGCGTCCCTGCCGTGGGCGGCACTCCTGTGCGTGGCTGGCATCGGATTAGTCCGGGTTTTTTCCCGGAAGGATTGAACTACGGGCGGTTGTTCTATCCCTCTCCTTTTAATAAAATAATTTCTTATTGAACTTCCCCCGTACTGGTCACGCTTGTCCGGTTTCACCCTTCACCAGAAGGATCGGTATAAATTTCAGGAGAATCTGGAAGGTATTATCATACTCATGGGTGAATGGTAATATGAGTGGTATGGACATCCCTGCGGTACTGGACAACGCGCACCACCTCATGAAGGTCGGGCGTTATGACGATGCGATCTCCCTCTATGACCAGGTCCTGGAGGTCAACGGGAATAACACCGTAGCGCTTGAAAACAAGGGCAAGATCTATTATTATCTCGGCAGGCACGAAGACGCGATTGCCTGTTATGACAAGGCGATTGCTATCAACCCGAACCTTATCACTGTATGGTTCGAGAAAGGGTACACGTTCCGGAAGATACACCGGTACGAAGAATCGATCGCGTGCTTTGAACACGCTCTCGCCATCGACCCGGAATATACCTTTGCCCTCGCCAACAAGGGATATTCGCTCAACGAACTCGGGAGATATGCCGAAGCGATCATATGTTTTGACGAGATCCTCGAGGCAAGCCCGAACAACATCCGTGCCATGACATCGAAAGGAATTGCCCTACGGGAACTGGGAAGGAACGAGGAAGCGCTGGCCAATTTCGAGAAGGCGATCGGGTTCAACCCGATCAACTCCTTTGTCTGGTATAACAAGGCGATTGCCCTGCGCAATCTCGGGCGATCAAAAGAAGCCGATGAAGCGATCAGGATCGTGAATTTCCCGCAGGGAACCGGGAAACGGTGAAAATCCATGAGGATCGTATCGGTGAATATTTTTTTAGTAATTCTTTGATACTTTGAAGCAGGTTCAATTTTAATTCGCAGTATATCGTGCGATCCCGGAAAGTTGCAGAATTTCTCTTCAGCTCTATGCAGACTTGCGTATTTTTCGTGGGTCGGTAAACGTGGAATGATCAATAAAAGTTCTTTTCGCTTTTCGAAATGCACAACGTGTTTTTTGCAAAGTCGAAGAACTCAGATAAATCCTTTCCCAACTCGAGTTTCACTTACGGAATTCAATCGCAATTCGAAGAATTCTGATGAGTTCTTCTCCAGCTCGAATCCCGTTTCTCGCGAGATTCTTCTAAAAAAAAGATTTAGATAAGTTTGAAGATTGGGTGGCTTTCTGATTTGCACTCGATCCCGAGCTGGCGGGTTGCCTCAAGGACGGTGATGTCCGTGTAGGCCTGTGCGGTGATCATTGCTTCTACGTTCTCGATAGGTCCGTACATGATAAGGTCTGCACCGAGGGTGCTTGCAATCATGTTGCAGCCGATGTCGGGTGCTGACCATGCTGCCTGCTTGATGCCTTCGATACCGCCGAGGTAGTGGTGGGACATCTGTTTCAGGAGCACATCCTTGCCCTCGTACCCTGCTGCGAGTACGGATGGGGTCTTGCTCGTTCCCTTCCAGCGCTTGAGCCAAGTCCAGGAGACGGTCATGTTGTGGTATGCACCACCGGTCGGGTAGCCGTGGATTGCCTTGCAGGCAAGGATCTCACGGTATGAGCCGCCGCTTCCGAGACCGAGCGGGGTTGCTGCAGTGTCGAGGATCGGGCGCTTGATACCGCAGTATTCTGCAATCTCCAGCATACCCTTGGTCTGTCCTGCAACGCCACCTTCTGTGAGCACTTTCTCCCTGCCAGTAACTGACGGGTCTGCAGGGTTGAATGCGAGGACAATGGCTGCATCCACATCGCTGTTCTTGAGTGCTTCGATGCTCTCCGGCTGGATCGAACCGTTGATCGAGTTGTAGATCGCACGGTGTGCAAGACCGACTTCGGTCACATACTTGCATGCATGGGCAAGTGCCGTTGGTACCGATGAGTCCATTAAGAACGCGGTCTTGTTGTCGATTGAGTCGAACCAGTTGAAGTAGCTCTCAAATGCCTCGCCGTATTCCGCGATGATCTGGATGAAGTGCGGGATACCGGTTAAGTCAGAGAGAACCTGGCAGCGGTTCCAGAGAGCCTCTGCCTTTGCCTTGTCGATCGTACCCTTGTGGTCGTCAAGCACGCACTCGTGCTTGTTGTAGAAGATTGATGCACCCAGTACTGTCGGGTACTCACCGGGCTGTCCACCGATCTTCGTGCCGTTGAAGTCCCAGACACTCTGTTCTTTTTCAAATCTGAACATATTTTATTACACCTCCGTTATACCAATGCCATTAATTTCTGGTACAGGAACAGCAGCATAATAAATACGATAACGCCTGCCATGAGGCCGTACAGTATGCCGATATCCCGACCAATCTTTCGTCCAACACGCTGTGCAACCTCTGCATCCACGAACTCGATCTTCTTCTCGATCTTGTCGAGCCGCTTCTCGATTTCGAGGAACTGGGGGTTTGCACTTGCAGAGCCGACTTCCTGTCCGCCAGCTGCTTCCTTGACTTCGACGACGATAGCCTCAGCACCGAACGCGCCCGGGTCGCGGGCCTTGAGTTCGTTGATTTTGGCTTTGACAACGCCGACGTCTTCGGTTTCCATGATGTTGACGA